>NZ_CP132744.1:1380204-2070306 GCF_037477895.1 Mycetohabitans endofungorum
CATGGTGCACAAGCGCGGCTTCTTTGATCTGGATTAAAACCGACATGTTCAACTGGTTACGACGCAAGGATGAGCCGCCCCAAGCCCCCGAGACCCCAAAGTCCGGGGGCTTTTTCACGACCAAGCACGATCTGCGTGTCGGCCAGACTGAGGCGTGGGCACATTTGCAGGCATCAACGTTTCAACGCTCGGTGGCCGATGATTTTTGCGCCGCCGACGTCGGCATGGACGCGAACGAACTTGAAAACAGCGTCAAGCGCGTTGCAACGCTCCGACAGGAAAACATGCCAGCCGCGCAGGTCGGTTGGTATGCGTCACAGAGCTTTATCGGCTACCAACTCTGCGCGCTGATTGCACAGCATTGGCTGGTTGACAAGGCATGCACGATGCCGGGTAAGGATGCGATCCGCAATGGCTATACGGTTACGGTCAACGACGGTACAGGAGTGGATGCGGGGGTCATCGACGCAATCCGCAGGGAGGATAAGCGTTTCCGAATCAACCACCACATGCGCGAGTTCGTGCGCATGGGGCGTGTATTCGGCATTCGCATCGCCATGTTCGTGGTCCAGTCAACCGACCCTGAATATTATGCCAAGCCATTTAGAGTCGCTAACGCAACCTGGACGTCAGGCCGTAAGGCGCGTATCCTGGGGTCATGGCAAGGCGCAAAATCAGCAATGAATTGTGGGCGGTGCTGGAGCCGTTGATTCCAGCGTTCGCGCCCTCACCCAAAGGCGGGCGTCGGCGCACTGTTGGCGACCGGGCGGCATTGAACGGCATCGTGTATGTCCTGCATACAGGCATTGCATGGGAAGACTTGCCCCAGGAGCTCGGCTTCGGCAGCGGCATGACATGTTGGCGACGATTGCGCGACTGGCAGGCCGCCGGCGTGTGGAGCAGGTTGCATCTGGCCATGCTTTGCCGGTTGCGTGAACATGACCAAATTGATTGGGAGCGAGCGAGCCTAGATGCGGCCAGCGTTGCCAGCCCCCGGGGGGCCAGGAAACCGGCCCCAACCCGACGAACCGGGGCAAACTCGGGAGCAAACGGCATCTGGTCGTAGATGCCCGAGGCGTTCCCTTGGCGATCACAGTCACAGGTGCCAACCGACATGATTCGATGGCGTTCGAGCGCACCCTCGATACTCTCCCAGCCGTGCCGGGCTTGAGCGGTTCGCCGCGCAAGCGTCCGAGCAAACTGCATGCGGACAAGGGCTACGACTTTGCCCGCTGCCGACGCTATCTGAAGCAACGCGCAATCACTGCACGCATCGCCCGTCGCGGCGTAGAAAAGCGTGAGCGGCTCGGACGGCATCGCTGGGTAGTCGAGCGCACGCACGCCTGGTTTGCCGGTTTTGGTAAGCTGCGCATCCGCTTTGAGCGGCGTTTGGACATTCATATCGCCTTGCTCCGCTTGGCTGCTGCCGTTATCTGTTCGCGCTTCGTGGACGACTTGTGTTAGCGACTCTTAATCCAGACGGCGTGACACCAGGCAGCTATAAGGGCATCCGGCAAATCGACCCATACTGGGTGGTGCCAGAATTGAACTCGACGGCTATAACCGACCCGACAAGCCTGCACTTTTACGAGCCGACTTACTGGCGCATCAATGGCAAGCCGATCCATCATTCGCATCTGATTATCTTGCGCACTGGCGAAGTTCCGGATGTATTGAAACCGACTTACTACTACGGTGGCGTGCCGGTGCCGCAGAAGATTTTCGAGCGCGTCTATGCTTCCGAGCGCACGGCCAACGAGGCTCCGTTGCTCGCGATGTCCAAGCGCAGTACGGTCATTCACATGGACGTGGAAAGTGCTGTCGCCAATCAGGCAAAGTTTGAGCAGCGGATGGCGACCTGGGCTCACTATCGCGACAACCACGGCATCAAGGTTGTTGGCACGGAAGAGCAAATCGAGCAGTTCGACACCGCGCTAGCGGACTTCGATGCGGTCATCATGACGCAGTATCAGCTTGTCGCGGCGGCGGCGAACGTGCCGGCCACCAAGCTGCTTGGCACATCGCCCAAGGGTTTTAACGCAACGGGCGAGTTCGAAGAAGCGAGTTACCACGAAGAACTGGAAAGCATTCAGGCGCATGACCTGACGCCTCTGCTGGATCGTCATCACTTGCTGGTCATCCGCTCGGAGATTGCGCCGAGGTTTGGCGTCGTGCCATTTGAGACGACGGTGGCATGGAACCCGCTGGATTCGATGACGGCAAAGGAGCGCGCCGAAGTCAACAAGATGGAAGCGGAAACCGGTGCCATTCTGGTGCAGTGCGGGGCCATCGACGGCATCGATGAACGCCGCCGAATCACCCAGGACCCCACCAGTGGCTACACCGGCATAGAGGAAGCCATGCCGGCTGACCCGCCTGATAAGGCGGGTGATGAATTGCCTGAGGATGACGATGGCACGTAAGCTACTGGCCCGCAAAAAGGCAGCGTGGGCGGATCAGTTCAAACCAGCCGTGCTACGCGGCAAGCCGCTGCGCGTGAGTGCTGGCTTACAGGCACGCTATCAGCAGGACCTGGAGCGGCTTGTCGCCGAGATGACGGCTGCCAGTCACAAAGAAATTGTCGCGCTGTTCGATAGCCCGTCAGCGCAAACCTTCTTTGCGCAGGACGCCAGCCTATCGAGCCAGACACGCATCGTGACAAACGCGCTGACCCGGCGTGTACGCAAGCGTTTCGCGCTCAAGGCAAAGGCAATCGTGAAGCGCATGGTCGCGGGTGCAGATAAGGCAAGCAGTGCCAGTTTGCACAGCAGCCTACGTGACCTGTCCGGTGGACTGTCTCTCAAAACCACAGCCCTGCCATCGACCGCAAAGGAAATCCTTGCCAGTTCGGTAGCCGAAAACGTGGGCCTCATCAAGTCGATTGCCGATCAGTATTTGGCCGGCGTACAGGGTGCGGTCATGCGTGCAATCACCAGCGGCAACGGGCTACAAGACCTGATCCCCTATCTACGGGAACAGGTAGAGCGCGACGAGGTAGTCGCGCAGCAGCGAGTGGTCAATCGCGCCTTCGGCTGCGCCCACCATGAGCTCAGCCAGATGGATTTCGCTCTGCTCGGAGGCGGCGGGAATAACATAGCCATTCTCCCTGAGAAATTCTAGCGTGCAGATTAGAGCGGTGCGCTTGTTGCCGTCATTAAAGGCATGGGCTCGCGCAATGGCGACCGCATACATTGCAGCGATCGCGAACGCATCGTCCATCTCTTCGTTTTCGTAATGGAGGCGGTTGTCAATGCGAGCCAATGCGGCATCCACAGCACCGGGGCCGCCGCCAGAGAATCCGGACAGGCCGCCCTCGGCGCGCAAGACATTGTCGTGAGCGGCAATCACATATTCGGCGCTGAGCATGGGTCAGTGGTCCTTGAGGATTTTGAAGGCAAGGGCATGCTCCCTGAGCACGTAATCCAGGCCTTCCTGAACCCTCTGGCGGCCTTCAGGTGTGGACATGACCTGGGTCATATCCACAATGGGTTTTTTGGGCATCTGTGCGTAACGGAGTCGCGCCTCTTCGATCTGTTCTGCACTGAAGCCCTCGATGAGTTTGTGTTTCACGATGCATATCCTAAAGTGGGCGGCGAAAGTTACATTTTACCCGTCAGCTATCGAGATGCTCAAAGCGAAACGTTTCGGAATCGGAACCCATTTAAATGAAACTGAACATGACAGTTGCGTTTTCATTGCCATGCTGATCAAACCTTCCTGCTCGCTTGTTGCGGCTGTCATCGCTGCCATGCTCTCGGGTGTCGGTGTGTCAATTTACTACCGTGTTCGCCTCGCGCACGCGCATGCCGAAGCCGCAGCTGTTCGCGAGCGACACGCCCTTGACTTAAAAGCCATTTCCGATGCTACATTGGCCGCTGAGCGCAAGGCAGCGGAGAACCGCCAAGCCGCAGCACAAAGGATCGAAGCCCTGGATGCCCAACTGACAAAGGAACGCCAAGCCCATGAAACCGACAGCCATCGTTACCGTGCTGCTCTTGCCGTTGGTGCTGAGCGGCTGCGTGTCGCCGTCGCAAACTATCCAACCCGTGGCGACGATCTGTCCGGAACTGCCGGCACCGCCAGCGTGGGCGATGGAGCCACCGCCTACGCAGACCTCGACGCAGCGGTTGCAGAGCGCGTTTTCGCCGTCGCGGCCGACGACCAGCGAGAAATAGACAAGCTTCGCGCGCTCCAGCGTTACGTGTGTGCGGTGCGATCGGAGACGGCTGGATGCAAGTGAAATCTGCGTCACTGATATTCGAGCCAAACGTCTTGTAGTTTGCCGAGTAAGGTAGATTATCTTAGCATTGCCAGCATACGATGTAGCGGCCCTTGCTCGTCGGCATTGCGTTATGCGTCAAAAATAGCGATCGCTGCTTATCGCTATGCTAATTTCCCTGTTTCTGGCTAACCTGCTATACAGCATCGCTTCGCGTTGCGCGCGTTTCACTCCTTACCGAGCTTGCCGATGGACTTTGATTTAAACTCCACTTTAAACAACACTCAAGTGGCCATTTATGCAATGGACAAGCACGCCAACCAGCAGGCTCCAGCTGCGCCATCTATAGGCATTAAACGATCGGTAAGCATCACACCCGACACACCGGCAAAAAGGCTTGAAGCTTACCCCGCGCTGCCGACCGAAGTCGTTTTACAGATTGCTGACCACTTATCGCTCGACGATATCCCCGCCTTTTCACTGGTAAATAAGCGCACTTATTATTTAATGGAAGAGCGGCGGTGGGCTTGGCGCTGCTACCAGCAAGCGGCTCACGTCTACGATCTCGCGTCGCTACAGCAGTTAATCAATGACATCGAGCGTATTCAAGCTGAACCATATCTACGGGCCGAGCCTATCGCAGCACTTTGGCAACGATCGCAATCATTGGGGCTATCCAGAGTGCAAAAAACCGAGGCGTTTAAGCAACTGTTTGCGGCGGCCGACCGCCTTCCAAAACAGGGCCTTATTTTACAAAAAAAGATGCTTGCTTCATTGATTTACATCATGGCTAGCGAGCGGTCCAAAGTATTTAATTTTGCTTATGAAATAGCTGCACGGCGTCAACCCGATCAAGAAAATTTTTGGCCTGAGTTGGCCAACGCGCTTGTTTTTATATGGACGCCGTCTCGGTACTTTGAAAAATATGAAATGTTGCTCTGCCGGCTACCATACCTGAATATGTCTCAAAAAGCTGAGCTAATTCCTGTATTGGCTAGACGACTGCGATCCGACCATCGGATTGACCCTGACGGGAGCAAGGCTCTCTCAACCTATGCAATACTACAGCAACAAATTTTATCTCTGCCTCCGTCACAGCAAGGCGCATCGATCGGCGCGCTGGCCGCCGCTATACAAGAATTGCCCGAAGCAGCGCGTGCAGTACTGTACACAGAAATGAGACAGCTGGCACTATCGCTTTCGGACGAGCAGCTGGGAGCTGCACTGCGCTATCTTCCAGTCGGGTTGGCTGAGTTGCCGCGCGAGCAACACGCGCACGAACTTCAGTTACTGGAGCCGGCGTTGCTGCGTGTGCTGCCGGCGCAGCGCGTGCAGGTCGCAATCAGCCTGCTCGGGTGTACCTATAAGCTGGACGATGCGCTCTCAAAGCAAGTGTGGCAGCGCGCGTTGAGCCTGCTTGACGGCAACAGCACAGCAGAACTGTTGAAGGTACTTAGCGAGGTAAGCTATGTGCTGAGAACTTCAAAAGGGCAAGATGCAGTCAACGAAATTACGGCTTTTATGGACCGTAACCATTTCACTGAGCAGACACGTGTAACGGTACTCGAGCATTTATTGCGGATACGCAACGATTACGTAGCGTAGCCGAAATCATTGAACCGCCTCGGCTTCACGGGGGCCAGTTGGTTTAAGTTGAGACCGTTTCAGCGGTCTGGCTGGCGAGTTTGTGCTAGTAGTTTGCCTCAGCCTCAGGCGGAGGGCTGTGCCCGGTGGAACCAAGCCGCAACCGTACTCGCAGCCTTAGCCTGAACATGATTAGGCGCTTGCATCATGGGCTGCACATTCCTGCTGAAGCACTGATTGGAAAGCCCGGTTGATGCCCCGAATTTTGTTCCGCAACGCTAAAGCCACCCTAAGTAGGACAAGGGTTTGCGGGCCGTGATCCACTCCCGGTGCAGCGCGTTTTCGCCGTCGCGCCCGACGACCAGCGAGAGATAGACAAGCTTCGTGCGCTACAGCGCTACGTGTGTACGGTGCGACCAGCGACGGCAGGATGTAGCTAAGCCCGCGCCATCACTTATTGGAGCCGTATGTCGTTCGGTTAGCTCGCCTACATTGTCAATGTGCGATATAGCAGTCCCATTTGTTGACCTTACTTTATCCGCCAGAAGTCTAGCTTTCGCTGTTCATTGCTGTGCTAATCCGTCTGCTTTCCGCTAGCCTGCTGCGCAGCAGCGCTTCGCACTGCGTGTGTCGGACCTCTTGCTGAGTTTGTGAATGGACTTTGATCTGAATGCTGCTTTAAACGACTATAGTGCCTACATCCGCGCGTTGGAGTCGTGCCCGCAACCCGCCGCGTCGGTGCCACCGCCACGGCAGCCACTAAGCAGCGCTTTAGCTAACACGTCGGCCAGCCGGCCCACGACATATCATGACCTGCCGCCCGAACTGATTGAGCGGATCGGTGACTACGTGCCCGTTCAAGACGTGAAAAATTTTTCAGTAGTCAATCGTCGCACGTATCATGCGATGCAAACCAGGCAGTTAGTCTACCGCTACTGGCAACGAGCCAACCAAGCCGTAAGTCTCGCGTCAATCAATCAACTGCTCAATGAGATGGATGGCACGCTCGCCGATCCGGCGCAGCACGTCGAGCCGATTGACGCGTTGCGCCAGCGTCTGCAAGCATTGCCGGAGGCCGAGCAAGGCGAAGCGTTCAAGCGATTGTTCGCAGCCGCGCAGCGCATTCCGAAGCATGGGTTACCAATACAAAAGGCGCTGATGCTGAGATTTCGTTATTTGCCATGGTATCAGCGTCTTGAAGTATTTGACTTCGCTCACGCCTTAGTGGCACAGCGCGAGCCTGAGCAGGACAATGTCTGGCCGGCACTGGCGATTGGATTGATCGATTTCAACATCGGCTCACCGGAGTTCATCGAGCGTTATCAGGCGATCTTGGCGCGGCTGCCGTCGTTGAACGTGTCCCAGCAAGCGGAGCTGATTTCGGCCTTGTCCGGGCTACTGGGGCATTTGCATTCGGATATGACACACCCGAGCCTAACCGCGCAATACGCGATTTTGTGCGAACAGGCTCTACGCCTTCCACCCGCTTATCAGGGTGTGGCAGTTGGTGCGTTGGCGGAGAGCATATGGGTCTTGCCAAAAACGGAGCAGCCCGTGCGTTACGCGCAAATGCGCGACTTAGCTTTATCGCTGCCAGACGAGCAGTGGGGAATCGCATTGCGCCATTTGCCTGTGGCGGGAATCGAGGCGTTGCCACCTGACCAACATGCACAAGAGTTGGCCTTGTTCGAGCGCCATTTGGCGCGTGTGCCAGCGGCGCAGCGTGAGGGGGCGGCGCTCGGATTGCTGTCTAGTATTCGTTATCTGGATGAGGCGCTGTCGCAGCGAGTATGGCCGCAAGGGTTGGATCTAATCAATGGCAGGGGCGAAGCGGCGTTATTGCGTTTGCTCACCGGGCTTCAGACATATTCTGTGTTCGTGACCATTAACGATCGAAAATTATTATCCGCCAAGGCTCAGGTCATCGAGTTTATGGAGGCCAATCGTTTCTCTGAGGCGGCCCGTGCACGCATCCTAGACAGTGTTCGATGGTGGAACTTGCCATGGCGCATGCATGAAAGCATTGTTGGCATGGCATGAAGAGGCCCGTAGCACCATATGGACATCGACGCAAGATACCAAGGAACGTTACGCGTCAGTCAGCTTCGTTGGACGTAACCGGGTTGTGTTCAACATCAAAGGAAACGCTTATCGTCTGATTGTGGCCGTCGCCTACCGCCTAGGCGTGGTTTACATCAAATTTGTCGGTACTCACGCCGAATACGACAAAATCGATGCCTTAGCGGTGGAACTGGAGTAACAAAATGGAAATTCGTCCGATTCACACTGAGCAGGATTATAGCGAAGCGCTGAAAGCTATTGCCGCGCTGGTGGATGCTGATCCGGCGCCCAACACCCCGGAAGGCGACCAGTTGGAAATTTTATCGACCTTGGTCGAGAACTACGAGGCCAAGCACTTTCCGCTGGAATTGCCGGATCCGATTGAGGCGATCAAATTTCGCATGGAACAAGGCAATTTGTCAGTGGCCGACATGCAACCTTACTTGGGTAGTACAAGTCGAGTGTATGAAGTGCTAAACCGTACTCGCAACCTTAGTCTGAACATGATTAGGCGCTTGCATCACGGGCTACACATTCCTGCTGAAGCACTGATTGGAAAGCCCGGTTGATGCCCCGAATTTTGTTCCGCAACGCTAAAGTCACCCTAAGTAGGGCAAGGGTTTACGGGCCATGATCCAATGCCGGTGCAGTGTGTTTTCGCCGTCGCGGCCGACGACCAGCGAGAGATAGAGGAGCTTCACGCACTCCAAGGCTACGTGTGTGCGGTGAGACCCGAGACAGCGAGCTGTCAGTGAACCTCGCTTGTAGGCGACACTTTATTGTATAAACAGAAAACACTTGACTCCCTTGTTTTCTGTTTATACAATAACTTCCATGAACTACGAATTCGACCCAACCAAAGATGACAGCAATCTTGATAAGCATGGGTTGTCGCTCGCTGATGCCGAGTTCTTTGAGTGGGAAACGGCCGTAGTTCGTGGGGACACACGCAAGGAGTACGCCGAGCAACGATTCGAAGCAACGGGCTACATCGGTGACCGCTTGCATGTGCTGATCTACTGCTTTCGCGGTGATGTCATCCGTGTTATCAGTCTGCGCAAGGCCAACAAGCGTGAGGAAAAGCGATATGCCGAAACTTAAAGTCGGGCACATTAGCCCCACCCCGGAAGAAGACGCTGCCATCAACACGGGCATCGCGGCTGACCCGGAGACCCGTGAGTGGACCGATGAGGATTTTGCCCAGGCGAAACCCGCAAGTGAGGTCTTACCGTCTAAAGTATATGCCGCACTGGTCGCCAAGCGCCCTCGCGGTCGCCCGAAGGCGGAAGAGACCAAGGTATTTACAGCCATACGCCTGGACGCTGACCTAGTGGAGGCGTTCAAGGCTACCGGGAAAGGCTGGCAAACTCGCGTAAATGCGGCCCTGCGCCAGTACTTGGCCGAGCACCCGCTTGCTCACTGAAGCTCCGCTTCCGTTTCGCAACGCAAAAAGCACCTAAGCGGGAGCAAGGGTTTGCGGGCCGCAATCCGACTCCGGTGCAACACGTTTTCCCTGCCGCCGCCGACCAGCGACAGATAGACAAGCTTCGAGCGCTCCAGCCCTACATGTGTGCGGTGCGGCCAAAGACGGCGGGATGCAATCCAAGTACGATGTCGGTTCAGTCCGCTGGGTAGTAATCGAAAGCTTTTTCGGCATCAAGCATGCGCCGTTGCGTGCAATTGCAGCCCGAGCGCTTTGATGACCTTTAAAATCGTCCCGAAGCTCGGATCACCCTCACTTGACAACGCCTTATAGGCCCTCCCGTGTCAGGCCTGCATCGCGGGCAACTTGTGTCATACCGCGCGCGCGGGCAATCACGCCAAGTGCTTGTGCAGTGCATGTCGGATCATCGCCGCCTTCTAGAAGGCATGCCTCAAAATATTCGGCGATATCTTCTTCGGTCTTCAGGTGCTCGGCCGAATCCCATGGCCGGGTCTTGATTTTGTCCATCTTTCACTCCGTATCAAGGCAATTCGACATCCGATGCTTCACTGCTAGCAGCAGCTCCGCCCCGATGTCGCGCGTCGCGTCACGCGCGATGAGTTCTTTTTCGGTCTTAGGCATCCTTGATTGCCTTGAGCGTGTGGCCGGGAATGTTCTCCCGTGCACTCTTGGCGTAGATCGTGAGCAACCAGATTTCGCCGTTCGCAAGCCGGTTGTAGTAGATGACGCGGACACCGCCGCTCTTCCCGCTACCTTGACGCTTCCAGCGCACTTTCCGGCCGTAAGCTTGGAGGCTTCCTGCTCTACCATTGAGCTACACTCGCTACTGCCTCGGATTATGCTGAAACCCTGTGCCATAGGCAAAAATCTGCTGTATACAAATCAATGACTTACACGCTCATCGTAAACGCGCCAAAGGTACAGGTATAACGGCTGGATTCGCCTACTGTGGCGGGAGACCGCCAAATTTAGCAACTGTATTATATTGAGTCTTGCTCAACCCTGTTTCGCATGTCCCTGTTCAAGAAAGTGCTGTTCGCCACGGCGGCGGTCGCGACAGTCGCCGTCGTCGCGGCGTGTGGCGCCGTTTGGTATTGGGCTCGCACGCCCCTTCAGATCACGCCTTCGCCACTTGATGTCACGATCAAGCCGCGCAGCAGCCTGCGCAGCGTCGCCGTCCAATTGCGCCGCGGCGGCGTGCCGGTCGAGCCGCGCTTGTTCGTGCTAATGGCCCGCGTGCTGGGCCTGTCCTCGCAATTGAAATCCGGCAATTACGCGTTCTCGACCGGGGTCACGCCATACGGCGTGTTGCAGAAGGTGGCGCGCGGCGACGTCAACCAATACGTCGTTACGATCATCGAGGGTTGGACGTTTCGCCGCATGCGCGACGAGATCAACGCGCACCCGGCGTTGCGCCATGATTCCGCCGCGCTCAGCGACGCGCAATTGATGCGCGCGATTCTGGCCGACATTGCACCCACCGACCCACGCGCGGCGGGCACGTCGCCGGCATCGCCGCCCGCACGCCGCATGCCGGCGCTGCGAGGCGCGCCTGCGCAGGAACCCGAGGGCCTGTTCTTCCCAGATACGTACCTGTTCGACAAGAACACCAGCGACCTAGACATTTACCGCCGTGCATACCAGTTGATGCATCTGCGGGTGCAGCAGGCATGGGAGGGCCGCGCGCTGGGGCTGCCCTATGCGACGCCCTACGATGCGCTGAAAATGGCCTCGATTGTCGAGAAGGAGACCGGCCGCGCGCAAGACCGGCCGCTGGTGGCTGCGGTACTTGTCAACCGATTGCGTCTGTCGATGCCATTGCAAACCGATCCGACTGTAATCTACGGGCTTGGCACATCGTACGCTGGCCGGTTGCGCAAGCAGGACTTGCAGACTGACACCCCGTACAATACCTATATGCGCGGCGGGCTTCCGCCCACGCCGATCGCGCTACCCGGCAACGCGTCGCTGGAAGCCGCGCTGCACCCGGCTGCCAGCAGCGCGTTGTATTTTGTCGCGCGCGGCGACGGCAGCAGTCATTTTTCCGACAATCTCGGCGATCACAACAAGGCCGTCGACAAGTACATCAGGGGCCAGTGACATGATGGATATCACGACCAGCCGCCACGACGGGCCCCGGCCGCGCGGCAAATTCATTACGTTTGAAGGGATCGATGGCGCTGGCAAGACGACTCATCTGACGTGGTTTTGCGACCGGCTGTCCGAGCGCGCCGCGCGGCAGGGTGCCAGTGTCATCGTCACACGCGAGCCGGGTGGCACGCCGCTGGGCGAGACGCTGCGGGAAATCCTGTTGCGCCAACCGATGCATTTGGAAACGGAGACATTACTGATGTTTGCGGCGCGTCGCGAGCATATCGCCGCGGTGATCGAGCCGACGCTCGCCCGTGGCGACTGGGTGCTGTCCGATCGCTTCACGGATGCGACATTTGCCTACCAGGGCGGCGGGCGCGGCTTGTCGATCGACAAGCTGCAGGTGCTCGAGCACTGGGTGCAGGCCGGGCTGCAACCGGATCGCACCGTGCTGTTCGACGTGCCGACCGATACCGCCAGTGCAAGGCGTGGCGGGGCTCGCGCACCCGATAAGTTCGAGAGCGAGTCGAACGAATTCTTCGCGCACACCCGTGCCGAATACCTGCGCCGCGCCGCGCAGGCACCAGCGCGGTTTGCGATCGTCGATGCGACATGTTCGATCGCCGAAGTGCGCGAACAGCTCGAAGCTATTCTCCTCACTCTTTGATCGATAGAAAATGCCGTATCCATGGCAATACGACGACTGGACGCGTATCCAGGCACTGCGTGAACATTGGCCTCACGCGTTGTTGCTGTACGGGCAGGCCGGCATCGGCAAGGTGGATTTCGCTTGCGAGCTTGCGCAGAGCTTGTTGTGCGAGCAGCCTCGTGATGACGCACGCGCGTGCGGGCAGTGCGCCGCATGCACCTGGTTCCTGCAACGCAATCATCCGGATTTCAGGCTCGTCTGCCCCGAGGCCGTCGCCGCCGAGGCCACGCCGCTGCAAGCGAGCAGCGATATCGGCAAGAATGCCAACGGTGAGCGCACGGGCGACGACGATGGCGCAAGTGCTGGCGCAGGCGGCAAGAAATCCAAGGCGCCGAGCAAGGAGATCAGAATCGAGCAGGTCAGGGCGCTACTCGATTTCTGCAGCATTGGCTCGCACCGCGGCGGTCGGCGCGTGGTGGTACTGTTCCCGGCCGAGGCGCTGAACGTGGCGGCAGCCAACGCACTGCTCAAGACGCTGGAGGAGCCGCCGTCCGGCGTGGTGTTCCTGCTCGTGAGCGCGAACGTGGAGCGTTTGCTGCCGACCATCGTGAGCCGCTGCAGACAATGGCCGCTGGCGATGCCCGACGCGGCGAGTGCCTCGGATTGGCTCCGTAGCCAGTCCATTGACGATCCGGCGGGGGTACTCGCAGAAGCCGGCGGCGCGCCATTGGCCGCGCTGGCCGTTGCCCGCGACGAGCACGCGCCGCTCAAGCGCTTCACGCTTGAGCAACTTGCGGCCGGCCCGGCGTGCGACCCATTCGCCTGCGGCGAAGCCCTGCAAAAGGCGCCGGGGCCGTCGGTACTCGGCTGGCTGCAACGATGGCTCTATGACGTGCTAGCCATGCAGATGAGCGGCGAGCCACGCTACTTCCCAGCGCACCGCAACGCGCTCGAGTATGTTGCACAAAGTGCCACGTCTTTGCAGGTCGCCCAGTGCCTGAAGCGGATCACGCAACAACGGGCCGTCGAGCAGCATCCGCTGAATGGCCGACTGGTTTTCGAAGAGCTGTTTATCCATTATCGGAGCATGTTCGGGAGCAACCCATGACGCACATGCCCTATCGCGTCGCTACACGCGCCGATCTGCCGACGGTCATCGCGATTTATAATTCGACGGTTTCCCCCAGGCAAGTGACTGCGGACCTGAAGCCTGTCAGTGTCGATAGCCGGCACGACTGGTTCGATGCATATGCTCCAGATAGGCGCTCGCTGTGGGTCGTGGAGCGCGACGGCAGGGTAGTCGTATGGGTGAGCTTTTCTGACTTCTATGGCCGTCCAGCCTACCGCCACACGGCCGAAGTGAGCCTCTACCTGCACGCGTCGGTACGCGGGCAAGGGCTTGGATCACATTGCTGTCTGCGGCGCTCGAGCATGTGCCCTCGTTGGGCGTGCACACGGTGCTCGGTTTCCTCTTTGGCCACAACGAGCCCAGCCTGCGTTTGTTCCGCCGTTACGGCTTCGATGATTGGGGCCGGTTGCCGCGGATCGCGACACTGGATGGCATCGAGCGCGACGTGGTCATTGTCGGGCGCCGGCTCACCGCTGGCGCGTAAAGTCAGTTTCAATAGCGCGGCGGCGCCGCGGGGTACCGATGTTTATCGATTCACACTGCCACATCAACTTCGACGGAATGGCCGAGCGCCTGCCGGACGTGCTCGAGCAGATGCGCGTCAGTGCGGTGACTCATGCGCTGTGCGTCAGCGTCGATCTCGAGACGTTCCCGTCCGTGCTGGCGATTGCCCATGCGCATTCACATATCTTCGCGTCAGTGGGCGTGCATCCGGATCACGAGCACGCGCGCGAGCCGGACGTTGCCGAATTGGTCTCGCTCGCGCAGGACTCGAAGGTTGTTGCGATTGGTGAAACCGGATTGGATTACTATCGGCTCGAAGGCCGCACACTGGACGACATGGCATGGCAGCGGCAACGGTTCCGCACACATATCCAAGCTGCGCGCGCTGCCGACAAGCCATTGATCGTCCACACGCGTGCCGCCGCACAGGATACGCTGCGGATCATGCAGGAAGAGGGCGCAGCCGCAGTCGGCGGCGTGATGCATTGTTTCACCGAAACGTGGGATGTTGCGCAGGCGGCGCTCGAGCAAAATTTTTTTATTTCGCTGTCGGGCATTGTGACATTCAAGAACGCGACGCAAATCCAGGAGGTCGCTCGCAAAGTGCCGCTCGAACGCTTGTTGATCGAAACAGACTCGCCTTACCTGGCGCCTGTGCCGTACCGGGGCAAGCCCAATGAACCTGCGTATGTCAGCCATGTCGGACGTTTCGTCGCGCAGCTGCGTGGCATCGACGTGGAGCAACTTGGCGCGGCGACGTCGGCCAACTTTTTTCGGCTGTTCCGCAGCGCAAAATGTTGAGATCTAATTTTCTATAATTGATAAATTAGACAAATAACTCATGTCATGTATGAATAATTTCGCTGGGTTTTCCGATGTCATTCGCTCATCGTTTACCGCCGCCCGGGTATTGCACCGTTGCTCAGCGCGCTGGCTGGCCGGGGCATGGCTCACGTGCGCATTGACGATGGGGATAGGGGCCGCGATCCCGTCAACAGCGCAAGCGAGCCCGGCCGACGCGATGATCAAGGCAGTGAAGTTCGACGATGTCGACGCGGTGCGCAAGCTGCTCGCCGCCGGTATCGATCCGAACCTGGTCGATGCTGGCGGCATGCCGATGCTGGTACTCGCCGCGCGAGAAAAGTCCGAAAAGGTCGCCGCGCTGTTGGCGGACCAACCGAAGACTGACCTGGGGAAGCTGGATCGTGCTGGCGAGAACGCGATGATGTTGGCCGCGCTCAACGGCGAGACTGAGCTGGTCAAGCAGCTGATCGAGAAGGGGGCCGAAGTCAACAAGTCGGGCTGGACACCGCTGCATTACGCAGCGACGACCGGCCAGGATGAGGTCGTCAAGCTGCTGATCGATCATTCCGCATACATTGATGCCGCATCGCCGAACGGCACCACGCCGCTGATGATGGCCGCGCGCGGCGGCCATATCACGACCGTGAAGCTGCTGCTTGACGAGGGCGCCGACCTGACGTTGAAGAACCAGTTGGAATTGACCGCGATCGATTTTGCGAAACAATACAACCAGAAAGACATCGCGGACAGCCTAGCCGCGCGACTGGAGAAAATACAGGTGCAACAAAGACAAAAGGATTCACGCCCGCCTGCCACGGCCGGTGGCAGTGCAGGTAACGCAGGCAGTACAAAATAACCCGGCCCGGCACGGCGGTACGCCGTGCCGGATCTTGACTACAACATAAGGAACACCATGCTACGGACATTGCTCCGCGCCATCGCAATGTTTGCGATCAGTGTGCCGATGAACGCTTACGCGTTCACCGGCGCAGACCTGGACCGTCTGTGCCAGCGCACTGATGTGAAATCGCGCGTGTCGTGCGAAGCCTACATCGAAGGTGCAGCGGATGGTGTGTTCAATACGATCGAAGCCATCGGCGGTACGACAGGGCCGCGTGTAGGGCAGTACTTTTGCTTGCCCGATAACGTGAAAGCGGCGGAGTTGACTGACGCGGTGCGCAAGTATTTGGCAAATACGCCAAACGCAAAGGACTACAACGCCAGTACGGTCGTCGCACTGGGGTTGGGCAAGAGCTATCCATGCTCAACAGGCAAGTGATGGAGCGCTGGTGAGCTGGCTTGAACCGATCAGCAACATTGCTGCTTCGCCGCTGCATTCGTGGACCGGCCTGATCGTCGTTGCCGTGATCGCGGTGGTGTGCGTGCGCGCCGGGCACTGGGTCGGCGCCCGGATCATGCGTCGCGTGACGCGGCCCTATCCGATCTTGGCTGTCGTGACGGGGGCGATCGAGTGGCCATCGCTTTACGCGCTGGCGATGCTGGCTATCGAACTGGTGCTGCACGAGGCGCCGGACGAGTTGGCGTTGATCCGCGTCGCGCGCGATGTTGGTGGCCTGACGTTGATCGGCATGCTGACGCTGTTGGCCGTACGTTCGGTTGCCGGCGTAGGCAATGCAATCGTCGCCGCGAACCCGTTGGACACGGCCGACAACCTGCATGCGCGACGCATCCACACGCAGACGCGCGTGCTTGCTCGGTCGGTGATGACGCTGATCGTGATGCTCGGCATCGCGTCGATGTTGATGATGTTTCCCAACGTGCGGCAGGTCGGCACGAGCCTGCTCGCGTCGGCGGGCGTCGCCGGTCTGGTCGCCGGTATCGCGGCGCGCCCAGTGCTGGGCAATATGATCGCTGGGTTGCAGATTGCGCTGTCCCAGCCGATCCGACTTGACGACGTGGTGGTGATCCAAGGCGAGTGGGGACGGATTGAGGAAATCACGGGTACCTATGTCGCCGTTCGAATTTGGGATCAGCGGCGGCTGATCGTGCCACTGCAATGGTTGATAGAAAATCCGTTCACGAACTGGACCCGCAGCAGTTCGCAGATCATCGGCACGGTATTCCTGTTTGTCGACTACAAGATGCCGTTGCCGCCGTTGCGCGAGGAACTGTCACGTATCGTCAGCAATGCCCCGGAATGGGATGGGCGTGTCCAAGTATTGCAAGTTACCGACGCGACCGATCGCGCGATGCAATTGCGGGTACTGGTCAGCTCGAGCGATTCGGGCCTGAATTGGGATTTGCGTTGCCGCGTACGAGAAGGATTGATTGCCTTCATCCAGCGCTATTATCCAGAGTGCCTGCCGAAGATGCGGGCGGATCTGTCCACTGAACGTGAACGTGCACTGCAGGCCGAACCGCAGCCGATGCACGAGGCCACGCCACCGGAAGCGTCCAAGACCGCTGCCCATACGGAGGCCGACCCGGTGGCGATGCGCCGGGACGATTGACGCGCATTGAGTGAACCGCAGCGGCGCGCTATCGGTCATAACCGACATGTCCCATTCAGCAACTGACGGAGAATAAGCGAATGAGCCGACTGGTCGTAGTGTCGAATCGCGTCGCAACCCCCACTGAGAGCAAGGGATCCGCCGGTGGACTCGCCGTCGGCGTGTTCGGCGCGCTGAAGGATACGGGAGGGGTCTGGTTCGGCTGGAGTGGCGACGTAGTCGGCGAAACGGTCGCAAACGCTACGCCGACGCTCGTAGAGGACGGCAAGGTCACGTTCGCAACCGTCGGGCTGACGCGCAAAGACTACGATCAATACTATCGCGGTTTTTCGAATGCGACGCTGTGGCCTGTTTTCCACTATCGCAATGACCTGGCCGTCTACGACCGCGCAGATTATGCAGGGTACCTGCGCGTGAACCGGTGGCTTGCGCAGAAGCTACTGCCTTTGCTGCGGCCTGACGATGTGATCTGGGTCCACGATTATCACTTGATCCCATTCGGCGATGCGCTGCGCCAGCTTGGGGTGCAGAACCGGATCGGCTTTTTTCTGCATATCCCGTTTCCATCGCCGCAGATTCTGCTGAACATCCCGCCGCACGACGAACTGGTGCGCGTGCTGTGCAGCTATGACGTGGTGGGTTTCCAAACCGCGGTCGATCTGCGCGCCTTCGCCGATTATGTCGAGCGACACGCGCAGGGCAAAGTGTGGGACAACGGCCGGATCGAGGCATACGGGCGCGTATTGCACGGCGCTGCCTACCCGATCGGTGTTTTCCCCGATGACATCGCTGAGCAAGCGCGTCGCCACGAGAGCCGGCAACACGTGCTGGAACTAAAGCAAAGCTTGGAAGGGCGCAAGCTGATTATGAGCGTGGACCGGCTCGATTACTCGAAGGGGCTTGTCGAGCGCTTCCGGGCATTCGAGCAATTGCTAGAGCGTGCGCCGCACTGGCGCGGCAATGTCACGCTCGTTCAGGTGGCCCCGCCCACGCGCTCGGACGTTCAGTCGTATCAGGAAATTAGGCAGAGCCTCGAATATGAGGCCGGCCGGATCAACGGCCGGTTTTCCGGCCTGGACTACACGCCGATCCGATATTTAAACCAGCGCTATGACCGTTGGAAGCTGATGTCGCTATTTCGCGAGTCACAAATCGGCCTGGTCACGCCACTGCGTGACGGAATGAACCTGGTGGCCAAGGAGTATGTTGCCGCCCAAAATCCGGACGATCCTGGCGTGCTGGTCCTATCGCGCTTTGCCGGCGCGGCGCTGGAGCTGCCCGGGGCACTGATCACCAACCCGTACGATATTATCGGTATGTCCGAGGCCCTTGAGCATGCGTTGGCGATGCCACTGGTGGAGCGACAAGAGCGCTACCAGACCAACATGCAACATCTGCGCGATAATGACCTGGGCGTCTGGCGCGACACCTTCATCGCCGATTTGCGCGGGCACGCACGCGCGGTGCCGGGGCAGCATTGACCGGCCACCGCGCTGATGTTTCCACGGCAGGCGCCCGTGCTGCGGCAGCTGCGTGGTGAAACAGGGTGCAAACGTGCACGTGCAGTGTGTCATACTGGCACGCCCGGTTGCAGGCCCGATGACCGCATCACCGCGGGAATTTCTAAATCGGAGACAAGCATGAGGATTGCCCAGATCGCGCCACTTACCGAGTCGGTGCCGCCTAAGCTGTATGGTGGCACGGAGCGCGTCGTCTCGTATATCACCGAAGCGCTGGTCGATCTCG
This sequence comes from Mycetohabitans endofungorum, assembly GCF_037477895.1. NCBI lineage: Bacteria > Pseudomonadati > Pseudomonadota > Betaproteobacteria > Burkholderiales > Burkholderiaceae > Mycetohabitans > Mycetohabitans endofungorum. The sequence goes on from NZ_CP132744.1 coordinate 1,398,907, forward strand.
GCCACGATGTGACGCTGTTCGCCAGCGCAGACTCGGACACTCGGGCCAAGCTTGTGCCGGTCTGGCCGCGGGCGCTGCGGCTCGATCCCGCTATTCGCGATCGGATCGCTCCGCATATGCTGTTGATGGAACGGGTGCGGCAGCAAGCGAGAGAATTCGACGTGCTGCATTTTCACCTGGACTACTACTCGTTTTCGCTGTTCGGCCGCCAGGACACGCCCTTTATCACTACGCTGCATGGGCGGCTGGACCTGCCGGAACAACAGCCGATCTTCGACACTTTCTCGAACGCAGCGGTCGTATCGATCTCGGACGCACAGCGCGAGCCGCTGCCGCAGGCGAAGTGGCTGACGACCGTCTACCACGGCCTGCCCGAGATGCTGTACACGCCACAGCCCGTGCAGCCACAGTACCTAGCGTTCCTTGGCCGGATATCGCCGGAAAAACGTGTCGATATCGCGATCCGGATCGCCGGACTCTGCGGCATGAAGATCCGCATCGCCGCCAAAGTCGACGCCGCCGACCAGCAGTATTTCGAGCGCGACATACGGCCATTGTTGGCGTTGCCGCACGTCGAGTTCATTGGTGAAATCGCTGACGAGCAAAAAGCGCACTTCCTGTCTGGCGCACACGCACTACTGTTTCCGATCGACTGGCCCGAGCCGTTCGGTCTGGTGATGATCGAGGCGATGGCCTGCGGCACACCGGTCATCGCGTTCAACCGGGGTTCGGTGTCAGAGGTGATCGACGAAGCGCAGTCTGGCTTCATCGTAGAGGACGAAATCAGTGCGGTTGCGGCGGTCAACCGCGTTGGCACGTTGTCGCGTGAACGCGTGAGAGCGTGCTTCGAGCGACGCTTCACGTCGCGCCGCATGGCGCAGCAGTATCTAGAAGCCTACCATATGGTCGTACGCGCGCAGCGGCGCGCGCGCTTCAAAGTTATCGATCGCGCAGCGCCGCCCAAACTACACATCCCGGTGGACGCGGCAAGCTGACGCCGCCACGTCGCTTTGCGTGACGAGCCGCCGGCCCCGCGCGGGCAACCTGGCCCCACCAGGGGCCATGCGTTGAGCTACCGTCCGTGTCAATGCAGCTTGTCACCGAACAAGCCAAACAGGCCGATAATGATCAGATACAACGCGATAATGATATTCAATAGTCGCGGTATCAACAGGATCAGAATGTCGGCGACCAGCGCCACCACCGGGCCCGCTGTCACGGTCAGGCTCATGAGCGCGCGCGGCTTAGAGCTTCAGTTTCGTCACCTTCGTGCCTTCCAACGACACGCCGGCCATCAGGCCCGCATTCGTCAGCACGAACGCCTGCACCGGCGCGGTGGCCGTGGTGGTATCGATTTTGCCGTTCACGCCGACTTTCAGCACCGCGACGGTCGCATCGGCGCCCACGGCCCAGCCTTCGCTGTTGCGGAACTTGTCCAGTGAGTCCTGCGTCATGAACAAAAAAACCAGCGCCTTGGATTGCGCACCGGCCTGCAAGCCGAACGAGCCCGTTGCGGTACTGTAATAGCCAGCCGTCTCTTCACCGACACGCAGCGCACCTTCGCCATACTGGCCCCCGACAATGAAGGCTGCGGACACGACGGACGGGAACACCAGCACGCCACGGGACTTCGCGACCAGCTCCCGCGAACCGTTGGCGGTGGTATAGAGGCGTGCCAACGTTTCATTGACCGAAGTATTGATGCTCTGGCGCTTGGCTGCGTTGCCGGATGCCCTCGACGCAGAAGTCTGGGTGGTCGTCGTGCAACCGGTGAGCGCGAGGCCGCCTGATGCGAGTAGGGCGGAGGTCGTCACTATGAACTTTCTTCTTTCCATCTCATTCTCCTAGGTTGCTTTCGGGGAACTGCCACGACACTGAAGCATGGAACGGGCCAACTGCGTAATGGTTCCCCAAATAACCCGGACGGTCGCCCAATTGCGCGATACAGGACCCTCAATGCGGGTGTGTCTCAACTGTCGATTCCATCGGGTCTGGTGTTGGCGTCGGGTCCGGCACAGCCCGGGGCAGGCGCCGGTGCGCCAGACAACTCGGATGAGGCCGTCGGTGTGCGCCTCGGCCGCTTAGGCGAGGGGCGTCGCAACGCCAAGCGCACGAATACGACAACTAGGCCGACAGCGAAGACAAACGACGAGGGCACGACCCAATAGCCGAAGATGGCCTGGCTCAGGTACGACAGCAGCGTGCGCCGACGTCTCGCATAGTCGTCCTGCGCTGCCTGCAATGCCGACGCATGCGCCGACACAACCACGGCCGGGCATCCGGCCGCCCGGGCCTGCTCCGCGGTCCCGGCGCAACGGCCAGCCGCGTCCATGGCACGCTCGGGCGCGCTGAGTTTCCAATTGCCGAGCGTGCGTTGCAGATCGGTGCGGTTGTAGGCCATCTCGACCTGGATCTCGTGAATTGTAATCAGCGCGACGGGCACCGCCCATACGAACGTGGCGATCAGCCAACGCCTGATCCAGCGGTTCGGTCTCCATGCCATCACGCGCCTCCGTCCGCCATTGGTGTGTGGTCACGAAACAACGGCGTCTGCAGCGATCAGCTGGCCATTCGGCTTAAACAGGCCGCCGTATCCCGATCATAGAGAATTTGACGGCGCTGCACACGGTGCACCGCACCACGAGCGGCCGCATCAACCGCGATGCGATCCTGAGGCGGCGTGCGTCAGCTGTCGGCTTGGCATCTAGGCAACCTTTCGTGGGGACCTTGCGCGGCGAGCCGGCGGTGCGTGGCATGCTTTATGTGCAACAATGGCGCGTTGTACCAGTCTGTGCCGGTCAATATTGCAAAAGTTCGACCGGTAAGTTCTGCAAAGCCGGTGTAAAGGTGCCCTATCGCGCGCCTCGGCCGACGACCACAGGGGCATCCCGGCGCGGCGCGTAAGTCGTCATTGGTACACGCAGCGCGATGGCAGGCGAATGCCCCAACACAGATTGCGGCAATTGCCTTCACGTTGGAACAGCGTTTGCTTCCTTAACGACCGCCGTGCTGCATGGCACTCTGTAGTGCAGCATTCCTACTGTACATTTGTCTAACGTCCGATTTCACAATGGCATCGCAGCCTGTCCAGCCCTCTAGTTCCGTGTCATCCGCCACGGCCGCGGCCGGTGGGGCCCTTGCCCGACATGGTTTGCGCGTGCTCGTGGTCGACGACGCCGAAGACGCGTGCGAGGGGCTGGCATTGCTGCTGCAAATCGAGGGTTTCCAGGTCGAGGCGACGCTCGACGGTCCCACCGCAGTGGAATGCGCCACGCATTTCGCCCCACATATCGTGCTGCTCGACTTGGCGATGCCGCGCATGAGTGGTTACGACGTCGCGCGCCGGCTGCGCGAGCATCCGTCGACACGTGACGCGCTGATCATCGCGTTGACGGGGCTGAGCGAGTTCGACGACATCGCTCGCAGCCGCGCGGCCGGTTTCAACCACCATCAGGTCAAGCCGGTGGACGTCGATACGCTGCTGTCGCTGATCGATCACCACTTCGCTACCCACGCGTCGCAGCGCTCCGGTCGTCAATGAGCGGTGGCGGAACCGAGCTAGGATGAATATGCCCGGGCGACGCGCCGGCTCCCCTCCATACCATCACAGCTCGAAATAACGTCGCTTTGCGCAACACTGTTTCCTCGGCAACGACATGTCGACGTTGACACATCGACCCGCGGCTTTGACGACGCGCTGGCGGACGAGGGCACCGTATGTTAGGTATCGGCGCTTTCAAACCTCAAGAGTAACTGGCAATGACGACGATCAAGGACGTGGCGGCACTTGCAGGCGTGTCGTTTACCACCGTTTCGCATGTGGTGAATAATTCCCGTCCGGTCAGTGCCGATGTGCGGGCAAAGGTCGAGCATGCGATCAGGCAACTGAATTATGTGCCGTCGGCGGTTGCCCGTTCACTGAAGGCGCGTTCCACGGCGACGATCGGGCTGGTCATTCCAAACGGCACGAATCCGTACTTTGCCGAGTTGGCGCGCGGCATCGAAGACCACTGCGAAAGAACCGGATATTGTGTCTTTTTATGCAATTCGGATGACGATCCGACCAAGCAACGCAATTATCTGCGAGTGTTACAGGAAAAGCGCATCGATGGGCTGATTGTCGCGTCGGCCGGCGCGGACAGCGTGCTGGCGTCCGCTGGCGTACCGATCGTAGTGGTGGACCGGGAAATCGAGGGCCCGAGCGCCGATCTGGTGCAGATCGACCATGAGCGCGGCGCGTATCTAGCCACCTGCCACCTGCTGGAACTCGGCCACGTACGCATCGGTTGCATCACCGGGCCGGTGCAGATGGCGGTCAGCGCGATGCGCGTCCAGGGCTTTCTACGCGCGATGGCCGAGCGTGGCATTGAGATTGTCAAGGACGGCATCGTCGAGGGCGATTTCACGATCCCAGGCGGCTATGTGGCCGCAAGCCGGCTGCTCGACCGCGTGAAGCCCAGCGCCATCTTTGCCAGCAACGACATAATGGGCATGGGCGCATTGCGAGCGGCGGCCAAGCGCAAGATCCAGGTGCCGGAGGAGTTGTCGATTATCGGATTCGACGATATCGAGTTATCCCGCTATGTTTACCCGGCGCTGTCCACCGTAGGCCAGTCGATTTTGCAGCTTGGCGAGGCGGCGGCGCAGACCTTGTTCGAGCGTATCAGCGGCAATGTGCAAGGGGGTCCACAACGGCGCGTCGTCACGCCACAGTTGGCGGTGCGCGAGTCCACTGCGGCGGCCCTATGACGAGCGTACAACGGCCACATACGTGCACCGGCCGTGTTACCGCGGTCGGCAGCTTAAACGTGGACCTGGCGGTGCGCACCGCGTCTTCCGTTTCTGGCGAAACGCTGAGTGGACACAACTTCGCGTTGATTTCGGGCGGCAAGGGCGCTAACCAGACCGTCGTCGCCACTCGGCTTGGGGCACAGGCGTCGATGATCGGCCGCGTCGGCGATGATCCCAACAGTGGGTCGTTGGTCAACGCGCTTTGGGCCGAAGGCATCGATTGTTCGGCGGGTCAGCTCAGCCCACCGCTGCGACTGGCCAGGGTTGAAAGCAAGCCAATACCGATGTCATGATAACGTTGCACAGCGAACGGTGCGGGATCAATATTGTAGGGCTTCGGTGTATGGCGCGCCAGCGGTTAAATTATCTTAGCAAACACTACGTGCGGTTGGTGAAATTCTCCCGAAATAGGATTAGGATGAGTCTAAGGGCATGCCGGTCGACCGGCCCGAGCGCGTGATACGACGCGTGCACCGCGGCGCTTGACCGGCAGCTCTCGTTGAATATCGGCGAGGAGGTGGTATGGATATTTACAACAGTTTCGCGACCCGCTTCGAAAAGACGAGAGAGGAAGAGTTCTCGTTAGAAGAGTATCTCGAACTGTGCAAGAACAATCCTGCCGCGTACGCCACGGCTGGCGAACGCATGTTGATGGCGATCGGGGAGCCGGAACACGTCGATACCCGCAATGATCCGAGGTTGTCGCGTGTTTTTGCCAACAAAGTCATCAAGATTTACCCGGCATTCCGTGAGTTCTATGGCATGGAAGAGGTAATCGAGCAGGTCGTCGCCTATTTCCGCCATTCTGCACAGGGGCTCGAGGAAAAGAAACAGATCCTGTATCTACTTGGGCCGGTCGGCGGCGGTAAATCGTCGATCGCGGAGCGTTTGAAGCAATTAATGGAGCGAGTGCCGTTCTACTCGATTAAAGGCTCGCCGGTCAACGAATCACCGCTCGGCTTGTTCGACTACGACGAGGATGGCCCGATCCTCGAAGAGCAGTATGGAATACCTCGCCGCTACCTGAAAAGTATCCTGTCTCCGTGGGCCGTCAAGCGCCTACACGAGTACAACGGCGATATCCGCCGGTTCCGCGTGGTCAAGCGCTATCCATCGGTGCTGCGTCAGATTGGAATTGCGAAGACCGAGCCGGGTGACGAGAACAACCAGGACATCTCATCGCTGGTCGGCAAGGTCGATATCCGCAAGCTGGAGCAGTATGCGCAGGACGATGCCGACGCGTACAGCTACTCGGGGGGACTGTGCCTGGCCAACCAGGGCCTGCTCGAGTTCGTCGAAATGTTCAAGGCTCCGATTAAGGTGCTGCACCCGTTACTGACCGCCACGCAGGAAGGCAACTTCAAGGGTACGGAGGGCTTTGGCGCGATTCCGTTCGACGGTATTATCCTTGCGCACTCGAACGAATCGGAATGGAAAGCATTCCGGAACAACAAGAATAACGAGGCGCTGCTCGATCGGATTTTCGTGATCAAGGTGCCGTACTGCCTACGCTACTCGGAAGAGATCAAGATTTATGACAAGTTGATCCGGAACTCGTCGCTCGGTTCCGCTGTTTGTGCACCGGGCACGCTGAAGATGATGGCGCAGTTCGCCGTGCTAACTCGCTTGCAGGAGCCGGAAAACTCCAGTCTGTTTTCTAAGATGCTGGTCTATGACGGCGAAAACCTGAAGGACACCGACCCGAAGGCGAAGTCGTACCAAGAGTATCGCGACTACGCTGGCGTTGACGAAGGCATGACAGGCATCTCGACACGCTTCGCGTTCAAGATCCTGTCGCGGGTGTTCAATTTCGACACGGCTGAGGTTGCCGCCAACCCGGTACACCTGATGTACGTGCTCGAGCAGCAGATCGAGCGCGAGCAGTTCCCACCGGAAGTTGAACAAAAGTACTTATCGTTCGTCAAGGAGCTTCTGGCGTCGCGCTACGCGGAGTTCATCGGCAAAGAGATCCAGACTGCCTATCTGGAATCGTATTCCGAATACGGCCAAAACATTTTCGACCGCTATGTGACTTATGCTGACTTCTGGATCCAGGATCAAGAGTTCCGGGATCACGACACCGGCGAGAGCTTCGATCGCGCGGCGTTGAACGCGGAATTGGAGAAAATCGAAAAGCCGGCGGGAATCAGTAATCCAAAAGATTTCCGCAACGAGATTGTCAACTTTGTCCTGCGTGCGCGTGCAGCTAATGGTGGCAAGAATCCGGCGTGGATCAGCTACGAAAAGCTGCGTGTTGTGATCGAGAAGAAAATGTTCTCCAACACGGAGGAACTTCTGCCGGTTATTTCATTCAACGCGAAGGGCTCCGCCGAGGAGCAACGCAAGCATGAGGACTTCGTCAACCGGATGGTCGCCAAGGGTTACACGCCTAAGCAGGTCCGCCTGCTGTGCGACTGGTATCTACGCGTGCGCAAGTCTTCCTAACAGCAAGCGTGCATAGCGTATTGGCGCCATAAGCAACGCGGCGTCTTGTGTACCGGGGCGGTGCCGGCGCGGCGGCGAACATCACCGCGCGCGTCGCCGCGCCGCGTGCGCGGGTCGCGCCTTTCACGACAGCGGGGGACGGCAACGTGCTTCATCAGATCATCGACCGCAGACTTGCCGGCAAGAATAAGAGTATTGCGAATCGCGAACGCTTCTTGCGACGGGTCAAGCACTATATCCGCGAAGCGGTGTCCGAGGCCGTGCGCGACCGCAGCATCAAGGACATCCAGAGTACGAAGAGCATCACGATTCCGAAGAAGGATATCGGCGAGCCGATGTTCCATCATGCACCGGGCGGGCGGCGCGAAATCGTCCATCCAGGCAACGCGGACTACGTGAAAGGCGACAAAATTCCGCGCCCGCCCGGCGGTGGGGGGAGTGGGAGCGGAGGACAGGCGAGCAACGAAGGCGAGGGGCAGGACGACTTCGTGTTCGAGTTGTCTCGCGAGGAATTCATGCAGTATTTCTTCGACGACCTGGAACTGCCACGATTGGTTAAGACACACCTGATGGCGGTGCCAAGTTGGAAGAACCAGCGTGCCGGCTGGGCGGCCGAAGGCACGCCGAACAACATCGACGTCGTGCGCTCATTGCGCAGTGCGCTGAGTCGGCGCATCGCGCTTGGTGCGCCGTTGGTCAACCAGCTGCGCGAACTCGAGGCGCAACTGGACGAGTTGAAGGACGACCCGGGCGATCGCCGGGCCGAGATCAAACGGCTCGAGGATGAAATCCATCACCTGAAGGGACGCATCTGGCGGATACCGTTCATTGACCCATTCGACCTGCGCTACGTGAATCGCGTCAAGCAACCCACTCCATCCAGCCAGGCAGTCATGTTTTGCTTGATGGACGTTTCCGGTTCGATGGACGAACAGCGCAAGGACTTGGCCAAGCGCTTCTTCATCCTGCTATACCTGTTTCTGACGCGTAACTATGAAAAGATCGAGGTGGTGTTCATCCGGCACCACACGCGTGCGGAAGAGGTCAACGAGGATACTTTTTTTCACTCGACCGAAAGCGGTGGCACCGTGGTCTCCAGTGCGTTGGAGCTAATGAAGAAGATCATTGACGAGCGCTATTCGCCGACAGAATGGAATATTTATGGCGCACAGGCATCCGATGGCGACAATTGGACGGACGATTCGCCAAAATGCCGTAAGCTGCTGGAAAACGACATCCTGCCAAAAACGCGGTACTTTGCGTATATCCAGGTAGCCCAGGAAGTGCAGAACCTATGGTTCGAATACAGCCAGCTGGCTGACGCAGTACCTCATTTCACGATGAAAAAGGTCGATGACGCGGCGGACATCTATCCAGTGTTTCGCGAATTGTTCGAAAAACAGGTGGCCGCATGAACTCCAACCCAAAATCTCGCCAGCCGAGCGAGGAACGTGTCGCGATGCTCGGTGACGATGCTAGCGGGGATACCCGCATACGACCGAGCGACCATGGCAATGGTCGCCGGCCATTGCCGAGTCCGTCGGACTGGACCTTCGAGCTAATTGAACGCTATGACGCTGAAATTGCGCGCGTGGCAGAGCACTATAAACTTGACACCTATCCGATCCAGCTGGAATTGATCAGCGCCGAGCAGATGATGGACGCGTATGCGTCGGTCGGCATGCCGGTCAATTACCGGCACTGGTCTTTCGGCAAGCACTTTCTTGCGACCGAGAAAAGCTACCGGCGCGGCCAGATGGGACTAGCATACGAAATCGTCATCAATTCGAATCCCTGCATCGCCTATCTGATGGAAGAAAACACGATGACGATGCAAGCACTGGTGATCGCGCATGCGGCCTACGGCCACAACTCGTTTTTTAAAGGCAATTATCTATTTCGGCTGTGGACCGACGCTCACGCGATCATCGACTACCTGGTCTATGCCAAGCACTACATTGCCGAATGCGAGGAGCGCTACGGCCTGGACCGCGTCGAGGAGTTGCTCGATTCATGCCATGCGCTGATGAACTACGGCGTGGACCGCTATAAGCGTCCTCAAAAGTTGTCGCTACAGCGGGAACTGGAGCGGCAACGCGAGCGCGAGGCGTATTTGCAGACGCAAGTCAACGAATTATGGCGCACACTGCCAGCGCGCTCCAAGCCCGAAACCGTGGACGACGCGGATGAAACCCGCTATCCGCCCGAGCCGCAGGAAAACCTGTTGTATTTCGCCGAAAAGAATGCCCCGCTATTGGAGCCATGGGAACGCGAAGTCATACGAATCGTGCGCAAGATCGGGCAGTACTTCTATCCGCAACGGCAAACCCAGGTGATGAATGAAGGGTGGGCCTGCTTCTGGCACTACACACTGCTCAATACGCTGTACAACGAAGGCAAGCTGGCTGACGGCTTCATGCTCGAATTTCTGCATTCGCACAGCAATGTCGTCTACCAGCCACCGGTGACCAAACCGTATTACAGCGGGATCAACCCGTATGCGCTGGGGTTTTCGATGATGACGGACATTCGCCGCATCTGTGAGCAGCCAACCGACGAAGACCGGCGCTGGTTTCCCGACTTGGCGGGCAGCTCGTGGCTCGAGGCACTCGACTATGCGATGCGCAACTTCAAAGATGAAAGCTTCGTTGCCCAATATTTGTCGCCGTCATTGATCCGGGACATGCGGCTGTTCTCGATCCTAGACGACGATTCGAAAGAGGCTCTGGAAGTCTCCGCGATCCATGACGAAAGCGGCTACCAATACGTCCGGCAGGCGCTGTCGCGCCAGTATGATATCCATCACCGTGAGCCAAATATCCAAGTATGGTCAGTGAATACACGAGGTGATCGCAGTCTCACGCTGCGTCACTTCATGACCGACCATCGACATCTGGGCAGCGACACCGAAGAGGTGCTCAAACACATGGCGCGGCTGTGGCAGTTTAACGTGCACCTGGAAAGTGTCGACGAGAACGGCACGGTGCGCCGGCGCTACGAATGTCCTTACGTCGCGCCAGCGGTGCGGGTCTAGGGTCGGGCGGCATCGCTGCGCGAATCGGCGTGCGGCTGCAGCAGTTTCAACGGCTAGCAACAAATCCCCGGCAGGGAAGTCGCTTTCTAAGCGTCATTAAGGTTCATCAACGTATCATAGCGTGGTAACGGCTTATTGTGTGGGTCGACCGTTTTACCGTACGTTGCCCGTAAGGCATTAAATGCGGCGTAACCTTCGCGGGCGTAAGGGTTGTGTGGATCCTTCCGCCAAGCGTTGATAGTAGGCTGATTCTTCGGCGTCAACTCGGAATTTATTACATCATCCAGCGTTCCTCGGCCTGGCTCTTCTGCAGCCCATTTCACAAAATGGCGCAAGTGGCTTGCGTACTTCGCTGCCTTGGGGTCGGAACAAAGCTGAAGAAATGTACCGATCAATTCTTTAGACCTTGTGAGAGGCTGCTTCGGCCTGAAGTCCAGCATCGAAAAAGTGGGCCCTCCCGTACTGACTTCTGCAGTCGCAATTTTAGCGGCCAGCCACATGGTCGGGTCTTCAGTGTGATTCTTATCGGACGCGCGCTTAGTGGTTCGTTCGGTCGTGCCAGTACTAACGCTTGTTGCGCTCGTGCCGGTACCAACGTTCCCTGAATTCGAGCCGGTACGCGTTTCCTGGGCAGCCACGCCGAAACCACTGATTTTGTTTGATAGCACCAACGCGCCGTTCTGACTCGACGATTTCAGCGCAAATCGACCCGACTGCTTAATGGCGGACCGAGTGGAGTCAGCGCTTTTCTTTCTTTTGGTAACGCGGCCGTCTTGACCTCCAAGCGTGTCTAGCCGCGCATGGGACTGTAAGTTGCTAGGCTGTACGTCGGCGCCTTTCTGTTTTTCTTCGTGAGCGCATGGTGGGACACTCCCCGAATTCAGCAAGTCACTGATACGCATTTTTCCTCCCAAGGGCAGGCCTGTATAACGTATAACGTTGACGATACGCACTTTTTGATAACCAAGCGCAGAAAAACGAAGTGTTGGAGGGATTTACGAACAGCTGTTTGCTTTGCTGGTCCAGTTAGTCCATGACAACCGTCAGAGGCCAGGCTAAACAACATAATGCCATATTTTACATAACGTGAATTATCGCATCTTAGGGATGTAGCGGCTAAGTTGTAATGTCCGCTTTTGGCTAAGTTCAGATGTTGACGAGCCGACAGATTCGTCGTCTGGTCGAACGACTACGCGAACACGGACCGCAAGGTCTCGTGTCGCGACGGCGGTCGAAACCGAGCAACAACCGGCTGGATGCCGGAACAGCCGAGCGCACGCGCTCGATCATCCGCGAGCGCTATGCCGATTTTGGGCCGACGCTGACCTGCCCCCTTCAGTAGGGCCAACGGGCTTCTAGCAAAGTCCTTTTATACCAGCTCCTGGAAAGCGGCAGGAGCATCCGCTGTTGCCCGGTGTTTCGCCGCAAACCCGCCGACGCTCGTGCGCCAGTTCCACCAGACGCGCCTTCAGCGCATCATTGTCGTGGTCCAGCTTCGCCTCGTAATGCAACACGCTGCGAGAAAGCCCGACAAGCCGGCAGGCGCGGCGCTCCGAGATGTTTACCTTCTCCCGAATCGCCGCCACTGCTTCGCGCTTGGCTTGCGGGCTCAGGGCTTTCCCTTGACGACAACCTTCAACGCTTGCATATCGAGCATCGCCTCGGCCAGCAGCTTCTTCAGCCGCGCGTTCTCGGTTTCCAGTTCCTTGAGCCGGCGTGCTTCCGACACCTGCATGCCGCCAAACTTCGCGCGCCACGTGTAGAACGACGCGTCACTGAACCCGTGCTGCCTGCACAACTCTTTGACCGGCCTGCCGGCCTCGGCTTCCTTCAGAAACCCGATGATCTGTTCTTCCGTAAAGCGCTTCTTCATGTTCGTCTTCTTCTCCGAAAACGAACTTTACTAGGTTCTGGCTGGCCCTGCTTGCAGGGGGCAGGTCAACGCTGGCCTGCGAGAAGCTGTGGGAATGCTACGGCATTCGGCTGGCCAAGGAGTTGAGGACCGGGCGCCGCAACGCACGTTGTTGGTGTACGTGGAATGTAGTGGACGGCAAATTCAAGCCGTGGCGCTAAACGCCATTATGAAGAATCCGAATCCGGTTGTGCCGCTGCCAGTCTCGCGTATTGGTGCCCTAACCTAACCCCGTTAAGCAGCCAAAATATTGACAATGGTACCATCACAAAAGAAATTGCGCTTATGGATAAGCCTAGCATCCCCATACCGGCATAGGCCCAAGCACCCAATTGGTCGCCTGAGCGATAAGCTACTGTATCAATAAAACTCTTGATCTTATATCTTATTTTTTCGTCTATAGCTGCAAATAGTGTTTCCTGAACGGGTTTGGTAATTGAAAAATTTATGATACGAGAAATTACTCTAAATGCAATGAGGGTTGCGACTGTCTGCTTCCAGGCAAGCATGCCAAAGCCTATGGCGCTTGTTGCTGGCGCCATTGCAAGGGCAATGGAAATCCCCAAAGAACGAATTACGCGACCAGTTAAAAACAATTGGATTATTATTGTGACAGCGTTGACGGCAAGGTCAATCGATGAAAATAATTTAATACGTTCTTTATTATCAATATCTAGACCTTGTATTATTATAGCTTGATGAAAATACAATGCTGTTGACGTTAGCGACAAGAGGACAACATAGACGCATAGGCCCGCAACGTGGGAAGACCGTAGGGCTGGAACAATGCGAAGTATTTTTGTAAGGCTGTTTATATTTTTATTATCATCCTGTTGGACTCCGCTCGTCATGCTGCCGGCATGCTTCCTCTTACCCAGATAAACTATCCTCCTACGTTTCTTATCTAGTTCCGTTGACGTTGATGTAAGATGCAGTGTACTGCGAGCCGCTAATTCGAGTAAAATTGCTGCAATTGCCAATGTCCACCCTGGACCAAGCAGGCCTGACAGCGCAGTACTCACACCTGAGCCTGCCAGCGCACCCAAATTCGCGCCGGCTGACACCATTCCAAAAAGTCGTCCGCCTTGCTCTTTGCTGAACTTGTCGATAGTCATCATCCAATACAGGGTCATCGCAAAAACGCTATAGGCAGAAACCCAAATGAAAAACACATCCTCCATCCAAAATGCCTGTTCTGGCACAGAAGATCGCATTATAATTGCAAAAATTACAAGGATCGCGACGCAAACTCGATAACTGATCGAAACTGCACGCTGCAAAGGAACTTTGTTTAATAATTTTGAAAATAAAAATGAAATAAGCAGCATGCACAACAATGTAGCGCTGAATAACCACGTCAGTTTTTGCACGCCGCTCACGGCACCCATCGTGTCACGGATAGGCCGGATTAGGTAATAGGCTAACGATAACCAGAAAAGACCTAGCGCACTCCAAAGCAACGGTCGAACTTCATCGGGACGCAACTTGAACCGCATGCACCATTGTTCACGACTGGTGCTTATCATACTAAGTAGTTTAAAATAGTCACGTCGCACTGTTGTCCTTACCAGCTCTACGCATGTACTGCCCTACGCTAAACTAGTGCCTTGTAAGCTGCATCACAGCATTCATCTTGGTGGCTGAATCACCATTTGCATAGCGTAGCGGCCGTTCCTGTAAAGGATTTGGCGTGCTGCGATATGACACAGACTGAGCAGCATAGCTGACACTATTGCCGGTGGCACAGCCAATGCTTCTGAAAGCAGGCGCGGAATATGCGAGGAAACTGTTAGGCGGTCCACAACCTGGAACCAATGGCATGAGCTACGCACGGAAAAGGAGTTCAACATTATGAGTGACTATCTGAATTATGTTGGAATTGGATTGATAACGCTTTTACCAATCATCAACCCAATTACCAGCGCTAGCGTATTTCTCGGATTGAGTGCTCACATGAGCCCTACGCAGCGCAATCAACAGATTAATTTGACCGCATTTTATGTACTGATATCTCTACTAGCTTGTTTTTACGCAGGCAGTGCCATTATGAATGCGTTTGGCATTTCAGTTCCGGGAATGCGTGTCGCGGGAGGGATGATTGTTACCTATATTGGTTTTGGAATGCTCTTCCCAAAGTATCACGAGATTGAAACACAAAAGAAAATAGCATCAACGCCTCCAGCAAATGTGGCTTTTATTCCACTCACCTTGCCCGTGACCGTTGGCCCAGGCGCAATCGCGATGATTGTTAGCGATGCTTCAGCAATCCACCGAACGGGTGGTTATAGTCTGATCGATCATCTCGTCGTGCTAACCGTCGATATTGCGCTTACGTTGATTCTGTGGATGACTTTGCGCAGCGCATCACGGGTGCTTCATTTGTTGGGAAGGTCTGGCACCGATGCTATTTCCCGAGTAATGGGTTTCATGCTGGTCTGTATGGGGGTTCAGTTTGGCTTAAATGGGCTACACGGGGCCTTCATGGCGCCAAAATGACCATTAAGGTCCTGCCGCATTAATTATGCCGAACATGCCGCCAGCTTCGCGAAACCAGCGCGCTCCCAACGGCTACAGCACGCCGCATGCCGATGCTGCGGCGCCACTCCGTGCATTTTCCGTGGGGTGGTCAGGCTACAACTTGAACAATTTCCAGGTCGTAGCCGACCATTCAGTTCACCCCAGCTTCCCCTTCTTCATTGGTGCAATTCGTCGGGCCGTTGACCCTCACGCAGACCGAGCACATCGAGGTATGCGTCGAGAGCACCCTGGCAAGGCGATCCTCCTTACGGATAACGGCAGTTGGATAGCCAGACTTCAGCAACTCGAAGTTCAACAGCAATCCGGTCGGCAGATGCAGAATGTCCAGCGGCGTTGTGCTAGCGCCCGCGATCACCACGTTCTCATGGCGATACCGACCGGCCTCTTTGTCATCGATCCCTTTCAGCACGAGGCTGTGAATGTTACGGATCTGCCATTCGGACAGCGCCTCGTTCCTCGCGACGATCTCCTCAACGTAGAGAATAGCGTCGCGATGGTTCGTGGCCTCGAAGTGCTCGCGCAGCGAGTTGCCCCCTACCGTAATGCCGCAGGCCTCGCCCCTTTTGACGGCCAGTTCGCCACCGATGTCGCATCACGATCGGGCAACCGGTCCAATGGGCGCCGTTGCTCGATGTCGACCAGTAGGGTGCCATAGCGATGACCGCGCTTGAATGCCCAGTCATCGACGCCAACTATGGCAGGGTTGGATGTCGTCGCGACGTGCTTTTGGCCGTTGCGTTTGAGCAAACGAAGCATCGTTTCTCCGCTGATCGAGATGCCCAGCCGCTGCGCCAGGCGCGCGCCTGCGGCGCCACTGAGCGCCAAGCCCACATGCCACAGCGCCGTCTGTGCTCGGGCTGTGCGACGCTGCTGACGTGGGCCGAATTGCGCTGGGCATTGGGCGAATGTTTGCCGGCGGCACATTGTGTTATCGCAACGAAAGCGCCGCACCTGGATTTCCAGCGTGACGCGATGGCCGCTACACGGCAGGTCTTCAACGCGTCGCCGGTACCCTCCGTGTATCCGGGAACTGGTCGCTCCACACGCCGTGCAGTGCGCAACGAGCCCTTGATGTTTTAGAGTCGCTAACACAAGTCGTCCACGAAGCGCGAACAGATAACGGCAGCAGCCAAGCGGAGCAAGGCGATATGAATGTCCAGACGCCGCTCAAAGCGGATGCGCAGCTTACCAAAACCGGCAAACCAGGCGTGCGTGCGCTCAACTACCCAGCGATGCCGTCCGAGCCGCTCGCGCTTTTCTACGCCTCGACGGGCGATGCGTGCAGTGATTGCGCGTTGCTTCAGATAGCGTCGGCAGCGGGCAAAGTCGTAGCCCTTGTCCGCATGCAGTGTGCCCGGGCGTTTGCGCGGCAAACCGCTCAAGCCCGGCACGGCTGGGAGGGTATCGAGGGTGCGCTCGAAGGCCATCGAATCATGCCGGTTGGCACCCGTGACTGTGATCGCCAAGGGAACGCCTCGGGCATCTACGACCAGATGCCGTTTGCTCCCGAGTTTGCCACGGTTCGTCGGGTTGGGGCCGGTTTCCTGGCCCCCCGGGGGCTGGCAACGCTGGCCGCATCCAGGCTCGCTCGCTCCCAATCAATCTGGTCATGTTCACGCAACCGGCAAAGCATGGCCAGATGCAGCCTGCTCCACACGCCTGCGGCCTGCCAGTCGCGCAATCGGCGCCAGCATGTCATGCCGCTGCCAAAGCCAAGCTCCTGCGGCAAGTCTTCCCATGGAACGCCTGTATGCAGGACATACAGAATACCGTTCAATGCCGCCCGGTCGTCAACAGTGCGCCGACGCCCGCCTTTGGGTGAGGGCGTGAACGCTGGAATCAACGGCTCCAGCACCGCCCATAATTCATTGCTGATTTTGCGTCTTGCCATGACCTTAGAATACGCGCCTTACGGCCTGACGTCCAGGTTGCGTTAGCGACTCTTAGTGCAATGATGAGCCGATGGCCGATCATCTCCCACCCGACAATGCGCATGCCGGAAGCGGGCAACAGGCGTTGAAGGAAAGAAAAATTCACGCCGATTATCCGAGTGATGCAATACTGGCTTGATCGTCATTGTCACCTGCAGGTTCACACAAAGTGTGGAAGAGCCATTTTCAACGTGCTGCTGACAATGGCGCTTGCCCTGCTCTTTCCGCAGCTCACCGTAATGGGTGTCGAGGAGCCCGGTAAACTCATTGTTCAGAGGGTAACCATCGCCTTTGCCGCCATCGTTTATGGCCTTAAAAATAAGTAACACAATCAATACAGGAGCACGAAAATCATGACGCCGGAAATCTATCGAGAAAACGGGCAGCCCTTCCTACTGGAAGGAAATGAAGTGGGTGTGCTGCTGTCACACGGCTACACCGGCACGACGTCGGGAATGCGGTATCTGGGCGAGTATCTGCACAACAAGGAAGGCTGGACGGTCCACGCGCCCCGGCTCAAAGGGCATGGCGACTCGCCTGCCGCGATGGCTGAAACCACGGCGACCGACTGGATCCGCTCGCTGGAAGACGGGCTGCAGCTGCTCTCCAAGCGGTGTACGACGATTTTCATGGCGGGACTGTCAATGGGCGGTTGCCTCACCTTGTACATGGCCGCACAGTACGCTCAGCAAATCAAGGCCGCCGTGCCGATCAACGCGTGCCTTTATTTCGGAACCCACACGCTGGCTGAGCTGGCATACAAAAAAGATGCGCCGGACTACCTTGTCGGTGTAGGCAATGACGTCAAGGATCCGAATGTTACTGAGGTGGCATACCACGAAATCCCGGTATCCACGATCAAGGAAATCTACGGCTTGATGAACGTGACACGAGATCTGCTGCCAAAAATCGTCTGTCCGACTCTGGTCATGGTTTCCCCGGAAGATCATGTCGTACCGCCAGCGAACGGGCAGATCATCCTGAATGGCATTAGTTCGACGGACCGACGGCTGTTAGTGCTTCAAAATTCTTTCCACGTCGCGACCATCGACTTTGACAAAGAAGTCATCGCCGAACGTACCCGCTCGTTTTTCTCGGAGCAACTGCGTCGGTTGTAAGAACAGGACAGCTGGTAGACGCGGTATCCGGTTGCGTCATGTCGCGTTCTGCCGGCGCGGCATGACGCATCATCGGCGGCAACCGCCCCGCTCTACTGCAGCAGCGCTAGCGTAGCGCGGAACAGTTCGCTGAACGGATCGGCAAGCTCGTTGACAAGGTTAAAATGATTGCGATCCGGCTGCTGTACTAGTCGTACTGGCAATCCTTTTGCGACCAGCAGCTCATGAAAATGATAGGTCTGGTGCTTGAAGCCGGCTGTCTCCAGGCCTCCGACCGCCAATACCACCGGCGGTCCGTCGTGCGGCAACCGCAACGCCGGGCTAAGCAACGCCGCTTGCTCCGGATGGAGCCGTAGCCATTCATTGACGTCGATGTCGCATAACGGCCGGATATCGTAGAGTCCGCTCAGGCCGACGATCCCCTTGATGACGTCGGACGGAACCTCGAACGCACGTTGCCAGTCGTCACCATACAGCATGCCGGCCAGATGCGCTCCCGCCGAGCTACCGCAGACGATGATCCGCTGAACATCGATGCCATATATTCCGCCATGGCGATACAACCATGCGACCGCGCTGCGCACTTCGCGAACGACTTCGGCAAGCGTCGCTTCAGGCAACAGTGTGTATTCAACCATCGCCACTGCCACGCCGTGGTTCGTCAGCGCTTGCGCCATCGAACATGCGTCTTCCTTGCGCTGTGAACGCCAGTATCCACCGTGGACGTAGACGAAGAGCGGCGCGGGCTGGCTGGCCGCGACGGCCGGAAAGATATCGATGCGCTCGGCCTGCCCCATGCCATAGCGTTGGTCGAGTATCGCCGGGCAGGCTTGCCGTGACCGTTCGGCTAGCTGCGCGTATAGGCGCATTTGCGCATCGAAGTCGGCCACGGACGCGCGAGCATTGTACTGAACAGCGCGCTCGGCGAGGTCGGAAAACGTCAAGTCAAACGGCATGATATTCCCGCTGTCAGTTCGAAACGCATGATACGCTGCACCGGCTGCCGCGTCGCTAGATGCTTAGGTGCGCGCTCAACTTGTCCGCCTGCGCCCGCAGCTGTGCTGAGTCGCCGTGCCAGACCACGCGCCCTTTGGACATCAGGTAGTGATGGTCTGCAATCGCCAGTTGCGACGCGAGGTTCTTGTCGATGCAAAGGATCGCTAATCCGGTCCGCTTCAGTTCAGCAAGGCATCGCCAGATTTCCTCGCGGACCAACGGCGCCAGCCCTTCTGTCGCTTCGTCCAGGATCAGCAGGCGCGGATTGGTGAGCAACGCACGGCCGATGGCAAGCATCTGTTGCTCCCCGCCGGACAGGTTTGAAGCGAGATGACGCTCGCGTTCCTTGAGCCTTGGAAACAGCTGGTAAACACGCTCCAGCGTCCACGGCCCCCCTTGCCACGGATGGCCGGCGCGTGCTGTCGCGACAAGATTCTCGTGCACCGTCAAGGTCGGGAAGACGTGTCGGCCCTCAGGCACAAGACCGATGCCGGCCCGCGCGATCCGATAGGACGCACTTGAATGCACCGGCTTGCCACCAAGCCGGACGACACCCGTGCAATTGTGCAGCAAACCGGTGATCGACTTGACTGTGGTGGACTTGCCCATCCCGTTACGACCCAGTAGTGTCACGAATTGGCCATCGTTGACCCTCAGATCAACGCCGAACAACGCTTGGCTACGGCCATAAAACGCTACCAGCGATTCGACTTCGAGTAATTGGCCCGTCATACGTGTTCCCTTTTGCCTTGCGGTGCCGTGTCATCACCGAGGTAAGCTTCGCGTACGCGGGGATCAATGCGGATCTCGTCAGCACGCCCCGTAGCGATCGGCTTGCCATAGACCAATACAGTGATCCTGTCGGCCAGTGCAAAGACCGCGTCCATATCGTGTTCCACCAGCAACATCGCATGACGACCTTTGAGTTCGTGCAGCTGTGCCGTCATGTTCTCTGACTCGGCCTGGCTCATGCCTGCCATGGGCTCATCGAGCAACAGCAGCTTGGGCCGGCCGGCGAGCGCCATCGCTAGCTCCAACTGGCGGTGCTCACCATGCGCCATCTGCGCCGCGCTCACGTGCGCGCGCTGCGCCAACCCGACACGCTCGAGCAGCTCCAATGCGGGCTCGCGCACGCGGCTCTGGCGCGCGAGCGCGCCAGAGCAGCTGAAGCGCCGCGGCCCGAGCGCATTGACTGCGAGCATGACATTCTGCAGTGCGGTATAGTCCGGGAGCACAGACGTGATCTGGTATGAGCGTGTTAAGCCGAGCCGCGCCCGTTGACTGATGCTTGCCGATGTCACATCGCGGCCGTCAAACTTGATCGTGCCCGCGTCCGGGCGCAACTCGCCGGCCAGTTGCGCGATCAGCGTGCTCTTGCCTGCTCCATTCGGCCCAATGACTGCATGAATCTCGCCCGGCTCGATCGTCATGCTGAAATGATCGGTCGCGACAAAGCCGCCATAACGCTTGGTCAATCCCGTCACTTGCAACAAACTCATACCTGCTCTCCCGCCGCACGGGGGCTGCGGTCCATGCGTGCGCCGAACGACTCGAGCAGCCCTGCCAGCCCATGGCGATTGACGAGTACCGCCACCACGATCAACGGCCCCATGACGAGCATCCAGTGTTCCGTCACTGCCTTGAGCCCTTCTTCTGCCAACACGATCGCAAACGTGCCGAGCACTGCGCCGATGAACGTGCCAGCGCCGCCGATCACTACCATCACGATCAGGTCACCGGACATCGTCCAGGACAGATACGACGGAGCCACGAATTGGGTCAGGTTCGCGTATAGCATGCCAGCGATGCTCGACAATGCCGCAGCCACGACATAGACAGCCCGTTTGCATTGCGTAGTGGGTATGCCAAGCGCCTGCATCCGGCACTCATTGATCCGGATACCACCCAGTGTCAGGCCCATGGCAGTGTGTAAGAAGTGTCTGCCGAACGCGAGCAGCGCCAGCAGCAGGCATGCAGATACGACGTACAGCGTGAGCGGATCAGTCAGCTGCACGGCGCCGAACTGACTGCCGGCAGCCAGCGCGAAGCCGTCATCGCCCCCATACTCGCGAAGACCGACCGCAAGAAAGTAAAACATCTGCGCAAATGCCAGCGTAATCATGATGAATGCGATACCGCGGGTGCGCAACGCGATGGCACCAGTCACCACAGCCACCAGTGCACTGACCGCGATCGCGCAAAGCAAATGCAGCCAACCGCTGCTCACGCCGTGTTGCACGAGCATCCCGGTGGCATAAGCGCCCAGCCCAAAGAACAGCGCGTGTCCAAAACTCACAAGACCGCCGACGCCCAATATCAGATCCAGCGACATGGCGGCGATGGCGAGAATCGCGATGCGCGTGACCAACGTCAATAAGAACGGCTGCTGGGTTGCCTGTGCGTAGAGCGGCACCGTGATCAGCACGGCCATGACCAACCATGACATCTTGCCGGCGAGCGTCGCGCGCGCGGCTGGCTCGTGGCTGCTCAATGTTGAACGCGCCGTACGGCGCGCGGCTAATGGGATCGACATAATCATCCGCCTGTTCAATATTTGACCGGAAAAAGCCCTTGTGGACGCCACGCGAGCACGGCCGCCATCAGGATATAGATCAGCATCGATGCGAGCGCAGGCCCGGCGCTGTCGGCGGCGCTGCGCTCCAGCAGCTCGCGCAGCGCTACCGGCAGCAGCGTACGGCCGAGCGTGTCCACCACACCGACGATCAGTGCCGCATAGAAAGCACCGCGGATCGATCCGATCCCGCCGATGACGATGACCACCATCGTCAGGATCAGAACGGGCTCGCCCATGCCAGACTGCACGGACAAGATCGGGCCGGCAAGCAACCCTGCAACGCCCGCTAACGCAGCGGCAACGCCGAACAACAACGCATTGAGTAATCCCATGTTGACGCCTAGTGCGGCAACGATGTCACGATGTGTCGCGCCCGCACGAATCAGCATGCCTATGCGGGTGCGATGAATGACGACGTAGCAGCCTAGGGCAATGCCAATACCGGCGGCCACGATGAGCAGCCGATAGGCAGGGTAGTTGATGCCGAATACGTCGATGGCGCCGGACAGCGAGGGCGGCACTTCCATATAGTAGGGAGAAGGACCCCACAAAGTGCGGGCCAGCTCATTGAAGAACAAGATCAGCCCGAACGTGGCAAGCACCTGATCGAGGTGGTTGCGTGCATAGAGGCGGCGGAATATTCCCGCTTCCAGCGTGATGCCCACGACCATCATGGCGGGAACGACAGCCAGCGTCGCCAACATGAACGAACTTGTCAGGTTGTACACCAGCGCGCCGACAAAAGCGCCTATCATGTAAAGCGAGCCGTGCGCCAGGTTGACAAAGTTTGCAATACCGAACACAAGCGTGAGGCCGGCCGCCATCAGGAACAATAGGATGCCGAGCTGCAGGCCATTGAGGCACTGCATGATCGCCAACGTCAGGTTCATCGTAGCATCCGTTCAGTTCATTTTGCACTGCTGCAAGATCGGCGTGCGGGACTTCGGCACGATCGGGTTCTTGCTCTCAAACGCGGCACCGGTGGCAGTGCGCACGACGTCGACGCGATAAAAGCCGGCACGAGGGAATTGATTGGATTCCAGGCTGAAGGCGCCCCGCACCGATTGAAACCGCGCGGTACGCAGTGCGGCACGTAGCGCATCGCGATCCGCCACGTTACCCTTGACGGCCGACAGCGCTGCATCGAGTAGGTTTGCCGCATCATATGACTGCGCCGCGTACATGGATGGCTTGCGCCCGTACTTGGACTCGAATGACGAGGCAAATTGCGCGTTCTGGGCGTTCTTCAGATCAGGCGCATACGGTGCAGCGGTAATCGCGCCGACTGCGACTTCTTTGAGCGCCGGCAATGTCGTGCCATCGATCGTCGAGACCGAAACCAACGGGATCTTGCCCAGCAAACCGGCCTGCCGATACTGCTTGACAAAGTTCACGCCCATGCCCCCCGGATAGAACACATAGACGGCGTCCGGACGCGCAGCCTGCAACTGAGCCAATTCGGCCGAGTAATCAGGCTGGTTAACCTGCGTGTACACCTCATTGACGATTGTGCCGCGGTAATCGCGTTTGAAGCCCGTGATCGCGTCACGTCCCGCCTGGTAATTCGGGGCCATCACATAGACGCGCTTATAGCCCAAGTCCTGCACCAATTGCCCCCCTGCCTCATGCAGTTCGTCGTTGTTCCACGAGGTGGAGAAAAACAGCGGCGAGCACCCCGGCCCAGCAAGCTGCGTGGGGCCGGCATTGGAACCGATCAGGAACACGCCGGCGCTGGTCACCGGTTTGTGGATTGCCATCATCACGTTGGAGAACGTCACGCCGGTGATGATTTTCACCCCATCACGATTGATCAGTTGTCGTGCTTCCTGGAGCGCGACATCCGGTTTGAGCTGGTCGTCCTTGCGCAGCACTTGGACCGGTACACCGCCCAGCTTGCCGCCTTTTTGCTCGACAGCCAGCATGAATGCATCGTATTGGTCCTGGCCGAGCGCGCCGGCTGGGCCCGACAATGTCGCGAGGAAACCGATTTTCAGCGGCCCCGGCTCGGCCGCTTGCACCGGCATTGGGTGCAGTACGGCAGCGGCTAGCGCAATCAGCATGCGGGCGCCGCGGTACCACGGCGCGGAGTGATCGACTCGGTCGGTCATGCGTGGCTCTCCTGACAAGGCTGTTATATTGATTCAGCAGACGGCACGGCGGCCCGCTCCCAGTATGCGCCGCATCACCGCGGCGACCTGCCCGAGCCGCGCGTCAGGTCTACGAATCAGATCAGTGCAGCCAGTCTAAGCGGCGTTGAGCATAAACAATAATAACCTTTTCAGGATGCGCTATTCCCTACCGTTATACCAATCTATCCGCCGTCGAGCACGCCATGAACCAGGGCCGCACTTTCACGAAGGCAAGCGATGAAGCGCATGCATGCAGGGCTAATTTTCTTGTTTGCCCGGACCGAAAACCCCACGGCGCCAAAGTCCGCCGCCTCGGTGATCTTGACAACCGCCAACAAACCCGCATCGACGAACTGACGCGCGGCGGCGCGCGGCATTAGCGCCGCGCAGGGGCGCTCGAGCAACAGGCCGAGATTGGTCAGCATTGACAGCGACTCGACGCGATCAGCCGGCATCGGCAAGCCGGCGTCATAGAACAGCCGTTCAGCTCGCAAGCGGACTGGAGAATCGCCAAGTGGCACGATCCACGGCAAGTGCATTAAGTCAGCAAGGCTCGGTTGTGCGGACAGGCCTGCCGCATGCTTGGCACCGACCACCACGCACATCGATTCCTCGAACAGGACCTCGTGTTGCAGCGGGAATGCATTGGCAAGCGGCAGCTCGCGCTCGGGCAGGCGGCCGACCACGATATCCAGGTCGCCGGTCGCCAGCGCCGGGAACAACTGCGCAGTTGCCCCCTCGCGCACCGTGACCAGCATGTCCGGCGCCTGCTCCTTCAATTTGCAGATCGCCACCGGCAGCAGCCGGGCCGACGCTGATATCAGCGTGCCGACGATCACGTGCCCGGCTGTACCGCTTTGCAGCGTATTGACCTCATCGGTTAGGTAGCGCAGTTCGGTGATCATCGATTTAGCGCGACGGCCTAGCAGCCGACCCAGTTCCGTCGGCACGACGCCGCGGTTCGTGCGCTCGAACAGGGCCTCGCCAAAGAATGCCTCCAACTCCTGGATGGACTTGGTCAACGCCGGCTGCGTCATGCTCAACTCATTGGCAGCGCGCAGCAGTGACCCACTGTCGATGACCTTGGCAATCAGGATCAACTGCTGCAACTTGAGCTTGCGCGACAGTGAAACGTGCGTGAGCTTATGGGTGCGCGGTAAGGGTTGGCGTACGTTTTCATTCATCGTGAAGTCCCGTCGATCCTCCATATATCGGCCCAAGTGAGGGCACGGCCCTTGTCCGGATCCCGTAGCGTAACGCAGAAATGCACGATCCCAATCATCGACGTACAGCGTGAGCCTTCCCGCAGTATGTGCCGTCGATCCGACCCATCGGCTGATATTACCGTTTGGACTATAACGGCCTTGAATTTTCATTATTTTTTGTGCACCGGCCCCTAGATTGGGCGAGCCTTTCCGACACATCCATCGGTCTGCGTGGGTGCCGGCGGGCATCTACCTGTCAGCCCCGCTGATGCAAGTGGGCATTGATCGAAGGAATCGTGCAGCAGGGAGTACGAGGCCTGTCTCACTGGCGCGTTCGCTACGACTGAGGCTAAGCTAAGCTCAAGCCTTAGCACGGACGCACCTGCTATCCGGGGCCATCGCCGCTACCGCTACGGGGGGGTTAACTTGTTTCGACAGTGCAGTATTATACGAACCATATACAAAACATATATTCAAACAGGTCACCGATGGGCATCGTCAAAATCTCCGAACAGATGCACAAGTCGCTGCGCTATGCAAGCGGCGCGCTGAGCCGCTCAATCAACGCGCAGGCCGAACATTGGCTGCGCATCGGGATGCTCGCGGAATTGAACCCAACGCTCGACTACACCGGACTATGCCGGCTGTTAATGCAGGCCGAGGCGGCGGGCACGCCTTGGCATACTGCCGGCTTGGACAACGACGTCAGCAAGGCAGCATGATGCGGCGCGCTGCCCGAGTCCCGCTCCGTTCGCGCGCCGAAATTGCGATGGCCCGTCGTGCCGGCATGCTGGCCGCGGACGTCTTGCAGATGATCGGCCCTTACGTCAAGCCCGGCGTGAGCACCGACGAACTCGACCGGCTGTGCCATGACTATATCGTCAACGTGCAACGAGCGACGCCGGCCAACGTTGGCTATCACAGTTATCCGAAGACGATCTGCGCGTCGGTGAACCACGTGGTGTGCCACGGCATTCCATCATCGCGCCCGTTGCAGGACGGCGACATTCTGAACATCGACGTCGCCGTGATCAAGGACGGCTGGTATGGCGATACGAGCCGCATGTACTTTGTCGGCGAGCCAGACGATGCGGCACGGCGACTAGTGTGCACTGCGTACGAAGCGATGATGGCGGGCATTGCCGCTGTGCGTCCGGACGCCACGCTCGGCGATGTCGGCCATGCGATCCAGCGCGTCGGGCAACGCGAAGGCTTCGGTATCGTACGTGAGTATTGCGGCCACGGGATCGGACGCGTCTATCACGACGAGCCGCAGGTGCTCCACTATGGACGCCCGAGAACCGGCCTCGAACTGAAGCCCGGCATGATTTTTACGATCGAGCCAATGTTCAACGCCGGGTCGGCTGGCACGCGGCAACTGGCGGACGGCTGGACAGTCGTGACGCAGGATGGCTCGTGGTCCGCGCAGTGGGAACATATGGTCGTGGTGACGGAGACCGGCGCGGAGGTACTCACACCGTGGCCCGAGGCGCATGGTGCCATGCCGCAGCCGTTCGGCCTGTGCGATGCCGTGCCCCACCCCACCTAACACTGACCTTGCCAACGTTACGTCAGCACTTTGACGAGCTTGGTCGGCACCGCCGCCGGACTGTTGCATCGGTGGCGCGACTCGCTTCCCCTGCGTCGCCGCTGGGTCCAGTGCCACCGACGTCGGTATCGATCAGGATGTTACCGCCACACCAGCCAGCACCGTCTCCAGCCGGTCCAGGTCTTCGTCCGTGTGCGCAGCCGACAACGAGATCCGCAACCGGGACGTGCCAGGCGGAACCGTCGGCGGCCGGATGGCCGGCACCCACAGACCCGCGTCGTCCAACGTCGCCGCGTCACTCGCGCCTACCATCGCATCCAGGGTCTCGGTATCACAATGCGGATAGATCTGCACGCACGCGCGGGATAGCCGCGTGCCGTCGATCAGCGAAGCATGGTTGGTTCAGCGCATCGGAGAAGATCGCCGCATCGCGACCGGCCAGCGCGGTCAGCACGGCCAGGTTCGCCATGTAGCCGGTGCAAAAATACAATGCACGGGCATCGTCGACAAAGCCGCCACAGAACGCGGCCAGGTCCTGCTCGGCTTGCGCATGCGCGCGCGAATAACCACCCAGCAGGTGAGCCCCCCGCTGCCGGCACCATAGCGTCGTGCGCCGTCGCCCAACACCTAGATCAACGCTGGATGCGCAGCAAGTCCCAGGTAGTCGTTACTCGCAAAACCCACGATGCGTCGCCCGTCCACGCTCATCCGCGCGCTGCACGCACTGTCGGCAATGCGCCGATGCCAGCGCAAGTGGTTTGCATCGAGCGCCGACAAGCCGCGCCCAAGCGATTCGAGCAGCTTCATGCGAGTGTTTCTGGAGATCATTGCCGTGATTTGGCGATCCATTGGATCGGGGCCGATTCCTGGCTCGTCGCGCCAAGCCGGTCGATCAGCTCGCGGTCCTGATGGGGAGCCGGATTGGGCGTGGTCAACAGTTTCTCGCCGATGAACACTGAGCCGGCGCCAGCAAACAGACACAGCGCCTGAAGCTCGTCGCTCATGTGCTCACGCCCGGCCGAGAGCCGTATCACGGACGCCGGCATCACGATGCGGGCCACCGCGATCGTGCGCACGAACTCCAACCCGTCGACGTCGCGCTCGTGCGCGAGCCGCGTGCCTTCGATCCGCATTAGGGAATTGACCGGCACCGACTCCGGGTGTGCTGGCAAATTGGCCAATGTCTGCAACATGCCGACTCGATCCTCGCGCGACTCCCCCATGCCGACAATGCCGCCGCAGCAAACCTTCAGGCCCGCGTTGCGCACGTGCTCAAGTGTGTCAAACCGCTCCTGCAACGTACGCGTGGTGATCACGGATGGATAGTATTCGGGACTCGTGTCAATGTTGTGGTTGTAGTAGTCCAGGCCGGAGTCGGCTAGGCGCTGCGCTTGTGCGTCGGTCAGCATGCCGAGCGTCACGCAGGTTTCCAGCCCCAGCGCCTTCACGCCCTCCACCATTGCGCAGACCCGCTCCAGGTCGCGCTCGCGCGGGCTGCGCCATGCGGCCCCCATGCAAAAGCGCTGCACGCCGGCGGCCTTGGCCTGCGCAGCGGCCTGCAACACCGCGTCCACGCTCATCAATGCGGTCGCTTTCAGGTCGGTCTCGGCGTGGACCGATTGACTACAGTAGCCGCAGTCCTCCGGGCATCCACCCGTCTTGATGGACAACAATTGCGAAATTTGCAGGCCGCGGCCGGCATGATAACGTCGCTGCACGGTATGCGCGCGATATAGCAGGTCATCGAATGGCAAATCGAACAACGCCGTAATTTGCTCGCGCGTCCAGTCGTGCCGGATTGGCGCTGCGTCGTCGCCGGACAAACTGGAGGAATGAGCCGACGATTCTGTTGGCCTAATCGACATATGCAGATACTCCTATGCGGATGGGATCCAAACGACCCGGCGGCTACGGGTAGATGTGACACGCGCCGCTGGCGCGCCACGGCCGCAGTGGTCTCGACCACTCAGCTTATTTAATAGATAATCTACCGACTTCCCAAGCTCACGCCGATTGCGTCCTGGATGTTATAACGAAATTGGCGTCAGTTTACCTACTCATGAAAATAGATAATCTATGAAATGGACATTGGGCGCCTAAGCGATACCCGCACGCCGAGCTTGGTCGAGCATATTGTCGACCGGTTGCGCGAGCGTATTGTCAGCGGGGAGTTAGCCGGCGGTACCGCGCTTCGACAGGACCACATCGCCAAGGAATTTGGGGCGAGCCATGTACCTGTGCGCGAAGCGTTTCAACGGCTGCAGGCAATCGGACTGGTAACGATTCTGCACAGACGCGGCGTGCGCGTCACCGCATTGGATCGTGCCGCCATCAAGGAAGCCGTTGACATGCGGGCGGTGCTCGAGCCGCTTGCGCTGCGCCACGCCATGCCACACTTGCGCGCCGAACATTTCGAGGCGCTTGAAAGTGCCCACGCCGCGTGCGACGCCGCCAATTCGCTTGCGTCGTGGGATGCAGCCAACCGTGCGTTCCACCATGCGCTGGTGCGCCATTGCGCGATGCCCCGCCTGCTGGCGACACTGGACGTGCTGCAATTGACCAGTTCGCGCTTCGTACTCGCCGTCGGCCGGGCGCGCGGCTGGCAATCGCGCTCGAACCACGATCATCAACTGATCATCGACGCGTTGAAAGGCCATGATCTCGAGCGCGCCGCTCAATTACTGTCACGCCACATCAGCACCATGGAGCGCGTCGGATTTCCGGTCAGTTAGCGCGGTGATATCCGTCGCGCCACCGACCATGACTGTTGATCACCGACGGCTTGCGTCGCGCAATGGGAGCTCAGCGAGATCAACTTGGCACTGAAACTAGCACTGTCGCGGCTCATCTACGAGTTGAACGCGCTGACCGACCGTATAGCAGGCATGCACTGACCAGGATACGCGCGAGCCTCGTGCGCCGCATAATAGCGCGCCGGTTCGCGCTTTGCAGCGCGGTGCGGCCTGCCTGTCCGCCACAAACGGAGCACGGGGGTAGTTCACTTCTGGGTCCCCGCTTCGGCAAATGGCAGTTCGTGTTGCACCGGCGCGCGCGCCAAGCGCTGCGCGTGCGCCGGTCGCAGCGCACTGACCCGCACACCGAGCAGCCTAAGCCGCTTGTCCAGTGGCACGCGCTTCAGACATTCGGTGGCGGCGCGCCGAATCACGGCCGCATCCGCGGTGGGCTCCGGTAAGCTGACATCGCGCGTAACGGTGCAGAAATCCGCATAGCGCAGCTTCAGCCCGACCGTGCGTCCGACATAGCCCTTGCGCGTCAAGTCTTGCGTCACGCGCACGCACAGGTCCGTGAAGATCGCCGAGAGCGCGGCGCGGTCGTGGCGCACGTGCATATCACGCTCGAACGTGGTTTCGCGGCTCATCGATTTCGGCTCCGACGTGACTTGCACCGGCCGCTCATCGATGCCGTGGGCGACGTCGGCCAGCCAGGCGGCATAACTGTGGCCGAAATGCGCTTGCAGCAGTCCGGGATCGGCCTTCGCTAAATCGCCGACCGTGGCGATGCCCAGCGAAACAAGTTTCTCGCCCGCCTTCGGGCCGATACCGTTGATCTTGCGCACCGGCAGTGGCCAGATCCGCGTCGGCAGGTCCGCGATGGACAGAATTGTCATGCCGTCCGGCTTGTCCAACTCCGAGCCGATCTTTGCGAGCAGCTTGTTCGGCGCAACGCAGATCGAGCACGTGAGACCGGTCGCGTCGCACACCGCCTGCTTGATGCGCATCGCCAGCGCTCGCGTGTCGCCGGGCAACGCGGTCAAATCAATGTAGATCTCATCGATCCCGCGATCCTGGATTTGGTCAGTGAAAGTCGCCACTGCGGCCTTGAACAGCCGTGAATAATGGCGATACAAGTCGAAGTCAGTGGGCAGCAAGATGGCGTCGGGCGCGAGCTGCGCGGCCTTCATCATGCCCATTGCGGAAAACACGCCGAGCGCGCGCGCCTCATACGTGGACGTGGTGACCACACCACGTCCAGCGTAATCGCGCAAGCGGGCAAACCGGCGCGTGCCGTCCGGCAGCGTCTGCGGCGCCGCCTTCCGGCCACCACCGATCACCACCGCCTTACCGCGCAGCTCGGGATAGCGCAACAACTCGACGGATGCGTAAAAGGCATCCATGTCGAGATGGGCGATCCGGCGCGTCGGAACCATGGTAATTGGAACGGCAGCTGTGCGATGCTAAACGGCGATAGTATACCTGTATATTTATACAGTTATACAACGGGAGCGTATACGCTTCCTAGGCAGCGCACTGGCCGTCGGTGCCGGCAAGCCGGGACCCGCTTCGGTCAGCGTGAATGCATCGTCGTCGCTCACACTGATCTTCAGCCTCGGGTTGAACTACGCGCACTGGTCATTGACCGTGTCGGTGTCGTACATGCCGCTGACAACCTATGCGAGCACGACGATTAAAGCGGCGGACGGCACCACGCTGGCAATGGCGTGAGGCGCGCATTGATTGCATCCCAATCCTCCGTGGTTACGTTGCGCGCCGGCCCGTCGCCGTCTCCTGCTGTGCGCACCGAGATCGAGCGTATACGATGGCTCGGTTGCGCGGGCCGCAACAGCGGCATGCTCAGACCTTCGCCCACACCTCCGACTGACCCGGCACGTCGCCTTGCGTCCACCACTTTGCGCGATACGTCACGCCGTGGTACTTGACGGTCATGCCGGTTGTATAGATCTGCGAGCTGGACCATTGCGCACTTGGCGCCGGTTTACCACCATTTGAGCCACCACCATATGACGGATCCTGCGTCACGCCAGTGCCCCAGTGCCCCTTCAATTGCCGGAACACCTGCGTGAATGCATACGGTGGCTGCGAGACGCCGGAACAACTGGGTGATGCGCCACCGCCATTACTCGCGCAAGCCTTATCCCGGCCGATCGACCAGTTGCTGAGCAGTCCGATACCCTCCGAGCGAGCCTTGTCGAGCAGCGCCTTTGCGTCTGCCAGCGAGAACGTCTCGCCTTGCACGTCGTTCTTGCCGATCATCGGCGTCACGCCGATCATTTGCCACAATTGGGCGTCGGTCTTCGGGCTGCCCGCCGCCTTGTACGCCGCATCTAACTGCGCGTAGACCGACGTGGCAGCCCGCTTCGCCGCCGCGCCCATGTCAGTTGTGCCATTGCCATAATCCATTGCCATGATGTTGACCGTGTCCAGCGTCACACCATTGTCCAGCGCTGCGTTGAGTACGCGCAAGCCATCGGCGGTAAGCCCCGATGGCATCACCGGGAGTGTCAACGTCACATGCAGTGTCTTGCCGTTGGTGTGCATCGTGTGCTGCAGTTGCCGTACCGCCCGGAAATTGCGCGTCAGCGCCGCGCTGTCCGTTTGCGCCGCGCCTTCGATATCGAAATCGATATGCGTCAACGAATACGTATCGATCACCGTCTGATATGCCGCGACCAATGCTGATGCGCTGCTACATGCCTGCATCAACGGCATGCCAGCTTGGCCGCCGAACGAAATCGACACCTCACCGCCCTTGGCTCGATAATTGTTGATTGACTTAGCGATGGAAGTCAGCAAATCTGACGTCTGGCCGCGTCCAATCGGCTGCACGCCGCCCCACGACGGCACGCATTGGTTGCCGCCGGACAACACGAACGCCATCGTGAACTGCTGGATCCCTTGCTGCACGCCGATCTCGTCCAGCGAGGGCGTGGGCCATGCCGTCATGTCGACATAAGGCGCATACACGCCTTCGCCGAACGCCTGCCCGCAGAGACCAACGCTCATGGCTGACAGGGCTATCGCTTTCAACAGGTGCTTTTTCATTGTTTCTCCTGATCGATGAAAAGAACGGTGATCACCACAGGCACGCTGGCTGCATCGCTATTAACACTCGACAATACAGATCTGTCTGTTCGTGATAGTCGCTATGAACAACGTACGAATTGATTCTCGTGGCGTTTAGAACAAAGCTGAAGATCAGGTTCGGGAGTCGACACGTTATTGCGCCACTGCGGCGGGCCGAAGCAGACCGTTGCGTCGCGCCGTCCACGAACGTTGCCAGATCATGAGCGAAAGTGGGCATTGATGCATCGCAGGCGCGAGTCGGCATCGCACCTGGCGAAGGCACGAGAACGAACAGTCATGCGGCAGACCTCTGACGCCCGCGCTGTCGCGCCGTCACCTGCAACTGAAGCGGTCTACCGGGACTTCCCGCTCCCCAGCAGTCAATTGGAACACGTGCTCGACACCACGTCGTCGTCCGAGTTGGACGTCGTGGGCGAGGTAGGTTCGGACGTTGGGGTGGCATGTCTGCTATGAGTATTGGATTCTGGACAGCAGCTAGCCCAGTAACCGGTTATGGATTAGGCGCTGGTGCGGACGCCATACTTAATGGCATATCTTCAGGAGCGGAAGGTGTGCCTGGCGCTCCCGGAGAAATGCGCGGCCGTTCTGATAGAAGACGGCCGCTCCCACGACCGCAACAAGCGCCGCTTGAACCGGCTGCGCGCTCAAGAAGCGCAGGCTCGATGCAACAGGCGTCAAGCGCAACCTGAACAGCAGGTTGCCGAACAGCATCCCGCCAATATCACGCACGACGCCAAAGTTCACATAGCGCGTATAGTCCGACTGCGTCAGCAGGTTCGGACCGTGCAGCGCCTTACCAAACGAGCGCGCTTTTTATATTTTTATAAATAGCGCTGTGCGCCAGCCCACACGCCGCGCACCACGTCGGCCGCGGGGACCGCTCGCGCCATTGCAGCAGCCTGCCCCGCCCACACCTGCATTCGGTGATAGTCGCGCGCCACTGCGCCGGCCTTTTTCATCGATGCGGTAAGCGCGCGCTGTACCGGATACGGTGCCGGATGCGGAGCATCCGGCGCCGCCGCTGCAAGCACGTAATCGGTCGCCACCGAACGGCCGAGGCGGCCGGTAAACACGCGCGTCGGTACGGTGTCCTCCGGCTCCAATCCGTCCAGCGCGTCCGCCCATGCGGAGTTCAGCGCCGCCTCCGGGCAACGCAGGAAGGCAGTACCGATTTGCACCGCGCTCGCGCCGAGAATCAGCGCGGCCGCCAACGTGCGGCCATCGCCGATACCGCCGGCGGCGATCAACGGTACGCGAATATGGTCAGCCAGGCGAGGCAACAGCGCAAACAGGCCAACGGCCTGCCGTTCCGCCCGGGCCGCATCGAACGCGCCACGGTGACCACCCGCCTCGAAGCCTTGCGCAATGATCGCATCGGCTCCCGCTGCCTGTGCCTCGCGGGCTTCGTCCAGCGTCGTGACCGTCGCGAACCAGGCAATGCCGTGGTCCTTCAAGCGCTTCACGTACGCGGGCGGAAATACCCCCATAATCGAGGTGACGACATCCGGCCGCGCCTCGATCAGCGCGTCGCATTGCGCGGCGAAATCCAATGGCACCGCCTCGCCTGCTGACTCGGGCACGCCAGGCCCCCACTGCGCCAGGAATGCGCGCACGCGCTGCTCGTTGTGCCGGTCGCGTTCAGGCGGCGGATCGGGAATCCATAGATTCAATTGGAAGCGCCCGGTGCTGCCGCGGCGAAACGCGTCG
This sequence comes from Mycetohabitans endofungorum, assembly GCF_037477895.1. Lineage (NCBI taxonomy): Bacteria > Pseudomonadati > Pseudomonadota > Betaproteobacteria > Burkholderiales > Burkholderiaceae > Mycetohabitans > Mycetohabitans endofungorum. The sequence continues at coordinate 1,432,680 of NZ_CP132744.1, forward strand.
GCCCATTGCACAATACCTTCCGGTGGCGTCAGCAGTGCCCCCATGGCACCCATGCCGCCTGCATTGGCCACGGCAATCGACAATGCCGGCGGGCACGCGCCGGCCATTGGCGCCAGCAGGATCGGCGCCGACAGTCCAAATTGGCTACAGAACGCGGCCGCACGGCTTCGAGCATCGCCGGTGTTTGGTGAAGAAGGCAAAGGGTTCATGGTGGTCTCCTGGTGGCGGATCGTGCCAATACCTGGCCAGATCGGTGCGTCCGGCAGCACGGACGCCGGAAGGGCATGTTCGTAGCATACGGCCTCAGCCGCCGGCGACCCAATGAAAATGCAAGATGCAACCCTCGCCAAAACAGATCCGTCGTATCGACTAAGGTGAAATCGGGCGGCGACCACGCCGCGCCCGAGAAGATCGTAAATGGCACCTCATTGCATTTCCATCAAGTTACCGATCGCATACCGCGTTGGCACGCAGCGACGTAGTCAACGCCATCGGCATACTTACAGACATCCTCCTGTATCGAGAATCCGTGCTTCGATATGATCGAGCCGAGACATCGATGACCCGCTACACGAGTGGCTTCGCAATGATCGCTGTCTACACCGTGATTGACGCCATCGGCGTGCGGCTCGCCGGCGACGCCGCGGACTATAGCGTCTGGATGTTTATGTTCTTCTGGTTGATGCCTGCGCTTTTTATCGCAATGCGCCGGCGCTCGCCGTTCGATGCTCCCTGCCCGACATCGGCACGTCGATGCTCGGCGGCGCAGGCGCTTTACTCGCCGGCGCGTGGGCCGACGGCATCCGAATCCATTGCATCAGGGCTTGGCGTCGGCGCCCACGGTACCTCATTGCCGAACGGGGGGTACGCCGCGCGAAGCAGCCGGTTCCGGCGACGACGGGCCGGGCGACGTGGCCGGCCTGCCGGCTGCGCCGCCAGAGCCGACCGACGCCGCTGCACCCGGCGCCCCAGAGGCCGCCGCCGGCGACGCAGCAGTCGCGACGGGTACCTCGGATGTCGAACCCGGCGTCGATGTCGGCGGCACGCTGGCCGACACGGCCGACGAGGCCGACGCGACGGATACCGCCGATGATACCGGCGCGCCCGCCGGCAGCCCCATGTTCGCACCGTCCACGGCGACGCCACTCGCCGGCGTCGGCACGACAATCTCACCCGCTGACGGCTCTATCCGTCGCGGCGCCCGGCGCGGCGGCGCTGGGGGCTCGGCCTGGTGCGTCGCAGGAAACACTTGCGCGAGCCAGGCACGAATCTGCGCGAGCGTGCGCTGCAAGATACCGGGCGGCGGCTCGCTCGCGAACCGCAGGCGCGGATCGATCAGCCGCGCGCGCAGCGCACGTCGATAAAAATCGCCAACGATCGGCAGCGCACTGTGCGCGCCCTGTCCCCAGTCATCGCTGCGCAGCGTTACACGGCTGTCATTGAAGCCAACCCACGCGCCGGCGACCAACTGCGGGTGCATCAAGATGAACCAGCCATCCGCGTTGTCTTGCGTCGTGCCCGTCTTGCCGGCTACGTCCGCGCGAATGCCGAAGCGGGTGCGGATCGCGGTACCGGTACCCTGATCGATCACGCCCCGCATCACATCGAGCAACGTCCATGCAACGTCGGCAGGCAGCACCTGCTTGCCTGCATCCGGCGCGAATTGCGCCAGCACGTTGCCATCCCGGTCCTCGATACGAGTGACCATCATCGGCCGCACATAGCGACCGCCATCGGCGATGGTACTGTATGCGGACACCATTTCCTTGAGCGTGACGGGACTCGTGCCGAGTGCCAGCGACGGCACAGGGTTCAGCATGCTGTCTCGCACGCCCATCGCCTGGGCAAGCTTGGCCACCTTCGCGGGCCCGACCGATTGCATCAATTGAGCGGTGATACGATTGCGCGAGTACGCCAGCGCGTCGCGCAGCGTCATGGGCTGTCCACTGGGCGGGACGTCGTCGGCGGGACGCCAGATTTCGCCTCCCTCCAGCGCAATCGACACTGGCTGGTCGACAATCGTATCGTCGGCACGGGCGCCCTGCTCGAACGCGGCGGCATAGACGAACGGCTTAAACGTTGAGCCGGGTTGCCGCCGCGCCTGTTGCACGTGGTCGAATGGATCCTTGTTGAAATCGCGGCTGCCCACCCATGCTTTGATTGCGCCATCGCGCGGATCGAGTGCGACAAAGTCCGCCTGTACACGTGTTTTCTCGTCACACAGCGCCTGCATGAAACCGCGATCGGCCCGCAGCCGCTTCAGCGCCTGCGGGCTCGTCAACCCCGCGTCGAGCGCCGCCCGGTAATCCGGTGTGTCGCGCACGAAAGTCTGTACGAAATCGTGACTGCCCACGCACGCCGAAGCGGTCGACCAAGCAGCGTTGGCAATGGCTTGTAATTGATTGCCGTGCAGCACGACGGATTGCATGGCTATCGCCTGCAGCCGCGAATCGATGGTTGTGCGCACGACCAAGCCGTCGGAGTAGATATTGTAGTCGTGGCGATCCGCCCACGCGATCAGCCATTTGCGTAATTGCTGCGCAAAATGGGGGGCGGGGCCAGGCGGCTCGACCTGCCGCTCAAAATCCAGCCGCAACGGCCGGCGCGCAAGCGATTCGTACGCCTGCGGCGCCAACTTGCCGTACTTGGCCATCTGCGCGAGCACCGTGTTACGCCGCTGCAACGCGCGCTCCGGGTTGATGACCGGGTTGTAGTAGCTGTTGCCCTTGAGCATGCCGACCAGCGTCGCACTTTGCAACACATCCAATTCACTGGCTGGCTTGTCGAAATAGGTGCGGGCCGCCATCTCGATCCCATACGCGTTGTATAGGAACGGGACGGTGTTCAGATAGGTTTCCAAGATCTCGGCTTTTGTGTACACGGCCTCGATCTTCAAGGCGGTAATCGCCTCCTTGATTTTGCGCGTGAGCGTGGGCGCCCGCCCGATTTCATCTGGGTACAGGTTGCGGGCCAGCTGCTGCGTGAGGGTCGAGCCGCCTTGCCGGTCGCCGGAAAACGTCTGTGCGGCCGCCGCTGCCGTGCGTCGCCAATCCAAGCCATGATGCTGATAGAACCGATGGTCCTCCGTCGCAACCAACGCATCGAGTACGTGCGGCGAGATGTCGGACAAAGCGACCCATTCACGATTGGACGGCTTGAACTGAGCCAGTAACTTGCCGTCCGCGGACAACACCTGCGCCGGTTGCTCGACCTTTGCCTTGCGGATATCGCCGATGCCGGGCGTGAACGGCACCAGGATCAGCACGTAAGCCGGCACCACCGCGGCCACCCAGGCCAGGTCGCGCCGGCCCGGATGCCGCGCACGCCGCCAGAATCTCGTAGCGAGCGGCCCCATGCGGGCCAGCAGGGCGGCGCAACCCGCGCGCAGCGGGGCAATGTCCGTGCGTCTCACAGTCGGCTACCGTTCGATGAAAGACTGAATCGTACCAAAATAGGCGGCAATCGCACGTCGGCTCGGATGCTGCATGTACCAGGGGCACGCCTTGTCACCGGTCCCGCCGATTGACCACTGACTTACCGCCAATTTGCTTACCGCCAACTTGCCGCTGATCCACCGCCGACCTGCACCTGCGTCGAGCGCCTCCTCTTGAAATTTCGTGTGGCAGAACTATGTTATGAATCACTTGGGCAGTCGCGTATTACGCACTGCGTGTTTCGATTTGTTTGTCGACGGATCCAGTGTTGACGGGCGGACTGGAGCGCGTAGCCCGGTTCGGCCCTTCGACGAAGGATCGAAGGAGCAAACCATGAGTGATTTGTTTTTTAGCACAGACGTCTTCAACGACATCGATCGTCTACAACGGCAGGTCGCGAACCTGTTCGCCAACATGCCGACTAGCCTGCGCGCGTCGCGCGTCGGGGCATTCCCGGCGGTCAACATCGGCAGCACGGACGAGTCGATCGAGATTGTCGCATTTGCCCCCGGACTCGATCCGGCGCAGATCGATGTGTCGATCGACAACGGCTTGTTGATCCTCAGCGGCGAGCGCAAACGCGTGCAAACGGAGCGTCCCGACGACACGCGGACCTATCTGCAAGAGCGTTTCAGCGGCACATTCCGCCGCATCATCGAATTGCCGCACCAGGCCGATCCAGACAAGGTCCAAGCGCGCTATGTGAACGGCTGCTTGAGCGTGACCATCGGCAAGCTCGAGGCATCTAAGCCGCGATCGATCACAGTGCAATGACCTATTGACCCGCATTGACGCAAACCAGGAGCACACCATGAGCAACACCACCGAACTGGTCGAACGTCCCACCCAACAGAACGCCAGCGTCGCCGCACAAAGCGCAACGGCGTCGCAACCACGCCGCACGACAGTGGCGCCGGCCGTGGATATTTTCGAGGATCGCAACGGCGTCACGCTACTGGTCGACCTGCCCGGCGTGCCACGCGACAAGCTGAGCGTGAGCGTGCAGGACAGCACACTGTCACTTGAAGCCGAGGCCGTCGTGCCGACGCCCACCGGCTTGCGGGTCCAGCACGCCGAATTGCGCGATCCGCATTTCGCCCGCACGTTCGCGCTGGGTGCGGATCTGGATGCGTCACGTATCGACGCGCAGTTGCGCGACGGCGTGCTGAAGCTGGCCATCCCACGCCGCGACGAGGCCAAGCCCCGCCGGATCGACGTCAGCATCGGCTGAACGCCGTCAGTCATCGCGCGGACCGGCGTCCGCTCGACAGCCCGCGCCCCGATGCGTAATCTCGCCGGGGCGCTGGGCGGCCGCTGCTATCGGCCTGTCATCTCGCCGCTTTATCTTGTGATCCTAGGCGATAGGATCGCAGCCTCATGAACGATTTGGAGACGAAGATGCTGAGCCCACACGAATTCGCCACGTTGATGCTGATCCGCAACGCACCGGAGCAGATCGACATGAACCGCGCTGAACTGGACACGCTGCTCGAGCGGCAACTCATCGAGTTGGAAGAGCTCACCGAAGGCCATCGCCGCCCGATGCTGACGCCAACCGGCCAGTCGCTGCTAGCCGCAGCGAGCCGGCTGAAGGCCACCCACACACCGCCGCAACAGCACGCCGGCGCGGAACACACGCTCTAGCGCAGCAGACGCGGGGCACAACAATGGTTCACCGCTGTTGCGCGATCCGTGCGAGCGTCTCGCTATCAAGCACTTGCCGTATCTCGGCGAAGAGTGGATGGGTGCTCGTGTACCGGCGTCCATACGCCAGATTGAACTGATAGTCGAAATCAGGCGGATTGCGTCCCTGGTTATGCTGCAGGATCGTCTCAAGCTTGTCCAGCGCCTTCACCGCCAACGCCTCCGCCGACTGCGCGCGCTCGTATTCGTCGCACAGCCAGTGACGGTGGCGCCACCGCATCGCGCCAGCCCAGTGTGTCTAGTTGCGCCTCCTGGTGTGCGATCTGCGACGTCGAGTAACGCCACAAGGCACGCCCGAGCAGTTCGCTGACAGGCACGGAGAACTGGGCAGCACGTGCCGCGGAGCACGCCAACAACTGGTGCGTCAAATCGCAAATCAAGTGTACCGGCAACGGGTTGCCGCGGACCAGTCGCGCAAGCGCATGATCAGCCGCCGAATCGAGCCGCGCCGACAATGTATGCGCCACGCGCCGCCGCTCGGCCAACTCCATGGGTTGTAAGCCCGCCTCCCAGCGAGAAATCGTCGACTGGCTGACACCGAACAGCTCGGCAGCATGCGCCTGCTTAATGCGATGCAGCGCCCGCCAACGCCTGAGCTGGCTGCCCAATTGGGCGCCTGATGGCATATCCGACAAAGTCTCGTTCACGAGCGATCCGAATGGCGACTCGCCGGGGGACGCCTTCAACTCAGCGCGTCAACCACGATACGCGTGGCTTGCTCGATCGCCTCGTCGCGCGCCGGCGCATCCTGCTGCGGCTGGGTGAAATAGATGGACAGCACAATCGGCGCCCGCTCGGGCGGCCAAAGGACCCCGATGTCGTTGGTAGTGCCGTACTCCCCGGTACCCGTCTTGTCGGCAACGCGCCACTGCGCGGCCACGCCGGCACGGATTCGCTTGTCGCCTGTGCGATTGCCCAGCATCCATTGCTGCAATCGCTGCTGCTGCCACGGACGCAACACATTGCCCAGCATCACCGCGCGCAGCGTGTCTGCCATCGCCGCCGGCGTCGACGTGTCGCGCACGTCCCCTGGTATCGCTGTGTTCAACTCCGGCTCCCAGCGATCCAGCCGGAAGGTAGCATCGCCCACTGAACGGGCAAATGCTGTTACCGCATCAATTCCGCCAAGCACCTTCATCAACTGATTCGCTGCCGTATTATCACTGTACTGCAGCGTTGCCGCGCACATTTCGTCAATGCGCATTCCGGCGCCGACATGTTGCCCGCTGATCGGCGAATAACTGACCACATCAGCCGAGCCATACCGAACGCGCTGCGACAACCAGTCGGGCGTATCACCGCTGCGGGCCAGTACGGCTGCCGCAAGCACCGCCTTGAACGTACTGCAGAACGGAAAACGCTCCTCTGCACGGTGCACGAGCCGCGCACCGCTACCCGTGTCGATCGCGCAAACCCCGAGGCGCCCGCCCATGCGCGCCTCCAGTACCGCAAGCGCTTCGAGTTGCAACGCGGCTGGTCTTTGCAATGTGGCCGGCCCTCGCAACCTAGATGGCCCCGGCGCTGAGGCGCTCGGTTCTTGCGCCGCGCACGCTGCCAGCGTCGGCATCCATGGGAGCATTGCACAGGCACGCAGCAGCGCGCGACGGGAGCGACAGTAACGCATTAGCTTTCCTTTTGTTAGTTGATGCAGAAAATGCTGTTGTCTAATTGTATTGACCGAGAAAGAGAACTATCGGTTTTTTTCCTTGTGTAGGCAAGCAATGGTAATTACTTTACGCGCGCGGCGGCCGAGTCCTGCGCGTATTCGTACGCGACCGTTCCCCTGGGGTGCCGGTACCAGCCCGGATCCCGGTAGTCGTCGCGGCCCAGGCCCTCGCGGACCTTCACGATGGTGAACATCCCGCCCATTTCGAGCGCACCGAACGGTCCCTGCCCGGTCATCATCGGCAGCGTGTTATTTGGCAATGGCATCTGCATCTCACCCATCGATCCGCCGGTGCTGCCCATTGCCATATAGTCGGGCACCAGCTTGTTGATACGCTTGACCAAGTCCTGTTGCGGCACGCCGATCATGTTCGGCACCTGGTGGCCCATCGCATTCATCGTATGGTGCGACTTGTGACAATGGAACGCCCAATCTCCCGGGCGCGATGCCTCAAACTCGATCACCCGCATCTGGCCAACGCCGACATCCACGGTCACTTCCGGCCATCGCGCTGCCGGCGCGATCCAGCCCCCATCGGTTCCCGTCACCTCGAAGGCGTACCCGTGCAGATGGATAGGATGATTGGTCATCGTCAGGTTGCCAAAGCGAATCCGCACACGATCGCCGCGGCGCACCGGCAGCGGGTCGATACCAGGAAACACCCGTGCATTCCAACTCCAGACGTTGAAATCCGTCATCTCGTTCACCCGCGGCGTGAAGCTGCCAGGATCGATGTCATACGCGGACATCAAGAATACGAAATCCCGATCGACTGGCATCACGCCACGCGCTTTCGGGTGGACAATAAACAGGCCCATCATGCCCATCGCCATTTGCACCATTTCGTCGGCATGCGGGTGATACATGAAGGTGCCGTGCCGCTCGAGCTGGAACTCGTAGACAAACGTTTTGCCGGGCGGGATATGCGGCTGTGTCAGACCGCCCACGCCATCCATCCCGCACGGCAGCGGCATCCCATGCCAATGCACGGTGGTGCGCTCGGGCAAGCGGTTCGTCACGAAGATGCGCACCTTGTCGCCTTCAACCGCTTCGATCGTCGGGCCCGGCGCCTGTCCGTTATAGCCCCACAGGTGCGCTTGCATCCCCGGTGCGATCTCGCGCACCACCGGCTCAGCTACCAGATGGAATTCCTTCCAGCCATTGCGCATGCGCCAAGGCAGCGACCAGCCGTTGAGCGTGACGACCGGTTTGTACGGCCGGCCATCGCGCGGAGCCAACGGCGGCTGGGTCGCAACACTGGCACTGGATGGTGCCTCCGGCAAAGCCGCCGCGCCGGCTTTGCTAACCAGCGCCGCGCCCAGCAATGCGGCGCCGGAGCCGTTCAAGAATTGTCGGCGCGTGACCATCTCAGTGCCCCTCCCGCGGGTGAGCAGCAGCCGGCTCGTGTGTCGTTGGTTGACTTGCTACAGGAACGCTTGCCGCCGCCACCGCCCCGGCGTGCTGCGCTACCGCCGTCGGCAGACGGCCGCCGAGCGCACGCTCCAGCTCCGTTTCGGCGAGCCAAAAGTCTTTCAGTGCGTCGATAGATGCGCTCACCGCGTCAGCCTGGTCGCGGGCATCAGCCAGCAGATCGAACACGCTGGCGAGCATGCCGTTGTAGCGCAGCAACATCTCGTTGGAAATCGCCTTGCGCACAGGAAGTACCTCGTCGCGATAGTGCCGTGCGACGTCATAGCTCGTGACGTACGCGGCATAAGATTGCCGAACCTGCGAGCGTGCCTGCAGCGCCACCTGTGCGAGCCGCTCAACCGCCTGCCTGTACGTCGCCTCGGCACGTGCTACCTTTGCGCCGCCCCAATCGAATAGCGGCACCTCGACACTGATCTCGTAGCCATGCTCGTGACCTTTGTCCGTCTCGTTGTTGTCCATGTAGCCGAGATCCAAGGCATTGACCATCTTCGTGGCGCGCGTCAGGCCAAGCGACGCGGCGACGCGGCGCGCCTGCAGTCGTGCAGCCTGCACGTCCAGACGCTGATCGATCGCCCACGGTTCCAAGTCGACAAGCGCCACGCGCTCAGCGGGCAGCGCCGGCAGGCGGTCGGGTAACGCGTAGTCGATCGCCTCGCCCCACAGTCCCATTACGCGGGTCAGCTTCTCGCGCTCGGTTGACACTTGTAGCTGCGCCTTGGCTAGCATCGCGGCCGCTTGCGCATAGAATGCCTGCTGCCGCGCATAATCCAGCTTGCTCCAATTGCCTGCCTTGTGCAGTCTGCGCGCCAACTCTGCCCCTGCTTGCGCCGAGTCCACCACCTGTTGCGCATATTGCAGTGCTTGCCGTGCCGCCACTGCCTCGATGTAGGCCCGGCGCGTGTCGGCTGCGACGGCCAGCATCGCGTCGGCGAGAGCTAAATTGGTTTGCTCCACGCGCGCCCCCTCGATACGTATCACCGCCGGCATCGTCAGCGCGCTGAACAGGCCGAGCGAGAATGTACGCTCGATGCTCAAGTCGTTGTTCGAATGCGTCCGGCTAAAGCGAAATCCGGGGTTTGGCAGGCGACTGGCCTGCGCCAAGTCCGCCTGTGCAATGCCCAGATCGGCATAGGTGGCCTGCAAGCCGGGATGATTGAGCAACGCCACCTGGACGGCATCATCGATCGACAGCGGCCGTAAAAGTAGCTCGCGGGTACGTTGCGCCGCCGCTTGCCGATCTTCGTCGGTACGCACCCAGACAGCTTGCTTGCCAAGCCGCTTGGACGCGGCGTCAGCGATCGCGCCAAAGCCTCCATCGGCTGGCGGTACCGCGCAGCCCGCCAGCATCGTCGTGGCCAGCGCCACAGTCAATACGGCTCTGCATCGAGCGCGCCGGGACCTCATTGCGTATGCTCCTGATGACCGGTGTGATTTGTGTGATCCGTGCGATCTGTATGATTAGCACGACCCACAGAATCTGTGTAGCCAGCATGGCTGATACGGCCGGTGTGGGTAGTCTGGCCGTCGTGGCCGGCACGGTCAACGTGGTCGGCGTGGTCATGCGCCGCGGCCCGCCCCTGCGGGGTGGAACGGCTCGGCCCGGCCAACTCGCCGCGGCCCGGCGCGAGCGCACGATTCAACCGAATCCACTCGACGGCGTCGCTATCGTTGTACTGATGATATCCGGCAAAGGCCGGTGGCACAGTGACAGCCGGAACCGACGCACTGGCGTCGGCCGGCCCGGGAAAGGCAGGCTCGGCGTGGACGAGCTGCGGCACATGAGCCACGGCGCACGCGAGCGCTGCGAACAGCTTGCGCATGATGATCTCGAACAGGTCCAAGGGCCAGCGTGACGGCCGGCCGACAAGTCACCGCTTCGCCAGCACTGGCGAGTGGACAATGAACTTAGACGGGATACGCGCTCGGAGGTCGCTCAATACCGCCAGTCAGGAAGCGGATTGCGCCAACGGATGGCTGAGGCAACAAACGGAGGTTGACAAATACACGAATGTCGGCAATCGTGCCGACACACGGCAGCGGCGCGCCGACGCAGCAGTTTGCGCCACCACTGCACTGGCCCGCGCCATGATGTGATACGTGGTCGCCATGGCCTCGCTGGCCGGCACGCGCGCCCGCGGACGCGGCCACGTATGAAGCGTCCGAGGATACCGCCCGGGTGTCCAACACCGCATGCGGATCGATGTCGCATACGGCGGTCTTGACATGTGCGGAATGTGCATGCGTGACCGGCGGCGTGAACTGCGACAGATCGCAATTCACGGATGCCACCGCGAGCCGGATCAGCAAACCCAGCATCAGCAGTAAGACGATAGAAGCTCTGCGCCAGACGGACATACGCGGCAGTTTAGCATGAACCAACACCTGCTAAGCGGCGACCACGGGGTTGCGGCTTTGTGCCTTCGCCACAGACAGCACCGCGTCGGTGCATGCTGTATCGCACCGCCACCTCACCGCCGTCATGATCCGTTGCGCCTGCCCGATGGTCGGCACCGGGGTCGGGCATGGCCTCGCCAGGAGTCGAGATGAGCAGGAACGACTTGCTGAAATGGATTCGCCACAATGGATCAGTCATCGTCGAGTAGTATCTGCCAAACGGCGCAGCGTTGTGTTGGACAAGTTGTTCGTCGGCCGCCGTCACGAAGTCGATATGAACCGTTTTCTAATGTTTTATGCCGTCCGGGCGCTGCTGCGGCAACATGGCATAGGGGCCTTTCGAATCGGACCGGGAAACCGATCGCATCATGGCCCTGCTGGACGCCTGAAACCCGCCACTCCTCGATCAGCCGATACGCAGTATTCGGGGCAACCGTGGGCAACGGTGCTCAACCGCGCATATCGATCCAATGCTGGGCCCAGCGATTCGAATAGTGAACCGCCTCTTGTTCAGAACTAAAATAATCGAGCGAGTAAAAACAATATAACGTTGCTGCGGTCTTCGCCGCCGTCAATGGCGAGGACATGGGCGAATTTGCCCGTTCCAGCGTGACGTTAGAAGAAAAACAGCCATCGGGTAATCGATGCGCGGAAGGCTGCACCGCATAACCGCGGTACATCCGAATAGTTTGATTGTGCATTGTCTTTATCTTTATGATGTGACACAGCCGGCCAGTGGCCACGAATGGGCAACACCCAGGGTGGACGAGCGCATTCAGAGGGGAGCGCGAAGCGCTGGACCGACGGCCGCGCGGTCGAAAAGACGGCACGGCGCGGAAGACTGGCGGGCAATACTACTGCCCCGCGGACGCGAGGCAGCCTGTCGTCCGGACATATCCGGACGTATTGAGCTTACACGTATGAAGCTTACAGCGGCTTGATGTTCGCGGCCTGCAGACCCTTCGGGCCACGCTTGACCTGATAGCTGACGCGCTGGTTCTCCACCAGCGTCTTAAATCCCTCTCCGGTAATTTCGGAGAAATGCGCGAACAGGTCTTCACCACCCGCGTCCGGCGTGATGAAACCAAAACCCTTGCTGTCGTTGAACCACTTAACGATACCGGTATCCATGGACGAATCCCTCAAAAGAAAAAATAAATGTTTCCCGCTTAGTGCGGCAGTACGGAAGCGATCAAGAGGGAGAGGACAACGAGCGTACCGCGTGGGTCGCGGACAGATGATGAACAGCAATCGGACATCTTGAAAACTTCAGTCAGCAAAGATACGCGAGATGATGCATACAGTCAAACGTTTTCGCGCGTGGTCATGCTTAAAGCAATAAAAATTCTGATAGTGTTCGCCTGGCGCGTCGACGGACGCCAGCAAACGGACGCCTCTATTGCTGAACAAGATGGTTTCTTTTTGCGTAATCTATATGACTCAACCGACAGGCTACAAAAAAATTAAGCATTGATCGTGCCCACCCTGCTCGTGCACGGTGCAGCGCCGTGTCTCGCGTCTGACGCAATATGCGCCCAGCGGTCAACGAACTGACGCGTTCCGCCTTGCCAGTGCTTATGCCGTTGCGCCTACACTGCGCTACCGTGCGAGCCCCGCGCTGTCCGCCACCGCAGCCTGACGGCCTCAGTCGCAAATCTTTCGTCACGAGAGCGGCTCGAACGCGGTGGCCCTTCCGATGCCGCGCCACTACGAAACCTCGTATGTACCGGTTCACGACACTTCTGGAATACTCATAAGTTGTGTTTCCGGCGCCACGCACGCCGACTCCGATGGCGCCAGCCGGGCAGACGCGGTTGACGACACCAAGCCTGGTACGGCGCTACAAGGATAGATGCGCCGCCGGGCGCACCGCCATGACGGACCGCAGACCGGTACCTGCAAACTTCGCCATGTTGGTTCACTATACGGTCGCAGCGCGTTGCTCGCTACCCGAAGTTTGACGACGCTCAGGCCCGCCCGCCGAACGCTGCTCCCCGCGTCGGCGCGTGCCGCCAAGCGTGTGTGATTCGCTTGCTGCACCCGTATAAATCGAAAAAAGATCGTTAGATGTTGCAGTCCCATCATCACGACCGACGCTGGAGCCACCGTTCCATGGAGCAAGAATGCGAAACGCTGCCGTACTGGCTTACCCGGCCAGCATCCGGCGAACAGCCAAACCCGTCTGACGGCGCAGTGGCTGCGACGGCTCATGTAGCGCTGCCACCCGGCGGCTTCCTTACGCTGTTTACAGAGCAAGACATCGGCGCCCCGAAGGCTGATCCCCGCCAGCCTCTTACGACCAGCCCCCTGCTGCGCTATACCAGTGTGCAAGATCGTGTGGAATTCATGCGGGGCAAGCTTGCGCAATTGGGGTTCGACTCATTCAGCTATATCGTGCCGCGCAAAAGCAGCGATCACAAGTCAATGTTCGTGCTGACGGACTACGAGTCGCGCAGTTGGTTGTCACGCTACTTCCGCGAGCGCTATTTCGATTTTGACCCGAGGATCCATTGCGCATCGTCCACTGGCCTGCCGTCGCCGTGGAGCGCCGCGCAACTGCGCGTGAATTTGCCTCGCGCACCATCGCGCAGCCAACGCATCAGACAACTGATCGAGCTACTGGAGGAAGACAAGCGGCGTAGCGGACTGGTGATCCGCTTCCCGCTGCCGCGCGTCGATACGACGGCCTGCCTGTGTTTCAATTCATCGATGGATGACATCCGCTGGCTCAGCGATACGCTCGTTGCCCAGACATTGATGTTTGCGCATGCCATTCATGAGTTCATTTGGACGCACGCGCAAGGCGCGATTGGCCTGGCGCCGGCACCACAACGTGAAGGGATCGCGCTGTCCGAGTTGCAGCAATCGATCCTGCAAGCCGTCGTGCAAGGTCGTCGCGACAAGGAAATTGCCTATTTCCTTGGCCTGTCGCCACACAACGTCGACTATCACATGCGACGATTGCGTACATTGTTCAACGTGCGCAACCGGGTGCAGTTGATCAACGTCGCGCGCGCATACCTGTGACCGGCACGGATCATCGTGACTCGCATGACGAACGCCAAGTCATCGTTGCCGTAACGGCTCACGGACGAGCACTGAAGCAGCAATCCCACTCTGTGCCAGGCAACATTGCTTGTGCGCTCGCTTGTCCGCTTGGCGGTGCTAGCGATCAAGCAACAATTGGAATGGCTGGCGCGTGCGCTGAACCGCAACGCGTAGGCACCAGTCAGACATGACGCGCACGACACGCTACTAACGGCTTCGTGGCCGGGCCAGTGCATAGCGCAAAGCGTCTCCGAGCAGGTTGCGCCATACGGCCCATGTATGGCCGCCGTCGACGATGCGCAGCGCTGCTGGATTGCCGCACGCACGTAAGTTCGCGTACAGTTTGCACACCTCGGCCTGGATCGCAAGATCGTCGTCGCCGGACGCGACGAACATGGACACACGCAACGGTTGCCGCAGGTAAGCACGCCACTGCGCTGGATAGTTCAACGCGCGCCAGACCTGCGGGTCGAATTGCGCCGCGCCGAATACCCCGACCCAGCGCGCCGCCGAACTCGGCGGCGGTTCGTTCGCGTAGATGGCGGGACTGAGCAGGATCGCCGAGCCGAACAAGTCCGGCCGGGTCATTGCATAGCGCAGCGCGCCGAATCCCCCCATCGATACACCGCCGATTACCCGCTCGTCACGCTGCTGGGAAACCCTGAAACGCGCGTCAATTTCCGGCATCAGCTCGGAGAAGAACGCGGTTTCGATCGCCTCCTTCCGGTCCACGTACCATTGCGTACCACCCTGCGGCATCACAATGACGATCGGTGCGATATCTTTGCGCTCGATCAGCGCGTCGACGGTAGCCTGCACGCGCCCTTGTGAGATCCAGTCGTTCGCATTGTCATTGTTTCCGTGCAGCAGATAGACAACCGGTAATCGTGGGCCGTCGTGATCATAGCCGGTCGGCAGGTAGATTGTGTACGACCAGTCCCGGTTCAGGGTTTCCGAATGAAACGAGCGAATCAGCACGGTGCTGGCGATCGCAGGCGCCCCAGCCATCAAACCGAGCACCGCTGTCAGCCACTCCAGCAAGATGCGCATCGAGCCTGCCCTCCTCCCTATGATACGCGCGCGCTCAAGCAGCGCCGGCCGTGCGGCGTGCAGCGGCTGCACCGAACCACCGCGTGAGCGGATCCGCACAGCCAGCCACGAGCAGCAACGAGGCGATCGCCACCGCGTCGGCGACGAACCCGAGCGGCACATCGAGCAACCCGTCGGTCCACCAATAGAGTACCGAATCGACACCGAGCGAAATCACCGTACCCGCCACGAAGCATAACAAGCCCTTGCGGCCAACGGCGCCGATCCACGGCACCGATCCGGCCAGCCGACGCATCCAGCCATATTGCACCATGTTCGCCACCAGCCAGGCGAGCGCGATAAAATTGACCACGCGAGGCCACTGCAAGTCGCGCTTCATGACACTGTCCGACGCCCCATTGATGGACAATTTACAGTACGCGCAGATGAGCACCGTGAGCAGCGCGACGACGCTAATGATCCAGCCTGCGCGCGAACGACGCAGGCCAGCGTAGATCGGCTGGCAGCGCGCCAGCGCGCCGAGCGTGAACATCGCTTGCCAGGCGAACGGATTGAAATCCCACCGGTTCCCCGGTGCAGCCGGCAGCAGCCAGTATGCGTCACCGGCCAGGCACCACAGCGCGAACGAGCACACCGCCAGCAACCAGGGCCAGCCGCGTGCAAGCGGGATAATCACCGGTACCGCCAGCGCAAAGAACGCATACATCGGCAACACAGACGCCAGATAGGGCTGCCGCCGGAACAATAAGATGTCGCGCAGCACCACTGCAGGCGAGTCAATCAACCCGTCCAGGTCAGCCGACGCCATATTGGGCGCGTCGATGCTGAACGCGCGCAGAATCGCGCTGACGAGCAACATCAAACCAGCGGTAACGAGAAAAGCACGGTAGATTTCCCACGCACGGCGGATGAAACGTCGACGCGCGGCGGCCTCATCACGACGCGCGGCGAGCGTGGTCCACGCGATGGCGGTAGCGTAGCCGCCCAGGAACACGAATACCTCGGCAGCATCGCACAGCGCATAGGTGTGCAACGTCACACGTGACAACATGCTGCCGCCGATGTGATCGACGACGATGATCAGTAATACGAGGCCACGAAAAAAGTCGAGCTCGGCCAAACGAGCAGTCGATGGCTGCATCAGTACAAAGAGGGGATGGATAAACAGGCAAGGCGGGCCGGGAACCCACCGCGCACCGCCCGTCACCCAAGACGAAGCGCTGCGCAATGGGTACAAACCGTATTATGCCATTGAGTTTCGCGTCTTCACACGCCATGCCTTCACACGTCACGCGCGAGCAGCGGGCGTCGTGTCAGCGTCCGTGACGTCGGCCTCGCGCGTTTCGGGCATCGCCAGCCACACTATCAGCACGGCCAGCGCGCCGGCCGCCGCCAAGCCGATGAAGCTTACGCCGTTGCCAAAATGGTCCGCGACCAGTCCGGCGAGCGCGGTGCTCAGCGTCGCGCCGATGCCGGCGGCCAGGCCGAATACGCCAATGCACAGGTTATAGCGCCCCTTGTCGCCGGCCACATCGGCTGCGATCAACGGCAGCATCACGCCGAATACCGCGGCGCTCAGCCCGTCGAAGATTTGCACCGGCACCAGCAGGCTCGGTGTGGTAACGCCAGCAAACAGCAGCGCCCGCACCG
Organism: Mycetohabitans endofungorum; assembly: GCF_037477895.1. Classification (NCBI taxonomy): domain Bacteria; kingdom Pseudomonadati; phylum Pseudomonadota; class Betaproteobacteria; order Burkholderiales; family Burkholderiaceae; genus Mycetohabitans; species Mycetohabitans endofungorum. Next base: position 1,449,057 of record NZ_CP132744.1, read on the forward strand.
GTAACGCGGCAAAGCCCAGTAACAGAATCGGCCGGCGTCCCCATCGCTGCGCCGAGCGCCCGACCCACGGCGAGAGCCATGCCACGATGAACTGCGGCACGATGATGCAAGCGGCAATCACCAGTTGCACGTTGTCGCCCATATGCGCGGTGACTTCGCCGGCCGCCAGATTCAACATGGCCGCATTGGATAAGTGAAACAACACGATGCATGCGGCAAACGTCAACATGCGCCGATCCCGCAACAGCTCGCCAATGCTCTCGCGCGGCGGCGCCGGCACAGGCCGCTGTGGCAGTTCACGCGCGGCGCGCGCCGGACCCAGATGAAGGGGATCGATCATGTATAACGCAATAATGGCTGGCAGCGTCAATGCAGCCGTCAACCAGAACACCGAGCGCACTGATACATATTCGCCGCACAATCCCATTAACCCGGCGGCCACCGCGCTGCCGATCGAGGCAAACCGCGCATTTCGGCCCAGCCGGTCGCCCAACGCGTGGCGGCCGACCAGCGCAAGCGACAACGCCGCGAGGGCCGGCGTCAACATGCAACTGGCAAAGCCGTGGAACACCTCCGCAGCGAGCACGGGGATCGTGGTCGGGCTGCCAGCCAGCAGCAGTGCACAGATCGCAATCGCAACGATCGCAGCCATCGCCGCGGCACGCTTGTTCTGCGTCGCGTCGATCAACGCACCGGCCGGCACTTGGCTGACCATTGCCGTGATCGTACCGACCGACAGCGCGATGCCGATTTCTCCTTGGGTCCATTTGTGCGTGGCCAGGTACGAGGCGATGAACGGGCCGAACCCCGTCTGGACGTTTGCAAGGAAGAAGTTCAGGCCATCCAGCGCACGCAGGCTCCGTGCATTCGGCATGACAGTCTTGCTCATCGGGATGCCCGCCCTGCCGGGGCCGTCGGCTGTCGTGCTACGGCCGGCGTGCCGCGCGCGGCGATAGGCGCAGGCGATACCGCACGGATCGGCTGGTCGGCCATATAGGACGGCGAAGCATCAAGCTGCTGATCCGATAGGTCCAACAGCAGTTGAATGGCCTTGTCCCGAGCCACGAAGCGCAGCGCTGTCCAATCGGCGGCGATCCGCCGCCGGTCTGCGCTAATCAGGTTACCCAGCTCGAGCACCGCAGCCTGCGGCCGCAGCCCCGCATCGATCAGCACGTCAACGACGCGCCCCACCTTCGAACCGTTGGTGCGCTGCACGGTGGTATCCATTAGCGGCACAGCGCCCGATGTCAGGCTGCCGGCTTGCGACGGCTTGGCCGGATCGATCGGCGGCGTGCGCGATGGCACCCATTCCAACGCCCCGGCCACACGCGGCCCCACTGGCTTGACCCGCAGCGCGCCAACCGGGAAATCGACCTTGCGATCCCCGACTCCCATGAACCCTGTCAGGTTGACGACGATCTCGCGCAGCATCCCGTTGGCATCGACCACCAAGTCCACGGCATGGCCGATGGCCTTGCCATCCGGCCGTTGCACCTCGGTATCGAGCAGGCCCTTGACCTGGCCCGGATACAGCAGCCGCGATGCAATCAGCGGCGCCGGCATTGGCTGCACCGGCGGCGGCGAAAACACGGTCGCCGTAGCGCGTTGCGGTGATCGGTGCGGCTTTTTCGGTGCCGCACGGTCACTATCCGTCTTTGCCTCACGCAGCTCGAGCTCAGGTTGCACCGGCGGCGCAGCCGGTTCCGGCGGCACCGCTTCAGGCAGGGGCACTGCCTGCGCCATGCCTTCGACGATCGGTGCCGGGCTCTGCTGATCGAACGTGCTACAAGCGACGAGCGCCAGCAGCATGCTCAACAAGCATAGACAACGTAGAACCAGAACGGGATGATTCGGACGGCAAGCGCGTCGGGAAAAACCGCTCATCAGGGACAGGGCTGATTGGCTCAACTCTTGCATCGCGCGTTCATCCCAGATGAGTCTGCCTCGATACATGAGTAGGACCGTCCATGGCTGCCAAACCGCGCATGATGCCACAATCCTGAACGGACCGCGCGCCGTGACACCGCTCGCGGAGCGCGCTCAATTGTGCGCGCAGCTGCTGCAGTTCGTCGATTCGCATGCTGACGTGCCGCAAATGCTCATCGACGAGCGCATCGATCGCGCCACAATCGCGCGCCGGAGCGTCCGCGGCCTGCAGCAACACACGAATCTCGTCATGCGTCATGTCCAGTGCTCGGCAATTGCGCACGAAGCGCAAACGGTCCAAATGCGCTTCGCCGTATGCGCGGTAATTGGCGCCTGTGCGCGCCGCCACCGGCAGCAACCCTTCTTTCTCGTAGAAGCGGACTGTTTCGGGCGTGCACCCGGCCCGCTTTGCCAATTCACCAATTTTCATCATTGTCCCGCATAGATCCGCTTGACCTTAAAGCGGCTTCAAGGTGTGTACTACAGCATAAATCACCTGAGGAATCCAGCATGGTCGATCGCCACTTCGCCAGAAGCCCACAAGCGACATCAGTCGATATCGAGCATGAGCGCCGCTCGCAAGCGCCGTGCCATGCCCATGCCACCACCCGGGAGCACGACACATGCTGTGCCAGCCCGCACACCGGCAACCGGTCGCACGCCGATATTTGCCATGCCGATGCCGTTACGCAGGCAGCCTACAGCCCAGGTGCAGATTCGTCTTCGGCGGCACGCGCGCGCGACGGCGACGAGATGGCCGCTACCGACACGGTACGCACGCGCATCCTTATTCGGCAAATGGACTGCCCGACTGAGGAAACGTTGATCCGTTCGAAGCTGCACACGATCGTTCCCGCCGAAAGTCTCGAGTTCAACCTGTTGCAACGTGTATTGACCGTTGAGCACCCGCGCGACGCGTTGGACGACATCGTCGCCGCGCTCGCTTCACTCGGCTTCACCCCCGAAATACAACCGCATGACGATACGCGCACCGTGCCGCCGCCGGCGCATACGCATACAGCACGGCGCTGGCCGCTCGTGGCGGCCGGCATTGCCGCGCTGTCGGCTGAGGCGTTGACCTGGCTGGGTGCACCCGACTGGACTACGGCGGCGCTCGCGGCGCTCGCCGTGCTCGGTGCTGGCCTGCGCACCTACCACAAAGGCTGGATCGCGATTCGTCACGGTAACCTGAACATCAACGCGTTGATGAGCGTCGCGGTGACCGGCGCCTTCGCGCTGGGTCAATGGCCGGAAGCCGCTATGGTGATGGTGTTGTTTACGATCGCCGAACGCATCGAGGCTGCTTCGCTGGAGCGCGCACGACGTGCGATCGAGCGTCTGGTTGCGCTCGCGCCCGATAAGGCGAGCGTGCAACAAGCCGACGGCAGTTGGCGCGTCGTAGACGCGCGCACCGTGCCAACCGGTGCACGGGTGCGCGTGAAGCCAGGCGAGCGGATTGCGCTTGATGGCTGTATCGTGTCGGGCCGCTCAGCGGTCGATCAAGCCTCGATCACCGGCGAGAGCCTGCCGGTGGACAAGCAGGTCGGCGACGCGGTGTATGCTGGGACGCTCAATACATCGGGTTCTTTCGACTATCGCGTCACCTTCCCCGCCACGCAAAGCACGCTGGCCCGCATTGTGCAAGCGGTCGAGCAAGCACAGGCGTCCAAGGCGCCGATTCAACGTTTTGTCGACCGCTTTGCGAGCGTGTACACGCCGGTCGTGTTGGCATTGGCACTGCTGGTCGCGGCCGTGCCGCCGCTGCTTGGCCATGCCGCGTGGACGGCGTCGGTCTACAAAGCACTGGTGCTACTGGTCATCGCCTGCCCATGCGCGCTAGTCATCTCCACCCCTGTCACGATTGTCAGCGCGCTGGCGGTCGCCGCCCGCCACGGCATCCTAGTCAAAGGCGGCCGCTACCTGGAACAAGGGCACCGCCTGGCATGGCTCGCACTGGACAAGACCGGTACCCTAACCGTGGGGCGTCCGCAGCAAACCGATTTTGAGCCATGTGCGACAGTGGATGCCGCGCGCTGTCGCCAGTTGGCGACGAGTCTTGCCGCCCGCTCAGACCATCCTGTCTCCGCCGCGATCGCCGCCGCCGGTGCCGCCGGCCCGCAACACTTGGTCGTCGACGACTTTGGCGCGCTGCCCGGACGCGGCGTGCACGGCACTATCGACGGCGTGCGCTACTGGCTCGGCAACCGCCGCCTGGCTGAAACGCTCGGATGCCGCTATGCGAAGCTCGATGCGAAGCTGGACAGCTTGGAGCGGCAAGGTAAGACGGTCGTGATGCTCATGGACGAACGCCGCGTTCTCGCCTTATTCGCGCTTGCCGACACCCTGAAGCCCACCAGTCGCGAGGCTGTTGCACAGTTGCATCGACTCGGCGTGCGCACGCTCATCCTGAGTGGCGATAATCCGCATACCGCGCAGACCATCGCGGCCCAGGCCGGCATCGACGAGGTTCGCGGCAACCAATTGCCAGACGACAAGCGCCGCGCGATTGAGTCACTGACCGGAACGCGCCATGCGGTGGGTATGGTGGGTGATGGCATCAACGACGCGCCTGCGCTCGCGCGCGCCGATATCGGCTTTGCCATGGGCGCATTAGGCGCTGGCGCCGCGATCGAGACCGCCGACGTCGCACTGATGGACGATGATCTGCGCAAGGTTGCCGTATTCATCCGGCTATCGAAGGCCACGCGTCGCATCCTAACGCAGAACATCGTTGTCGCGCTGGGGCTCAAGGGCGCATTTCTGGCGCTCACGCTGGCCGGCTACGGTACGATGTGGATGGCCGTATTCGCCGATGTCGGTGCAAGCCTGTTGGTCGTGGGCAACGGGCTCCGGCTGTTGCGTCGCTAGGCGGACTGCATCGCAGCTCCATTGACACGGAGCTGCGATGCAATCTCATGGACGAATCCCGCTGCCGCCCTCGCATTACTCGATCGGGCGCATGATGCGGCCAGCCGCTGACGGCAATCCGCCACGCGTGCGCCCGCTTTAGCGGCGGTATGGGGCGGATTCGGCATACAGTCGATCAAACTCTGCGGCGTAGGCGCTGGCCAGCGCCGGCGCACCACGAAACACGTTGAAATTCTCCGCGTTCTTGCGGTCACCCGCCCGGGTAAAGTTCATCGAACCAAACGCTACCACATCGTCCACCACGATGAACTTGTGGTGCATGATGGGATAGCGCGAGTCGATCCGCACGTCGATGCCGGCATTAGCCAGATAGGTTGCCCCACTATATTTGCCGGTCTCGTTAGATTTGTCCAATACCACGCGCACCTGGACACCGCGCACACGGGCGTTGCGCAAGGCCTTTGCGATGTCGGGTGACGTGAATGCATAGCCAGCCAGCCAGACCCGGCGCTTGGCACCGTCGATCAGCGCCGCCGCGGCGGCGCCCGCTCCGCCATCCGGTGAGAAATACGTATCGACCGTCGCGTTCTGAATGCGCAGGGGCGCCGCTTCGGTAAGGGTTGTGGCGCACGCGAGGGCCACGAGACAATGGATCAGTACTTTCATGGGCGGCGATTTTAGCCGGATATGTTGTCCCACGAGAACGTCCTTTCGCATCCCAGTTCGGCTAAACCCTACGACAAACGACTGCCGGTCCATGTACCTAGCGACCACGCTGGACGAAATAGTTCGTATAACGTTTAGTTAGCGATGCGGGGGCGGCATGCTGGTTTACATTTCGTTGCCGACGGACATCGCCGGAACCCAGCGCCCAGTTAGAGGCCCGGCTGCGCCGCGCATGCATGCTTACTTTGCACGGACCGAACATTCTCACGTTGCGCTGACAAATCTAACACCGCCTCCTTGTTTAGCATTTTCGATGCTGGTAAAATCGCTTGTTCTCGGAGAGATGGATGAGTGGTTTAAGTCGCACGCCTGGAAAGCGTGTATAGGTTAATAGCCTATCGGGGGTTCGAATCCCCCTCTCTCCGCCACCGACACCTAATCGATTGAGCCCAGGACGTTTTTCAATCGGCTCTCGCCATAGTCTCCCTGATTGGGGATATCCGCACTATGGAAGTTCCTCCCGCGTTGCAAGACGCCGGCACGGTGTCTACGATTTCCCCATGCACTAAAACCGAGCACGGTCGCCGCAAGGAGCGGCGCGTGTGTTTGAACACCGAGGAGCCGGTGTTTGCGCATGCCGCAGCCATTAAGCTCTCGAAGAAAATGCAAAAGGCGGCATCTCGGTCGAGAAGCTCATCCAGCTATGTTACTCACAGAGGGACAAGCTCAAGTCCAAGACGCTCTACGAGTACGGCAACTATCACCGACCTCTTCCTGTTCTCCCGGACACATCGACGTGCACCGCTCAGTTCGCGGCCATGCGCAGGATGGGCTTTAGGGTGACCCCCTTGGTACTGTCTTCAGCGGCCTGATTGATCTGTTCTAGAGAATAGAACTTGACCAGGCGGTCGAATGGGAACCGGCCCTGCTGATAGAGCTTGACTAACTGAGGGATGAACACCGAAGGTACGCTGTCGCCCTCGACGATGCCACGGATGCTACGCCCGCCCAGCAGCAGATTGTTGACGTCGAAGGTGGCCCGGGTGCCAAGCTTTGGCGCACCGACAATACCGATGGTGCCTAAGCCACTCAGCGCCTCGATGCCAGCTTCGAGCACTTCCGGCCTTCCAGTGGATTCGAGTGCGAAATCGGCGCCGCTGCCGGTTATCTCACGTACTGCCTCGACAATATTAGCCTCTCGGCTGTTCACCGTATGGGTGGCCCCCAGTTCTCTCGCCAGTTCCAGCCGCGAAGACACGACATCAATAGCAATGATGGTGGTCACACCTACCACGCGTGCGGCCATCACCGCGCTTAACCCCACCGCACCGGCGCCATAGGCGGCAAAGCTGCTACCCAGGCGCACCTTCATCGAATTGATCACCGCGCCTGCGCCGGTCTGGATGCCACATCCCAGGGGACCGAGCAACTCCAGCGGGGCATCAGTGGGCACCTTGATGGCGTTGTGCTCGCGCGCGAGCGCGTAGGTGGCAAAAGAGGACTGGGCGAAGAAATGATCGTGTAGCGGTTCGCCCTCGGGTGTCTGCAGCGCGGTATGGCCATGGGCATCGCTGCTCCCGAAGTTAAGCGGATAGAAATCCTTGCAGTAAGCTTTGTGGCCGCTGGCGCAAGGGTTGCAATGACCGCAGGCGCCGTAGGTCAGCACCACATGGTCACCGGCCTTCAAGTTCTTGACGGTCGGGCCGACCTGCTCGACGATCCCCGCGCCTTCATGGCCGAGTACCGCCGGCAGCGGTACAGGGTAGTGCTGGTCACGCATGATTAGGTCAGTGTGGCACAGGCCAGTGGCAACCACACGCACCAGAACTTCGTCCCCCTGTGGCCCCCGGATGCGCGCCGGTTCGATGGTGAAAGGCTGTTGCGGAGCACGTGCCACCGCCACCGTGATATTGTGCAAACCTGTCGACGCATTCATGGTCTAGTCCTCTTCAGAGTAGGCAGGCAGATGCCTGTCCCTTAACGGTCAGCCACTGCCCTTGAGTGAACTCCTCCTAGTTTGCCGGGCCGCCGATACTGCGGCCGTTGCCCGATGCGCCGACGCCGTCAAACGGAGTGACCACCTCGTCGTTGATGGTCTGATCGTTGATGTGCAGCAAGCCCGCGCGCAGGCGCTCGCCCAGCTTGAAGGCGCGCCCGACATCGCTGGACACAATCGCCATCGACAGACCATACTCGCCATCCCCGGCGCCGAACGGCAGTCGCAGCTCGCGTATTGCAATGCGTGCAGGCCTTCGGGGGATTGCAGGCACGACGAATAGCATGGCAAACCTATCGCATACAAAATGTGACACACGCCTCTCATCAATGTCTGAGTGGGAAGCGATGTGGATGTTTGCTAAGGTTCCCGTACAGCCGTGGCGCCGGCAACGGTGCCGCACGGCGAGCCTTACTTCACGATTGCGTATCGCCTCCCACGAGATGGAGCACGATATCGACGCCACGCACCGTTCGCTCGAAATCATCCGCGGCATAGTCGATAACCGTCGATGCACCCAGATTTGACGTATTCAAGGTTGCGTGCCAATGCCATAGCAACGACTCCCGCCCCGGCAATCTTCGCGACTTGCACAGCGGCACCGCCCACGCTGCCCACCGCGCCGTGAATCAGGACTTTCTGTCCGGCGCGCAGATTGCCGTGGTCATGCAGTGCCTGCCACGCGGTCAGGACCGTAGTGAGAATACCGCCTGCTTCAAGCACGTTGCGTCCATGCGCAATGACCGTTCCTGCCGCGTCTACGCCCGGGGTAAAAGGCAACGGCAGGGGAATGAACGCCTTCATCATGCCCGTGGCTATCCTTTAGTCGACCGAGTTGACTGCGGTGCTAGCCATGTCGATCAGCACCTCCATCGTCGGCACGCGGCTCTTCAACGCTCTGCAGCACGAGCAATTCGGGACCGCCGTAGGCTGCAACACGGATAGCTTTCACGAGCTTTTCCATAGGTGGTCAATACCGCTGTTCAGTCAAGGCCGACAATGGCAGCGTCGAGCGCCTTCGCGGCCTGTATCGGATCAAAATATTCGCGCAGATGCACGATCTTGCCTGCCCGCGCATCCAAAAACACCACGTACTCCTGCCGATACACTCGGCCGGTCGGTTTGATCAAGCCTTCGGCGCATACCTGCGCAACTGCGTGCTGGGGCTTCGCCCCAGCGACAATACGCAGATCAAAGAAACGGAAATCAGCGACCGCGCCAACGAACCAGGAGGCGTGGCTAAAAACCTCTTCCCGGCCGTTAAGCCGGGTTGGATGTCCGATACCAACTGCGTAGGGCAATTCCCACACTATGTCGTCGGCAATCAGCTTCTGCCACGCAGCATTGTCGTCAACAAGCAAATGGAGGTGCTGCTGTAGCAATTCAGCGGCGGTGCTCATGGTATTTCCTGGGTCAAAAGTTGATTAAATCTCGAAGCTGCCGATGGTCATGCCCCACCCACTACGAGCATGTGGCGGGCCATCGCTTCGATGTGGCCATACGAAGAGTAATAGAGGATCGGGACCTTAGCCATTGCAACTCCTTGAGTAGTAGCGCGTTCCTGAAGAAGGTCTCCGGACATTGCAAGGTTCTTGAGGAAATGGAACATCGGATTCTGATCGCCCATCGACTAATCGGCAACCGCGCACTCGAGTTTTGCGATGCATTGCTTGGTCGATGGGATCCACACGTCAAGACGGCATCGCCGTGAGCTCAAATGCCCTGAATTGAATGACATTCAAGCAACCATGAAATGGAGTGCTAGGCCTAGCGTTACTTGAGCGCCACGCTCATTCCACCATCTGCCATCACGACTGCGCCGACGATATAGCTGGCTTTGTCGGACGCCAGAAAGGCGATCACTTCGGCAATTTCGCGCGGCTGCGCCGCGCGTCTGATCGGCGCATTCTTGCCATGCTCGGCGAGGAATGCGGGACCATCCTTGTGAATGTGGTTCGTGATATTCGTTACCGCGTCGCCGGACCCTACCGCATTGACGCGAATGCCATGATCGATCGCCTCAAGCGACATGGCACGCGTCAACTGGGCTAGCGCGCCTTTGGACGCTGCGTATGCAGCGATAAGCGGGAACGCCTGGTAGCAAGCGTATGAACCCACGTTGACGATGGCGCCTGTGCGCGCCGGCATCATCGCGCGCATGGCCTCACGCGAGAACAGGAATGCGCCCGTGGCATTCACGGCCTGCACGCGATTCCAGTCCTCGAGCGTCATGTCAACGACTAGTTTGTTGATGATGATCGCGGCGTTGTTGACTAGAATGTCGAGCTTACCAAACTGCTGCATTGCGGTAGCCACCGCGCGTACCGCACTTTCCTCGTGCGCGACGTCGGCAATGAGCGGGATAATTCCCGGCCTGGTCAACGCTTGGACATCGGCGCACCGGTCAACGGCGATCACGCTGGCGCCTTGAGCATGCAGCAGTTCCGTGGTGGCGAGCCCAATGCCGCTGGCGGCGCCGGTGACGATAGCGATCTTGCCGTCGAAAGACTGCATGGCGGAAGTTTGTGAAGTCATGAGAATGCTCCTGAGGGGATAAAAATTTCAATAGGGGCTTGCGGTCGGGCGCACCACGATCTCGCTGACGTCAACGTCAGCCGGCTGCTCAATCGCATAGGCCACGGCACGCGCTATCGCGTCGGGTGTCAGCGCGATGCGTCATGCTGTGTGCCCCATTTCATAAGCTGTGGAGGTTCGCTTGATGAAGAAGCCGTGTGCCCTTTCCATGAACGGACGAGGTAGCGGTTGCGGCGTCTTCCGGCACCTAAGCTGAACCGTGCAGCCGATGACCCATCTTAAAAACCGCGGGCGCGAGCGCGAATACACGTGACGATGACGGTATTGCCTATTCCTATCAAAATAGAGGCGTGCCCATCGATTAGAGCGGTTACAATTTTCTTCGCCTCAGCCGCCAGGAAAGACCCTCGTGACAGCTACCGACGATCCGATTTCCGTAAAGATGGTGAACCTGCTCGAGCGGCTGGCGCCGAACGAGGGATACACGCAGTCCGCCCTGGAAAGCGTGCGGTTCATGCGCTCTAACCGGCCGTTAGGGCGCACGCCCGTGTTATATGAGCCGAGTATTGTGATCGTCTGCCAGGGCCGCAAGCTGGGGTTCCTTGGCGATCAAGTCTATGTTTACGATGCACAGCACTACCTTGTCTTGTCGGTGCCATTGCCGTTCTCCACGGAAACTGAGGCGAGCGAGTCGGAACCAATGCTGGCCGTATCGCTGCGGCTCGACTTGACCGAGTTGGCCGACCTCATTCTGATGATCGATCAGTCAGGTTGCCATCAGCAAGAAGCGCCGCTTGGAATCTTATCGACGCCGTTGGACGGCGATTTGGCCGATGCCACCTTCCGCCTGCTTCGGGCATTGACGTCACCCCTTGATGCACAGGTATTAGGGCCCACGATCGTTCGTGAAATTTGCTATCGGGTGCTGGTCGGGCAGCAAGGCGGAGCGCTGAGGACAGCACTCGCCCATCAGGGGCGATTTGGAAGAGTGGCGAAGGCGCTGCGCCGGATCCACGCCGACTATGCCCAGCCATTGGATGTCAGCTCTCTCGCAAACGAAGCTGGGATGAGCGTGCCAGCTTTTCATGCCAACTTTCGCGCCGTCACGCTCACCTCGCCGATCCAATATATCAAATCGACACGTTTGCATCAGGCTCGGCTGATGATGATCCGCGACGGCTTGACGGCTGCGTCCGCGTCGGCGCGCGCGGGCTACGAGAGCCCATCTCAGTTCAGTCGGGAGTTCAAGCGGTTTTTTGGACGCTCGCCCGTCGAGGAAGCGCGGGATATGCGAGCTTCGTTCGCACTGTCGCCCGCAACCCAACTCGACGTTTTTGCAGCGCCTAATTGACGGGAACGCCTATTTACGGACCAGGGCGCGAACAAAGGTCGATGGCATCTTGATAAATCGGTCTGGAGGTACCTCAAGCGCTCCCACGCTGGAACCGGACAATCTTGCCAATTCGGCCTGTTGACGGGTGCTTATTTTGAGCCAGCATTGTGACATTTGCGAATCCTTTGCTAGCAGCAGCAGTGGGTCGCTAGCGCGCATCGATCAACTCTGATATCTGGACCGACTATGCTCATTTCCCCCCTTCGCACTAGAGCGTGGTCAGAGGCAAAGAAGGGCTTTATCCTGCTGCCGCGCCGATGGGTCGTCGAGCGCAGTCTCGGATGGCTCAATCGCTTTTGAAGACTCGCTCGCGACGACGAGCGTTTGCCTGAAACGCTCGTCGGCTTGCATTTCGCCGTCTTTGCCATGCTCATGCGCGTTCATGCCGCGCCCATCTTGCAAAGTGCATAACACGCTCTAGGAAATCACGGTGTCAGGTATTCACTGGATTGACTGGTAATCCCAAGGGTTGATAACAGTAAGCCCGGCCGCCTCGAAGGGACTGGTATCGCGTGTTGCTACGATAAATCCTTTGGAGACCGCAATAGCACCAATATATCCGTCTGGCGTCGGAAAACCCTTTTCGGCCGTACGGGCCTTCACCGCCAGCTCGGCATAGTGGCGAGCCGCTTCGGTATCGAATGTCAACACGCGCTCGCCAAACAGCTCGAGCAAGCCGTCCAAGGCTACGCCCGGGCCCTTCTTGCGCCTCCCGTCCGGAAGCACACCGATGCCAAACAGCAACTCGGCCAACGTCACACTGGAAAGGTAAAGGGTTTCCGCCACCTGCTCATTCAACCAGGCCCGCACGGCCGGATCGGGTTCGGGTTTCATCGCCTCGGAGACGACATTCGTGTCCAAGACGATCATTCAAACCCCACCGGCTCCGCCGGCATCTTGTCGCGTACCTGGTCTAACAGTGCGAAATCATCGTTCGTTAACCCCACGCGGCGGCCAAGCTCCGCCAGCGCGTCGCCCATGCGGACACGCTTTTCCGACTTCACCGCATTTTCAAGAATCTCGCGGACCTCCGCCTCTGTGCTGCGGCCATGCACGGCGGCTCGCAGGCACAGAGCGCGGTGCACTTCTCATCCAGCGCTGCGGCGACGGTCTCTGACCAACTGCCGCACCTCCCTTCCCCCTGATCGCGGTACGGGCCGCGAAGATGTCCTGCTTCCAGCGGGACCGCCGGGTTGTCGGTCCTATGCCTTCACCAGCTTCGCGGCACTGGGATCGTAGATGTAGCCGGTGATGCTGCCATCCTTGATGCGCGCGACGGCCTCATCAATGACGAACAGCGGAACGAGAAACCACTCCTCCGGCTGCACGGGATGACCAAAGCGGTCATTAATTGTGATATTCAACCTCGCGGGCGCAAACAGCTTGTGGAACAGGTTCTCCATCCGTGTGCGGTTAATGCCCGCGAGCTTGTAAGTCGCCACCACTTCGACCTTCGCCAGCAGGTAGGTGGAGTCGTGTTCGGCGTTAGCGATGCGCGTCTCCACTCTGCCACCGGTCACGCCCATCTTGTGAATGATGTCGCGGTGCTGTGCGACATAGGGATGATCGGATAGGGAGCACAGGACGTAGATCGTGCCGCTTTCGACATCATCGGCTTCAAGCTCGCCGCCGAAGGAAAGTTGCCCGCTCTCAGGTGAAGCCAGCCGCCGCGCGGCCGGGTCGTTGTAGAACGCACGCTGGAGCGAGCGCAGCAGCAAATTGCTCTCGGTGCCGTTGGCAAAGATGAGGCGCAGGCGGCGGTCCACCTCCCCGGCGGTCGTCTTCAGCGGCTCGCCGACCTCAGAGACGTAGAGCGTAAGGCCATCGAGAACGAAAAAGTCCCCGGCTTCAATCGCACGGCGGCCCGCTTCTATGGGCTGGAACTGGCGCATACCGGTTTTGACTTCCCCTTGCACGCGCTCGAACAAGGGTCGGAAAGTCTCGAAGTCCTCGCAGGGCTTGCGATCCGCAATCTCGTCGGCAGCGCGCTTTTCGGCGCTGGTGCGGACATGGCGTAAAACCGTGATATCGTTCGCGTCGGCAACATCCGCCAGCTCGGCAGCCAGGTCGTCGATGTCGATGGTTTCGTCCGCCGAAGCGGCAACGGTCGGCGCCCCGGCAAGCAAGCCCTGATGGTCTAGCGGCTCAAGCAAGGCGCGGCAATCCGGGAGCGCGCGTAGACGGTCGAGCCGCACGGCGTATAGGCGCTCGAATATGTCGCGGTCTTCACCATGCTGCGGCGCCCGCCCATGCTGCTCGGTGAAGCGTTGGATTTCCTCGAAGCCAGCGATGACACGCTCCTCGCTGGCTGGGCGTCCATTTTTCTTCTCAGGCGTTGCGAACTCGGCCAGCTCTGCCGCCAGGTCGTCAAGATCAGAGTTACTCATAGCGCCCCTCCGCCCTGAAACGCATGAAGGCGGCCGCGCCTTCGGCAAGATGCTTTTCCCAGGCGTCCTGCGAGGTCACCGATGGAGCCCGCCCACGCTCGCGTTTGAACGCAACAGCGCGCTTGGCGATCACTTTGGCATCTTCAGACGTGATTGAGGTGCGCTTGGCCGAGATGGCCGCCGTGACCTGCTTCAAGCTGTCCTCGCTCATGGTCTTGGCGAGGATGGCATAGGCTTCGCCAAAGGGGTTGATGCGGTCGATAAGGTCGATGTCCAGCTCGCGCACGTCCATCGCGAAGCGACGCACGCCGTCGAGCAGGGCGGTGTTGGGCGATCCTTCACCCTCGCCTTCGGTGACAAGCCGCTTGGCCTGTTGCGTGAGGTTGAGGGCGGCGATGGCGTGCTGGCGCACGGCCTCCTGATCCTCAGCGTCAAGCTCGGGATACTTGTCCTTGATGATCTTGCCCAGGCGAACCTGCGTCAGCTCCTCGGGCACCAACTCTTCGTCGAACAGACCACGTTCGATGGTGGGCTTGTCCTGCACGAAAGCTGCGATGACTTCGTTCAAGTCTTCCTGGCAGATGCGCGCTGCCTCTTTGCTCTTGGACTCTGCGAGGCCCTTGATCTCGATCTGGTAAGTCCCTGTCTGCTCATTGACACCGATATTGCAGCGGTCCGGGTCGTAGCCACCCTCGCCATAGTTAAAGCCCGGCGTCGGGCCGCTGTCGGAGTTTTTGGGCTGAAACTCGAAGCGCGGAGCAAGAACCTGCTCCATCAGCAGGCTTGCCGCGATGGCCTTTAACGTATCGTTGACGGCCTCGGTAACGGCTGCCTCGGTTGCATCCGGCTCGGCGATCAGGTTGGTGAACCTTGCGCGAGTCTTGCCCGGCGCATCGCGGGTAGCACGGCCGATGATCTGCACGATCTCGGTCAGGCTGGCACGATAGCCGACGGTCAGCGCATGTTCGCACCAAATCCAGTCGAAGCCCTCCTTCGCCATGCCCAGCGCGATGATGATGTCCACATGGTTCCGGTTGTCCTTTTGCGCAAGGTCTTTCAGCGCGGCGGAAACCCGGTCACGCTTCGTGGCATTGTCATCGACCAGATCGGCAATGCGCAGCATACGGCCATCGGGGCGCTTGACGAGCTGGAAGCCGGTGGCGGCGTCGATGCCCTGCCACTCCCCCAGCGCCTCGATGATGTGTTCCACCTCGCGCATCTTATCCTTCGTGCTCTCGCGCGAATTGATGTTGGGAATATGGATGATGGTCTTCTCGGCCGGGTCGAGGACGTTGAGGATGTTATCGACGTAAGACCCGCTGTAGAAGAAGTAGCCGATATCAAGTTGCTTGAGGTACTCGTAGCCGTTGAGCTGTTCGTAGTAGGTGTAGGTGACGGTATCGAACTTCGACTCATCCGACGGGGCGAGCACGGCCTCGGCATCACCCCGGAAGTAGGAGCCGGTCATGGCGACGATGTGCGTCTTACCCCGCGCGATGAACTGGCCCAGATGCGTGCCCAACTTGTTGTCGGGGTTGGCCGAAACGTGGTGAAATTCATCGACTGCGATCAGGCGGTCGTCGAAAGCCTCCACGCCATAGGCATCGACCGCGAAGCGGAAGGTGGCGTGAGTGCAAACCAGTACCTTGTCCTCGCCTTCGAGGAACACACCCAGGGACTTGACCTTGCCGCCGTTGTCGTTGCCCGGCGCGTTGCACAGGTTCCACTTGGGTTCAACATGCCAGTCGGACCAGAAGCCGTACTTTGCCAGCGGCTCGTCGTTGAAGCTGGCGCCGATGGACTTCTCGGGCACAACGATGATGGCCTGCTTGAGGCCCTGGTTCTTAAGCTTGTCGAGCGCCACGAACATCAGCGCACGGCTCTTGCCCGAAGCCGGTGGCGACTTGATGAGCAGATATTGCTCGCCGCGCTTCTCGTAGGCTCGCTCTTGCATGGGTCGCATGCCAAAGGCATTGGCCTTGGTCGATGCGCCATTGCGGGCGTAAGTGACGGAAACGGACGGTACGGACTTGATTTTGTCGCTCATGCGTTGGCTCCCGCTTTGCTCTTCTTGCCCTTGGCCGGCGCAGCCGCAGCGGTCATCTTGGTGTAGAGGTCAAACAGCTTTTCCAGCCGCTCGGTATC
Source organism: Mycetohabitans endofungorum (assembly GCF_037477895.1). Taxonomy (NCBI): domain Bacteria; kingdom Pseudomonadati; phylum Pseudomonadota; class Betaproteobacteria; order Burkholderiales; family Burkholderiaceae; genus Mycetohabitans; species Mycetohabitans endofungorum. The sequence goes on from NZ_CP132744.1 coordinate 1,464,973, forward strand.
GTTCTTGAAGCGGCGACCGATGTAGATGCGCTCTAGCACCTCGTCGTTGCGCTCATGCACCGCCCGGAGTTCGGCAGGCATCTTGTCGGGGTCGTAGAGGTCGGCGATGGTCGCCGGGAAGTGACGCTCTCGCGCCAGCAAGATATCCTCGGCGCAGCGCCTAAGGTCCGCCTTGTTCTTCTCGGTTAGAGTCGGCACCGGAAACGTGTTGTAGCCGAGCACGTTGGAGTAACTAATGCGTTCTTCTAACTTTCCGCACACTGTCTCTGCCCAAACTCGATGAAGTCGGGACGAGCAAAGAGCAAATACATAAATATCGGGTTCGTAGATTGTAAACAGCTTATTTGTGGCAATACATTCTGCGTCAATAATCCCGCAGGGAATGTATTCCCGCTTCTCAGACGACACTTCGGGTACGACGATGGCACGCTTTCCGTAGTCTTGGATTTGGATGAAGCGGTGTGCGTCGTCTGCGCGTTTGCGCGTTGACTCGGCCGGGCTTTGGAGGCGCGCTTGAGTAACACCAGCTAAACGGCGGGCGATCTGTGGAATACTCTTCGCAGCGCCTAGTTGATAGTCCTCAATCCAGATGCAATACCTATCAGCGCCATCTATAAGTTCTTTAGAGCCATACAGCTTTCGAACGAAGCCCGCCGCCTCTGGGCTGATTCGGAGTAAGTCACGCTTCTCCCAAGGAGCGAGGATTAAGTTTCCACCATCTGTAGGCTGGTTTCCTTTTAGCATCCGGGGTAGACATGATATGGATTCCCCATGTCTAGGAATAAATACGTCGGCAAACTCCAAAAGATATGGATTAATTCGCGCTACGTCTTTTCTTGTTCCGTCGAAGTAAATGAACTTACGACCGGACTGGATTGCACGAATGCCGACAATGACGCAGGTGACTCCGGCGTTGTTCGTTGCGAGATTGCTCCACTTGAACGAAGTCTGCGCAAAGTATATTTCCACTCCATGCGCAAGCAACGTCGGCCATAGCAAATAGACCTGCTCGCCCTGACAGATGGAGTTGGTTGTCACAAACGCTGCCCCACCACGTACAGCCTTACAGAATTTCGACGCAAGCCAAAACCAGCCTGCTATGTAGTCGAGGTTCTTGTATTTGATCTCGCTAGACTCGAAGAGTCGCTGGATGTCGGCCTTTTGAGGCTTCGACTGCTTTGAGCTACCGACATAGGGCGGATTGCCGCAAATGTACGTCTCGCCGCCTTCGTTCTCGAAATCGATCTCTGCCTGATTAAGCGGCGTCTGGAAAAGGTCATCTGCCTGCACCTTTACGCCGGTCCCAGTCGGCGGGCAGATGCTCAACCAATCGAGCCGCAGAGCGTTGCCGCAGGTGATCCAGTTTTCGTTGCGCAGGGGCAGGAACTCGGCCAAGGCTAGCTTCTGACCCCGGTATAGTACGTCGCACTGATACTCGGCGATGACCAGCGCAAGGCGGGCGATCTCCGCCGGAAAGTCGCGCAGCTCGATCCCGCGAAAGTTGGTGAGCGGGATTTCCGATGCACGATTCGACTCGCCGCGCCGTCGGTTGATCTCGGCCTCGATGGCGCGCATTTCCTTGTAGGCGATGACCAGAAAGTTGCCCGAACCGCAAGCCGGGTCGAAGACCCTGATCTTGGCAATGCGCTTGCGTAGATTGAGCAACACGCGAGCGTTGTCGCCCGCTTCCTCTAGCTTCGCCCGCAGGTCGTCGAGGAACAGCGGATTCAGCACCTTCAGGATGTTGGGAACGCTGGTGTAGTGCATCCCCAACTCGCCGCGCTCCTGGTCCTCAGCAACGGCCTGGATCATCGAGCCGAAGATGTCAGGATTGATCTTGGTCCAGTCCAGACCGCCGACGTGCAGCAGGTAGGACCGGGCAATCTTGCTGAATCGCGGCACCTCATCGCCGCCGGAGAACAACTGCCCATTGACGTAAGGAAAGTCTTCGGCCCACCGGGGAATTTTGGCGGCTGCCCGGTCCTCGCGCTTGGTATTCATGGCGCGGAACAGCGTGGCGATGACTTCGTGCGTGTTCGACGAGTCCTTGGCACTCATCTGCGCGACGGTTTCGGTGAATCGGCCCCTGCCGACGAAAATATCGGTGTCCTCAGCGAAGAAGCAGAAGATGAGCCGCGCCATGAGGTTGTTCATGTCATGGCGGCGTTCCGCCGTGCCCCATGCGGGGTTGTCTTTCAGCAGCTCGACGTACAGGCGATTCAGACGGCTGGTAGCCCGGATGTCGAAGGCGTTTTCACTAATCTGGCGGACGGTGCTGATGCCCGCCAGCGGCAGGAAGAAGCCGAAGTGATCGGGAAAGTCCTTGAAGGCACAGGCGATGGTCTCGCCACTGGTCAGATCTTCGGCCTCGAAGTCCGCGCCGTCAGTGGCGAGGATGAACTTCGCCTTAGCCTTGGACGTCGCCGGACTGGCCTTGAGATCGGCCAACGTCTGCGTCACCCGCCCAGCATCGCAGGTCAGGATGTGGATGTTGCTAGTCTGGAGGACGCCGCCCAAGTCGGACTTGTTCGACGCTCCAGCGCGAAGGCGCTTGATGGTCGTCGCCTTGTTGCCGAAGGCCTCAAGAAAGGCATAGGGGAACTCTGCGGGGTCGAAAGGCTGCTCCGCAAGGTCTGTGATCGCTTGTTCAATTTCTACAGCGTTCATGGGCGTGCAGCTCCCTCTCTTGGCGAGGCCGCTGAGATGCTGTGGTTTTGCTGAGCGCTCATGTCTTATCCTGCTTTTTCTCGGCTATCTGCGCGGCAATCCAACGATCCAACTCAGTGCGGCGAAACCGCCAGGTGCCGCCCAGCTTGGCCAAGTTTACCATCCTGTCTACTCCAAAGAGCCCTGAATCTCAAAGCCGCGAAGCCACGGATCGGCCTGCGCTCAGCCTGGCGGCAGGCTCGCTGGGTGGCGCTGCTGCGCCTTTGGGATCGTGCAATCTAGAGATTGGCGGATAAAAAATCGGCCAAAAGACCACCGCCATCGAATAGCGCCCAACAGAACTCCCAAGCTACCGGACAACTCGACCTGAAAGGCCTTCCCCCTCTCCTTTGCTCCGCCGTATCGCAGCACTCCATCGCTGGATTAGTAAAGCGTACTGAAGCTTATTCAGCCCACATTCGGGCGGATGATTAGCTCCAGTGAACTAGACTAAACCTGACAGCGGTTGGTTTTTCATTAATGAGCTTTCAAGACAATTTCAGCGCTGCCGTTTTTAGCGGCTAAATTTACTCATCAACTCAAACGCTCAAATACGGTAAGAATAATATCCTTACCGGCCTCAGCCGCCCCACCGGCCCGGGCGTATCAGGTACAAGGCCCTGCGCGCCGAACTGGACATAGCCGCGAAACGGTACAGCGAACTAGTGAAGGAGCTAGACCAATGAGCACCGAAAACAACGACGCTCCTGCATGGATGCAGTTCCGGGCCGTACTGGGCAAGCGGATCGCCACTGGACCGTCGCGTCACCGAGCCGCGCTGTACGCGGGTCATCAGTAAGCCAGAGTTTTAGCAGGCCGCCCAGGCGGCTAAGATCGCCGTTGATGCGGGCCAGCTCGCGGACGTGCTCATAGTCCACGACGTCAATGATCTTGTAGCCCTGGCCGACTTCACGCAGATAGCGGGCGACGCTCATGCCTGCGCGCTTCGCATTCTCTTCAATGGCTTGCGTTTCGTTCGGGAACACCGACACCCGCAAATGCCGGCGACGTTTGCGGGCAGCATCTACCTCGTATGTCTCCATCCTCAAGCCCGCATTTACGCGGGCTTAGAAGTGGTTTCGTGCTATTTGGTGTCGTTCTATGCCGGACGCGGGATCACTCCCACTCAATCGTCGCCGGCGGCTTACCCGAAATATCGTACACCACACGATTGATGCCCTGCACCTCATTAATGATGCGATTCGACACACGCCCAAGCAATTCATGCGGCAAATGTGCCCAATGCGCGGTCATGAAATCGTGCGTCTGCACCGCGCGCAACGCGACGACATAGTCATACGTGCGGCCATCGCCCATCACGCCGACGCTGCGCACCGGCAGAAAGACTGCAAACGCTTGGCTGGTCAACTCATACCACGACTTGCCGCTATCCGGATCCATCGTCGTGCGCAACGTTTCGATAAAGATCGCATCGGCTTTGCGCAGCAGATCGGCGAACTCGCGTTTGACCTCGCCCAGGATCCGCACGCCCAGCCCCGGCCCGGGGAAGGGATGCCGATACACCATCGACGGCGGCAAGCCGAGCTTGACGCCAAGCTCGCGCACCTCGTCTTTGAACAACTCGCGCAGCGGCTCGAGCAGTTTCAGATTCAGCGTCTCCGGTAATCCACCCACGTTGTGGTGGCTCTTGATCGTGTGTGCGCCCTTCTTGCCTTTGCCCGCCGATTCGATCACATCCGGATAGATCGTGCCTTGCGCAAGCCATTTCGCGTCGGTCAGCTTGCGGGCCTCGTTCTGGAACACCTCGACGAATTCCGCACCGATGATCTTGCGCTTGTGCTCCGGATCCGTCACGCCGGCCAGCTTATTCATGAATGCGTCGCTGGCGTCGACGTGAATCACCTTTACCCCGAGGTGCCGTCCGAACGTCTCCATGACTTGCTCTGCTTCGTTGAGACGCAACAAGCCGTGGTCGACGAATACGCACGTCAACTGATCGCCGATCGCGCGGTGTAGCAATGCCGCCGCAACCGATGAATCCACGCCGCCAGACAATCCGAGAATCACTCGCTCATTACCGACCTGCGCACGGATCTGCTCTACCGCCTCGGCGATGTAGTGCCCCATTTCCCAATCCGGCTTCGCGCCGCACAACTCGAGCACGAACCGGTTCAACATGTCGCGGCCCTTGAGCGTATGCGTGACTTCCGGATGCCACTGCAATCCGTAGAACCGGCGATCCTCATCGGCCATCGCCGCAATCGGACATGATTCGGTCGAGGCCATGAGCTTGAAGCCGGGCGGCATCTCGATCACCTTGTCACCGTGGCTCATCCAGACCTTCAGCATGCCATGGCCTTCCGGTGTCGTAAAATCCTCGATCGCCTCCAGCAGCTTCGTATGGTTGCGCGCACGTACCTCAGCGTAGCCGAACTCGCGCACGTGACCGAGTTCGACCTTGCCGCCGAGTTGCAACGCCATCGCCTGCATGCCGTAACAAATGCCCAATACCGGCACGCCTAGATCAAACACAGCCTGCGGCACGCGGGGCGCATCCGTGTCGGTGACCGAATTTGGACCGCCGGACAAAATCACCCCTTTTGGCTTGAATTCGCGCACGAATGCGTCATCAACATCGTAGGGATGAACCTCGGAGTAGACATGCGCCTCGCGCACACGGCGCGCGATCAACTGTGTGACCTGGGAGCCAAAGTCGAGGATCAGGATCTTGTCATGCATGGCAATGGGTGAATCTCAATAGGGTGAAAATGGGACGAGCTGCGCTGTGCACGGAGCCGACGACAGCACGGCGCGCAATACAGCGGGAGGCACGTTCCAGGCGGGTATCGGAACGCCGTTCAGCCGCAATTTTAGGCGCCGTTCAGCCGCGATCTGCGTCATTGTCGCCGCGCACGAGCGGCTCGCGACGTTCGTCGGCCCTGGGACTACCCGCGGGTATCGACGCGGTGGTTGGCGATGCGTTGGGTGGCGATGCACTGGACCGCGTCGTCGTCGGCGCCACCGGCGTCCGGTCAGCTGATTTCGCTGGACTGGTCGGCACGTCTGCGGCCTGCGCCGGTGTCATCGTCGCCGTCGCGGCGGCACGTTTGCGCGCACGCTCCGCGGAGGCTGCGCCCTGCGCGGCCGCCCGGTCGCGCCGCCGTACCGAGGCGGCCAGCCGGACGTTGATCAGCCCATACAGCAGCAACGCAACACCTACCAGTGGTCCGATCCAAAGACCGAGGCCGGCCAGCGACGGTGAACGCACCGCGACCAGCCAGACGAGCATCAGCACGCCACAGACCCACAGCGCGTGGCCACTAGCGCCGGCAACCGGCGCGGTCAGCGCGCCATGAATCGCTGCGCGCAATTGCAATCCGGCCAGCGCTAACAGCACGATGCCGAATAACTGTCCCACCATCGCTGGCGACACTTGCACCAACTGCAGTGTGTCGTACAGCAACCGCCACGGGGTCGCGAACATCAACAGACCGAATGCCGCCGTCACCAGCGCATCAACAATCAGTACCGCGCGCAACAGGGCTTTCATGCGTTCGCTCACTCGACGTGGTAGTTCGGCGCTTCCTTCGTGATCTGCACGTCATGCACGTGCGATTCGCGCACGCCGGCCGCCGTAATCTCGACGAACGCGGCTTTCTCGTGCAACTCCTCGATCGTGCGGCAGCCACAGTAGCCCATGCTCGCGCGCACCCCACCGATCAATTGGAACAGGATCGCGTTGACACCGCCTTTATACGCGACGCGGCCTTCAATCCCTTCCGGCACCAGCTTGTCGACGTTGGCCGAATTGTCTTCCTGGAAGTAGCGGTCCGCCGCGCCATCTTTCATGGCGCCAACCGAACCCATGCCGCGATACGATTTGTATTGGCGTCCCTGGAACAGGAATACGTCGCCGGGCGATTCCTCGGTGCCGGCCAGCATGCTGCCCATCATCACCGCGTCGGCGCCCGCGGCCAACGCCTTCGATACATCCCCGGAGTAGCGTACGCCACCGTCGGCGATCACTGGCACGCCGCTGCCCCGCAGCGCGTCAGCCACGTTCGCAATCGCGGTGATCTGTGGCACGCCGACGCCCGCGACGATCCGCGTGGTGCAGATCGAACCCGGGCCGATGCCAACCTTTACGCCGTCGGCGCCGTGCTCGACCAGCGCCCTGGCCGCTTCGGCAGTCGCAATGTTGCCGCCGATCACATCGATATGCGGAAAATGCTGCTTGACCCAGCGCACCCGTTCTAGCACGCCCTGACTGTGCCCGTGCGCAGTGTCAACGACGATCACATCGACACCCGCCGCCGCCAGCGCCTCGACGCGCGCCACGTTCTCCGGACCGACGCCGACAGCAGCACCAACCCGCAGCTTGCCGTGCTCGTCCTTGCAGGCGTCCGGGTGCTCGGTCGCCTTCGTGATGTCCTTGACCGTCATCAATCCGCGCAACTCAAACGCCTCGTTGACGACCAGCACACGCTCCAGGCGGTGGCGGTGCATGAGCGCCTTGGCTTGCGCAAGCGACGTTCCTTCGCTGACAGTGACCAGCCGCTCGCGCGGCGTCATGATCGCGCGCACCGGCTCGTCCAGTCGCTCCTCGAAGCGCAGGTCGCGGTTCGTCACGATGCCGATAAGTTTCGCGCCGTCGACGACCGGGAAGCCGGAAATGCCATGCTGGCGCGACAGCGCAATCACGTCATGCACCTTCATATCGGGCGGCACGGTGATCGGATCTCGCAACACGCCGGACTCGAACCGCTTGACTTTCGCAACTTCACGCGCCTGTTCGGCCGGTGTCAGGTTCTTGTGCACGATGCCGATTCCGCCCTGCTGCGCCATTGCAATTGCAAGCCGTCCTTCGGTCACCGTGTCCATCGCCGCGGAAATCAGCGGCATGTTCAGGGAGATATTGCGAGTCACGCGGGTTTTGAGACTGGTGTCACGCGGCAGTACGTTCGAGTACGCCGGCACGAGGAGCACGTCATCGAATGTGAGTGCTTTTTGGATCAGACGCATGGCAAATCCTATAGGCGCAAAATCGGATTATACCGATAGTTTCCTGGATTTTCACTGTCCGAACAGCCAGTTACGCACGCGTCCCCTTTTTAAGCCCGAGCCGCCGTGCGCATCGCGCCGACTGGAGGATTTGGCAAGTGGGCCAAACGGCGCCGCATGTTATGCTGCGCGCCTTCAGTGTTTGCCCACGCCCGCCGCTTCGCTCGCACACCACCGGGATGCGACACGAAAAACGGCGCAGCCGCATATGCAGCATAGAAGACGGGCGCACGCAACCGGGGCGCGGCGCAGCCAACGATGACAAGGGGCCAGCAATGCAACGTGGGGTGATATACGGCCTGCTAGCGGGCGCGATGTGGGGCTTCGTATTTCTCGGCCCGAGCCTGTTGCCGGACTTCTCGCCATTGCTGCTGGCCGCCGGACGCTATCTATTGTACGGCCTGGTGTCGGTCGCGGTCGCGCTGCCCAACGCGCGCCGGCTGCTATCCAAGCTCACGCGCGCGGATCTCATGGCGCTCATCAGGCTCGCGCTTACAGGCAACGTTGTCTATTACATCCTGGTCGCCGCAGCGGTACAACTGGTCGGCGTTGCGCCATCGTCGCTGATCGTTGGCGTGCTGCCGTTGACCGTCACACTGGCCGGACGCACCGATCACGATGCAGTTCCACTGCGGCGGCTTGCGCTTGCACTGCTAATGATCACCGCCGGCATCGCCTGCATCAACATCGACGTCTTCACCGCACCGGCCGCCACGCACGGCACGATCGCGAGCCGGATCGCCGGTGTGTTGTGCGCCGCGGGCGCCCTGGCGGCGTGGACCTGGTTTGCCGTCGCCAATGCGCGCTATCTGCGCAAGGCAGGACATTTCGACAGCAACGAATGGTCGATTGCCTCGGGCCTTATCACCGGCGTGCTCGGCGCGCTGCTATGGGCCGGGCTGCTGCTGGGGCCGGGTAGCGCAGTCGGGGAGCCGGCGCTCGATGCCGGGCGCTGGCAACTATTCTGGGCGCTTAACCTAGCCATCGCCATCGGCTGTTCATGGTGGGGCAATGCGTTGTGGAACGCTGCGGCAAAACGCCTGCCCTTGACACTGTCGGGCCAGTTGATTGTGTTCGAGACGCTGTTCGCGCTCGTGTACGGATTCATCTACGCGCAGCGTTGGCCGCGCGCGCTCGAATGGGGCGCGATCGTGCTGCTGGTTGCGGGCGTGAGCTGGTCAGTCCGCCAGCACGCGCGTCAGCCGTCGCGCCCGGGCTAGTCGCGGCATGCGATCGAAGAGGACGCGCCAGTCTCGGCGCACTAACGTGTCGACCGCCGCTGACGAGGACGCATCAAACGCGGCGCGCTTCAGCGCGCGTCTTTTGCGCGCCATTTGCGTCCTTCAAGCGAGCCGCTGTGGCGAGCCTTATCGACGCGGCGCTGCCGTGCGAGCTTCGGATCGACGGTCAACGGCCGATAGATCTCGACGCGATCACCATTCTCGAGTGCCGAGTCCAGCGCGCGGATGCGTCCGAACACACCAACGCGCTGCTGAGCCAGGTCGATCTGCGGATGCATCGTGACGATCCCGCTAGCGTCGATGGCTTCACGCAGCGTCGCGCCGGGCGGCAACCGCACATCGACGAGCGTTTGGGTGTCAGGGAGCGCATAACACACTTGCACCTCGAGCATGGCGCCGCCATCGCCGCCCGGCAGCCGCGGATCAACGCTTGCCATAGCGTTCTCCGGCCCGCTTGACGAACGATTCGACGAACGTGTTTGCGATGTGATTGAACACCGGTCCGATCAATTTCTCCAAAATGATGCTGGAAAACTCATAGTGCAACGCGAACTCGACCTTGCACGCATCGTCTCGCAGCGGGATGAAATTCCAATAGCCAGTGAACCGCTTGAAAGGCCCTTCGGTGAACTCCATATCGATCCGTTCCGGGCGGCGTTGCGTGTTATGCGTAGCGAAATGCTGATGAATCCCCTTGAAGCGGATGTCGATCCGTGCTTCCATACTTGTTTCGTCCTGATGACGGATCTCGACGCCGCCGCACCAAGGCAGAAAGTTCGGGTAGTCGGCGACGTCAGTCACGAGGTCGAACATGCGTTCGGCGGAATAACGAATCAACACAGTTTTCTGGACGTCTGCCATAAAAGGGCACCGAGGAGGCGCGTGATGCCACGTGCGTCGCGGCGAGCCCGGAGCACGCGCGGACGCGACGCGGCCTTCGGCGCCGGGTCGCTTTGCTAAAATCGTAATTTTATCCGAGTTGGTCAAACCCATTCATGAGCATCATCGACAACAAGAAAGCATTCTTCGACTACTTCATCGAGGAACGCTACGAGGCGGGGCTCGTGCTGGAGGGCTGGGAGGTTAAAGCGCTGCGCGCCGGGCGCGGCCAGATTAAGGAAGGCTACGTCGTGATCCGCAACGGCGAACTATTCCTGATTGGCACGCACATCAGCCCGTTGCAGACCGCCTCGACGCACGTGCACGCGGATCCGGTCCGCACGCGCAAGCTGCTGCTCAACGCCGATGAGATCCGTAAGCTAATCGGCAAGGTCGAGCAGCGCGGCTATACGCTGGTGCCACTGAACTTCCACTACAAGAATGGACGGGTGAAATGTGAAATCGGCCTGGCCCGGGGTAAGAAGCTGCACGATAAGCGCGAGACCGAAAAGAAGCGCGACTGGCAACGCGAAAAGGCACAACTGCTGAAAAACACGACGCGCTAGCGGCGTGCGCCGCGACGCTGCCCGCCCCTTCTACTTTTGGTTGCGCCAACAATGTCAGGATCGTGAGCGCGTAACGGATTGACGGACCTTCGGAGCGTTGGCTGCAGCTATCCAGAACCGCGTAAGGTAGCTAAATTTTGAAGAGCCATCCGTCCGAAGATAGACGGCCAATGAGCTTGCTGTGTCTCTGCTTGGCAAGTTAGTATAGCTTCCCGTCCTCATCAACGTCTGCCGGCCGATCCGCATCCCCATCGGCACTACCCGCTCATAGCGGTCTATGGGGGACACTGACAGGGAACCTTAAGGGTGCGCTGGGCGATGCAATACACGCGGTGCTGTGCAGCACCGGCCACAACCTGCGGATGAGTCTGGTCTACGGCGGAACTTGTAACCAATCAGGCAGTGAGTCTCACGTCGATATTATTGGAATTCAGCTAGGCTCGGCGGACCATGGCCGGAGGTTGGTAGCGATGCGCGCTATGGGGCTGGCGCTCCTTGTAAAACTGCCGCCAGCGTTCGATAAGTACCTTGGCCCCGGCACGACTGCGAAACCCTTTGCGGTCCAGCAATGCGTCGCGCAGATTGCCGTTGAAGCTTTCGACGAACCCGTTTTTGCCACGGACTGCCAAGCGCGATTCACAGCGCATGTTGATACTCGGCATTCACGAGCACTACGAATAGCCCATTTGAATCCTCCAATACGTCACTCATACGAAAGCCTCTTCACTTTCCGGAGATAGACACTTGTGCCAGGCATCAAGCTTGTGTCGCAGGTTACGCCAATTCGCGCCGTTGATCTGCCAATTTATTCAGCTTACCCGCTATCACACGACCGATCGCAGCGGCTGGTTCCGGCTCGAGCAGCTTTCTATGGACGCAATGTATATCGTAAATCTCTATATTCCCGCCCACATAAGGTTTCCATGCATCGCGAGGTACGGGCGTGTGGGACTGATTTTCCACGAGGGTTGCATGTAAAAAAAGTGCGTTGCCACCATAGATGGGCGGAGAAAAGTTTTTCAAAATACGGCAATGATTTTTTGCGATTTCCCAGGCATTCCTGCGTAACGGTTCGTCCATGGCCGAAATTAATTTTTCACCGTACTGAGCAACCAGCGCAGCATAATGGGTCGCTTCATCGAATTCGGGCACATCATCCAATAAGCCAGGGCGGGGATGGCTATCCAACAACGCCAATAGCGCCACTGACTCTTTGTGCTGCTCCAGTTGCGCCGCCATGCTGTGAGCCACGATGCCTCCCAGGCTCCACCCTAATAGGTGGTACGGTCCTTGAGGCTGAATGCGACGAATCTGCTCAAGGTAGTCTGAGGCCATTGCCTCAATCGTGGGAGCAAGCGGTCGTGCCCCGTCGAATCCGCGGGCTTGCAGGCCATAGAGGGGCTGATCGTTATCTAGGTGAGGGGATAAACTCATATAGCTCCAACTCAATCCCATGCCCGGATGGATGCAAAAAAGAGGAGGACGACTACCTTGGGGCTTGAGCGCAAGCAGCACACTAAATGAGCTTTCCTGGCTTTTCTGGCTTCCCGGCTGCTCGACTAAACGTTGTGCCAAGCCTGCGAGGGTGGGAGCCTCGAACAGTGTGCGAATGGCAAGTTCCACCCCTAGCACATCACGAACACGGCTCATCAGGCGCATCGCCAGTAGCGAGTGCCCGCCGAGCGCAAAGAAGCTGTCGTGCCGGCCGACACGTTCGATACCCAATAGCTCGGCCCAAATCGCCGCGAGCGTCGTCTCGAGCTCGCCTTGCGGCGCTTCATACGCTTGATGCGCCAGCGCGTCGTCATCCGGTGCCGGCAGTGCGCGCCGATCCAGCTTGCCGCTGGGTGTCAGCGGAAACGCATCGAGCCGCACAAACGCACTGGGTATCATATACTCAGGCAGGCGAGCCGAGACATGTGCCCGCAAGGTACTGACTAAGGCTTCATCGGGCTGGGCCACCACATATGCGACCAGACGTTTATCCTGACCTTCGCCTGTTGCCAACACCACCGCATCACGCACCCGCGGGTGCGCCGTTAAGCACGCTTCGATCTCTTCCGGTTCAATCCGAAAGCCGCGGATCTTCACTTGCTCATCGTTGCGCCCCAAATACTCCAAATTGCCGTCCGGTAAATAACGCGCCAGATCTCCGGTCTTATACAGCCGTGCCCCCGCTTCATCGGAGAACGGATCCGGCACAAAGCGCTCAGCGGTCAACGCCGGGCGGTTCAGATAGCCACGGGCCACCCCGGCACCACCAATATACAACTCACCGACCGCACCCAGGGGCACCGGCTGGCCGTGCGCATCGAGCAGATAAACGCGCGTGTTCGCAATCGGCCGGCCGATGCTCTCAATCCATGCCTCACCACGCTGCATCGGCCGCCACGTCGAATAGGTGGTGCTCTCCGAAGGTCCATAAAGGTTACAGAGACGCTGGATGGGCGTTTGCTCAAAGATTTGCTCAATGAAGCGCGCTGTCAGCGACTCACCCGCCAGGTTCATCGTGGTGACCGAAGATAAGTTAGCCCGATGCGCCAGCAGGGACTGTAGCGCAGAAGGCACCGTATTAATCAGTGACACAGGCTGCGTCTGATGCATTAGCGCCAATGCGTCCTTGACCAAGTGAACGGTCGAGCCTTGCGCGAGCGGCACAAAACACTCGTAGACGGACAAATCAAAACTGATTGAGGTGGCAAATAGCGTATGTTGCGTCTCCAAGGGCGTAAAGGTTTGCACCGCCCAGCACAAAAAATTGACGGCTTGGGCATGTTCGACCATCACGCCCTTCGGGGTGCCAGTCGAGCCGGACGTATAGATCACATACGCCAGATGCCGGGCCGTCAACTCGGCTACCGATGGATTCGTGTCCAGCAACGCCGGCAGGGTAGCCGGATCAAGCACCGTGCACTCGGCGAGCGCCGCCTCGCCCAACGCGGCACGCCCGGCCGCATCCGCCAGCACCATGTTCGGTGCCGCATCGGCGAGGATGTGCGCCAAGCGCTCGCTCGGATAGCTCGGATCAAGCGGCACATAGGCCCCACCGGCCTTTAAAATTGCCAACAATCCTACGACCAGCGCGGGACTGCGCTGCACGCAGATGGCCACGCGCGCATCGGGCTTGACGCCCAACTCGATCAGTTGGTGCGCAAGGCGATTGGCCCGGGCATTCAGTTGCGCATAGCTCAACGTTTGGTCTTCAAACACCAGCGCTGGTGCCTCGGGCGTGCGCTCGACCTGCGCTTCGAATAGCTGGTGCACACACCGATGTTTTGGATACGCCTGCTGCGTCGCATTCCATGTCTCAAGCAGCAACTGGCGCTCCGCCTCAGGCAGCACCTGCAGCTGCTGTACTGAAATGTCGGGCGTCGCCTCGAGCGCGTCGGCCAAGCTGTGCAGCGCCTGCTGCATATATGCGCATACTCGCTCAGGCTCCAGCGACGGCACGCTCTGGGCGGTCAGCCCCAACGACTGCCCATCATCGTCCACCGACAGTGTCAGCGGGTAATTGGTACGCTCCTGCGCGCCGAGCAGCTCCACCCCTGGTAGCCCGCTGCGCTCGCCTGAGTCCATCGCATTGTGCCGGTAATTGAGCAGCGCACTAAAGAGCGGCATATCGACCGGCACGCCGCTACAGCGCTGTACGAGCGCCAGCGACGCATGCTCATGCTCGAGCAACGCCGCCAGCCGCGCATGCGTCGCGTGCACGGCGGCCTGTACACTGCCGTCCAAATCCACGCGCAGCGGCAGCGTATTGATAAAGAGCCCCATCGCACGATCGGCTCCGCTACCGGCTTGCATCCGCCCAAACAGCACGGTGCCAAACACCACGCGTTGTTGGCCGCTCGCGCGGGCGAGCACCTGCGCCCACGCCAGATGGCACAGGCATGCTAAGCTCACGCTCAAGTGTCGCGCATGCGCACGCAGCCGATCGTTCAATGCCGGTGGCAACCTCCAGTGTGACTCGCTCACTTCACTGCCGTCGCGCCGGACCTGCGCGAGCCCAAACGGCAAGGTCGGCTCCACGTCCGCGAGCAGCTCGGTGAAGAAGCGCGCATGCGCTTCTTCACTCACCCCTAGCCTGGCTTGCGCGACCAAATTGCGGAACGGCTGCGCCGGCAGCAAGGTGTCACCTCGACCTTCAAGGACGACCCGCACCTCATTCTGTACCATTTTGAGAGTTGTATTGTCATCAATCAAATGATGCAACCGCTGCATGAGCAGCCAGCGCCCCTCATTATCCTGGGCGATCGCACAGTGCAGCAGCGGCGCTTGCGTCAGATCCAAGCGCGTGTGACGCGGATCAAAGCGCCGCGCCATTTGCTCCGCGATCGGCCCGTCACCTACGTCTAACGTCAGCTCGGTGACCGGCAACCGCGCGTGGCGCCACACCACTTGCGCGGGCGTGGACAGCCCCTCCCACACGAACGCGGTACGCAACATATCGTGGCGATCGATCACCTGCTGCAGCGCGTGCAGATACTGGTCAAGCCGCGCTCGCGTGTCAAAGGCCAGTTGCAGCATCAGCAAATAAGGATCGCCGTCGCGCGCGAGTAGATGGTGAAACAACAGCCCGTCTTGCGGCGGCGACAGCGCATAAATGTCCTGGATATTGGCTACGCCACCGGGCACCTGCTTGACAATTTTGTCGATGTCCGCTTGCGTCAGCTCAATGAGCGGCAGCATCGACGGCGTAATCGCAGTGGTGTCGGGTGTGATCGCGTTGGGCGGCGCCACCACGTCACGACGCTGACCCAACGTCTGCGCCAGCGCGCTGAGCGTCGGTGCCTCAAATAGCGCCCGCACCGACACACTCAAGCCCTGACGCCGCAGACGCTCAATGAGCTGCACCGCCAGCAGCGAGTGGCCCCCGAGCGCAAAGAAGCTGTCGTGCCGGCCCACCTGCTTGACACCCAATAGCTCGGTCCAAATCTCAGCCAGCGTCGTCTCCAGCTCGCCTTGCGGCGCTTCATACGCTTGATGCGCCAGCGCGGCGTCATCCGGTGCGGGCAGTGCGCGCCGATCGAGCTTGCCGTTGGGCGTCAGCGGAAACGCATCGAGTCGCACAAACGCACTGGGCACCATATACTCGGGCAGCCTCGCCGCCATCTGTGCGCGCAGTGTGCTCGCCAATTGCTCATCCGCTTCGGCTTGCACATACGCCACGAGCCGCTTATCCGAGCCTTCACCGGTTGCCAGCACCACCGCATCACGCACCTGCGGGTGTTGTATGAGGCACGCCGCAATCTCTCCCGGTTCAATCCGAAAGCCGCGGATCTTCACTTGCTCATCGTTGCGCCCCAAGAATTCTAGGTTGCCGTCCGGTAAATACCGCGCCACATCCCCGGTCTTATACAGCCGTGCACCCGCTTCATCTGAGAATGGATCCGGCACAAAGCGCTCAGCGCTCAGCGCTGGACGGTTTAGATAGCCCCGTGCGACGCCTGCGCCACCAATATACAGCTCGCCGACCGCACCCAGCGGCACCGGCTGCCCATGCGCGTCCAGCAGATAGATCGTCAGGTCCGGAATCCGTATGCCCACCGGACTGCCCGCTTGTTCGCTGTCTTGCTGCCGAAGCGGCCGATACGTCACATGCACGGTCGCTTCGGTAATCCCATACATGTTGACCAATTGCGGATGATGCTCATCGTGCGTCGCATACCACGCCTGTAAGAGCGTCGGCTCCAGCGCCTCCCCGCCTAAGATCACATAGCGCAATTGATCCGATAAAGCGCTATGTGCTTGGCTAGCCATCAATGCCTTAAATGCACTGGGGGTCTGATTTAATACGGTGACACCCTGCTCACAGATCAACTGGTAAAAAGCGTCGGCAGAGCGGGCAATCGAATGGGGCACGATGACAAGCTTGCCACCATAACGCAGTGCACCCCACAGCTCCCAGACCGAGAAATCGAACGCAAACGAGTGAAACAGGCACCAAGTATCATGCTCGTTAAAGCCATACCACGGTTGCGTCGCCTCGAACAGCCGCACCACTTGCGCATGTTCGACCATCACGCCCTTGGGCGTGCCGGTCGAGCCCGACGTATAGATCACATACGCCAGATGCCGGGCCGTCAGCGCGGCGATCGACGGATTCGTGTCCGGCAACGCTGGCAGGGTGGCCGGATCGAGCACCGTGCATTCGGCGAGCACCGCCTCGCCCAATGCAGCACGCCCAGCGGCATCCGCGAGTACAATCTTCGGTGCCGCATCAGCGAGGATATGCGCCAAGCGCTCACTCGGATAGCTCGGATCGAGCGGCACATAGGCGCCACCCGCTTTTAAAATCGCCAACAGCCCCGCGACCAGTGCCGGCGAGCGCTCGACACAAATCGCCACCCGGGTGTCTGGCTTGACACCCCACTCAATCAGCTGGTGTGCCAAGCGATTGGCTTGTGCGTTCAGCTGCGCATAACTGAACGTTTGGTCCTCAAACACCAGCGCCGTCGCCTCAGGCGTGCGCTCGACCTGCTCTTCGAATAGCTGGTGCACGCACCGATGTGCCGGATACGCCTGCTGCGTCGCATTCCGTGTCTGCAGTAGCAACTGACGCTCGTCCGGCCCCAGTATCTGAAGCGTTGCGACCGGCTGCTGTGGGCTAGCCACCATGGCGCGTAACATCGTCTCTAGATATCTGACGTGCCGCTCAATCGTGGATCGCTCGAACAGCGCCGTCGCATACGCTAAGCGGCCGATGATCTCGTCACCTGCCTCAGACACGTTCAGCTCGAGATCGAACTTCACGACGTCATACTCCAGCTCAGCCGGCGTGGCCGTGAGCCCAGGTAGACGCCACTCGTTTGGCTCATTGTTCTGCCACGCCAACATCACCTGGAACAGCGGCGTATGATTCATTCGACGCGGCGGCTGCACGATCTCGACCACTTGCTCAAACGGCAGATCCTGATGCGCCTGTGCGTCCAATGTCGCGCGCCGCACGCGCGCGAGCAGTTCGCTCGTATTGGGATCGCCGGATAAGTTGGCACGCAACGCTAACGTATTGACAAAAAAGCCAATCAACGGCTCGATCGCAGCATGTCCGCGATTGGCGCTGGGCGTGCCAATGACTATGTCGTCTTGGCCCGATAACCGTGACAGTACCGCGCTCCATGCGGCGAGCACCGTCATAAATAGCGTCGTACCGTGCTCCGCGCTTAAGCGCTTGAGCGCTTGCGTGGTGGCCGCATCAATGCGCACCGGCACCTGTGCGCCGGCAAACGACTGTTGCGCCGGACGCGGCCGATCGGTCGGTAGCTCCAGCAGCACCGGTGCGTCGGCCAGCGTCGCACGCCAATAGTCGCTTTGCGCCCGCAGCCGCTCACCCGAGAGCCACTGCCGTTGCCACGCCGCATAATCCGAATACTGAACCGCCAATGGCGGCAACGGATCCGGTTGGTCTCTACAGGCGGCCGTGTATAGCGCATTCAATTCCCTCACCAGCACACCGACCGACCAGCCGTCTGACACGATGTGATGTTGCGTCAGCACCAGCACGTGCTCGTCATCCGACAACTGAATCCCGCACGCGCGCAGCAGCGGCCCGTGCGCCAGATCGAACGGCGCTTGTGCAGCCTCGGCGCTCAGTCGCACCAGTTGAGCCTGCGCATCGGGCACATCACGCAAGTCATGCCAGCTCATCGGCACGCCTGTGTCGGCGGACAGCAGCTGAACTTGCGGCTGGCCTTCGACGCTGACGAACACCGAGCGCAGCGCGTCATGACGCGCAAGGAGCGCATCCAGCGCTTGCTGCCATGCGGCTCGGTTCAGCGGCCCATGCACACGCCACGCGAGCGGCATGTGATAGGTGCGACTCACACCGTCGAGTTGCGCGAGAAACCATAGCCGTTGCTGCGCAAACGACAGCGGCAAATGGCCTTCTCGCGACACCGGCGTGATCTCAGGCAGCGTATCGGTGCCGTGATGCCATTGCGCATCCACCGCGGTAGCGAATGCAGCGAGCGTCGGTGATGCGAACAGCGTCGCCAGTGGCACGTCGGCACCGAGTGCACTCACCCGGTTCATCAAACGCACCGCCAACAAAGAATGACCGCCGAGCGCAAAGAAGCTATCGTGCCGACCCACACGTTCGACACCCAATAGCTCCGCCCAGATCTCAGCCAGCGTCGTCTCGAGCTCGCCTTGCGGCGCTTCATATGCTTGATGCGCCAGCGCGGCGTCATCCGGTGCCGGCAGTGCACGCCGATCAAGCTTGCCGTTGGGTGTTAGCGGAAACGCATCGAGCCGCACAAACGCACTGGGCACCATATACTCGGGCAGCCTCGCCGCCACCTGTGCGCGCAGCGTGCTCGCCAGTTGCTCGTCCGCTTCGGCCTGCACATACGCAACCAGCCGCTTATCCACGCCCTCACCTGTTGTTACCACCACCGCGTCGCGCACTTGCGGGTGTTGCACGAGGCACGCCGCAACCTCACCCGGCTCAATGCGAAAGCCGCGTATCTTGACTTGGTCATCGTTGCGCCCCAAGAACTCTAGATTGCCGTCCGGTAAATAACGCGCTACATCCCCGGTCTTATACAGCCGCGCACCCGCGTCATCTGAAAACGGATCCGGCACAAAGCGCTCGGCGGTTAACTCTGGGCGTTTCAGGTAACCGCGTGCGACGCCTGCGCCACCAATATACAACTCGCCGACCGCACCCAGTGGCACCGGCTGCCCGTAGCAATCCAGCAAATAAATCCGTGTGTTCGCGATAGGGCGGCCACCAATATAAGACCGACTATCTGCTGTACTCAACTGCCCACAAGCCACTACAACCGTTGTTTCGGCCGGACCATAGAGATCCACCAACGTAAGCCCAGCAGGCAGTACTTGTCTTAAATGAGGGAAACGTTCACCTCCCGTGAATAAATAACGCAAACTGTTTGGCATTCTCTGATCAGCCAATGCCATAACAGCTAGCGGCGTGACCAGGAAAGACGCATTTAAATTCTGTTGTTGCCACCATTGCAACAAAGCTGAAACGTCCTTAGATATAGTGCGAGGTGGAATTACAAACTCATACCCACCAATTAGGCCTGACCAAAGCTCCCACACGCTCGCGTCAAACGCCACACCTGCAGTAAGTGCGCTTCGACAACCCTTCTGCACGTTGAACGTACGACCATGCCATGTACAAAGATTAATAAGATTGCGATGCTCAACCATCACACCCTTCGGCGTGCCGGTGGAGCCAGATGTATAGATTACGTACGCCAGATGTCGGGACTTCAGGCCTGGCACTGACGGATTTGTCTCAGCCTGATGGGGTAACGTGTTTGGATCGAGCACCGTGCGATGAGCCAAGGCCGCCTCACCCAGCGCGGCGCGGCCCGCCGCATCGGCCAGCACGATCTTGGGTGCCGCATCCTGCAACATATGCGTGAGCCGCTCGCCCGGATAGGCTGGATCGAGCGGCACATACGCCCCGCCCGCTTTCAGAATCGCCAACGACCCCACGACCAGCGCCGACGAGCGCTCGACACAGATCGCCACCCGGGTCTCTGGCCTGACACCCCACTCAATCAGCTGGTGTGCGAGGCGATTGGCCTGTGCGTTCAGCTGCGCATAGCTGAACGTTTGTTCCTCATACACCAGCGCCGGTGTTTCGGGCGTACGCTCGACCTGCGCTTCGAATAGCTGGTGCACGCACCAGTGCGACGGATACGCCTGCTGCGTCGCATTCCATGTCTGCAGCAGCAATTGGCGCTCGGCCGGTGACAGCAGCTCAAGCGTGGCCACCGGCTGCTGTGGGCGAGCCACCATTGTTTGCAACATCGTCTGTAGATACCCGACGTGCCGCTCGATCGTGGATTGATCGAACAACGCCGTCGCATACCCTAAGCTGCCGATGATCTCCTCACCTGCCTCAGATAAGTTCAGCTCGAGATCGAACTTCACGACGTCATACTCCAGCTCAGCCGGCGTGACCGTGAGCCCGGGTAGGCACCACTCGTCTGGCTCATTGCTCTGCCACGCCAACATCACCTGGAACAGCGGTGTATGATTCATTCGACGCGGCGGTTGCGCAATCTCCACCACTTGCTCGAACGGCAGGTCCTGATGCGCTTGCGCGTCCAGCGTCGCGCGCCGCACGCGCGCGAGCAACTGGGCGGTATCGGGCTCGCCCGACAAATCCACGCGCAACGCCAGCGTATTGACAAAAAAACCAATCAACGGCTCGATCTGGCGGTGGTTACGATTAGCGCTGGGCGTGCCGATAACCACGTCGTGCTGGCCCGACAGGCGCGCGAGTACCGCACTCCATGCGGCAATCATCGTCATAAATAGCGTCGTGCCATGCTCCGCGCTTAAGCGCTTGAGCGCTTGCGTGGTGGCCGCATCAATGCGCACCGGCACCTGTGCGCCGGCAAACGACTGTTGCGCCGGACGCGGCCGATCGGTCGGTAGCCCCAGCAGCACCGGTGCGTCGGCCAGCGTCGCACGCCAATAGTCGCTTTGCGCCTGCAGCCGCTCGCCCATGAGCCACTGTCGCTGCCACGCTGCATAATCCGGATACTGAACTGCCAATGGCGGCAACGGATCCGGTTGGCCTCTACAGGCGGCCGTGTATAGCGCATTCAATTCCCGCACCAGCACCCCGATCGACCAGCCGTCTGACACGATGTGATGTTGCGTCAGCACCAGCACGTGCTCGTCATCCGACAACTGAATCCCGCACGCGCGCAGCAACGGCCCGTGCGCCAGATCGAACAGCGCTTGTGCAGCCTCGGCGCTCAGTCGCACCAGTTGAGCCTGCGCATCGGGCACATCACGCAAGTCATGCCAGCTCATCGGCACGCCTGTGTCGGCGGGCAGCAGCTGAACTTGCGGCTGGCCCTCGACGCTGACGAACACCGAGCGCAGCGCGTCATGACGCGCAAGGAGCGCATCCAGCGCTTGCTGCCATGCGGCTCGATTCAGCGGCCCGTGCACACGCCACGCGAGCGGCATGTGATAGGTGCGACTCACACCGTCGAGTTGCGCGAGAAACCATAGCCGTTGCTGCGCAAACGACAGCGGTAAATGGCCTTCTCGCGACACCGGCGTGATCTCAGGCAGCGTATCGGTGCCGTGATGCCATTGCGCCTCAACCGCGGTAGCGAATGCAGCGAGCGTCGGTGATGCGAACAGCGTCGCCAGTGGCACATCGGCACCGAGTGCACTCACCCGGTTCATCAAACGCACCGCCAACAAAGAATGACCGCCGAGCGCAAAGAAGCTGTCGTGCCGACCGACCTGCTTCACACCCAATAGCTCCGCCCAGATCTCAGCCAGCGTCGTCTCAAGCTCGCCTTGCGGCGCTTCATACGCTTGGTGCACGAGCGCATCGATATCAGGCTCCGGCAGCGCACGCCGGTCGAGCTTGCCATTGGGCGTCAACGGAAATGCATCGAGCCGCACAAACGCGGCCGGCACCATATAATCGGGCAACCGAGCGGCCACATGCGCATGCAGCGTGCTGGCCAGGGGCGCATCGGATTCAGCAATGACATAGGCGACAAGTCGCGTGTCCTCGCCGTCGCCGCGCGCAAGCATCACCGCATCGCGCACCTGCGGGTGCTGGGCCAAGCATGCCTCAATCTCGCCCGGCTCGACTCGTTGGCCGCGCAGCTTAATCTGATCGTCGATGCGGCCAACATAGTCAAGTTGACCATCCACCCGCCATCTGGCCAAGTCGCCCGTTCGGTACAGCCGCTCGCCGTGCCCGAACGGGTTGGCGATAAAGCGCTCAGCGCTTAACACGGGCTGATTGAAGTAACCGCGTGCCAAGCCCACGCCCGCGATATATAGCTCGCCGGTCACACCCGGTGGCAACGGCTTAAGCTGTCGATCCAATACATACACGCGCACATTCGACAACGGCTGGCCGATCGGCACCGCGCCCTGTGTGTCGGGTACGGCCGCAAACCAGGTCGATGTCATCGTGCATTCGGTCGGGCCGTACTGATTGAACACCTGCACCTGCGCGCCGAGCGTTTGATGCACGCGCGTGACAAGCTGCGCGTCCAGCGCTTCGCCACTCACCAAGATCGTGCGCAGTGCCCTACCCACGCCCCGATGTTCAGCCGCCTGACAGATACTACGCAGCAAGCTGGGCGTCATACTGAGCAATGCCGTGACACGCTGCTCATGGAGCGCATCCACATAGCGGTGCGGCTCCTTAGCGTGCGCGGTCGGGATCAGCACGACGCGTGCACCGGCAATAAGTGGGCCGATTAGGTCACGCACCGACGCGTCAAAGGCCAGACTCGCGACATTGAGCACTACATCTTTTTCGGTGACACGATAATGGCGAACCAAAAAGTTCAGGTAATTGGCTGCACCGCGATGCCGGGTCATCACCCCTTTAGGCTGGCCCGTTGAGCCTGACGTATAGGTCACGTATGCGAGATGCTCAGACAAAACACCGCTGGCCGCACGCGTGTCGGGCCCAGCCTCGATCTGCGCCCAGTCGGTATCCAGGCGCACGCACTGTACAGCGGTGCGCGGCAACGCTTGCTGCAGGGACGACTGTGTGACCAGGACCGGCGCGCGCGCCTGCTGCATCATGTACGCGAGGCGCTCGCGCGGATAGCTCGGATCCAGCGGTAAATACGCGCCTCCAGCCTTTAAGATGCCCAGTACGCCGACCACCATCTCGATCGAGCGCTCCACGCATAACCCCACGACGACGTCGGGTCCGACGCCCAGTGTGCGCAAATGCCACGCCAGTTGATTGGCCCGACGCTCTAGTTCAGCGTACGTGATTGACTGCGCGCCCAACACGACAGCCTCCGCCTGCGGCGTGCGCTCGACCTGCGCTTCGAACAATTGATCCACGCTTAGGTTATCGGGATATGATGCCGCCGTTGCGTTCCAGTCGCGCAGCAGTCGCTGCCGCTCGCTCGCATCGAGCAGATCGATGTCGCCCAACGGCTGTGTTGGAGCCGCGGCCAGCGTTTGCAGGAACCGAACAAACCGGTGTTGATGCGCAACCAGCTCATCTGCGGTATAACAAGCCGGATTCGCGTCAAAGTCGATCCGTAACGAACCGTCGTCTGCTCGCGGACAGACCGTGACCCTCAGATCGTCAACCGGACCATTGAGCAAAGGATGCGTCGTCGAGGTCAGCTCACCAAAGGTCAGGGCGTCGTCAAGCGGCATGACATGAACAGCGATTCTAAACAGAGGCTGGCCGGACGCCAGTCTAGTTGAGCGCAGCAACGCGTCACTCGAGTCACATAAGCCCCGCCGCCCGCGTTGGATCTCGTGCTCAGCCTGCTGCATCAACGATATCAGGCTCATGCCCAATTGCACCGTCAATCGAAGCGGCATCATGGCGCCACTACCGAGCGGAGAAGGCTCAGCCGCCCCCCAGGCGGAGCAGCCCAACACCACGTCGTGCGCGCCGATCAGCCGAGACAGATACGCGGCCATCGCGGCTGTTATCAACAAGGTCAATTGCGCGGTATCGCCCGCATGATCGCCTAACGCGTGGGACGGCAACGCCATGGTATGACGCAGTGCCGGCTGCAGCGCCGGCGCACATCGGCTTGCCAGGGTGGCCGGCTCCGGCCAATGCGCATCCCGCTCGAACCGATACGCGTCATCACAGGCCCCTAGGGCTGAAGCGGGGGACTGCGCGTCGCACGCTAATGCGGGCGCCCATTGCTCGAAAGGAGGTGACATGCCCGCATACAGCATGCGATACACGTGCGCGACGCGCTGCGCAATAAGATGAGCGCCGTGCACATCGATCAAGAGCGCGTGGTAGCGCTGATACCACAGCACCCGATCCGGTGCCGTATGCAACAGCGCATAACGAAAGAGCGGTTTGTGTAAAACATTGAACGGCTGTTCACAATCGGCATGCATCCATGCGTCGGCTGCCGCCTGAGGATTGGCTTCCCCACTGAAATCAATCAGCGGCAATGGCCACTGTGGTGAACCAATATATTGTCGAAGACGGTCCTCACTTTCGACAAATTGCAACCGCAGATGGTCCACTTCGTCCACTACCTGACGTAAGGCGGCTTCAAACTGCGCGATGTCAATGGCATCTTCAATCATCGTGTAGCGCGCTACACAATACACTGGACTTGCCAAGGGCAACCGTTGGTCAATTCCCTGATCGGTTTGAGCCGCACTGAGCGGATCAGTCACTGCCATCACGCAAGCAGACATCTGTATTCTCCTATCCAGACACAAGGCTGGCCCGGGGCTGACGACGCACGACGGCGATGGCTAACTTGCCAGGTAGAAAGCAGATCGAGCCCTAAGTGGACCAATACTTCCAAAATGATGCTGGGCAGGCATCATACCTGCCACTCGTACCGCTTTTTGCTGGGCATTGAGTTGAAAAACGGCGGGAATCACTTCACTACCCTTAATTTATACCCGAGCCCTTAATTTAATTACACAGATACGCCGCTCTTTTTACCAATAAACCGCAGCGTTATCGCCTTCAGAACACCACAGCAAACCAGTACACCTATTTCAGCAATGGCTATGCCTGCCAATGGCCCACAGCTTTATATGCGATAAAGAGGGCTGTGCACGTTGCCGAATAATACTATTGGCATTTAAGATCATTAATTTATCAACGAAGACCAGCCGAAACAATTCACCCCCAATTTGGCTCAATATATGGCTTAAAGAAATATATTTTGCACCGATATAAATAATCCTCTCCAACTAAATTTATTGTCTAACCCTTGAAATGAACTTAATCTTGTTTCTGTCAGACAGCGCTTTAACAAAGTCACGCCCATTTTTAGCCGGCATATCATGGCCTGAGCGAGCAAACGCCATAACGAAGCAACTTCTGCTGTACAGAAATAGAGGCTGGCGGAAGCTGCCCTCCCCGAAAAGCACAATCCCGCCGTGCCATTGACATACATCGCAAGCGGTAGCCACAAAGAAGCTCCACCGTGAGGTCAGTGCGCTGATGGCTAGCGAGCATCTTTATGCTTATGCCGAGCGCGCCCCGTGCCATCTATCAAATTGCTTATGGTGCCGCCCCACCTAAACGGGCGCGACGGTACGAATCGCGGCACGTCGTACAGCTGTCCGTGAACTGCGTCAACGCGGCCGACGGCTGGCACCACGCATCACATGCTACCTGCAGCTCTCGCTATAAGAGGAAGTTAAACGCTTCATTGAGCAACTGCCTCAACAGACGGGGGCACAGCAAACGTACTATGCGCGCTGCTGCTGGCTGACGACGCTTTTCTACAAGGCCTGCGCATCCGCGGTCGCTGGCGCAGCAATGGGCAACTTCTCGCGGCGTCTGAGCGTGCAGGGGCACGACCAATGGTGGCTCGAGATCGTCGGCAAAGGAAAACGCGCGCGGATTGTGCCGGCGTCGCCGGAGTTGACCGCCGAGCTGGCTCGCTATCGTCAAGCGTGTGGCCGGCCCCCGCTGACCGACCGGACCGAAACCACGCCGCTAATCATGCCTTTTAAAGACCAACGTCGCTGTCTATCGCGCTCGGCCCTCCAAGACGCGATCAAGGATATATTTAGCCGTACCGCGACGTGGCTGTGTGCGCGGCTCGAGTTCACCGACCGCGCCGATGAATTGGACCGTGCGTCGGCGCACTGGCTGACGCATACCACCAGGTCACGCCAGCCGACGGCGGCCTCGATCTGCGCACGGTACGCGACAATCTGGGTCAGATGTCGCAGACCACTACGAGCCGATACCTGCTTCAGGAAGAGAACACGCAGTACCGTGAAAGCGTCAAATACCTCAGTTGAGCGGATGTTGGGCGTGGAATAACGTAATCTCTAGATCACTTCTCGCCAACCATAGTTCGCACAAAAACGCACAGCGCCGTACAGCACTCATCGCTCTGGCAGAACGTCGCTGCGACGTCCTATTCGCCGGGCTACACAATGGCAACTTTTACCAACTAAGTCAGCCTCTAATGTTTGACGAAAAACAACATAGGGGCACACCACGTGTGACAATATGGCACGTGCGCCTGACGGCTTGTCCGACACCTCGCTTCGGTTACACGTCACGCTTGGCTTTCACGATGCTCAGCGCGGACGCGATCATTGTGCTCATATCAGCCAGATTGGCCGGGACAATCAGTGTATTGCCTTGCTTGGCCAGGTTGCCAAATGCACTGACATACTGTTCGGCAACTTTCAGGTTCACCGCGTCCATGCCGCCACGTGACTGAATGGCGTCGGCGATTTTCTGGATCGCCTGCGCATTGGCCTCGGCCACCGCGAGAATGGCGGCAGCCTGTCCCTGGGCTTGGTTGATCGCGGCCTGTTTCTCTCCTTCGGATTGCTGGATCGCCGCCTCGCGCGCGCCAGACGCCAAGTTGATCTGCTCCTGCTTGCGGCCTTCGGACGCTGCGATCAGCGCTCGCTTCTCGCGCTCGGCCGTAATCTGCGCCTGCATCGCACGCAGGATTTCATTGGGTGGCGTCAGATCCTTGATTTCGTAGCGCAGCACCTTCACGCCCCAGTTCGCTGCCGCATCGTCGAGCGCGGACACGATGCTGTGGTTGATCAAATCGCGTTCCTCGAACGTCTTGTCCAGTTCCATCTTGCCAATGACCGAGCGCAACGTCGTCTGCGCAAGCTGCGTGATCGCCATCACGTAGTTCGCCGAACCGTACGAGGCCTTCATCGGATCGGTAACCTGAAAGTACAGTACGCCATCGACCTGCAGTTGCGTGTTGTCGCGCGTGATGCAGACCTGCGACGGCACGTCGAGCGGGATCTCCTTCAGCGAATGCTTGTACGCGACGCGATCGACGAATGGCAGCACGATGTTTAGGCCCGGCGTCAGCGTCGCATGATAGCGGCCGAGCCTCTCGAGCACCCACGCATGCTGCTGAGGTGTGATCTTCACGCATTGCGTCGCGATCACCACCACGACAACGAACAAAACCAGTGCGACAATCGAAAGTTCCATGACGTAGTATCCCTTCAGACTGTGGAAGAAGAGCGAGCGGCCGGGCGAGCGGCGACGATGAGCCGGTTGTCGCGCACCTGGCGAATCAAATACCAGTGCGCATGCTCGCTCTCGCCGGGCTGAAGCTCGACATCCCACTGTGCACCGCGATAGTTGATGCGTGCCCGGCCGTTATCCCAATGTTCGACGCGCACCGTCTGACCAATGTCTAGCAGCACATCGGCGTCCCGCGTGGCGTCCCGCACGTCGCGGCGCTGCCGACGACCATAGCGGGAACGCCGCAGCGCCGTCACGGCGGCCAGCGCGACCAGGGCGGCCAGCGCAAGCTGCGCAGCCACCGGCATGCCGAGTCCATGCGCGACACCGCCCGCCGCGCAACCCAGCGCAATCATCAATAGATAGAACGTGCCGGTCGTCAGCTCGACCACCAATAACGCACCGGTCGCGATCCACCAGATAAGTCCCGAACCCGCCATCGCGATCCCCTGAATAAAAAAACACCCCGGTGCCGTCACCGAGGTGTCTTATAGCACGAAGCTGGCTCGCGCTGCGAGCCGATCGCGCGTCAGCGCGCGGTTTCTGGCGGCCGGCGTATCGTCCGGCCCGCCGGCAGACGCGGCGTCATGCCGCCTTCGCGTCGTCCGTCTGCGCGTCGTTCGCCTGCGCGAGCGCCTGCCACGTCTCAATCACCGTATCCGGATTCAACGAGATCGAAGCAATACCTTCCTTCGTCAACCACGCAGCAAAATCCGGATGGTCCGACGGGCCCTGGCCGCAAATGCCAACATACTTGCCCAACCGCAGACAGGTTTCGATCGCGCGCGACAGCATGAAGCGCACGGCTGGATCGCGCTCGTCGAAATCATGGGCGAGCAATTCCATGCCCGAGTCCCGGTCCAAGCCGAGCGTCAGCTGCGTCAAGTCGTTCGAGCCAATTGAGAAGCCGTCGAAATACGCGAGGAACTGCTCGGCCAGGATCGCATTGGACGGCACCTCGCACATCATGATCAGCCGCAGGCCGTTGTCGCCGCGCTTGAGCCCGAATTGGGCGAGCAGCTCGACTACCCGCTGGGCCTGTCCCAGCGTGCGCACGAACGGCACCATGATTTCGACGTTGGTCAGGCCCATCTCGTCGCGCACGCGCTTGAGCGCACGGCACTCCATTTCGAACGCGGCCGCGAAATCGTCGGCGATGTAGCGCGACGCGCCCCGAAAGCCGAGCATCGGGTTTTCCTCGTCCGGCTCATAGCGCGAACCGCCGATCAGCTTCTTGTACTCGTTCGACTTGAAGTCCGACAGCCGCACGATCACCGGCTTCGGATAGAACGCCGCGGCGATCGTCGCCACGCCCTCGGTCAGCTTGTCAACATAGAACGCACGTGGCGACGCGTGACCGCGCGCTACGCTCTCAACGGCTTTCTTCAAATCCTGGGCGACATTCGGATATTCGAGGATCGCCTTCGGATGCACGCCGATATTGTTGTTGATGATGAATTCGAGCCGCGCCAGCCCGACGCCGGCGTTCGGCAACTGCGCGAAGTCAAACGCGAGTTGCGGGTTGCCCACGTTCATCATGATCTTGACCGGGATCTTCGGCAACTCGCCGCGCTGCACTTCGGTCACCTCTGTCTCAAGCAGGCCGTCGTAGATCTTGCCCTCGTCGCCTTCCGCGCACGATACCGTCACCAGTGCACCGTCCTTCAGCACATCAGTCGCGTCACCGCAGCCGACCACGGCCGGCACGCCGAGTTCGCGTGCGATGATCGCCGCGTGGCAGGTACGCCCCCCCCGGTTCGTGACGATCGCCGACGCGCGTTTCATCACCGGCTCCCAGTTCGGATCGGTCATGTCCGCCACCAGCACGTCACCCGGCTGCACGCGCTCCATCTCGGAAGGATCGTGGATCACGCGCACCGGACCGGCGCCAATCTTCTGACCGATCGCCCGGCCGGTCGCGAGCACCTGCGACTGGCCCTTCAGCTTGAAGCGCTGCTCGATCTTGCCGGCCGCCTGGCTCTTCACCGTCTCAGGGCGCGCCTGCAGGATGAACAACGTGCCATCGCGACCGTCCTTACCCCACTCGATGTCCATCGGACGCTGGTAATGGTTCTCGATAATCACCGCATACTTGGCGAGCTGGATCACATCCTCGTCGGTGATCGAATAGCGGTTGCGCTGCTCCGCCGGCACGTCAACCGTCTTCACGCGGCCCGGCTCGCCCGGCTGCGTGAACTCCATCTTGATCAGCTTGGAGCCAATCGAGCGACGGATGATCGGATACCGTCCCTGCGCGAGCGTCGTCTTGAATACGTAGAACTCGTCCGGGTTCACCGCGCCCTGCACCACGGTCTCGCCCAGTCCGTAGCTAGCGGTGATGAACACAGCGTCGCGAAAGCCCGATTCGGTGTCCAGCGTGAACATCACGCCGGCCGCGCCAACGTCCGAGCGCACCATTCGCTGCACGCCGGCGGACAACGCCACCTCGGCGTGTGTGAAACCCTTGTGCACGCGATACGAAATCGCGCGGTCGTTATACAGCGACGCAAACACGTGCTTGATGCGATCCAGCACGTCGTCGATGCCCACGACGTTCAGATACGACTCCTGCTGGCCGGCAAACGACGCATCAGGCAAGTCCTCGGCCGTGGCCGACGAGCGCACCGCAAACGATAGTTCCTGGGGCGAGGACGCCTGCAGCTTGTCGAACTGCTCGCGGATCTCCGCATCCAGGCGCGGTTGCAGCGGCGCGTCGACGATCCACTGGCGGATTTCCTTGCCGGCCTCGGCCAGCGCCTTCACGTCGTCGACATCGAGCGTCTCAAGGCGCTTGGCGATCCGTTCGGTCAAATCATTGTAAGCAAGGAATTCGCGGAACGCGTGCGCAGTCGTCGCGAAACCGGTCGGTACGCGAACGCCTGCCGCAGCCAGTTGGCTGATCATCTCGCCCAGCGATGCATTTTTTCCGCCGACCGAGTCGACATCTGTCATTCGTAGTGCTTCGAACGGTAAGACGTATGCTCCGTTATGTGCGGTGTTAGACATGAAAGCCCCTAAGTGGTAAAAAATTTCCGGCATGCGCGAGTGGGCCCCGTGCGCGCAGCTCCACTGGAAGTCGCCACGCACCTCGCGCAACCTGTTTGACAAGCCATCGCGAGTGCCGCGAGGATCGCTTCGTCCTGTGCCGGGGGACCCTGCGCCCACCGCGCGACACCTCGTCCATCCGCCGGCGGTCTGCAAGGCCTTATGGAACAAAGCTTGCCGCCGGTTTCGCGGACACCGCCTGCAATTGCTTGTCAAACAGGTTGCCGCTATTCTACCGTGCTACTCTGCAAAAAACCCCAGAATCCCCGCTCAGGCCCTTTGACCAACGGAAATCCGGGCCTGCCTCGCGGCGCTCTACTTGACAAGCATCATGCCTGCACCGACTGTATTCATCGTCTCCGATGGCACCGGCATCACCGCGGAAACCTTCGCGCACTCGATCCTGTCCCAGTTCGACCAAAAATTCCGCCTTGTGCGCGTGCCATTCATTGACTCGTCGGAGAAGGCTTACGCAACGGTCCAGAAAATCAATGAGGCGGCCACGCTGGACGGCCGCCGCCCGGTCGTCTTTACGACGCTCGTCGATAGCCATTCAAACGAGATCGTCAAACGCTCGAACGCGCTGGTCATGGATATGTTCCAGACCTTCATCGAGCCGCTAGAACAGGAATTGCAAACGCAATCGACCCACGCGATCGGCCGTGGCCACCAAGCCGCCGATACCGAGGAGTACAAGAACCGGATCGAGGCGATCAATTTCTCGCTTGCGCATGACGATGGCCAGAGCAACCGCAACCTGCAGGATGCGGATGTGATTCTGGTCGGCGTGTCGCGCAGCGGCAAAACGCCCACCAGCCTCTATCTAGCGATGCAGTACGGTGTGAAGGCGGCCAATTACCCGTTGATCCCGGAAGACTTCGAGCGCGGCAAGCTGCCGACACCGTTGTATGCCCATCGCAACAAGATCTTCGGGCTGTCGATCGATCCGCAGCGACTCGCCGAGATCCGCAACGAACGCCGCCCAGGCAGCAAGTATGCTGCGCCGGAGAACTGCCGCTACGAGGTCAATGAAGCCGAGGCGCTGATGCGTCGCGAAGGCATTAAATGGCTGTCGTCGACGCACAAATCAATCGAGGAAATCGCGACGACGATCCTGCAGGAAATCAAGCTCGAGCGGCAATCGTACTGAGCGCGCGCTGCTACGCGACGCGCCGTTGCCGGCATTGCTCGAAAAAGCACACGGCAGCAGCGGCGGCGACGTTCAACGACTCCATGCCGCCGGGCTGCGGAATGGTCACACGCCGGTTCACCGCGGCGCGCCACTCGGCCGACACACCGGCGCCCTCGTTGCCGAACACCCACGCAAGCGGCCCGCTCAGGTCGACATCGTACAGCAGCTGTGCGCCATGCGAATCGGTGACAAACACCGGCACCGCGAGCCGTGCCAGCAAGTCAGCGGCCCCCACCTGCTCGTGCACGCGCAGCAGGAATTGCGCGCCCATGCCAGCGCGTAATACCTTGGGCGACCACGCGTGCGCCGTGCCAGGCGAGCAAAACACATCGCCGATCCCGGCCGCAGCGGCGCTGCGCAGGATCGAGCCGACATTGCCGGCGTCCTGCACGCCGTCGAGCACCACGCAAGTGGCCTCGACGCGTTCGGGCAGCGGCCGTGGCCGCACGTCTACCACGAATGCAATGCCAATCCCGTTCACGAGCGTCGACAACTGCGAGAACAGCGCGTCGCTAAACAGCACGACCCGCGATGGATCGAGCCGCGCGACGATCTGCGCGGTCTGCACCTGCGCCAGCGCCGCCTCGGTCAGCACGCAATGCGCCGGCTGGCCGAGCGCATCGAGATAAGCTTCGGCCAAGTGCAGGCCTTCGAGCAGTGCCTGACCGCGCTTTTTCTGTTGTGCAAGGATTGTCAGCGCCTTTAGGTGCTTGAACAGCGGATTGTCCCGCGATGTGATGGTTTTCATCGGTTCAGCCGGCGGGCAGCGTCGCACAGCTCAGCATGGCGGCGCGTCGTCAGCCAAACGACTGTCGTCGCGCCGCCCATTGTCCCACGCGGCTGGCTGCGCGCTCGTATCCGCTGCAGCGTCGCTGGCGCTGGCGCGCACCGGTGGCACGTCCACCACGCTCGCAGGCATCGCACCCAACCCGAGGCTCAGATAGGCGTTGCGCACCGGCGCAAACGAGCGCCGGTGGTGCACACACGGCCCATGGGTACGCAGCGCAGCTAGGTGCCGCGGCGTGCCATAGCCCACATGCGCGTCAAATCCATAATGTGGAAACTCGTCATGCAACGCATGCATCATCCGGTCCCGCGTGACCTTCGCCAGAATCGACGCGGCAGAGATCGACGGCACCAGTGCATCGCCACCAATCACCGCCTCAGATCGCACTGACAGCACCGGGCAGCGGTTGCCATCGACCTTGACCAGCGCAGGCGTGAGCGCAAGGCCCTGCACCGCACGCTGCATCGCCAGCATCGTCGCGTGCAGGATATTGAGCGTATCGATTTCGTCGACGCTTGCCGACGCGACGCAATAGGCCAGTGAGCGTTCAATAATTCGGTCGAACAGCTTTTCGCGCGTCGCCGGACTCAGCGCCTTGGAGTCATCGAGCCCGCGAATGCGAGGTGCGGCGGGATTGAGAATCACCGCAGCGGCCACCACCGGACCCGCCAACGGCCCGCGCCCCGCTTCATCGACGCCGCAAACGAGGTCGGCCGGATCGTCGAAGTCCAGCCCGCGCTGCGCAACAGCAGGCGCGCCACCGCAGCCAGGCGCACGCATACGGCGTCCGGTCATCGAGGCCTCCTGCCCGACAGGCCCGAGTCGATGACGTCAACGACCACTTCCGCGGCACGCTCGGCGGTGTTGCAGCGCAATCGTTCGTGCATCTCGGTGAACAGTTCAACCAGCGTGCGACGGTTCGCCTCATCGTTCAGTTGCAGCAGCGTCGCATCGGCAAGCGCCTCCGGCGTCGCGAAATGCTGCAGGATCTCGGGCACAACGAACCGGCCGGCCAGGATGTTCGGCAAACCGACGTACGGCAGATAGCCTTGCCGCTGCATAATCTGCCCGGTTAACCATGGCACCTTGTAAGAGATCACCATCGGCTTTTTCAGCAATGCGGCTTCCAGCGTCACGGTGCCGCTCTTGACCAGCACCGCGTCGGCCGCCGTCATCGCCAACTGGGCGTTGCCTTCAGTCAGCGTCAGCGGCAATGTCGGGTAGTGGTCCGCGAGCGGCTGCAGCAGCGCGCGGATGGACGCGTTCGGCGCGGGCACGATAAAGCGCAACGATGGCTCGCGCTTGTGCATCAGGTCCATCGTCGCAAAAAACGTCGGGCCGATCAACTCGATCTCGGAACGGCGGCTGCCCGGCAGCACCGCGACGACAGGTCCCTCGTGGGGCAAGCCACTCGCGCGCCGCGCGCTCAGGCGGTCCGGCTGCAGCGGAATCGCGTCAGCCAGCGGATGACCGACATACGTGGACGCCACGCCGGCCTTGTCCAAAATCGCCGTTTCAAACGGAAACACGCACAGCATGTGGTCGACCGCCTTGACGATTTTCTTGATGCGCCCGCCCCGCCACGCCCAGATTGACGGGCAAACAAAGTGGATCGTCGGAATACCCGCATGCCGTAGCGCCTCCTCAAGCGAGAAGTTGAAATCCGGCGCATCGACGCCGATGAACGCGCTTGGCGGCTCGGCCAACAGCTGCCGCTTCAATTCACCGCGGATGCGCAGGATTTCCGGGATATGGCGCAGTGCCTCGACATACCCGCGCACCGACAACTTGTCCATCGGCCAGTGCGCGTCGAATCCGTGCGCGGCCATCCGCGGGCCACCAATCCCATAGTATTGGGTGCCTGCCGGAAGACGCGCGGCGAGCCCGTCGAGCAACGACGCCGCCAACAGGTCGCCGGACGGCTCACCCGCCACCATCGCGAGCTTGACAGGACTCGAATGTAACGTCATCGTCGATGCATCAGCGAATGATGCCGCGCTTGGCGGTCTCGATAAAGCGCAGGAACGTCGTGACCGGCTCATCGCCGTCGCCGCCCTGCCCCGCCAACTCACGCAACTGCACTTTCGCCTCGTCTAACGATAAGCCGTTTTTATAAAGGGTGCGGTACGCGGCCCGCAACGCAGAAATCGCATCGGCGGTGAAGCCGCGACGGCGCAGCCCCTCGATGTTGATGCCGTGCGGCTGGGCCTTTTCACCCGCCGCAATCACATAGGGCGGCAAGTCTTGCACTAACGCCGATGCACCACCGAGAAACGCGTGTTCGCCGATGCGCACGAACTGATGCACACCGGACATGCCGCCAAGGATCGCCCAATCACCGACGTCGACGTGCCCGGCAATTTGCGCATTGCTCGAAAATACCGTATGGTTGCCGACCCGACAGTCGTGAGCAATATGCACGTACGCCATGATCCAGTTATCGTCGCCGATACGGGTGACGCCGTTGTCCTGCGCGGTACCGGTGTGAATCGTCGTGAATTCGCGAATCGTGTTGCGATCGCCTATCTCGAGCCGCGTCGGCTCGCCGGCGTACTTCATGTCCTGCGGCGCACCGCCGAGCGCCGCAAAATGGCCGATCCGGTTGTCTTCGCCGATTGTCGTATGGCCTTCGATGACCGTGTGTGAACCGACCATCGTGCGCGCACCGATGCGCACGTGTGCGCCGATAACCGCGTACGGGCCGATCTGGACGGCGTCGTCCAGGCTCGCACCCGCTTCGATGATCGCGGTGGGATGAATACAAGTCATACCTTCGCCCTTGCTTCGTTTTGCGTTACGAGAACGCCAGCACTCAGGCGGCGGATTCCGTCTGCTTGACCGTGCACATCAGATCAGCCTCGGCCGCCAACGTCCCTTCGACCTCGGCGCGCGCCTTGAATTTCCAGATACCCCGCATGTACCGTTCGAACGACACGTTCAGTATCAGCTGGTCGCCTGGCTCCACGACACGCTTGAAGCGCGCGCCATCGATGCCGACGAAGTAATACAGTGTATTGTCCGAATCGTGCGGCTCCTCGGCAAACGTGAGCAGCGCCGCTGCCTGCGCCAGCGCCTCGAGGATCAGCACGCCGGGCATCACCGGCCGCGTCGGAAAATGACCGGTGAAATACGGTTCGTTGACCGTCACGTTCTTCAGTGCCTTAATGCGCTTGTGCGGTTCGAGTTCCAGCACACGGTCAACGAGCAGGATCGGATAGCGATGCGGCAGCAGCGTGAGAATCTTGTGGATGTCCAGGTTTATTGCTTCAGTGCTCATGGTGTTTCGGCGCGACTAAGTCGCGCATTGCGTGCAGTGTATTACGGCTACTCGCCGGCGTCGCCGCGCGGCGCATGGCCCGCGTCAAGCGCGGCTTCGAGCGTCTTGATCCGCTCGCGCAGCTTGTCGATGTTGCGCAGCAGCGCCGCGCTCCTGTTCCAATCGCCGTGGGGCACGGCGGGAAACGCGCTCGTATAGATGCCCGGCTTGAGTAGCGATTTGGACACCCCGGATTTCGCGGTCACGATCACACGATCGGCGAGCGTGACGTGGCCGGCAATGCCGACCGCGCCGCCGATCATGCAGTGCTGACCGATCGTCGTGCTGCCAGCGATACCCGCGCAACCGGCGATTACCGTGTAGGCGCCGATCCGGCAGTTGTGCCCGATCTGCACCAAGTTGTCAATTTTCACGCCCTGTTCGATGACCGTATCGGCCATCGCGCCACGATCAATGGTCGTGTTCGCGCCGATTTCCACGTCCGGGCCGACCGTCACCGCGCCGACCTGCGGTATCTTCACCCATTCGCCGGTCTGCTCGTCACCTTCGCCGACGAAGTCCGGCGCAAAGCCGAAGCCGTCCGCGCCGATCACCGCACCTGAATGCACGATCACGCGCTCGCCGAGCTGACAGCCATGGTACACGGTCACGTTCGGATACAGACGCGAATCGTCGCCGATCACCGCACCATGGCCGACAAAAGCATGCGCGTCGATGCGCACGCGCTCGCCGATTACCGCGCCTGCCTCGATCGTCACATGGGGGCCGATTGTCGCGCTGGCCGCCACCTTCGCAGCGGGGTCCACCACCGCGCCGGGATGAATGCCGGCCGGCGCGGCCGGCAGCGCCGCCGCTGCAAACTGTTGTGCAACGCGCGCAAAATAAGCGTATGGGTTCGGTGTCACGACGAAGGCTGGCCCAGGCGCGGCGCCGGTCACGTCATGCTCGGCTTGCAGCTTGTCCAGGTCCGGCTGGCTGATCAATACCGCCGCCGCACGCGTCGAGCCGGCCTGCGACAAATACTTCGGATTGGCAACGAAGGCAAGCTGGCCGGGGCCCGCGCTGTCCAACGGCGCGAGACCCGCGATCATGCGGCCCGCGTCGCCCACGACTGTGCCGCCGTAGCGTTGCGTCAACTGGGTTAGCGTCATCGACATGCGCGACGATACCCCAGTCAATTCGACGTGCCGTTGGCGAGCGCCTTCAGCACCTGGTCTGTGATGTTGATGCGCGGACTCACGTAGACCGCCTCCTGCACCACCAGATCATAGCGCTGCTGCTCGGCGATCTGCCGGATCGCCTTGTTGGCCCGGTCCAGCACGCCAGCCAGCTCCTCGTTGCGACGCTGGTTCAGGTCCTCGCGAAACTCGCGCTGCTTGCGTTGGAAGTCCGTATCGAGCTGGGCGAGGTCGCGTTGCCGCTGCTGCCGCTCGGACGGGGACATCGACGCACCATTTTTATCCAGGTTGTCGGACATCGCTTTGAGCTTTTGCGCCATCTCCTGCAGGCCGCGGTCTCGCTTGGAGAACTCCTGCTCAAGCTTAGACTGCGCGGACTTGGCCGGCGCCGACTCGCGCAGGATGCGGTCCGAATCGACCGCCGCGATGCGTGCCTCTTGCGCGTAGGCGGCCACTGCGGCGCCACCGGCGGACATCGCAAGCACGCCCATTGCGATATAGCGGGAAAATCGTCTGGTCAGCAAAGTCACCTCTTAAGCCGATGGATGTTTGTCAGAATGCAGTACCGATCTGGAACTGGAATTTCTGGTATTGATCGCCGTCATGCTTAGCCAGCGGGAAGCCCAAGCTCAGCTTCAATGGACCAATCGGCGAGATCCACGCCAAGCCCAAGCCGTAGCCATAGCGCAAGCCGTTCGCGCCGATACTGTTGCCTTCTGTCCCCCATACGTTACCGCCGTCGAGGAACGTGAACACGCGCAAGGTTCGATCATAGCCCGTCCCGGGCAGCGGGAACGTCAACTCGACGTTGCCCACGATCATTTTCGAGCCGCCGATCGGATCGTTTGTCGCCTTGTCGCGCGGACCCAGCGAACTCGGCTCGTAGCCACGTACTGACCCGATACCGCCGGCGAAGTAGTTCTTGAAAATCGGGTACGGCTTGCCGCCGAGCCCGTTGCCATAGCCACCTTGCAGGTTCAGGCCCAGCACGAAGCCGCGGGCAAACGAATAATAGTATTGCGCCTGCAGATCAGCCTTATAGTACTGCGCCTTGCCGATCGGCGTGCCGTATTCGGCGTTCGCCTGTGTGTAGTAGCCGCGGCTGGGCACCAGCGCGCTGTCGCGCGCGTCGCGCGACCAACCGATGGTGACGGGCACGTTATTTGACACGCGACCGAACTGGTTCACGTAATCGATGTAGCTCCGCGGCGTCGCCGAGTCGATGTCTAGACGGTTCTGCTCGACACCGGCACCGAAATACACGGTGTCGGCTTCCGAGAACGGAATGCCGAACTTCAGGTCGCCGCCCGCGGTGATGATCCGGAAACTCGAATTGGTCGAGTAATACAGCGGCTGGTACGTGCGATAGTAGACGTCGGTGATCCGCTTGATGCCGTCGATCGTGAAGTACGGATCGACCTGCGTGACGGCCAGCGTGCGGTACGTACGAGCGGTGTTGACGTTCACCGACAGGCTCGTGCCGGAGCCGAACACGTTGTCCTGCGACACGCCGGCCGATAGCACGACCTTGTCGGTTGACGAGAAGCCTGCGCCAAGCGTGATCGCGCCGGTCGGCTTCTCGGTCACCTTCACGTCGACATCGACCTGGTCGTTCGTGCCCTCCACCGGCGCCGTCGTCACGTCCACATCAGTGAAGTAGCCCAGCCGGTTGACCCGATCCTTCGACAGCGCAAGTCGGTGGCTGTCGAACCACGAACTCTCGAATTGCCGCATCTCGCGGCGGATCACTTCGTCGCGCGTCTTATTGTTGCCCGTGATGTTCACGCGGCGCACGTAAACGCGCCGGCTCGGATCGACCTGCAAAATCAAGTTGACGGTATGGTGCTCCTGATCGATGTCGGGCTGCGCGTTCACACTGGCGAACGCGTAGCCATACTCACCGAGCTTGTCGACGATTGCCTTGGTGGACGCCTGCAGCTTTTCTGCGGAGAATCGCTCGCCCGGCTTCAACTGCACAAGCTTCGCGAGTTCGGCCTCCTTGTCGAGCAAGTTGCCAGCGAGCTTGATGCTCGATACCTTGTACGGCTCGCCCTCATGCAGCGTGACCGTCAGATACATATCTTTTTTGTCCGGCGAGATCGATACCTGCGTCGAGTCGATATTGAACTCGAGATAACCGCGGTTCAGGTAGTACGAGCGGATGTTCTCCAGGTCACCGGTCAACTTTTCTTTCGAATACAAGTCGGCCTTCGTGTACCACGAAAACCAGTTCGGTGTGGACAACTGCATCTCGTCACGCAATGTGCTGGTCGAGAACGCCTTGTTGCCGATGAAATTGATCTGGCGGATCTTCGCGCTTGGCCCCTCGACAACCGAGAGCAGGATCGACACGCGATTGCGGTCGATCGGCGTGACCGTCGTCTTCACCTCCGCTGCGTAGTAGCCGCGCGTCAGGTATTGCCGTTTCAGTTCCTGCTCGGCTTTGTCAACCAGCGCCTTGTCGTAGTAGCGCCCATTGGACAGGCCGACCGCGCGCAGCGCCTTAGTCAGGTTTTCCTTGTCAAACTCGTGGATGCCGGCGAAGTCGACCGAGCCGATGGCCGGACGCTCCTGCACGTTGACCACCACGACGTCGTTTTGCGCCAAAACCTTGACGTCACTGAAGAAGCCGGTCGCATACAATGCACGAATGGCTTCCGAACCCTTGTCGTCGGTGAACGTATCGCCTTGCTTGACCGGCAAGTAGGCAAACACGGTGCCCGGCTCTACCCGCTGCAGTCCTTCGAGGCGGATGTCCTTGACGACAAACGGCACCGTAGCATGCGCAACTATCCCGTATGCCGCGAACAACGCAGCTGCAACCGTCTTAGGAACAAAGCGGTGATGTTTGAACAACTTGCTTCCCCAATGTTTTTGCTGTTGCAATGCATACCGCGCCACCCGCGCGTACATGGCATCGACTTAGAAATGAATCAGACGTGACAAATCGTTAAACAGCGCGATCGCAGACAATGCAACGATGCACACGAGACCTGCCCTTTGTAAAATGAGTTGCCAGCGCTCCGAAACAGCCTTGCCCGTCACGGCTTCAACCAAATAATATAACAGATGCCCCCCGTCCAATACCGGAATTGGCAACAGATTCAGCACGCCGAGGCTGATGCTGACCAGTGCCAGAAACGACGCAAACGAGGCCGCGCCCAGTTGCGCGCTCTTGCTCGCGTAATCAGCGATCGTGACCGGTCCGGATAAGTTCTTCAGCGAAGCTTGGCCGCTAAGCATTCGCCAGAACATGCGCACTGAATAGGTCGAGATATCCCACGTGCGCCGCGCCCCCAGCTGCAGGCTTTCCGTTAAGCCGTATTCCACGTCCACGGTCTGCACCTGCGTAGCCATCGCCGCACCGATGCGGCCGACCGTATTGCCGCCCGCCGCATCAAGCCGTTTGTCGGGCACAATGTCGATGTCGCGGCGCGCGCCGTCGCGCTCGACCGTGATCGTCAAATGCTTGAGCGCGTGGGCCTGGATCGTCGCAATGAACGCATGAGCGCCCTGCACAGCTTTACCGTCGAGCGCGACGACCACATCGCCCGTAGCCAGCCCCGCGCGCTGCGCCGCACTGCCCGGCTCCACACTAGCCACCCGCAATTTACCGCCCGGCTCGAAGCCTAGGCGCTCGATAACATCCTCGTCCTGCTCCGGGCGCGCTGCCCGCGATAAATCGACTGAGTAATCGAGCGTATCGTTACCCACCTTGGCCAATAGCACGATGTTGCGCTGGTCGAACTGCGCATCGAGCAGCTTCCAGCGTAAATCGCTCCAGGAGCGCACCGACTCGGTGGTCCCGTCCGGCGCCCGCACCGCCACCACAGTCTCGCCGCCAACGAAGCCGGCTCGTTGCGCGACCGAACCGGCAGTGGGTGCCGCCAGCATGGCCACCGGCTCATCGACGCCACCCGCGTAGACGCCCGCCAGCAGTACGATAGCCAGCAGGAAATTGGCGAGCGGTCCGCCGGCGACGATGGCAAAGCGCCAGCCGACGGGCTTGCGGTTGAATGCGTGTGGCAGATCCTGCGCAGCGATGGGCGTATCGGTATCGCGCTCGTCGAGCATCTTCACATAGCCACCGAGCGGCAGCGCACAAAGCGTCCACTCGGTGCCGGTGACCGGGCTGGTCCGGCGCAGCAGCGGCCGGCCGAAGCCGACGGAAAAGCGCAACACTTTGACGCCGGCGGCGCGCGCGATCAGGTAATGGCCAAATTCATGTACGACGACCAGAATGCCGATCGCCACCATGAACGAAACCAGTTGAATCAGCAAACTCATGCGATCCTCGCTGCAATATGCCACACGTCACGGCCTACCGAATGAACACGCGTGTCAGCCAAGCTGGCTGGCCACCGCAACGCCGCGCACGCCAGCCTGGCCATGCGTACGGTAGCGAGCCAGCGCCTTTTGCGCCGCACGGCGCGCCTGCGCATCGACGTCAAGCACTGCGTCCAGCGTCGTGGCGACATCGGCCTGGACTTGTTCGAGCACGTCGCCAACGACTGCCGCGATCGCGGTAAATCCGATGTGTCGCGCAAGAAACGCTTCGACCGCGACCTCGTTCGCCGCGTTCAATACCGTGCTCGCCGAGCCGCCGTCGCGCAATGCCTGCATCGCGAGCGCCAGACACGGAAAGCGCTTATAGTCAGGCGGCTCGAATGTCAGCGTCGCCACCTGCGCCAGATCAAGCTGTTCAACGCCTGACACGATTCGCGTCGGAAACGCCAGCGCATGAGCGATCGGCGTGCGCATATCGGGATTGCCCAGTTGCGCGAGTGTCGAGCCGTCCGCATATGACACCAGCGAATGGATCACGCTTTGCGGATGGATCAACACGTCAATCTGCTCGGGCCGCAGATCGAACAGCCAGCGCGCCTCAATCACCTCGAGGCCCTTGTTCATCATCGTGGCTGAATCGACCGAGATCTTGCGCCCC
Source organism: Mycetohabitans endofungorum (assembly GCF_037477895.1). Taxonomy (NCBI): domain Bacteria; kingdom Pseudomonadati; phylum Pseudomonadota; class Betaproteobacteria; order Burkholderiales; family Burkholderiaceae; genus Mycetohabitans; species Mycetohabitans endofungorum. The sequence continues at coordinate 1,506,771 of NZ_CP132744.1, forward strand.
ATGACCCAGTTCGGATGCTTGCACGCCTGCTCCGGCGTTACGTCGACCAGCGTAGCCGGTTCTCGCAACCGGAATGGACCGCCGGACGCGGTGAGCTGGATGCGGGTCACGGCGCCGTGCAAACTAGGCTCGCGCGGAAAGCACTGGAAAACTGCATTGTGCTCACTGTCAACGGGCAGCAGCGCGGCGCCACTGGCATAGACCGCATCCATGAACAATGCGCCGGACATCACCAGCGCCTCCTTGTTCGCGAGCAAGATCCGCTTGCCGGCACGCGCCGCCGCCAGCGTCGGCTCCAGTCCAGCCGCACCGACAATGGCAGCAACCACCGTATTGCAAGCGGCGTCCGACGCGGCGGCGGCCAGCGCGTCGCGGCCGTAGTCCACGCGCGTCGCACAGTCCGCCTCGCGCAGCCTCGCCTGCAACTGCGTGGCTGTTTGCGCATCGCCGACCACCGCGACGTGTGGCGCGAAGCGCAAGCATTGCTCAGCGAGTTTTTCCCAGTTGCGGTGCGCGGTCAACGCGTGGATCGAAAATCGATCCGGATGCCGGGCGATCACGTCCAGCGTGCTATCACCGATCGAGCCCGTCGAGCCCAGCAGGGTCACACAATGTTGCATCATCAATGATTTCAGCTCAAAAGCAGCATCGCCAGCGGCAGCACGGGCAGCAGCGCGTCAATCCGGTCCAGCACACCGCCATGGCCAGGCAGCAACTGACTCGAATCCTTCACGCCGGCCTGGCGCTTCAACAGCGACTCGAACAGGTCGCCGACGACGCTGAAGGCGACCAGCACGCTCAGCGCGAACACCGCGACCACGACGCCGAGACGCTCGACCAGCGCGCCGGCCACGCTCAGCACGCCCGGATGCGCGGCAAGCGCAAGCGCCGCGACCACGACGACCGATAGCCATCCGCCGATCACTCCTTCCCACGTCTTACCCGGACTGATCGCCGGCGCCAGCTTGTGCCGGCCAAAGCGCCTGCCCGCAAAGTATGCGCCGATATCGGCAAGCCAGACGATCAATAACAGTGATAGTACGAATATGACGCCAGTCGCGCGCGCAGCCACCAACGCATGCCAGCACGCGACGAACAACACCAGGCCGGCCACCAGCAGGAAACCACGCCACGCGCCAACGGCCAACGTCGGCTTGCGCAGCAGCGCGAATGGCGCCGCGGCAATCCAGAACACCACGGCCGCCCGCGATACCGCTTCACCGCGCGGCGCGCCCGCGAATACGTAGGCGACCAGCACCACGCCGGCTAGCGCCGCATAGACGAACGGCCAGACGCCCGGCAGCTTCAATAACTTGGCCCATTCCCACGCGGCAAACACCAGCACAAAGCCGATCAGCGCACCGAAACCACCCAACGGGGCAAACAGCGTAACTGGCAGTAAAACGGCCAGCAGGGCAATCGCCGTAACGACACGGGTTCTTAGCATGAAAGCGAATCGACGTTTTGCGACTGCCGGATGAGTTGCGCGCTGGTGCGCCCGAAGCGCCGTTCGCGCTCGCGGTACGAAGCGATCGCCTTACTCAATTGCGCATCATTAAAGTCCGGCCAGAACACGTCGGTGAAATAAAATTCGGTATAAGCCAGCTGCCACAGCAGAAAATTGCTGACGCGCTGCTCCCCGCCAGTGCGAATGAACAAGTCCGGCTCCGGCGCATACGCCATCGCCAAGTGTTGCGCGAAGCTCGCTTCATCCACATTCTGCATCGCGCCGGCATCCACGCATTGCTGCGCAATCTTGCGCGTGGCCTGCAAAATATCCCAACGGCCGCCATAATTCGCCGCGATGGTCAGCGTCAATCTGGTATTGGCTGCCGTCTTAGCTTGCGCGCGGCGCACAAGCTCCTGGATCCGGGGCTCGAACATCGACAAGTCGCCGACCACGCGCAGCCGGATGCCATTCGTATGTAGGCGCGCGATTTCACGCTCGAGCGCGCTGATGAACAGCCGCATCAAGAACGAGACCTCGTCAACCGGCCGCCGCCAGTTCTCGGAACTGAACGCAAACAGCGTCAGGAATTCGACGCCACGCGCCACACACGCCTCGACGATTGTGCGCACCGCATCGAGCCCCTTCGTATGACCCGCAACACGCGGCAGCCGCCTGCGCTGCGCCCAGCGGCCATTGCCATCCATGATGATCGCGATGTGCCGCGGCACGTCCGTGACGGTCGGGGTGCACACAGTGGAACTGGTATAGGTCATTGTCTCGTCGTTCCGCCTCGGCCAGCGACGATGCAAAGCAAGCGGCGGCGCCCAAGGCGCCGCCGTTGCGTCACACCGTCATGATTTCCGTTTCCTTAGTCTGAACCAACTTCTCGATCTCGGAGACGAACTTGTCGGTCAGCTTCTGAACTTCGTCTTGTGCCCGGCGTTCATCATCCTCAGAGATGTCCTTGTCCTTCAGCAACTTTTTCAACTGCTCGTTCGCGTCGCGGCGCAGGTTGCGCACTGCCACCTTTGCGCTTTCGCCTTCCGACTTCACGACCTTGCTCAACTCGCGGCGACGCTCTTCGGTCAGCGCTGGCATCGGCACGCGGATCAAGTCACCTTGCGTCGCTGGGTTCAGACCGAGATCCGACTCACGAATCGCTTTCTCAACGACCGCGACCATCTTCTTCTCCCACGGCTGCACGCCAATCGTGCGAGCGTCGACCAGCGTCAGGTTCGCGACCTGCGAGATCGGTACGTTTGAGCCGTAGTAGTCGACCTGGATATGGTCGAGCAAGCCTGTATGGGCGCGCCCCGTGCGGATCTTCGCCAGATCGCTCTTAAACGCTTCCAACGAGCGCTGCATCTTCTGCTCCGCGCCCTTCTTGATGTCTGCGACAGTCATTCAAACCTCCGAAACGATGTAGTCGGATGCCGGCCGGCCGCGTGAGAATGGGCCACGCCAGGCATTCGTCCCATCCTGCGAGTTTACACGTGTACCAGCGTACCCTCGTCATCGCCTTGCACGATGCGCTTTAGGGCGCCGGGCTTATTGATCGAGAATACCCGGATCGGCAACTTCTGGTCGCGGCACAACGCGAACGCCGTCGCATCCATGACCTGCAGATTGCGGCTGATCGCCTCATCGAAGCTGATCGTCGCATAACGCGTGGCCGTCGGGTCCTTCTTCGGGTCGGCGGAGTAGACGCCATCGACCTTGGTGGCTTTGAGCACGACTTCCGCGCCGATCTCCGAGCCGCGCAGCGCAGCGGCGGTGTCCGTGGTGAAAAACGGATTGCCGGTGCCGGCCGCGAAAATGACGACGCGCCCTTCCTCTAGCTGCCGGATTGCGCGCGGCCGAATATAGGGCTCGACCACTTGGTCCATCCGCAACGCAGACTGCACGCGCGCCTCGATGCCTGCGTGGCGCATCGCATCCTGCAGCGCCAAGGCATTCATCATCGTCGCGAGCATCCCCATGTAGTCCGCCGTCGCGCGATCCATGCCCGCCGCGCCGCCCGCTACGCCACGAAAGATATTGCCGCCGCCAATCACGATGGCAAGCTGCGCGCCCAGGTTCACCACGTCGACGATATCCGCGACGATTCGCTCGATCATCGTGCGATTGATGCCGAATGCATCGTCGCCCATCAGGGCTTCGCCGGAGAGTTTGAGCAACAGGCGTTTGTAGACAGTTGACATGGAAGATATCCGTTCGCGCCGAAAAGGACTTCAGAACTGTAGGGGGGAAATGCGTTGCGGATCAAGCACTGCAAAAACGCATCGCGCTGCCCGACGCTCACCCAGACGCATGCGACGTGCCGGCGCGGCAGCGGATCGTCTAGCCAGCCGGAGGACGTCCACGTGGGCGGAGCCCCGGCAACACGGCCTCGCTGCGAGAGCGGCGCCACGCCTGGATGGGCGCTGCCGCTGCCGCAACGGCCTACTGCTTCTGCGCTGCAGCGACCTGCGCAGCCACTTCGGCCGCGAAATCGTCCTGGCGCTTCTCGATGCCCTCGCCGACGACGAACAGCACAAAGCGTTGCACCGTCGTATTCGCAGCCTTGAGCATCTGCTCGACGGTCTGCTTATCGTTCTTCACGAACGGCTGGTTCAGCAGCGACACCTCCTTCAGGTACTTTTGCACGCTGCCTTCGACCATCTTCGCGACGATCTCGGCCGGCTTGCCCGACTCGGCCGCCTTCTGCTCAGCGATGCTGCGCTCTTGGGCGATCAGCTCAGCCGGCACATCGGCCGACGACAGCGACACCGGCTTCATCGCGGCGATGTGCATTGCAACGTCCTTGCCGACCTGCTCATCGGCGCCGTCGTATTCGACCAGCACACCGATGCGCGTGCCGTGCAGGTACGACGCCAGCTTGCGCGTGGTTTCAAAGCGCGAAAAGCGGCGAATCGTCATGTTCTCACCGATTTTGCCGACCAGCGCAGCCCGCACTGCATCTACCGTCGAGCCGTCCAGCGACAGCGTGGACAGCGCGGCGACGTCGGCCGGATTCTGCGTGGCAACCAGTTCCGCGACCTTTTTTGAGAAAGCGATAAAATCCTCGTTCTTTGCGACGAAGTCCGTTTCGCAGTTCAATTCGACCAACGCGCCGGCGCCGCCGCCGATGAATGACACGATCACGCCTTCCGCGGTCACGCGCGCTGCCGCCTTGCTCGCCTTGTTGCCGAGCTTCACACGCAGCAGCTCCTCGGCGCGGGCCATGTCGCCATCGGCCTCGGTCAACGCCTTCTTGCATTCCATCATCGGCGCATCGGTCTTCGCGCGCAGTTCTGCCACCATGCTTGCGGTAATTGCCGCCATTGTTCGCTCCTGTCAATCTGTCGGACTATTCCGGTTGTCCACACGCCGCGCGGACACCGCGCGCGGCCACAATCTGTTGTCCCGCTAGTCGCCCACGCGCGCCGCGCGCCGCGACGGCACCTGGGCTGGGAGCCGCCGCGCCAGCTAAAAAAAAGGGGCTCAGTGAAGCCCCATTGTCTGGCCGGACGCTGGCGCAGGGTTACGCCTGCTCGTTGACCTCGACGAACTCATCGTCGCCGCGGGCTGCCTGCACGACGTCGTTCAACGCGTTTGCGCGACCTTCGAGAATCGCGTCCGCGACACCTTGCGCATACAGTGCAACGGCTTTGCTCGCATCGTCGTTGCCCGGAATCACGTAGTCGACGCCTTCTGGCGAGTGATTCGTGTCGACGACCGCAATGATCGGCACACCGAGCTTCTTTGCTTCAGTGACGGCGATCTTGTGGTAGCCGACGTCAATCACGAAGATCGCGTCCGGGATGCCCCCCATGTCCTTCACGCCGCCAATCGATTTTTGCAGCTTTGCCATCTCGCGCTCGAACATCAGCGCTTCCTTCTTGCTCATCTTCTCGACTTCGCCGGATTCGATCGCCGCTTCCATGTCTTTGAGCTTCTTGATCGACGTTTTCAGCGTCTTGAAGTTCGTCAGCATCCCGCCGAGCCAGCGGTTGTTCACGTACGGCATGCCAGCGCGCGTCGCTTCCTCTGCGATCGTGTCGCGCGACTGACGCTTCGTGCCGACGAATAGAATCGTGCCCCGGTTAGCTGCGAGTTGACGCGCGTACTTCAGCGCGTCGTTATACATCGGCAGCGTCTTTTCGAGGTTGATGATGTGAATCTTGTTGCGGTGACCGAAGATGAATGGCGCCATCTTCGGGTTCCAGAAGCGAGTCTGGTGACCGAAGTGCACACCCGCTTCCAGCATCTGACGCATCGTAACTGCCATGAAATTCTCCACGAAGGGTTGAGTCTGAAACCGGTTGCCGCATCCGCGCCTGTATGGCACGAACACCCTTGGACGCACCGGTTTGTGATTAATCGGTTATAAGCCGACTAGCCCAATATTGTAGCACGTGTACACGACGCCCCTCAAGCGCGCCAGTTGCACGAGCACGGTAATCAGCGCATTCGGATCAATTCATGTGCGGGCTTTGCCGTAGCCCGCTCCGCATACCGATGTCATTCCTCCAGATATTCCAGCAACTCGTCGCGCGCGTCCTCGCTGAGCGGATTGCGTTCAACGAATGCCCGGATCTCGTTTTTTGCGTTTTCCCATTGCTGCGCCGGCAAGAACGGGATAAACCGATCATCCATTTCCTCGAGTACAAGCAGCACGTCCGTTTCATCACCGCCGTCAAGCAGACGCAGTGCACGCTGCCATAACTGACTTGACAGCGCTTCATTCAGCTTCGTCGTACTCTCAAGCAACCCGAGCGCCACCCAGATGCGATGCTCGGGCAACGCGCGTCGAATCGCAGGCTCGAGTAGCAATAATTCATGCTCGTGTTGTTCTATCGGCAATACCGCGAGCGCAGTCGGCAGGTAGCGCAGTGCCTCGCCCAATTGATGATCCGGCAACAATAGCGTTAATTGCCGCAGATCGGCATAGTGCATGACTCTGTGCTCAGCGGGCAACACCCATATCATGTTGGCCAGCATGCCGATCACTGCACCTTGGTGTGACGCGGGTAAGCGTTGCACCCATTGCTGCAATATCCGGTAATACTCGATGGTTTTCGTCTCCGCCTGTGCTTCGCGGCGGAGACCAGGCAGTAGCTTTGTCAATTCCACGAGCAGATCGGCCTGACCAGCCGCGTCCAACGCGGGAAGCCGGCCCAGAAAAGCTTGATATTCATTTTCGTACCGCGACCCACTAATTGACCGACATCTGAGCAGCGATGCCACAGCGGCCCAGGTGCTTCCTTGTTCACGGCTGCGTCGTTCGGCGTCTGCATACGCAAATTCATATAAAGGACGCTGCAGCCGATCAGAAAAGTTAAGTATGGACTGGACCATATCTTTTTGTATTTGCAAGCCTTGCCGCGGCACACGGCCTGCGGCCTCGAAAAATCGTTGGAACGCCGCTAGCTGCTGCTCTTCGGGCAGATCCGATAACCGCGGCCACAGTGCGTCAAGCGGCTCAGCGCGCAACGTCGGCTCCGCGTGAATACGCTCGATTTCGGCAAACAATTGTTGCATTGACGCCAGATCCATGTCACGAGCAGAATTAGCCCGTCGACAGCAAAGCCAACTCAGCCGTCTTTCTTGCAATGCGCGATATGTCCGTCTGTCCACAGTCGACAGGTTGCCAATATTGTCGAAAGGCACGTGGTCAGCCAGCTGCTGAATGATTTCGAGCGGCAGGTCGTGGTACGTCGTCGGACGGCTTGTCCGGTTCGTCGCCCAATGCATCATCGGACGGCTTGCCGAGCCAGCCGCTGCACCTGTCATCGAGCTTGGCCGCTCGCCTGCGCTCGCAGGTACCGTCAGGCCAGGAGGACGAGGCGGCGCGGCAGCGGCGGGACGACCGGCTTGCTGGCTTTCCGTTGCATATAAAGCAGTTTGAACGCTGTTAATCGTGGAGTTTGAATCGTAATCCATTGGCAAGCTCATTCGGTTATGCATCGAGGACGGGCGTGGGCGGGGCTATCAAGACGCTGTAGGCCCACGCCCTAGTCATCACCAAGACATCACGCATACGTTAGCCCATCCATTGGCCGGTCTTAGCGCTGCAGCATGGCTCGACATCCCGCCCCACTTTGCCGATGTCCACGCTTCCCCGTGCGTGCAAGCACCTGTCTGCGTACAGCGAAGATGCGATAATGTGACACAATTTTATGCCTTTTACCCAGCGTGTCCCCTATGACCGTCACGATTAAAACCGAACACGACATCGCAAAGATGCGCGTCGCCTGCCGCCTTGCGAGCGAGGTGCTGGACTACATCACGCCTTTCATCAAACCTGGCATCACCACCGGCGAGCTAGACCGGCTCTGCCACGAGTACATGGTCGATGAACAGCACACAGTGCCCGCGCCGCTGAATTACCAGCCGACCGGCTATCCGCCGTATCCGAAAGCAACCTGCATCTCTGTCAACGATGTGATTTGCCACGGTATCCCCGGCGACAAGCAATTAAAGAACGGCGACACGCTGAACATCGACATCACGGTGATCAAGGACGGTTACTTTGGCGACACGAGCCGAATGTTCATTGTCGGCGAAGGATCGATCCTGGCCAAGCGGCTCGTGCAGGTCACGTACGAATGCATGTGGCTCGGCATCGAGCAGGTGCAGCCCGGCGCGCATCTGGGCGACATCGGGCACGCGATCCAGCGTCACGCCGAAGCACACGGCTACAGTGTCGTGCGCGAATATTGCGGCCATGGCATCGGCACTGTGTTCCACGAGGACCCGCAAATCCTGCACTACGGTCGCCCCGGCACGGGCGTGCAAATCCAGCCGGGCATGATCTTTACGGTCGAGCCGATGATCAACGCGGGGCGCCGCGACATTCGCACGATGCCGGACAAGTGGACCGTCAAGACACGCGATCGTAGCTTGTCCGCGCAATGGGAACACACGGTGCTAGTCACGCAAACCGGCTACGAAGTGCTAACCGTGTCGGCCGGCACGCCAGCCAAGCCGACGATTGCCGGCACCGCGTAAGTTTAGCGTGCCGACCTGCACCGGCTGCCACACCGATGCACCGTCACACGCCACCTGCCTCACGTCATCATATGGCGTTGGCACGCTCATGTGGCGTTGGCACGCCGGCCACGCGCAGAGCCACCCGCACGCCGTGCCCGTATTCGATAAAACAGGCTTGCCCATGAGCACCGCCGCTATGGCCACCGTGCCCCCCTCGTCGCTGAAAACCGCATTTAAGGCAGCCAAGGCCCAATTGCTTAAACGGTTCGCGCATGCCGGCAAGGTCGACACGCTAATGCGCTCGCTCGCGCGGCTGGTCGATGGCACGCTCGTCGATGCGTGGCAGGCGTGCGCAATGCCGCCAGCATTGACGCTGCTTGCTGTGGGCGGCTACGGGCGCGGCGAGCTCGCGCCGCATTCCGACATCGACATTCTGGTACTGCTCAATGACGAGCCCGACGAAAACTTGCGGGCCAGTATCGAGCGCTTTATTGGACTGGCGTGGGACCTGGGGCTTGAACTAGGCAGCAGCGTGCGCACCGTCGAGCAGTGCATCGACGACGCGCGTCAGGACGTCAGCGTGCAGACGTCGCTGCTCGAAGCTCGTCGGATCGTTGGCAACATCACGCTGCAGCAGGTGTTCCTCGCGCGCTTTGACGACACGCTCGATCCACGTGCGTTCTTTACCGCAAAGATACTCGAGATGCGCCAGCGGCACGCGAAATTCCAAGATTCACCCTACAGCCTCGAGCCGAACTGCAAGGAAAGTCCCGGGGGATTGCGTGATTTGCAGTTAATCCTATGGATTACGTGCGCCGCTGGCTTTGGTAACAGCTGGCAGGAGCTCGAGGCGCGCGGGCTAATCACCGTGCGCGAAAGCCGCGAGCTGCGGCGCAACGAGCAATTTCTGAAAATGCTGCGCGCCCGGCTACATGTGCTCGCCGGACGACGCCAGGACCTTCTCGTATTCGACTTGCAGACCGCGCTGGCCGAGGCATTCGGCTACCGGTGCACGCGCGAGAAGCGCGCCAGCGAGCAATTGATGCGGCGCTACTACTGGGCCGCCAAGGCGGTCACGCAGCTGGCCACGGTCCTGATTCAGAACATCGAGGCGCAGCTTTTCCCACGTACCAGTGGCGTCACACGCCAGTTGTCCGAGCACTTTGTCGAGAAACAGGGCATGCTGGAAATCGTCGACGACGAGGTGTTCCAGCGCGTGCCCAACGCGATTTTGGAGGCATTCCTACTGTACGAGCAGGTGCGAGGCATCAGAGGTTTGTCTGCCCGGACACTGCGCGCGCTGTACAACGCGCGGGAGATCATGGACCGGAACTGGCGCCGTGACCCGCAAAACCGCCGCTTGTTCATGGAGATCCTGAAGCAGCCGGAAGGTATCACGCACGCATTGCGGCTGATGAACCAGACGAGCGTACTGGGGTGCTACCTGCTCAATTTCCGCCGCATTGTCGGCCAGATGCAGCATGATCTGTACCATGTGTACACGGTCGACCAGCATATCCTGATGGTGCTGCGCAATCTCCGGCGCTTTGCGATCGCAGAGCATGCGCACGAGTACCCATTCTGTAGCCAGCTGTTCGCCAATTTCGACCGACCGTGGGTGCTGTATATTGCCGCGCTGTTCCATGACATCGCGAAAGGTCGCGGCGGCGATCATTCGAAGCTGGGCATGGCCGACGCCCAACGCTTTTGCCGCGAGCACGGCGTCAACCCTCAGGATGCCGCGCTGGTCGTGTGGCTCGTCGAACATCACCTGACAATGAGCCAGGTCGCCCAAAAGCAGGACACGTCTGACCCGGCCGTGATCGGCCGTTTCGCCGCCCTCGTGCGTGACGAACGCCGGCTCACCGCACTCTACTTGCTGACCGTGGCAGACATCCGCGGCACCAGTCCGAAGGTCTGGAACGCATGGAAAGGCAAGCTGCTCGAAGACTTGTACCGGATCACGCTAAACGTGCTGGGGGGGGCCCAGCCGGACCAGCACGCCGAGCAGCGCACGCGCAAGGACGAAGCGCGCGCGCTGCTGCGGCTGCAAACGGTGCCGGACGACGCGCCCCAAGCGCTGTGGGACCAACTCGACGTCGGCTACTTTCTGCGCCATGACGCGGCCGACATTGCATGGCAGACCCGCGTCCTTTACCAATACGTCCACTGCGCTAACCCGATTGTGCGGGCGCGCCCATCGCCGATCGGCGACGGATTACAGGTACTCGTCTACTTGCATGACCGGCCCGACCTGTTCGCCGGCATCTGCGCGTATTTCGAGCGCAGCGGCCTGTCCGTGCTCGATGCGCGGGTGAGCACCACGCGGCATGGCTACGCGCTGGACAACTTCCTGGTGGTCAGCACTGACCAAGGCGTGCACTACCGCGACATCGCCAACCTTGTCGAGCAACAACTTGCAGCACGGCTCACCTCGCCCGACCTGTTGCCCGAGCCGGCCAAGGGCCGCCTGTCACGCCTGTCGCGCACTTTCCCGATCACGCCGCGCGTCGATCTTCGCGCCGACGAACGGGATCAGTACTATTTGTTATCGATCTCTGCCAACGACCGGCTCGGGCTGCTGTATGGGATCGCGCGCGTGCTGGCCGACCATCGCGTCGGCGTGCGGGCCGCCCGGATCAACACGCTCGGCGAGCGGGTCGAGGACGTTTTCCTGCTTGATGGCAATGACTTGGCTGACAGCCGCAAGCAGATCCAACTTGAAACCGAACTACTGCGCGCGATCGCAGTTTAAATCTTATGCGCGTAAAACTTACCGCGAAACATCCGCGACCGGACTCGCCATCGCGACAGCCGGTACGACCCGGCGCGAAGCGCGACGCAACTCGGCGCACCGCTGTGCAGGCATCGTTAGAAGGCCGCGACACTGACCCGCGTGCGCCGGCTGGACGTCGCCCCGCCGCGCGCCCGGCCACGCCCGTCGGCGGTAACACCCCTACAGCCGGCAAGCGGCACGGGAGCGTGCACGCCGACCAGCCGGGCAACGCCACCGCGCCGCGTCGAACAGCGGCCGAGGCGCCTGCCCGCGCGGACTCGGGACAACGCACATCGGCGCGCCGTCTTGACACCGCGCCGACGAAAGCGCCTCACGGCGCCAAGCGGCAACGCGAGGTGGCCATCGGTGAGCAGTCCCACGGCACAGATCACGGTGGCCGCGCGCGTGGCGCGGGAGCCGGCAAGCGTACGCGCACGCAAGCGCTGGCACGCCGCGACAAGCCCGGCCATCTTGGTCACAAACCGCGCCAGTCACCGGCCCAGGTGCTAGCCGAGCGCATCGGCGCGCGGGACACTGCCGAGCAAGGCCCTGCACGCGGTGCCCGCGAGCAAGGCGGCGGTGCACGACAGGCCGAGCGCGCGCCAACGGACCAAACGCGTCCGTCGCGTCCGCGCGCCGGCACGGGCGTACCGCGCCGCGACCTCCGCCGCGGAATCGAGGCCGATGTGTCCGGCCAGATGCGGTTGTCAAAGCGGATGTCTGAACTAGGCCTATGCTCGCGCCGTGAAGCCGACGAATGGATCGAGAAGGGCTGGGTCCGCGTCGACGGACAGATTGTCGACACGCTCGGCGCAAAGGTCACCGCCACGCAGCGCATTGACGTCCTACCCAACGCACGCGCGGCCCAAGCCCGGCAAGTCACGATCGTGCTGCACAAGCCGGTCGGATACGTCTCCGGCCAGCCAGAAGACGACTATCTTCCCGCCGTCGCGCTCGTCACACCGGCAAATCGCTGGAGCGAGGATCCCGCACCCACGCGCTTTTCCGCCACCCATCTGCGCTCACTCGCGCCTGCCGGCCGGCTCGACATCGATTCAACCGGCTTACTGGTGCTGACGCAGGACGGCCGTATCGCCAAGCAGTTGATTGGCGAACAGTCCGAGGTTGAAAAGGAATACTTGGTGCGCGTGCGCTACGGCACGCACACGCAACAGGTGGATCGCTATTTCCCCACCGATAAGCTGGCGCAGCTGCGCGAAGGGTTGTCGCTGGACGGCGTGCGGCTCAAGCCGGCGCAGGTCGATTGGCAGAACGGCGAACAGTTACGCTTCGTGCTGCACGAGGGCCGCAAACGCCAGATCCGCCGTATGTGCGACTTAGTCGGCCTGGAGGTCGTCGGTCTGAAACGCGTCAGAATAGGCCAATTGGTGCTTGGCGCGCTGCCGCCCGGTAAATGGCGCTACTTGCGCGCGGACGAGCACTTCTGAGGCAGCTGGTGCCGTCGGCGATGTGGGCCTGTGTCAATCGTCGGACAAAGGATCCAAGTCCGGGAACAGTACTTTGGTAAAACCAAAGTTCGAAAAATCGGTAATCCGCATCGGATACAGCTTGCCGATCAGATGATCGCATTCATGTTGGACTACCCGCGCATGAAACCCCTCGGCGACACGGTCGATCGGCTGGCCGTACTGGTCATGACCTTCATACCGGATCATCGACAGGCGGCTGACAATGCCCCGCAGCCCCGGCACCGACAGGCAGCCTTCCCATCCCTCTTCCATGTCTAGCGAAACGGGGGTGATCATCGGGTTGATCAGCACGGTCTCCGGTACAGCCGGCGCATCCGGATAGCGCGCGTTCTGCCTGAAGCCAAAGATTACGACCTGCAGATCCGCGCCGATCTGCGGCGCGGCCAATCCCGCGCCGTTGGCCGCGCGCATCGTTTCGAACATGTCTTGAATCAGTTGATGCAATTGCGGCGTATCGAACTTGTCCACCGGTTTCGCAATGCGCAACAGACGCGGGTCGCCCATTTTGAGAATTTCGCGGATCATTGCTGTTCACCCCCTAAAAGCCTACGCATCCCTTCTTCGTCCACGATCGAAATGCCCAACTCTTCGGCCTTCGTCAGCTTGTTGCCCGCGTCGGTTCCGGCCACCACGTAATTCGTCTTCTTCGACACCGATCCCGCGACCTTCGCGCCGGCGGCCTCCAGCATCTCCTTCGCTGCCTCGCGAGACAGGGTCGGCAACGTGCCGGTCAGCACCACCGTCATGCCGGCGAGCGGCCCGGCCGGTTTGCGGGGAGCCGGCGGCCCCTCGGACCACTGCACGCCGGCTGCACGCAGTTGCTCGATCACCATCCGGTTATGCGGCTCTGAGAAGAAATGGCGGATCGCCTCCGCGACCACGGGGCCGACGTCGTTGACCTCGAGCAACGCCTCCTCGCTAGCGTCCATCAACGCATCGAGTGAGCCGAAATGCCGGGCCAGGTCCTTTGCGGTTGCCTCGCCCACGTGTCGAATGCCCAGCGCATAGATGAACCGCGGCAACGTCGTATGTCGCGCGCGCTCCAACGAGTCGATCAGGTTCTGCGCGGACTTGTCCGCGAAACGGTCCAGTTGCGCCACCGTCGCAAAGCCGAGGTTAAACAGGTCCGCGGGCGTACGGGTCAGGCCTTGCTCGACCAACTGATCAATGATCTTCTCGCCGAGCCCATCGATATCGAGTGCGCGCCGCTGTGCGAAATGCCACAACGCCTGCTTGCGCTGCGCAGCGCAGACCAATCCGCCCGCACATCGCGCGATTGCCTCATCCGGCAACCGCTCAATTGCGGAGCCACAAACCGGGCAGTGGGTTGGCATCGCGAAAGGCCGCGCATCGGCCGGCCGGCGCTCCTTGATGGCGCCCACCACTTCCGGAATCACGTCACCGGCGCGGCGCACGATGACAGTGTCTCCGATCAGGATATCCTTGCGACGTATCTCGTCCTCATTGTGCAGCGTCGCATTGGTCACCGTAGCGCCGCCGACGAAAACCGGCTCGAGCCGTGCAACGGGCGTGATCGCGCCGGTACGGCCGACCTGTACCTCGATTGCCAGCAATCGGGTCAACGCTTCCTCTGCCGGAAATTTATGCGCCAGCGCAAAGCGCGGCGCACGGGAGACGAAACCGAGCCGGTCCTGCTCATCACGCCGGTTGACCTTGTAGACGACGCCGTCGATGTCATACGGCAGCGACGCGCGGCGAGCGCCCACATCGCGGAAAAACGCGAGCAGGCCCGCCGCGCCACGAACCACCGCTCGCTCTTGATTCACCGGCAAACCCATGCTGACGTACCAATCGAGCAGCGCCGAATGCGTGTCCGGCATCGGCACGCCGTCGAGCACGCCGATACCGTACGCGAAAAACGACAATGGACGCTTCGCGGTGATCCTCGAATCAAGCTGCCGGAGACTGCCAGCCGCCGCATTGCGCGGGTTCGCGAATTCACGCTGGCCCGCCTCGCGCTGCCGCTTGTTGAGTCGCTCAAAATCGCGCTTGAACATCAGCACTTCGCCGCGCACATCGATGACTTTCGGCACTGCGTCGCCGTTGAGCGTCAATGGCAGTGACCGAATGGTCCGCACGTTCGCGGTCACGTCCTCGCCGGTCGTGCCATCGCCACGCGTGGACGCCTGCACGAAACGGCCGTTCTCGTAACGCAGCGAGATCGCTAAGCCATCGAACTTTAGCTCGCACGCGTATTCGACGTCACCGTGCTGCAACCCATCACTGACGCGCTTGTCGAACGCGTCAACGTCGCTGTCCTCGAACCCATTGTTCAGCGACAGCATCGGCACGTCGTGAACGATAGGCGCAAAACCTTCGGCGACCGCGCCACCGACACGTTGCGTAGGCGAGTCGGGCGTGATCAGATCCGGATGGTCCGCCTCGATCTGCTCGAGCTCATTGAACAATTTGTCATACTCGGCATCCGGGATCTCCGGTCGGTCGAGCACGTAATACGCGTGATTGGCGCGATCAATCTCTGTGCGCAGCCAGGCAGCGCGCTCGGCCGGACGGTCGGCGGATGGCGGAAACATCATGCGTGACATCAAAATCGGTTGTTCATGGTGAAATTATCGCAGGAAGCCACACGCGGCGGCATCCGCCGGAAGCGCTATTACAGGAACACGACGGCACCAATAAAAAACCCGGCGCTATGCACCGGGCTCGCGCAAGTGCCACGCCGAGCATCTCCTCACCGACTGGCGGACGCCCACCGCCGCCGGCGCGCCGAGCGGGTCAATTACTGAACAGCCGTCGGGTCGCCGGCGAGCCGGCGGGAATACCCGCCTGCTCCAGCTTCGCGTACAGCGTCATCAGTTGCGTATCGATCGCCGCCAGTGCCGTCTCGGGCAGCGGCCGGCGCTGGTCGTCGACGACCCGAGCGCCGATGCGCTGCGCGAGCGACTTCGCGTAGTCGCACATCAACCGGAACGGCAAGATGTCTTCGTCGGCCACCGGCACGTCCAACAGCAACGTGATCATCGTGCCGCCCTTGTATGTCAGGTCGTCACGCAGGAAATTGGTGTCGCCGAACTGCAACATGAATACCGGATTTTGCTTGGCATCGAGCTTGACGAACCGCGTGCCGTCACGCGACAGCAACAATCCGTCCTGCGATGCGACGGCCTGCACATAGTTGGCCGACCACGGCGCGCCGTCAGACAGCACGTTGACCGACAGTTGAGCATCGCATTGCGCGGCGAACCCGTCCAGTTCGCGTGCCATCGACACCGTTTCCATCATATCCGGAAACTCGGGCGCGCCATCCAGCGCATCGGCGAAAGCCTGCACGCCGGACACGAACTCCGAAAATTCCAACTCGTTCAGCGGCCCGTTGCGGTTGGCCAGTTGCACCGCCGCACGCAATTCGTGGTATCGACCGCCCGGCTGCAGCAACGCCCAGTGCTCGCCGCCTTCGGCCTTGCCCTCGATGAACACCGGCTTGCCACCGGCACGCCGCAACCGTTGCGCGAGCGGCAGCACCTTCTCTGCGGCGACCGGCGCTGCGATGCGGATCGGCACGACGCAGTCGATACGCCGATCCACGAGCGCCGGCGGTGCGGCGCTGATCGTCGTCGCAGCCGGTATGATCGGTTCCGGCTGCCCATCGTCCGCTGCGCACGGCTTGGCCTGCGCAGCGCCAACCCCATCGCCGCCACCTTCCGCCTGCAGATCGACCGGCGTATCGGGCGCCGCCGACGGTCCGAAACTCGGTTCGCGGCGTGCCTCGGCCTGATCCGCGCCAAAACCGGGCTCGCGGCGCGCGCCCGGGGCCGCTGGCTCGATGAACGGCCGCTCCTCGTTTGCGTCGGGTGCGCGCGCTAGCTCCGCCGCCGCATCGTCCGGCATCGGCCGGGGCATTCTGCGCCGTACCTTGGCTGCCTGCCACGCGTTGTACGCGACCACGCCGGTCACCACCGCTGCGCCCGCACCTATCAATCCGAGCGTCAATTCATCCATGCAGACTCCATCAGCAATGCTTGTTCGTGTTGCTGCCCATTACCCGGCGTTCTGCGCGAAGCCCGCGGCCGTTTCCATATCGACCGCGACGATCCGCGACACGCCTTGTTCCTGCATCGTCACGCCGATCAACTGCTGGGCCATTTCCATCGCGATCTTATTGTGCGAGATAAACAGGAACTGCGTCTTGTCCGACATCGCCCGCACCAAATTTGCGAAGCGTTCGGTATTGGCGTCGTCCAGCGGCGCATCGACCTCATCCAGCAAGCAAAACGGCGCTGGATTGAGCTGGAACATCGCAAACACCAACGCCGTCGCGGTCAGCGCCTTCTCGCCGCCGGACAGCAGGTGGATTGTCGAATTCTTTTTGCCCGGCGGCTGCGCCATCACCTGTACGCCGGCATCGAGGATCTCCGCGCCCGTCATGATCAGTTTGGCCTGCCCACCGCCGAACAACCGCGGAAACAGTTCGCCAAAATGCCGGTTAACCTCGTCGAAGGTGCCCTGCAACAGCGCCCGCGTCTCCTCATCGATCTTGCGGATAGCGTCCTCGAGCGTCTCGATCGCGTGCTGCAGGTCGGCCGACTGTGCATCCAGGAACTGCTTGCGTTCGCGGGCTGCGCTCAGTTCGTCCAACGCCGCCATGTTCACCGGGCCAAGCGCGGTGATGGCGTTATTGATCCGCGTCACCTCACCCTGTAAGTACGATGGCTTCATGTCCGCGCCAAGCTTAGCTTGCAGCGCCGTCTCGTCGACGCCGGCTGCCTCCAGTTGCTCGACGAACTGCTCGCGATTGAGTCGTGCGGCCTGCTCCTTGAGTTGCAACTCGGTAATCTTGTCGCGCAGCGGCTGCAGCGAGCGCTCCGCGGCCAGGCGCTGCTCGTCGGCCTGCCGCAATTGGCCGCTCAGCGCATCGAGTTCGGCACGCGCGGCCTGCAGCGCGTGTTCACGCTCGCTGCGCAAAGCCAGCGCTTGTTGCAGCCCGGTATGGGCCGTTTGTTCGTTGATCGTTTCGAGTTCCGCGCGCGCCTCTTGCAGCGCACCAGCGACGCGCTCGTCCTGCTCCAGCGCGACTTGGATACTGCGCGTGAGCGCCTCGATGCGGGCCGCGACATCGCGCTGTGCATAGACCGCCTCTTGAGCTGCGCGCTCCAATTCCCGCGCCCTCTGGCGTGCGTCTGCCAGGGTTTCGTCGAGCGCCTCGAACGCCAACTGCTCTTCTTCGAAGCGCGCCTGCAGTTCAGCCAGCTCGGTGTCGAAACGCTCGAAATTGCTCTCAGACTCGCTGCGCAAGGCCTGCTGCTCGTCGATCTGCGCGGCAATCTCATCGAGTTCCTCGCCGATCTGCACGCTGCGTTGCGTGTAGCGCTCGTGCGCCTGGGTCAGCTTGAGCACGTCCAATTGCAATGCATGCACCCGCTGCGTCGCACGTTCGACCTGTGCCCGTGCGTCGGCCAGCGCCTGCGTCGCCTGCGTATGCGCGGCCTCAGCGCGCACCGCGGCGCCGCGCGCTTCATCCGCCAATAGCGCCTGAGCGCGGACCTCGCGTCCGAGGTTGTCGATTTCTTGTTGCCGTGCAAGCATGCCGGCCTGCTCAGAATCAGCTGCATACAGTTGCACGCCAACACGGGTAACCAGATGGCCGGCCTGGACGACGAAGCATCCGCCCTCTGGCAGCTGGGCGCGCACGGCCAGTGCCTGGCTGAGATCGTCAGCCACAAACGCATTGGCGAGCCAGTCGCCAAGCACCGCGCGCAGTCCCGGGTCATCGATGCGCAGTAGCGCCAGCAACGGCCGCAGTCCAGCCGGCGTCTGCAGCGGCTTGCCGGCCGGCGGGGGCGCATAGAACGCGAGTTTGGCCGGCGGCGCGTCGGTTGCGAACGCGTTGACCCAGTCCAGATTCGAAATCTCGAGCGCGGCCAGTCGCTCGCGCAAGACCGATTCCAGCGCCATTTCCCAGCCAGGCTCGATGTGCAACTTCTTCCACAGGCGCGGCAGCGCGGCCAGTTCGTGCTTATCCAGCCACGGCTGGAGCTTGCCCTGCGTCTGCACGTTTTGCTGCAACTGCTTGAGCGCGGCCAAGCGTGCATCGAGCTGGTGGATCCGTGCGTTTTCCTGTTGCACGCGCTCCTGCGCGGCGCGGCGCGCCTCGTCTAGCTGCGGCGCCTGCTGTTGCGCGTCGGCGAGCCGTTGCTGCGCATCATCCAGAATCTGCTCGTGCTCAGCCAACTGCATGCGCAGTTCTTCGAGTTGCGCCTCGTCCGGCGCACCTAACCCCTGCCGCTCGCTCCTCAGGCGCTCCAACCGCACCTGCAACTGCTGCAGCTGCTGGTCAGCGTTGCGCTGATGCGCCGCCTCCAGCTTCAACGCTTGTTCCGCTTGCGCGATCGCGCCCCGCTCGTCATTGAGCTTGGCCTGCGCATCGCGCCACCGCGCTTCCAACGCCGGCAGTGCATCGTTTTGCGCAGCTGCGTCGTCCTGCGTGCGCGCCGCTCGCTCCTCGGCTTCGGCTAGCAACGCGTGTGCATCGGCCAGTTCGTCGCGTGCCTTCTCGGCCTGCCGCTGCCACTGATCCCGCTGCGCGGTGAGCGCCGCGATCTGGTTCTGCGCACGATTACGCGACTCGACGATGAATTTGATTTCCGCTTCCAGCCGGCTGACCTCAGCATTGGCCTCGTACAGCGCCCCTTGCGTGCCCTGCATCGCATCGCTGGCCGCGTAGTGCGCGACGCGCATCGTCTCCAGTTGCGCCTCGACTTCGCGCAGCCTCGCCATCTGTGCCTCGAGCTCGACCTGCGCGGC
Source organism: Mycetohabitans endofungorum (assembly GCF_037477895.1). NCBI lineage: Bacteria > Pseudomonadati > Pseudomonadota > Betaproteobacteria > Burkholderiales > Burkholderiaceae > Mycetohabitans > Mycetohabitans endofungorum. The sequence continues at coordinate 1,526,245 of NZ_CP132744.1, forward strand.
GCCGATCGCCCGCTGCTGGCGCTCCTGCTCAGCCTGCGCCTCGTTCTTGCGCAGCAGCCACAGCAGGCGCTGCTTTTCTTCGCCCTCGGCCTGCAACGCTTTGAACTGCTGCGCGATCATGGCCTGTCCTTCGAGCTTGTCCAGGTTCGTGCCAAGTTCGCGCACGATATCCTCGACGCGAGTCAGGTTTTCGCGCGTGTCATTGAGGCGATTCGCCGTCTCTCGGCGCCGCTCCTTATACTTAGACACGCCGGCCGCCTCTTCCAGGAAGACGCGCAACTCCTCGGGCTTAGCCTCGATAATCCGCGCGATCATCCCTTGGCCGATGATCGCGTACGCGCGCGGACCCAGGCCTGTGCCCAGAAAGATGTCCTGGATGTCGCGCCGACGCGCCGGCAGGTTATTGATGTAGTAGCTGGACGTGCCGTCACGCGTGAGCACGCGCTTGACCGCGATTTCCGCGTATTGGCTCCATTGGCCCGCCGCCCGCCCGTCGCCATTGTCGAACACCAACTCGACGCTGGCGCGACTGGCCGGCTTGCGCGCGGTCGAACCGTTGAAGATCACGTCCTGCATCGATTCGCCGCGCAACTCGGACGCGCGTGATTCGCCGAGCACCCAGCGCACCGCGTCGATGATGTTCGACTTGCCACAGCCATTGGGGCCGACGACGCCAACGAGCTGGCCGGGCACCTGGAAATGAGTCAGATCGACGAAGGACTTGAAGCCAGCGAGCTTGATCGAGGTCAGACGCACGGCGATATTCGCTGTTCTAGAGAGATTGCATGGAGTCCACGCGGCACCTATATGCGGCGCCCGGACGTTCGGAGCCAATCATACCATCGCCGCTTGGCGGCCCAAACCGGCTCGGGCCGTTCGTCACGCGGCATGTCGTGCCGACGGCACGTCCGCGCGCGCAGGCACGTTATAATGATACGTTTGCGAATCAACCCGCGTTCAATGCGGCGGCCGCGTGCACCGACGCGGCGGCACCTGTCCCTTCTGCCGACATGGCAGCTCGACGCCGTGCCCGACGCCGCCACAAAGGCCTGCTAGTGAATCCGCGTCTCGACCTGCTGCAACCGTATCCATTTGAAAAGCTGCGCGCGCTGTTCGACGGCGTAACCCCTTCGCCAGCCCATGCGCCGATTCGTTTTGGCATCGGTGAGCCGAAGCATCCGACGCCGTCGCTGATTCACGAGGCCGTCCGCGCGTCGCTCGATGGATTGGCTTCGTACCCCGCGACCGCCGGCACGCCGCCGTTGCGGCACGCGATCGCGGCGTGGCTGCAACGCCGCTATGGATTACCGGCGGTGGACCCCGCCACCGACGTGCTGCCAGTGGTCGGCTCACGCGAGGCGCTGTTCGCGTTCGCACAAACGGTCATCGACTCTAGTCGTACAAGCGATGCGGGCCAGCCGCCAGTCGTGCTGTGCCCGAATCCGTTCTATCAGATTTACGAAGGGGCAGCGCTGCTCGCCGGTGCGCAACCCTACTACGTGAACAGCGATCCGGCCCGCCGCTACGCATGCGATTATGGCACGGTGCCGCATGATGTGTGGGCACGCACGCAGCTGCTGTACGTGTGCTCGCCAAGTAATCCGACCGGGGCCGTGTTGGGCCTGGACGACTGGCGGGAGATTTTCGCCCTGTCCGAGCGCTTCGGCTTCACCATCGCGTCCGACGAGTGCTACTCCGAAATCTACTTCGACGAATGCAACCCACCACTCGGCGCGCTACAGGCTGCCCACGCACTGGGTCGAGGCTTCGAGCGCATCGTGATGTTCTCCAGCCTGTCTAAGCGCTCGAACGTGCCGGGAATGCGCTCTGGATTCGTGGCAGGCGACGCCTCGATCCTGAAGCGCTTCCTATTGTTTCGCACTTATCACGGTTCGGCATTGAGCCCTGTCTACCAAGCCGCAAGCATCGCCGCGTGGGGCGACGAGCAGCACGTGCGCGACAACCGCCGAGAGTACGTCAAGAAATTCGGCACCGTCACCCCAATGCTGGCCGACGTGCTGGATGTCGCGATGCCCGACGCGGGATTTTACCTGTGGGCGCGGGTTTCGCGCACCGGATTGGACGATTGCACATTCGCGCGGCGCTTGTACGCCGACTATAATGTCACCGTCCTGCCGGGTTCCTATCTCGCGCGCACCGCGCACGGCGCTAACCCGGGACGCGATTACGTGCGCATTGCGCTGGTCGCAGACACCGCCGAATGCGTCGAAGGCGCGCGGCGCATCGTCCAATTCTGCCAAAGCCTGTAGCGCGTCGCGCCGACGCCCGCCGCGCGGCGCGCACGCATTGCACCGATATCAACCACACTCGAGTTATCAAGCCATGTCGCAACCCTTGCAGCAGATCATCGACACCGCGTGGGAAAACCGCGCTGAGCTGTCACCGAAGTCCGCCCCCACCGATATCCGCGAGGCTGTCGCGCACGTGATCGGCGAGCTGGACCGCGGCACGCTTCGCGTGGCCGAGAAGAAAGACGGCGACTGGGTCGTCAACCAATGGCTGAAAAAGGCGGTACTGCTATCGTTCCGACTTGAGGATAACGTACCGATGGCTGCCGGCGGCTACTCGCAGTTCTACGACAAAGTGCCGTCCAAGTTCGCAAACTACACGCCCGAGGACTTCGCCGCCGGCGGCTTTCGTGTCGTGCCACCAGCGATCGCGCGCCGCGGCTCGTATATCGCGAAGAACGTCGTGCTGATGCCGTCGTACACTAACATCGGTGCCTACGTCGATGAGGGCACGATGGTCGACACGTGGGCCACCGTTGGCTCGTGCGCGCAGATCGGCAAAAACGTTCACCTGTCCGGAGGGGTCGGCATTGGCGGCGTGCTCGAGCCGCTGCAGGCCAATCCGGTGATCATCGAGGACAACTGCTTCATTGGCGCGCGCTCCGAAGTCGTCGAGGGCGTGATCGTCGGGGAGAACTCGGTTATCTCGATGGGCGTCTATCTCGGCCAGAGCACGAAGATCTATGATCGCGAGACCGGCGAAGTCATGTACGGCCGCGTGCCGCCGGGCTCCGTCGTCGTGGCCGGCAACCTGCCGTCAGCTGGCGGCAAATACAGCCTGTACTGCGCGGTGATCGTCAAGAAAGTCGATGCCAAAACCCGTTCAAAGGTCGGCATCAACGAACTGCTGCGGGGCGATTAAATGGCTACCAGCAAGTCGCGCGGCAACGCGCTGACCGTCTACGGGATCCCGAACTGCGACACCGTGAAGAAGGCGCGTGACTGGCTCGACACGCACGGTGTCGCGTACGCGTTCCACGACGTCAAGAAGGCCGGCGTCAACGCCGCATTGTTGCGCGGCTGGCTCGCCCAAGTGCCACTGGACACACTCGTGAACCGGCGCGGCACGACATGGCGCGCGCTCAGCGACGAGCAAAAGGCGGCGGCCGGCACAACCGACGGCGCCATCGCATTGATGATCGACAAGCCGTCGGTCATCAAGCGTCCCGTGCTCGTGGCCGACGACGGCATCAAGGCGGTCGGCTTCTCGGCCGACCAGTATCAAACGCTGTTCTGACCTTTCCTGCCCATGAGCCGCACGCTTGCCCTGACCGAGGCCCTAATCGGCCGAGCGTCCGTCACGCCTGAGGATGAAGGCTGCCAGGCATTGATGGCCGAGCGCCTCGTGGCGCTCGGCTTCACCTGCGAAACCATCGCCCAGGGCGATGTCACCAACCTGTGGGCGCTCAAGCGCGGCGCTGACGGCCCGGCGGGCAAGCTGCTGGCGTTCGCCGGCCACACCGACGTAGTGCCGACCGGGCCGCTCGAGCAATGGAGCAGCGATCCATTCGTTCCGGTGCAACGCGACGGCCGACTATACGGACGCGGCGCGGCGGACATGAAGGCGTCGCTGGCCGCCTTTGTCGTCGCGGCTGAGGAATTTGTCGCCGCCCATCCACAGCACCGCGGCTCGATCGGCCTGCTGATCACCAGCGATGAGGAAGGACCGGCACGCTATGGCACGGTCAAAGTAGTCGAGCGGCTTGAAGCGCGCGGCGAACGCCTGGACTACTGCGTGGTCGGCGAGCCGACCTCCAGCGAGCGCTTCGGCGACACGGTGAAGAACGGGCGACGCGGCTCACTGTCCGGCAAGTTAACCGTGCGTGGCATACAGGGGCATATCGCGTACCCGCACCTCGCCAAGAATCCGGTGCATCTGCTCGCGCCCGCGCTGGCTGACCTTGTGCGCGTGGCATGGGACCAGGGCAACGAATACTTCCCACCGACCACGTGGCAGATATCGAACCTGCATGCCGGAACGGGTGCGACCAATATCATCCCGGGCAGCGCGAACGTCGACTTCAACTTCCGCTTCTCGACCGCGACGACGCCCGACGAGTTGAAAGCGCGCGTGCACGCGATCCTCGACGGCCACGGGCTGGACTACGAATTAACGTGGAACCTGAGCGGCATGCCGTTCCTGACACCGCGCGGCGAGCTGTCTAACGCGCTCGAGCAGGCGATCGAGGCCGAGACCGGCATACGCCCCGTGCTCTCAACCACCGGTGGTACCTCCGATGGCCGCTTCATTGCACGGATTTGCAAGCAAGTCATCGAGTTTGGCCCGTGTAACGCGTCGATTCACAAAGTCGATGAACATATCGAGTTGGCCCACATTGAGCCGCTGAAAAACGTGTATCGGGGTGTATTGGAGCGTCTCGTCGCATGACGTACGGGGCGGTTGGCGCTGCCGTGGCGGCGCCAGCCCCAACCCGGCCCGACGCCGCCGCGCCCCTTCCTACCCGCCAACGCCCAACCCGGCGCTCATGCCGTCGCTTACCATGAATCATTCATTTTCGACCGTCCGCGACTTGCTGCGCTACGCGGTCACCCGCTTCAACCAGGCTCAATTGGCCTTCGGCCACGGCAACGCAAACGCTTATGATGAAGCCGCGTATCTGGTGCTCCATACGCTGCACCTGCCGCTCGACACGCTGGACCCATTTCTTGATGCACGTCTGCTGGACGACGAAATCGGCGTGGTACTCGACATCATCGAGCGGCGCGTCACGCAGCGGTTACCAGCCGCCTATCTGACACACGAAGCTTGGCTGCACGGCTATCGCTTCCATGTCGACGAGCGCGTGATCGTGCCGCGTTCGCTCATCGGTGAATTGCTACTCGAGCGGCTGTCGCCGTGGATCGACACGCCTGACGAACTAGGCGCGGTGCTCGAGTTGTGCACCGGCTCTGGCTGCCTTGCGATCATGGCGGCCGACGCGTTCCCCTACGCCGAGATCGACGCGGTCGACCTGTCAGCACACGCGCTGCAGGTCGCGCAGCGCAACGTCGATGACTACGACTTGAATGAGCGGATCACGCTATTCGAAGGCGACCTGTTCGCGCCGCTGCCGCCACGCCGATACGATTTGATTTTAGCCAACCCACCTTATGTCAACGAGAGGTCGATGCAAGCATTGCCCGCCGAATATCGCCATGAACCGGCCATGGCGCTGGCGGGAGGCTCCGATGGCATGGACATCGTGCGCCGGATCATCGGCGCTGCGCGCGACTGGCTGACCGACGACGGCCTGTTGGTCGTCGAGATCGGCAACGAGCGGCACCACGTCGAAGCCGCGTTCGGCAGCCTGCCGCTGACGTGGCTGCCGACCCACGCCGGCGACGACAGCGTCTTCTTGCTGCGTACGGCAGACCTGCCGCATCGCAAATCATGATGCAAGACAGCCCTGTCATGATACAGCACCGCTGAACAAAAGACGCAACCGCACGCTGCGGCGCCACATCGCCCCGAGACACGCGCCGTTGCGGCATGCACACCACATCGGCACTGCCGAAAAAAAGCCATGACAGGTAAGATGCAACGCATGCCGCACTGCGCGAGCCGTCAGCGGCTCGCTTTCCCGCATGCAATTAGATTGGCTCCATCTCGGTACATGGGTCGCTTGTGCGCATATGCTCGGCGTCATCGCCGCCTGCCATGCGATTCTCCACACGCGTACGTCGCAAGGTGCGATCGCATGGGCGGTTTCGCTCATCGCGGTGCCCTACCTGACGCTGGTTCCGTACCTTTTCCTGGGGCGTAGCCGTTTCGAGGGTTATGTCGACGCGCGACGCGTCGAGTACGAAGCGATCCGGGAGCGACGTTCGGACCTGGTCGGCGACATCGGCACGCAATCCGACGCGCTGGACAGCGTGCCGGTCGATCGGCTGGGCGTACAGACGATCACCGCACTGTCGTCGCTCGCGCGCATGCCGTTTTTGGCCGGCAACCACGTGCGCACGCTGGTCAACGGCAAGGCGACGTTTGCGGCGATCCTCGACGCAATCGACGCAGCACGTCACTACGTGCTTGTCCAGTTCTTCATCATTCGGGCCGATACAGTCGGCGACATGCTGCGCGATGCGCTGCTGGCTAAGGCGGCGCAAGGGGTGCAGGTGCATTTGCTGTATGACAGCATCGGCAGTATCGACCTGCCGGTGGCCTACGTCAGCGCGCTGCGTGCCGGTGGCGTGCAGGTGCATGCGTTCGCCACCAACCGCCGCTTCGTCAACCGCTTCCAGCTCAATTTCCGCAATCACCGCAAAATCGTCGTCGTCGATGGCGAACGCGCCTTCGTTGGCGGTCACAACGTCGGTATCGAATACCTGGGCGGCAAACCACCGTTATCGCCGTGGCGTGATACGCACATTGAAGTGCGCGGGCCCGTGGTGAAGCAAATCGAATTCGTGTTCGTCGAGGATTGGTTCTGGGCCACGCAGCGGCTGCCCCGTACCACGCCACCCGTCCGCCCGTGCGGTGGCAACATGCATTGTCAAGTCATCGCCAGCGGTCCGGCCGACCACCAGGAAACCTGCTCGCTGTTCTTCGTCGCAGCGATCCATGCGGCACGTGAGCGCATCTGGATCACCAGCCCTTACTTGATACCCGATGAGGCCGTATTCGCCGCCCTCAGGCTCGCCGTGATGCGCGGCGTCGACGTGCGCGTGCTGATTCCGTCGCGTCGCGATCATATCGTCGTTTTCGAAGCCTCCCGGCTTTACGCCCATGACATGGTGCAGGCGGGCATCCAGGTCTTCCGCTATCGCCCCGGCTTCCTTCACCAAAAGGTCGTGCTAATCGATTGTGTCGCCGCCGCGATCGGCAGCGCAAACCTCGATAATCGGTCATTTCGCCTGAACTTCGAGATCATGCTATTGACTGTCGATTCCACGTTTGCCGCCGAGGTCGCGGCCATGCTCGAGGCCGATTTCGCGTTGTCTGATCCGGTCCAAGCCAGCGAACACGCGCGCACGCCGGCGTGGCGGCGCATGGCGATGCACGTCGCGCGGCTGTTCGCGCCGATTCTATAGCGGCGCGGGCTCGATGCGATGACCGGGTAACCGGTACGCAATCGAAGCCAGCCACCACACGATCGCTCATGGCGGAACCATCGTGTGCTGATTTGAACGCCTCCAGGCCTTTATGGTGACCCTGACCCATCGTCGCATGCGCAGCCGTGAACCGCTTGATCATCGCGCGCATCGCCATCCGGCAAAGTACGCAACGACGCCGCACATTGCTCGGCGACGACATGTCCCGCTGCTTCAAACACGCACTAGTGCCGGCCCAATGCCTAAAGAGTCTTGCTGCACTGCAACGCATCCTTTTATTTCGGCACCTGGACCTTTATATAAAACAAGTGTTCGACACCTCTCGCTCGTTGAGCACATCGCGCTCCAACACCGTGTCATATGCATGGATCGACTGGTTCAACGAGCCGATCCATGCACGGCGCTGCTGAACATCAACAGTAGAAACGTGGCGGCCAAGGGCAATTTCAATGCTAGCTTCGTCATGCTCACTGCTCCAAATTAATGGTAACGCCTACGGATTTGATCGCATTGCTCGTACAAATCGACCCATCGGATCTATCTTCGAAATGCCGACGTTACCGTCCTTTGACGGCGTGGTCCCGGATGACTTTAGTGTCAGGCCACAAAGTGTTTGCCAAACCGCAATCTTTTCCTAATAGCTGTACACTGTCCGCCAGATTCCGCTTTGTACAAGCCATCCACGCGAAACACCGTACTTTTTGCCACTTACCATTAAGGTTGCCCGGTCCGTCGAATGACCGGACATAGAGTAGCGTGCAGCCCTGCCGGGTGATCGGGTCCGGAACAGGCTGCCGCCGAGCTTGCGTTTTGACGGCTTTGATCCGTCCAAACCGAACCGCCACACACAGCGCGCCACCAGCGTCAGCTGCACAGGAAAGGAGAACCAATGAAAAAGCGAGCGATGACCATTGTGGCCTTTAGTGGCCTTGCCGCGAATGCCGCTTGGGCACAGAGCAACGTCACGTTATATGGGGCCGTGGACAACGGAATTGGCTATCAAACTAGCCAGACAGCGCCGGGCTCTGTCAATGGCGGACGGTCGGCCATCAAAATGGCCCACGGCGTCTGGTTAGGCAACCGCATTGGCTTTAAGGGCGACGAAGATCTTGGCGGCGGGCTGAAGGCCTTATTCACGCTGGAAGCCGGTTTCAACGGCGCAAACGGTGACGCCCTATTCGAAAAAAACGCTCAGTTCGGTCGGCAAGCATTCGTGGGTATGGCACATCCTGAGTTCGGGACCGTGACAGCGGGCCGCCAGTACACGGCCTATTACACCTTGCTCGCGCCATATAGCCCAACGACGTGGCTCACAGCGTACGGCTCGCACCCGGGTGACATCAGCTCCCTTAATCTAGCGTACCGCACGAACAGTTCGATTGTCTATATGTCCCCCAACCTCAATGGACTGAAGTTCGGAGGATCGTATGCATTCGCGGGCGTGCCCGGCAGTGCGTACCGTGGTTCGACGTGGAGTGCGGGCGTGCAATATATCAACGGACCGTTCGGTATCGCTGCGGGATTCCAACGCGTCAATAACGCCGCTGTCGGCGGCGGCGAGTGGGATGCGCAATCGGCAACCAACTCCAACGGCAAGCCCCCCGTGTCGGCGATCAACTATGGGTATCAAACCGCGCAGGCACAACAACGCGTCGGCGTGACAGGCGGGTGGAAATTTACGCCTGACTTTGATGTTTCGCTATCTTATGCGAACACACAGTACGTGCCCGGTATTCTGTCGCATTTCCGTAACCAGGCCACCTTCAATGCGGCGGGTGTAGTGCTGCACTGGAAGCCGAGCCCGGTGTGGGATCTCGCTGCCGGCTACAACCATGCGCGCGCAAGTAAGGCCAACGGAATCGAGCACGCAGCACGGTATAATCAGTTCAATTTGTCACAGTACTATAGCCTGTCAAAGCGTACCGGTATCTACATGGTGCAGGCTTACCAACGCGCAAGCGGCAATACGTTTAGCGTTGCACCGGACGGCACCACGGGCGTAGTCAAGGCCACCGCGTCGATCGGCGATGCGATGAACGCTGCACCCTCGTCATCGCAGAGTCAGTTTGCCGCCGCCGCGGGGATCGTGCACCGGTTCTAAGTTGTCACGGTCTTCATCAAAGCGCTGACAGCTTTTTCGAAGCGCTGATAGCTGTTCGTTAATGGCAGCAGCGGCGCCCACATGGCTGCGTGTCCGCACGGACACGCAGCCGCGCAGAAAGCTGCGTTACGCGGTCAACCGATGGTCTCGCCATCCGCTAGTCAGTGGGCAGAAGCCTTCGGTCGTCGTCACCATCACGTGCGTCGGCCGACAAATGCAAGAAGGCGCACCAACACGTAGGCTGACAAGTTCAGCCGCGTCAAAGCAACTTCTCGATATCCGGCTCGATCGCGTCAGGTTTAGTGACAGGCGCATAGCGCTTGATTGGCCTGCCTTCGCGATCGATTAAGAACTTGGTGAAGTTCCACTTGATCGCCTCGGTCCCGAGCACGCCGGGCGCTTCCTCGGTCAGATAGCGATACAGCGGATGCGCATGGGCGCCGTTCACATCGATCTTGTCAAACATCGGGAACTTGACCTGGTAGTTTTTCTCGCAAAATGCGCCGATCTGCTGCGCGTCGCCCGGCTCCTGCTTGCCAAACTGGTTGCACGGAAAGCCCAGTATCTCCAGGCCGCGCGCCGCATATCGCTCATATAAGGCCTGCAACCCTGCGTATTGGGGCGTGAACCCGCATTCGCTGGCGGTATTGACGATCAGCAGAACCTTGCCGCGGTAGCGCTCCAGGGAAATGTCGTCGCCCTGCAGCGAGCGCGCGGAAAATGAATAGAGCTGGCTCATCTGGATTCCTTGTACGAACACGAGATAACACTCGCAGTGTAGAGCAACTTCGGACTGCCCGGCATCGGCCGGATGCACGACTGTCCGATGCCGGGCCGATCTACAATAATGACTTTCCACGCATCCCCATAATAGTCCTGCCGTGATCCGCTTCAACCAACTCAGTCTGTCGCGCGGCACGAAGTCGCTTTTCGAAGGAGCAACCTTCACGCTGAATCCGGGCGAAAAAGCCGGCCTGATCGGCGCAAATGGCGCGGGCAAGTCAACGCTGTTCGCCCTTTTACGCGGTCAACTGCAGCCGGATGCCGGCGAACTCGCGCTACCGCCTTCATGGCGCATCGCGCATGTGGCACAGGAAACGCCCGCGGTCGAGCGCAGCGCGCTCGACTACACGTTGGACGGTGACACGCAATTGCGCGACATCGAGGCACGTATCGCCGCGGCGTGCGCCGACGACAATGGCGCCGAGCAAGCGCTCGCGCATGCGGCACTGGCGGATGTCGACGGCTATTCGGCCCCAGCGCGCGCGCAAGCGCTATTGCTCGGCCTGGGCTTCACGCTCGAACAGACGCTGGCGTCGGTCGCCAGTTTCTCCGGCGGCTGGCGCATGCGGCTGAACCTCGCGCAGGCGCTGATGTCGCGCTCCGACCTGCTGCTGCTGGACGAGCCCACGAACCACCTGGACCTGGACGCCATCGTATGGCTTGAAGACTGGCTACATCGCTATGCGGGCACGCTGATCGTCATTTCGCACGACCGGGAATTTCTCGACTCGGTATGCAATGTCACGCTGCACCTGGAACAACGCCAGATCAAGCGTTACGGGGGGAACTATAGTCAATTCGAAGTCCAGCGGGCACAACAGCTCGCGTTACAACAAAGCGCATACGAAAAGCAGCAGCGCACGATCACGCATCTGCATAGCTTCATCGACCGATTCAAAGCCAAGGCCACGAAAGCTCGGCAAGCACAAAGCCGGATGAAGGCACTCGAAAAAATGGAGCGCATCGCGCCGGCGCACGCGTCGTCACCGCTCACGTTCGAGTTTCGCGAGCCCGCATCCGCACCGAACCCGATGCTCGTGATGGAGCAGGTTCGCTGCGGTTATCCGTCGGACAGCGGCGGCACGCCGGCTGTGATCGTCGACGACGTCAACATATCGATTCAGAGTGGCCAGCGCATTGGTTTGCTCGGTGCAAACGGCCAAGGCAAGTCGACATTGATCAAAACGCTGGCTGGCACCCTAGCGCCGATCGGGGGTGTCGTACGCAACGCAAAAGGATTGACGATCGGGTACTTCGCACAGCACCAGCTCGAGACGTTGCGAGAGGACGACACCCCCCTGCAGCATCTGGCACGGCTTGCCCCGGACACGCGCGAGCAGGAGTTGCGCGACTTTTTGGGCAGCTTCAACTTCGGCGGTGAAATGGCCACCACGTCGATCCGCCCGTTCTCGGGCGGCGAAAAAGCCCGTCTTGCCCTTGCGTTGATTGTCTGGCAGCGCCCGAATCTGCTGTTGCTGGACGAGCCCACCAACCATCTGGACCTTGAGACACGCCATGCGTTGACGATGGCGCTGGCCCAATTCGAAGGTACGCTGATCCTAGTATCACACGACCGGCACCTGCTGCGAGCAACCACCGACCAGTTCATGCTGGTCGCCCAGCATCGAATCCAATCCTTCGACGGCGACCTGGACGATTATCGTGACTGGCTGCTGCAGCACGCGGCCGAGCAGCGCGAAGCGGTCAAGCGGGCCAGCTCGCAGGCCAATGCGCGAACCGCCGACCCCAGCACGGCGCGGCGCGACGACACGGCCGGCCTTGCCGGTGCCGACACGTTGATCAATCGCAAGGAGCAACGCCGAGCGGATGCCCAAGCCCGCCAAAAGAGCGCACAGCTACGCAAACCGCTGCAGAACCAGATCGGCAAGATCGAGCACCGGATGGACGCGTTAAACGCCGAGAAGGCGTCGCTCGACGCGCTCATCGCGGCGCCGACCAGCTACGAGCCGTCGCAAAAGGCGAAGCTGACCGACGCATTGAAACGCCAGGCCGAAGTCGCGGACCAGATTGCCACGCTCGAGGCCGAATGGCTTGAACTGAACGAGGCGCTGGAGCAAATCGGCTGAACGCGACATTGCGCAATCGGCGCGTTGTCGCCTGTCGTGCGCCGCGTGCCCGCTCTCGCATCGCGCTACCGCCCCGCATGGCGCACCGCGTCACCGGTGCGCAACCCAGTTCAACGCCGCGCGTAGTCGATGCGCTGCACCCCCCGCTCGGTGCCAATCAAACACAGGTCGGCGCCGCGCGCGGCAAACAGCCCAACGGTCACGACGCCGGGCCATTGGTTCACGTCGCGCTCGAGCGCCACCGGGCCGTCGATGGCGAGCCCCTTGACGTCAATGATCTCATTGCCATTGTCGGTGATATACGGCGTGCCATCCTGTTTCACCCGCAACACCGGCATGCCGCCGGTCGCCTGCGCGATCCGGCGGCCGATCGCCACACGCGCCATCGGCACCACTTCGATCGGCAGCGGGAACGTCCCGAGCGTGGGCACCAGCTTGCTGCCGTCCGCGATGCAAACGAATACGTCGGCGACCGACGCGACGATCTTTTCGCGTGTCAACGCACCGCCGCCGCCCTTGATCATCGCGCCATGCGGGTCGATTTCGTCTGCACCGTCGACGTACACCGGCAGCGATTCGACCTCGCCCAACTCGAATACACGAAACCCGTGCGATAGCAGCCGGTTCGTCGTGGCAACGGAACTCGATACTGCGCCGCGATACCGTTCGCGACTGCCGGCCAATGCATCGATGAAGCAATTCGCGGTCGAGCCGGTCCCGACGCCGATCACCGCGCCCTCGGGCACTTGCTCGTTCACATAGTCAGCGGCCGCCTGGCCGACGAGCCGTTTGAGTTCGTCTTGAGTCATCTAGAAAATACGGCAGAAAAAATACAAGGAACGCAACAGTGTAACCGAGCGGCCGCGGCGCGATTCAATGCATATCGTCGCCGGCCGCCGGCAGCGTCATGGCCGGGATCATCACGCGATAGTTATCGAGCGGCGCGCACACAGTCGCCTCGCTTTGCGCATCGGCATCACCGCAGCATAGTTCGATGGCCCGAAGCGCGTTTAGCACCCGCACAGCACACGGTGCGTCGGCAGCACCGAACTGGCCGCTGGGTCGTTTCCACGAACGTGAACTATCCGCGTTATGCAGCGCCAATGGAAGACGCGCCCAATCAGCGGGATCCGCTGTCATCGGCCGCATGATGTAGTCGGGCGGCAAGTGTGACGCCGCCCGTCGGTTAAGTCCGATTTCGAGTTTTAGCCTTGGGCGCTGCTAGGTGCTTTTCCCTCAAACAGCAGCGGATGTGACGTATCCGCTGCACGAGCGACTATGAGTATCCCCTCGTCACCCAGCGCCGTAGCAATACCTGTTAGCGTTTGGCTAGAGTATGAGCAAGACGGAGACTCGTCAAAATTCAATGTCAGAGAATACACGTCCCAAGAAGTACGAGGCGCGATCTTCCCTTTCGCCCTGCACGCGCCGCTATTAAACGCTATAGAACCGTCAGTCTCAACGGAAACCTCAGTAGCACTACTCGCATGTAACCCTTGGGTCGTGCCTGTGTAAGCGCCTGCTATCGTGGTAAGTGTGGGCGTCCGCTCATAGTCCGCATTATATCGGGTAGTAAAGGTAAAGCTTGCGTCGCCCGCATCCGGATAGACCGATGTACCATTCAACCAATCCTTTGGCGCGTAGGTTGCAGAAATAGCAACTTTCTGTGTTTTTGAACGCGTCAGGTCATAGTCAATCACATCCGACGATGACAACGTGCCGCCCGAGGCTTTCACATTGCCCATGAGTAGCCCGCCGGGCTCCAAGCCGCCCTCGCTCCAGTAAAATGCAAAAAATGAACCATCATCAAGAATCAAAGCGGATAGTTTCTGATCCTTGTCGGTTACACCCTCGTATAACCCCTGCACGTCCGTTACAGGACTGGATATTTTACCACTCCCCCTCCACAACCGTATTGCGTAAAAGCCACAGTTAAAGCAGCAATAGCAAGTGATTTATTGCACTTGGTTAATGATTATCTCCGTTGTCCATACTGCGTAAATCCCCTTTCATAGCACACTTCATAGCCTGATTGAAAGGACAGGTACCGAGTTACATCCGGCCCTCAATAAGCTTAACATCGTTCGCAGTTTGCCCAAATGGCTACATCCGTCTTTACATTGTGGTAATCGGCAGAAGCAGTCTGATTGACGTAAAATAGGAGATCTTTAGAAAAAGAAGGATAGGGAACTCGGCATAAGCGACACAGCGCAGAAATACTTTGCCCTTCGCCCCCTAGTGTCCGCCGTTATGACTGGCCCCGTCTCTTTTGCTTCACTCGCGCCAGGCGTGCGGCACGCAGACGCGGCTTGCGACACTGTCAGCGAGTCTCCCAGAAGCGAGCGAAGGATGATGTTGTGTCAATTAGGAAATCGACATTACCCAATAGCGTACATAAGCGTAACACGGCAAACAGATAGTGCCCATGCGCACGCATTTGCAACCTCTAATCAAAGCCGCAATACACACTGCAAATCATCGATTTTTGATGGGATTACGCTGCCTGACCGCCTCGAACAAGCCAATGCCGCTGGCAACCGATACATTTAGGCTGTCGACACTACCCATCATCGGGATGTACACCAAGTCGTCACACGTCTCGCGCGTTAACCTGCGCATGCCCTCCCCTTCGGCGCCCATGACCAGTGCGACTGGACCATCAAGCGCGGTCTCGTACAGGCTGCGCGGAGCGTCGCCAGCCGTGCCGATCACCCAGACGCCGGCGTCCTTCAACTCGCGCAGCGTACGGGCAAGGTTGGTTACCGTGATGTACGGCACGGTCTCGGCCGCGCCGCTGGCTACCTTCGCAGCGGTCGAATTCAGTCCAACCGCGCGATCTCGCGGCGCGATCACCGCATGCGCGCCGGCCGCATCGGCCACGCGCAGGCATGCGCCAAGATTATGCGGATCGGTGACTCCGTCGAGCACCAGCAACAGCGCGGGCCCGGGCAGCGCGTCGAGCAGCTCGGCCAAGTTTTGCGCAAGCGGTAGATCCGTCGCGCGCGCGACGACACCCTGGTGCCGATGCGTACCGGCCAAGCCATGCAACCGTGCATCCTCGACGGCAATCAATCGAACCCCAGATGATTGCACCAGTTGCAGGAAATCCTGCATGCGGCGATCGCGCCGCGTCGAATCGTACAAGATCTCTTCGATACTGGACGAATCATGACGCAAGCGCGCCGTAACCGCATGGAATCCGTATAGAACCTTTAAACGTGCCATAAACGCTGCTTTCAAAAAAAGTGCGGCGCACGCGATGCCAGTCCACAGCATCGCGCCTCGGAGCCGAGCGCGTGGCCAACGCGCCGACTACGGTGCCTTCATCGATTCGCCGTATTGTGACGGCCTTGCGTCCCGATCTATCTATCGCTTCTTGCTGCGCGTGCGGCCATTGGCGGCCGTGCCGGCCGATGAACGTTTCTTCGCCGCGGCGCGGGCGGCGCGCGCCTCTTTGACGTGGGGACTTGGCGCAGACGCCGCCTGCTTCACATGCGAACCGCCATCGGATGCCACGAGCGAGCGCACGCGCGGCTCCTGCCCGTTAACGTTGACCGCAGCGCCACCGGTCGCCGGTATGCCGCGTGCGCCGGCACGCGCCCCCGGCTTGACCGACACCTCCCGCACCAGCCGAAAGTCGATCTTGCGCGCGTCCAGATCGACACGGCTCACTTGCACACGCACACGCTCGGACAGACGGAAGCGGATCCCGGTGCGCTCGCCACGCAACTCATTCTTGATTTCGTCGTATTGGAAGTAGTCAGCGCCCAGTTCGGTGACATGGACCAAACCTTCGATGAACAGCGAATCCAATTGCACGAAAATACCAAACGGCGTCACGCTGCTGATCATCCCGCCGTATTCCTCGCCCAGCTTGTCTCGCATGAAATAGCATTTGAGCCACGCTTCGACATCGCGCGAGGCCTCATCCGCGCGCCGCTCGTTGGCCGAACAATGCAGGCCGAGTTCCTCCCAGATAGCATCGTGCGAACGGCCCCCTGTATGCATGCGCTCGCCCTCTCGCTGCAACGCACGTGCTTGAGGCGCCAGCGAAGTGCTGAGCACGACGTCGCCGCAAAGTTGCGGCTGATATTTCTTGCCGGCCAGGATCGCACGAATCGCCCGGTGCGTAAGTAGATCCGGATAGCGACGGATCGGACTGGTGAAATGCGCATAAGCGTCATAGGCGAGGCCGAAGTGCCCGATATTGTCGGGACTGTAGACCGCCTGTTGCATCGAGCGCAACAGCATCGTTTGCAGCATCGATGCGTCCGGACGCTCCCGCACCTGCTTCATCAAGGCCGCGTAGTCACTTGCATGTGGCTTATCGCCGCCGCCCAACGTCAGCCCGAAACCGCGCAGGAAGGTCCGAAGGTTCGCCAGCTTCTCCTCGGTCGGCCCCGCATGGATCCGATACAGCCCCGGATGCTTGTTGCGCTTGAGAAAATCGGCCGCGCACACATTGGCGGCCAGCATGCACTCTTCAATCAGCTTGTGCGCGTCGTTGCGCTGCCGCGGCAGGATCTGCTCGATCTTGCCCTGGGCGTTGCACACGATATAGGTCTCGGTTGTATCGAACTCGATCGCGCCGCGCTTCTCGCGCGCCTGCAGTAACGTCTTGAACACGCCGTGCAAGTGCTGCAGGTGCGGCAGCAACGCGCCGCGCTGCGCCGCCTCGGGCCCCTTCGTGTTCGACAAGATGGCCGCCACCTCAGTGTACGTGAGCCGTGCGGCCGAATGCATCACAGCCGGATAGAACTGGTATGCCTTGATGTCGCCACGCGAATTGATCACCATGTCGCAGACAAGCGTGCAACGGTCCACGTCCGGGTTCAGCGAACACAGCCCATTTGACAGTTTCTCGGGCAGCATCGGGATCACGCGGCGCGGGAAATACACCGACGTGCTACGCTCAAGCGCGTCATGATCGAGGCCATCGCCATCGGTGACGTAGTGGGACACATCGGCGATCGCGACCAGCAAGCGAAAGCCGTTCTGCCGGCCAATCCGGATTGGCTCGCAATAGACCGCGTCGTCGAAATCGCGCGCGTCCTCGCCGTCGATCGTCACGAGCGGCACATCACGCAAGTCCACGCGCTGGCGCAGATCCGCTGTGCGCACCTCGTCGGGCAGCTTGGCCGCCTGAGCCAGCGCCGCGTCCGAGAACCGGTGCGGCACGCCATACTTGCGCACAGCGATCTCGATTTCCATGCCGGGATCGTCGATGTCGCCCAGCACCTCGACGATCTTACCGACCGGCTGCGAATGACGACTCGGGAAATCCGTTAACTCGATCGAGACGACCTGGCCGGACTTGGGCTTGACCTTGCCCGTCTGCGTCACAAGGATGTCATGGCCGATCCGCTTGTCCTCCGGCGCAACGATCCATGCACCGTTCTCGTTCAGCAACCGGCCGATGATTCGCTTGTTCGCCCGCTCGGTGACTTCAACAATGTGGGCCTCCGGACGGCCGCGCCGGTCATAACCCGTCACGCGCGCAAGCACCCGGTCGTTGTGCATGACCTTCTGCATCTCTGCATTGGACAGGAATAGGTCGACACCGGCGTCATCGCGAATCAGGAAGCCGTAGCCGTCGCGATGGCCCTGAACGCGTCCGGCGACAAAGTTCGACGGATGCGTGAGCTGGTAATAGCCACGCTTGTCGAGCTTGATCTGGCCATCGCGCTCCATCGCGCCGAGGCGCTTGAAAAACCCTTCGCGCTCCTGGCGCTTGATCGCGAGTGCTTCGGCAATGTCATTGCCGGCAAGCGGCTGTTCGGTCGTGCGCAATACGCCGAGAATTTCTTCGCGGCTAGGAATCGGATACGGGTATTTGCTCAAAGCCTTGTCGATGAATGGTTATCGTGAATGCGCGCGACGCACGGATTGGCGTGTCACGCATCGTCACTGCCCGACCGATGCACAGTGGCGCCGGCCAACTCACTGGAGAATGATTCTAACACCGGGTTTGGCCAATGCAGGGCTGATGCGCTTGGTGCGCCGGCGCGGCGGACAGCGCGCACGTTGACACCGGTGAACCACCGGCTTACCGCTGGCCGGCTGAAAAGACAAAAAACCCCGTAAGACCTTTATCTTACGGGGTTTCTCGTACCACTTCGTCGTATCACGACAGCGCAACCGTTGGTGCCCAGGAGAGGACTCGAACCTCCACGGAGTTACCCGCTAGTACCTGAAACTAGTGCGTCTACCAATTCCGCCACCTGGGCGGCTTTGCTGCGTAATCAGCGAAGAACGCTATTATGCTGATCTGTCTCCATAGTGTCAACAATTACATAAAAAATTGTCGTGAGCGCATGAATTGTCCGAGTCTATAGCACGTAGTGTGTCCGGTTTTTGGGTGTTGTATGGAGCCACGCGTCAGTGATCGGGTCATTCGCGTGGACGCCGAGCGAAACGGGTGACGCGGGCCGCGCGGCCCACGCCGGCCGCAGCCATTTCTCGGCCAATGGCCGCAGCAAGATAGGATTGCCGTTGATCGCACATACGCCCGCTCCGGGCTGTGGGCGTATCGGGCATGTCCAGCGGCATACGGGCCACTGCAAGTCAGCCTCGATCTGCGGGCTACCCATGCGATCGACCTATTCATCTATCAGATCGTGCGAGAGACCGGCTCACTGTACGCAGCGCTAGGCGGACTCGACGCATTGGTCTTCACTGCTGGCATCGACGAACGCGCGAAGCCAGTGCGCGCCCGCGACGCATTTCGCTGGCTCAGCGTCGAAGTGGATGCGCCGACGCCAACCGAGCGGATAGCCCGTGCATCTCCGCACTGAAACCAGCGCGCGTCGCGTCCAGCCCCCCTCCCCGACATGAGATGCTGCACTCAACGCACTGCAAGCAATGGCTCAAGCGTGCGGGCCGTGCCGGCCAGTGAACGCAGCCACGTATGGTGCAGGTGTTGATAACGGTCAAAAATGCCGCATAAATTGCCCAAACGCACGCGCCCTGCCTCGGTCGTCTCGATGAAATTGTCCTCTAATGACAGCAGGCCGGCATTCGCGCAGCGGCACAGCACGCGGATCTCGTTAGCGAAATAGTCGGAAAACTCAATGTTGTGTGCCAGTTCGATCGCCTGCCGGTCAATAAAAAAATTGGTGGCCAGCGACTGGATGACCGTGCGACGGATCGCGTCGTCGGCCGACAAGCGCCATCCGCGCAAGCCGGGCGCGTAGACTTTGCGCCCTGCGATAGAACGCACGGGGACGGACGGGACTTCCTCCAGGTGCTGAAAATAGGCGTCGGCGGTGGCGCCGATCGCCCCCGGCCCGAGCGGCACAACACATTGCGTCGCACGCGAGGACAAACCGAACGGCTTGCATACGAGACGGCCAAACCGCTGCGCCGACACCAACGGATCGTCGCGCTGCGCGTAGTCGTCGATACCCAATTGCACGTAGCCGCACGCATGCAGCCGCTCGACCAGCGCCACTCGCTCGGCGAGCACATCGGCGCGTGTGCAACGCGTTTGCAGACGGATCCGCGTGGCACGCGCGGCGATCAATGCATCGAGCGTCTGGAGCGTGCCCGGCGATTGCGGCGCGCCCGGCGCGATGCCGCGCGGGCCGCATGGACCTGCACCGTACTCGAGCACCGCTCCTACGGATGCAAAACCGTGTGTGCGGGCCAGCGCGACGAGCTCGGGCAAACGCCACTGCTCGGCGTCCATTGGCCCCTGCTCGCCCACGTTCGGGGATAGCGCCGACGACCGCATGCCCCCACCAATGCCGTCAAGCCGCTGCATCGGCGCTGCGCCGCCGCGCAGTTCGAGATGCGCGAAGCCGCTCAATATCAACGTGTCGAGTAACGTCTCGTCGTGTGCGGCACGCCAATCGAGCGAGACCGACCAGCGGGCATCGCGCGCGAACGTGAACCGCTGCCGCAGCAACGCAACGAGCCGCGCGGTGCCGCTTGCCCCGAGCAAGCCGAGTTCGCCGCTCCAGTGCAACTCCGCGACGCCGGATCGCGCCGGGTCCCATTGCCGGTGAAACGCGATGTCGTCGTCGATGCGGCGCGCAAACGCCAGATAGGCGGCATTACCGGGGGCAAGCGCCGGTATGACAACCGACAGCGCGATATGCGCCTTGTCCGTCCCCGCCCCGTCGATCAAGCCAGTGCCGCTGATGGGCGACACACTGGCGTAGCAGGCCGCCAGCGCCACTTCGTCGAACGCGCCGACGAACCACCCGCGTTCCGGATAAGTCGCGTAACGGCGTAGTGCGTGCGGGTCCGCCTCACCAAGCATCGCGTCGCTCGTGCGCCCCTTCAAGATCCTGTTCTCCTTTTCGACTCCTCCGTCGGCGCAATTCGCCCGGGACAGGGGGTGCGCATCGAACCCCGATTCGTCTCGAACCACATCGCACTGGCAAAGCCCGCGCACAGCGCCGCACCCACACCGATCATCCACGTCAAATAACTCATTTTTCCCTCTGGCATACGCCTCGTGAACTGGTTCGCCGCCCGGCAGGCTGGCTCGCCGGATGCCCGTCGTACAAAGCCGCAACCTCGACAAGCGCAGCACCGCGTATCGCGTGCCGGTGCGCCATGATGCAAATCAATAAGCATTGCGGTAACCAGCCATCCGAGCACACGACGCAAACACAAGTATTCGTTCCGCGTATCAATGATCGCCTCAATCCGCGCCCGGGCCCTTGACTGAAATCAATCACACGTCGCACACCGACACGCCGCCTCAAGGCGAGGCTTGATTTCGATCAACTCAACCGCCCGCGCCAACTGACAAGCTATCCGTGGCAATCTGATTCTTTTGCAATTTGGTTCTTTTTTGAGAGGACACGACCTTTGAGAGAACACGACCATGAAAGCCATCGACATGATGACTAGGGGCGTCATTACCGTGACGCCTGCCATGACGGTGCGCGATGCCGCCAAGATGTTAGTTGAGCACCCTATCGGCGGCGTGCCGGTGGTTGACGACGCGGGCGTGCTGGTCGGCATACTCAGCGAGGCGGATTAATGGCATCGCAGCGAACTACGCCCGGATGAACAGCATCGAAAGATACGTCGCCACCGGGCGCATCGGCAAGCGACGCGAAATTGCGCGCGAGGTTGAGGGGTGAGTTGGCGGACCGCAAGTGGACGTTTGCAAAGCACAATACCCTCATGTGCAACGGGATCGTTCACCTGTGGGGCTAGCAATGGCGCGATGACGAAATCAGGGCGATGCGCGTCGCCGCGCAGAACATCCCCGGCGTCAACGCCGTCGAGGACCACTGCGTACCGTACCCGCTAGTGCCCGTGGTGCAACACAGCACGCCGCCGTGTTGCGGCGCTGCGCCGAGCGTGCGGCCCGCCGCTGTCGCCAGCGCGCCGGCGGCGGCTGGTGCGCCATAGGAGGCGAGCATCCGAATGAAGCCGCGCCGGCTCGGCGAGCTGCTGGCCCTGTCCATGAGTGGGTTCCTTGGGTGCCCGTAGCAAGCGTCAACGCTTGGCGTCGTCGCGCTCGCCCGCGGAACGAGCCAGGTAGGCGGTCACGACGTCCGGTAAGTTGTCATGCAGCCAGCGTGCCATCTCGACCTCCTGCGGCAGGATTTGCTCGCAGCAACGTTGCGTCTCCGCGTCTCCGGCCACGCGGGCGGCCGCAATCAATGCCGTGTACGCGGCAATTTCAATGTGCTCGAACACATAACTGGCCATGCTGCCCTTGACTACCTCATCGGTGACGGTCATCCCACCGAGCGCCTGCCCAAACGCGGCAGCCCGGGCGGCAAGGTTCTTGATCGTCGATGGGCTGCTGCCCAGCCGGTCCAAGCACTGTTCGAGCAGCTTTTGCTGGGACAGCGTCTCGTCAATGTGCTGCTCGATGCGCTGTTTGAGCTTGGGATAATGTTCTAGCCTCGACGCTTGCGCCTTGAGCATCGACTCCGCATGCTGCTCCATCGCATAGGCATCCTTCAACCAATCAATCATATGTTCGCGTGGGCTCGTCATCATGTTTTCCTCGCCGGTACCGCACCGTATAGCGCGCCGCGCGACATGCGCGGCACATCGGTGTGCGCAACCGTCATACCCGGCAGGACGCGGTGGCCTCTGCGTGGCATCCGATACAGGCCGCTCATCGCGATCGACTTGTTCTGGCAATAGTACGGTGCGCAATCAACCAGTGCCGGCCCGAGAAGCCAGGTAAGCGGGCGTGTGGCCTGGCGCGAGACAACGCCCCATGACGGCAAATTTTTCACTACACTGCGCTGTCGTTGCCGCATCCAGTCTTCGCCGCAAACTGCACATGGCGGTACCCCAGCGAGGCTGCAACGCAATACAGGGACGGGACGGCCCTGCGTCCAGCTGGCACAGTATGTGCTCACCTCGCTCGTCCGCTTAACAATCGGAGATTCAATGGCGCTCGACATCTGCAATGCGAAGCAACGACCCTGCTCAATGCGTTGCGTTCGCGGCTCACTGCGACGGGATGCCATCCTGTTTGCCGCAGCCGCAATGGCATTGACGATTTACACTGCGCCGACGCAGGCGCAAACCCCGTCGCCGCTGGGCGAATGGCAGTATTCGGCTGGTGTTCCACTACAAAAACTGTACATGTCCTCCATTCCAGAGTGGCAAGCGAGGATCGGCATTGGCTCGACATTCGCGCCGCGCTATGAGGGTGAGAATCGGTATCGCCCGTTAGTCGGCCCCAGCGTGGACGTGCGCTACCGCGACCTTGCGTTCTTATCGACCGGCGAAGGCATCGGCGTCAATGTGCTGCACGGTCCGAATTGGCGCGTGAGCGTCGCGGCAGCATACGATCTTGGCCGGCGCGCGCACGACGACCCATCGCGGCTGGCTGGTCTGGATAACATCAACCCGGCACCAGAAATGAAAATCGCCGCCGAGTACGTGGTCTCAAAAGCGTTTCCGCTGACGCTCCGGGGCGTAGCCACACGCAGCTTTGGCGGCTCGAACGGTTGGACGTTCGATCTGGGCACCTACATGCCCCTACCGGGGAGTTCAGAAAAGTTCTATTGGTTCGCGGGTCCGTCCGCGACATTTGCAGACTCGAAGTACATGAACAGTTGGTTCGGCGTGACTGCCGATCAGGCCGTGCGCTCCGGATATCGCCGCTATGACGCAAGCGCCGGACTGAAGTCGGCGGGCTTCGGCATCACGATGGTTTACTTCGTAAATAAACATTGGTTCGTCAGCGCCGACGGCGCCTTCAAGCGTATGCTGGGAAGCACAGTGGACAGTCCGCTCACACGATCTCGGCTCAACGGCGTCTGCGACGTGTCGATTAACTACCAGTTCTAACGACGCGGTCTCCTAACATCTCGATCTCGCCAGATAAGCCGATGCGCGCTTGCAGCGGCGCGCAATAACCATGCAATAACCGGCGGTAACGGCTCGGCAGCCGCCGCTACACACACCGAGTCTGTCGCGCCGGGCCTGCGCCCGTTACCGTACGGGCACAGGCTGGCCTGCGTCGCAGCTTACTCGGCAACCCCCAACTTTTGTGCAAGCTTCTGCGACATCAAGTAATGCTCTCTGAGGGTGGGCAGAGCTTTTAGCGCTGCTTCTTTCAACGACGGATTTTCCCCCTCCTTGGCCTCTTTCTCAAATGCGGCGATGGCTTGGCGGTGCGCCTCCAGACCCACTTTACGCACGTACGCATGGTCGAAGTCCGAGCCCGTCAACGGCTTAAGTGACTCGAGTAGCGCAATGTCGGAGTTGTCCTTAGGCACTTCCACACCATGAGGTGCCACCGCTTTCAGCTGCACCGTCAGCCTCATATGATCGGCGATCATGTGGCGCGCAAAGGATCTAACGTCTGGGTTACTCGTATTCTTATGCGCCATCTTCCCCGCATCGATCTCGGTTGACGATGACATCGTGGCCGCCTGTATGAAGTCACGGTCCGCGCTTGACAGCGGGTTCGCGGCCGTCGTTGACGCAGCCTGCGTTTGAGCATGAACCACCGGAGTAAGCACCAGCGCACCAATACAAGCGAGTGTAGTTAACTTCATTATGGATTCTCCAATTAAAGTGGCATGAGTGAGCCTGGCCGTAGCCCCACCGCGGCTCGGCTACGACAGTAGCAAGTGCCGTGCCGCAACAACACCTAAAGCCACTGCAACAGCACGCACCTCATTTGAGACGCTCACGGGTTATTGCGCAGCGTGGCAGCCACCCGCGGCCTCGCGGCCGCCATGTCAACGAACGCGTACACCGACGTCTGCAGATTCGTTCACTTCAACGTCAGCCGAATCCTTTGAAGGCACGTGCTCAATACGATCCGGCAGCACGTCTGCATCCGGCTCTATCGTCTCATCGCCATCGGCAGCGGCGCGCTCGCCTGTGCCAGCCCGATCCGTATCGCTGCGTTGCTCCACCATGCCCATTTCAAGCGCATGGTTATCCAACTCCGTGTCGCGATCGAAGTCGTACCGCTTTGCGCCAACCGTGTCGCTGCCGGTGTCCGAAGAATCGCCCGGGCCGAGCGCCTCGATATCATGGCCGGGCACGTGAGGTTGCCGCAAATGGTTGTCGGGATCTAATGTGCTGTTCATAATGCTCTCCGTGCAATGTGTGCATACAACAGTAGCAGACGCCGTGCCCCATTCCATGCCGCGCATCCGAAGTTTGGGCACGTTCAGTACGTGGTTCTAAACGTCCTATAACGGCGGCTCAGGAGCCAATTGCACGGAACGCCGAACGCCATTAGGCCGCATGTGCCGATCAACATAGCGGCGCGACAAGCGCCACGCTAGTCTTCGCGTCCGCGTCGCGCAATCGCGTGACGCGCCGCACGCACCATGTCAAGATTGCGCTGCACAAGCGCTTGACAAGCGTCATTACTCTCTACGCGCGGCCCGTCTGGTACGGCCGATCAGGATGATGAACAAAGACACACGGAATCAAAGAGGCTTTCAAATCCTACTGTTCGCGGTATCGTTCGCGCTCATCTGGATCCTGCTGCCGTTCTTCGGCGCAATTTTTTGGGGCACGATTTTGGCCATCCTATTCCAGCCGTTACAGCGCACGCTGACGATGCGGCTGGGCAACCGCCCAAATCTCGCAGCCCTGGCGACGTTAAGCCTGTGCGTGCTGGTCGTGATCCTGCCTGTGAGCCTGATGATTGGCACGCTCGTGCAGGAAGTCTCATTCGCCTACGAGCAAATTAAAACCGGCCAGTGGAACATCACGCTGTATTTCCAAAAGGCGGTCGGCGCGCTGCCCGCGTTTGCGCAGCACTGGCTGAACGACGTCGGCTTGGCCGACATGCAAAGCCTGCAAGCCAGGCTGACCGAAGGGGCCGCCCGCATCAGTCAATTCGTGGCCGCGCAGGCGGTCGAAATCGGCCAAAATACGCTGCAGTTCGCCGTTGGCTTTGGCATCATGCTGTATATGGTGTTTTTCCTGCTACGCGACGGCGGCGCCATCTCGTTGCGTATCCGTGAAGCGGTGCCGCTGGCCGACTCGCACAAGCAAAAGCTGCTCAGCAAGTTCACTACCGTGGTGCGCGCGACGGTCAAGGGCAATATCGCGGTGGCCGCGGTGCAGGGCCTGCTCGGCGGCCTGATTTTCTTCATCCTCGGCATCAGCGGCTCGCTACTGTGGGGCACGTTGATAGCGTTCCTGTCACTGCTGCCGGCGATCGGCTCGGCGCTGGTCTGGGGACCGGCGGCGATCTATTTCCTGCTGGCCGGTCCGTTGTGGAAGGCGATCGTGCTCGTTTTGTTCTGCTCACTGGTGATCGGTGGCGTGGACAACCTCCTGCGCCCCATCCTGGTGGGCAAGGACACCAAGCTGCCTGACTGGGTCGTGCTGATCTCCACGGTCGGTGGCATGGCCACGTTCGGCATCAACGGCTTTGTCATCGGCCCATTGATTGCCGCGCTGTTCATCGCGTGTTGGGACATTTCAGTGCTCATTGCGCGCGACGAGACCCATCCGCCCTCCGCTGTCGATGGCGCGACGCCGCCGCCGCGCAACGGCGCGCGGCGGCGGCGTCGGACACCGCGGCACAAGGACTTGTCCAGCGATGCGTATACGCGGCGTTCAACTGCCGCTGCCCGCGGTGTCGAGCGCCGTGCGCTCGATCGCCTGCGCGAAGCTCAGTCACGTAGCGGCAGGCACGCCGCTCAGCGGGGCTTCGAGCGCGGCAAGCCGGCTTCGGTCTGACGTTGCAAGTCACGGATATGCCGCTGCAACTCGCGCAGCTGCGTTTGCGCAGCAGCTTTCTGCTCGCCCAGTGCCTGCGCCTGCGCCGCGGTCTGTTTCTGGCGAGTCGTGACTTCCGCCTCCTGCGCGCGTGCCACGTTCAGGTCTGCCTGCAGCCGCACAGCTCGATCACGCGACAGCGCGATCATGCGGTCGGTGAATGCCTTCTGCGCCTCCAGCCGCGCACGACGAATTTCGATATCGGACAGTTGCACGGTCTGCCGTACTAAATCCGCATAGATGGCTTCGGCTCGGACCGAGTCCTGCGTCTTGATCACACGCCAAAAGTTTTTTTGTTGGAACAATGCAATGTAATAGGTCATCTCCTTGCCGTAGAACAGCAGGCTCGCACCGTAGCTGCCGTTATAGGCCGTGCGGAATTCGGTCAACGCCGAAGCGTGGATCAACCGTTGCAATTCCGCGACATTGCCGCCGGTTGAATTGTGCGCCTCGTCAGCCGTTGGGGCGCTGGGCGCCACCGCGCCGGGCAACACAACGTTGGCAGCCGGTTCCTGCGTGATAGCGACGTTACTGGCCGTCTCCTGTGACGGCGCACCGGCCCACGCGGTCGCTGCTTGACTGACGATGGCCGCGGCAACCGCCGTCAGCACCCTACCCCTTGCTCGTGGTAATTGATTCATTTGTTTTCCGAGTGTGCGCTTTTTCGTGGGGTCAATATTACTTAAATTCGTGGGTTTCGGGTTCCTCGTCCAAGATCTAGTATTGATGCATCTTTTCCCATAGTACCGCGCGGCTAAAGCCCAGATGCTGCGCGGTGTCGTGCCACTTCCAGCTTTGATGACAACGCCGCAATAATTCGCGAGCATTCCGCCATATTCCACTGACTAC
This sequence comes from Mycetohabitans endofungorum, assembly GCF_037477895.1. NCBI lineage: Bacteria > Pseudomonadati > Pseudomonadota > Betaproteobacteria > Burkholderiales > Burkholderiaceae > Mycetohabitans > Mycetohabitans endofungorum. The sequence goes on from NZ_CP132744.1 coordinate 1,553,619, forward strand.
GATCGACCAACACTTCGGGGATGCTATCGGCCGGCACGGGTTGGGCGCGACGAGCCAATGTCAGCGATCGCATGTGTGCTTAGAAGTCGTTCTACCAAACGGCAGCGCCGCTTTGCCGTATGCTTTTCGTGATCGGTGGCACCGTCAACGCCGTGCCATACCGCACTGTCAGTATGTGCCGGTTCGCGCGCCTGCATCATGCGACGCGGCACACCGCCATCGCACCGGGTCCACCATGGCCCGTGACGATAACGCCCCGTATCAGGAGGAAGACGTGATACAAGCGTTGCTCAATCTCCGCGCGGTCTGCGGCGTGCTAGTCGCGATTACGTTGCCCATATCGGATGCCAGCGCCCTCGCCGCCGACAACGCATCGCCGATTGGCGTTTGGCAAACAATCGACGACCACACAGGACAACCGAAGGCATTGGTCCAGATCGCGCAGGAAGCCGACAGCACGCTGGCAGGCAAAATCGTCAAGGGGCTGGCCACAAACGACCAACCCGATCGCCGCTGCACCGCATGCACGGACGCGCGCAAAGACCAGTTGATGCTCGGCATGACGATCATCGACGGCATGAAGCAGGACGGAGACAGCTGGAAGGGTGGCCATATCCTTGATCCGGAAAACGGCAAGGTCTACAAGTGCAAGATGCACGTCGAGGACAACGGCCAGAAGCTGGTCGTGCGCGGTTATATCGGCGTGTCGCTGATCGGCCGTTCACAGACATGGAACCGTCAGCAGTAACGCGTTGCACGCCTCGTCAATCAGCAGTCACGCGTAGTATGTCCCCGCCAGCCAGCAGTCACGCGTGGTACGCGCCCATCGAACTGCGGCACGCCGACGGCGCGCCACGCACGGCCACGGGGCCGCGCACTGTCACGTCAATGACGTATCGACGATGCGCCGCGGCGCTTCGAGATATTCCTTCGATTGCATCTCGACAATGCGCGACACGGTCCGCGCGAATTCATTGGCCATCGGCCCTTCCACGTACAGCTGCTCGGCCGGCACGGCGGCCGACATCAACAGCTTGACCTTATAATCGTAGAGTACGTCGATCAACCACGTGTAGCGACGCGCCTCAGACGCCATACGCGGCGCCATCTGCGGCACGTCCGACAAAATGATCGTGTGAAAGCGTGTCGCCAACTCCAGGTAGTCGTTTTGCGACCGTGGTCCACCGCATAGCGTCGCAAAATCGAACCAGACGACACCATCGGCGCGGCGCAGCGCCTTGATCTCGCGTTTTTCGATATGCAGCACCGGGTTCTCGTCTGGTACCCCAGCCAACCGCGCGAACGCCTCACGCAATGCCCTGTCGGCATGGGCGCCCAGCGGCGTATGGTAAGTCTGCACCTGTGCCAGCGTGCGCTGGCGGTAGTCAGTGCCCGCATCCACGTTCAACACGTCGAGCCTTTCGTTGATTAAGTCGATCGCAGGCAGCAGCCGGTCGCGATGCAACCCCTCGGGGTATAGCGTACTGGGTTCGTAATTGGACGTCATCACGAACTGCACGCCGTTGTCGAACAACTTCAACAACAACCGATAAAGGATCATCGCATCAGCGATGTCCGAAACATGGAACTCGTCGAAGCAAATCAATCGATAACGCTTCGCGACCAATCGTGCCAGTTCGTCCAGCGGATCGGCGCGACCCTTAAGCACCTCAAGCTCACGGTGCACCTCGCGCATGAATTCGTGAAAATGCAGCCGCGTCTTGCGTTGCACCGGCACGACAGCATAGAAACTATCCATCAGGAAGCTCTTGCCGCGCCCAACGCCGCCCCACATGTAGACTCCGCATGGCGGCTCCGGTCGAATGATCCACCGCCTAAGCGCATTGGAACGCCGCGCCTTGTAGGCTACCCAGTCGTCATAGCAGCGTTGCAGTCGGCTGATCGCGCGTTGTTGCGCCACATCGGCCTGATAGCCGCGTTCAGCCAGTTCCTTCTCGTAGTATTCGGTGACGTTCATCGGTGCAAGAAAATGGGCGGGTGTTACCCGCCCCATTTCGCCGCCTGTCGCATGGCGGGCTCACGCCAGCCCGGCCGGCAGCCCCGGCATCCACCTCGGCGCGAGGCGGACCCGGCTTCGCGTTACATGTTCAACGCGCGCTTGTCGACGGCGAGTGCCGCCTCTCGCATCACTTCGGAAAGCGACGGATGCGGATGGCAAATCCGCCCGATGTCCTCCGATGCAGCTTTGAACTCCATCGCGACGACCGCCTCGGCGATCAAATCGGACGCATTCGCCGCGATGATATGCACGCCGAGCAGTTCATCGGTATTCGCGTCGGCAATCATCTTCACGAAACCATCGGCGCGATTGAGGCCCAACGCACGTCCGTTGGCCATGAACGGGAACTGTCCGGTCTTGACCTGTCGGCCTTCCGCCTTCAATTGCTCTTCGGTCTTGCCGACCCACGCAATCTCCGGCTCCGTGTAGATGACCCACGGGATGCAGTTGTAATCGATGTGCGGCTTTTGCCCGTCAATCACCTCGGCGACCAGTACACCTTCGTCCTCGGCCTTGTGCGCGAGCATCGGACCGCGCACCACATCGCCGATCGCATAGACACCGGGCAGTTTGGTACGGCAATGGTCGTCAACGTCGATGAATCCGCGCTCGTTGACCGTCAGCCCAATCGCCTCGAGACCGAGGTCGTCGGTATTCGGCACGCGGCCCACGGACACAATCAAGCGGTCAGCCTCGAGCTTCTGCGCGTGACCGTCCTTGTCCGCGTACGAGATCGTTACGCCGTTATCGGTCGCATTCACCTCGCTGATCTGCACGCCCAGGTGAATGTTCAATCCCTGCTTCGCGAACTGCTTCGCGGCTTCCTTCGCCAATCCCTGATCGGCGGCGCCGAGGAACGACGGCAACGCCTCGAGTACTGTCACCTCGGCACCGAGGCGCCGCCACACCGAACCCAGTTCGAGCCCGATGACGCCCGCGCCAATCACCGCCAACTTCTTAGGCACCGAATCGAATGCCAGCGCCCCTTCGTTGTCCGCGACAATCCGGTTATCTACTTTCGCAAACGGCAGGTGGCGCGCCTTCGAGCCAGTTGCAATGATCACGTTGCGCGCGATCACCGACTCCGTGCTGCCTTCACCGACGACATCGATCTGATAACCGGCGTCGGTCTTGCCGGTGAACTTGCCGTGTCCCTTGAGCCACGTAATCTTGTTCTTGCGGAATAGAAACTCGATGCCCTTGGTCATCTTGTTGACGATCGCGTCCTTGCGCGCATGCATCCTCGCGATATCGATCTTCACGTCCGATACCGAAATGCCATGATCGTCGAGGTGATGCGAGGCATTCTCGAACGCCTCGGACGAGGCCAGCAGCGCCTTCGACGGGATACAGCCGACATTCAGGCAGGTGCCGCCGAGCTTGAGTTCGCCGGCCGGGTTCTTCCACTTCTCGATACAAGCAACGCTCTTGCCGAGCTGTGCGGCGCGGATTGCCGCAATGTAGCCACCGGGGCCCGCACCGATCACGACGACATCAAATTCTTTTGCCATGAAGACATTCCTCGCTTAAAGGTCGAGCAGCAAGCGTGCCGGATCTTCCAGCGCTTCTTTCATCGCGACGAGCGACAGCACCGCCTCACGACCGTCGATGATCCGGTGATCGTACGACAGGGCAAGATAGTTGATCGGACGGATCACGATCTGGCCGTTCTCAACGACCGGCCGCTCCTTCGTCGCATGCACGCCGAGGATCGCCGATTGCGGCGGATTGATGATCGGCGTCGATAGCATCGAGCCAAACACGCCGCCGTTCGAGATAGAAAACGTGCCGCCAGTCATTTCTTCGATCGACAGCTTGCCGTCCCGGGCTTTCGCACCAAACTCGGCAATCTTCTTCTCGATGTCCGCAAGACTCATCTGATCTGCGTTGCGCAAGATCGGCACAACCAGGCCGCGCGGCGAGCCGACCGCGATGCCAATGTCAAAATAGCCGTGGTAGACGATGTCGTTGCCATCAATCGACGCGTTCACGAGCGGGAACTTCTTCAGCGCATGCACGGCCGCCTTCACAAAGAACGACATGAAGCCGAGCTTCACGCCGTGTTCCTTCTCAAAGCGATCCTTGTACTTGCTGCGCAGATCCATAACCGGCGCCATGTTCACTTCGTTGAACGTGGTCAGGATCGCGTTAGTCTGTTGCGACTCGAGCAGGCGCTCAGCGATCCGCGCGCGCAGCCGTGACATGGGCACACGCTGCTCCGGGCGGTCCGTCAGCCAGGTGTCCGCACCCGGCGCAGCGACCTGCGGCAACGCGGCACGCGACGGCGCCGCCTTCGCGGCGACACTGGCCGGCGCGGCCGGCTTGGCGGCCGGCGACGCGCCAGCTGCTAGCACGTCACCCTTGGTCACCCGACCGTCGCGGCCGGTGCCGCTCAGCTGGCCGGCGCTCAGGTTCTTCTCCGCGAGCAGCTTCGAGGCGGCCGGCGACGCGATTGCGCTGCTGGCGCCGCCGGCCGCAGCCGGTTGCGCTGCGGGAGTCGGCGAGGTTTGCGGCGCCGGCTTCACTTCGGCGCCTGCGGCGGCGGCAGCTGTTTCTGTCGCCGTCGCGCCCGCCGCAGTGCCAGCCTTCGCTTCGGTATCAATCTTGGCGATCACCTCATCGGCAACAACTGTGTCGCCATCGTGCTTGATCACTTGAGCGAGCACGCCCGCAGCCGGCGCCGGCACTTCGAGCACGACCTTATCGGTCTCGATCTCAATCAGTATTTCATCTTGCGCAACCGCTTCCCCCGGTTGCTTCTTCCACTGGAGCATCGTAGCTTCGGACACCGACTCCGAAAGCTGCGGAACTTTAACTTCAACAATAGCCATCGTCATTATCCTGAATACGTATCGTGCCGTATCGGGCGACCAGGCGCTGGAGACGCGGCGCACGGTCCCCGGGGGGACGAGCATTCGCCCCCCTCGGCTTCATCGTTGCGTAATTACTTGATCAGCGTCGCGCTCTTGAGCCGGCCGAACGCACCCTCGACCAGCGCCTTCTGCTGCTCGTAGTGCTTCGCGTAGTAGCCGACCGCCGGCGACGCGGACGCCGGACGCCCGCTGTACGCGAGTTTCATACCGTCCCGCATCCCTTCGGCGAGGTGGTGCTCGATGTAGAACCAGGGTCCTTGATTCTGTGGTTCATCCTGCACCCAGACGACCTCGGTCGCGTTATCGTACTTCTTCAGCTCGGCTTCGAACTGCTTGTGCGCGAACGGATAAAGTTGCTCGATACGCAAGATCGCGACGTCGGCGTTCTTTGCCTCGCGGCGATGGGCGATCAGATCGTAGTAGACACGCCCTGAGCAAACGAGCACACGCTTGACCTTTTTCGGATCGATCGACGCATCGGTCTCGCTGAGCACCGGATGGAACGCGCCGCTCGCCAACTCGGACAGGTCCGACACCGCTTCCTTGTGGCGCAACAATGACTTCGGCGTCAACACGATCAGCGGCTTTCGGAACAGCCGGATCATCTGGCGACGCAGCAGGTGGAACATTTGTGCCGGCGTCGTCGGCTGCACGACCTGCATGTTGTGCTCCGCGCACAATTGCAAGTACCGCTCGATGCGCGCCGACGAGTGTTCCGGACCCTGCCCTTCGTAGCCGTGCGGCAGCAGCATCGTCAGCCCGGACACGCGGCCCCACTTAACTTCGCCGGACGAGATGAACTGGTCAACGACGACTTGTGCGCCATTGGCGAAGTCACCGAACTGGGCCTCCCATGCCACCAGCGTATTGGGTTCGGCCGTCGAATATCCATACTCGAAGCCGAGCACCGCTTCCTCGGACAACACCGAATCGATGACGGTGAAGCTCGCCTGCCCGTCCGCGACATTCTGCAGCGGAATATACGTGCCATCATCCCAGCGCTCGCGATTTTGGTCATGCAGCACCGCATGGCGGTGCGTGAAGGTGCCACGGCCCGAGTCCTGTCCGGTCAAGCGCACCGCGTAGCCGGAGGCGACCAGCGATGCAAACGCGAGGTGCTCACCCATGCCCCAGTCGAGCGGTTGTTCACCGGCGCCCATCTTGCGACGGTCGTTGACCACGCGCTCAACCAGCGGGTGCAGCTTGAAATTCTCCGGGATCGTCGTGATCCGCTCGGCCAGGCGCTTGAGCTCGGCCAGCGGCACTGCAGTATCTGCCGCATCGGTCCACTTGCGGTTCAGGAACGGCACCCAGTCGACCGCATACTTGCTCTTGTAGTTCGACAGCACCGGGTCGACCGTGTGATGCCCCTCGTCCATCGCCTTACGGTATGTCTTCACATACTGATCGGCTTCGTCGGCACCGATCACGCCCTGCGTTAGCAGTTTCTCCGCATACAGCGCGCGCGTGCCGGGATGCTGCGCGATCTTCTTATACATCAGCGGCTGCGTGACCGCCGGCGTATCCTGTTCGTTGTGACCGAGCTTACGGAAACAGACGATGTCGATCACGACATCCTTGTGAAACTGCATCCGAAAATCGATCGCCAGTTGCGTGGCGAACACGACGGCCTCTGGGTCATCGCCGTTCACATGCAACACCGGCGCCTCGATCATCTTCACGACGTCGGTGCAATACAGCGTCGAGCGCGCATCGCGCGGATCGGACGTGGTAAAGCCGATCTGGTTGTTGATCACGATGTGCAGCGTGCCGTACGTGCCATAGCCACGCGTTTGCGCCAGATTCAGCGTCTCCATCACGACACCCTGGCCGGCAAAGGCCGCATCGCCATGAATCTGCACCGGCAGCACCTGCAGACCGTCCAGGTCGCCACGACGGTCCATGCGCGCCTTCGCGGAGCCTTCCACCACCGGGTTGACGATTTCCAGGTGCGATGGATTGAACGCCAGCGACAGGTGCACCGGGCCGCCAGCCGTCGAGACATCGGACGAAAAGCCCTTGTGGTACTTCACGTCGCCAGCCGGCAGATCGTCGACGTGCTTGCCTTCGAATTCGGCGAACAGGTCCGCCGGCATCTTGCCGAGCGTGTTGACGAGCACGTTCAGGCGCCCACGGTGGGCCATGCCGATCACGATTTCCTGCACGCCTTTGCTGCCTGCATGGTGCACGACCTCATCCATCGCCGCGATGAAGCTCTCGCCGCCTTCGAGCGAGAAACGCTTCTGACCGACGTACTTCGTGTGCAGGTAGCGCTCCAGGCCTTCGGCCGCGGTCAACCGCTGGAGAATGTGCTTCTTTTTGTCGGTGGAGAAATTCGGCGTTGAGCGCGTGGACTCCAGCCGCTCCTTCCACCAGCGCTTCTGCTCTGGATCGCTGATGTACATGAATTCCGCACCGATCGTGCCGCAATACGTGTCGCGCAGCGCCTTCACGATGTCGCGCAACGATGCTTGCTCAAAACCGAAGTACAGGTTCGTCGCATGGAACGTCTGGTCCATGTCGGCTTCGGTGAAATCGTAAAACGCAGGTTCGAGTTCGGGAATATGCGGACGTTCGCGGCGCTTTAGAGGATCGATGTTGGCCCATTGCGAGCCGAGGAAGCGATAGGCGCCGATCAGCGATTGAACGTAGACTTGCTTTCGCGCAGTGGACAGGTCGTTGTTGCCGCCACGTGGAATGAATGCGTTCGCTTTGGCTCGTTGGGCGAAGGACTCGACGATCGGCGCGTGGGCCACGTCATTCACATTCGAGCCGTCCGACGCAGGTACGTTTTGCAAGGCATCGAAGTAGCTGCGCCAGTTCTCGGGCACGGACGCCGGATTATCGAGATATGCTTCGTACAATTCTTCGACGTACGGAGCATTGCCGCCGAACAAATACGAGTTCAGCTGGAATTGCTTCATCATTTTGACGCTCACCTTTCTTCGAGTTTCTCGAGAAATAGCGGGTTACGAAACCTTCCGCGCGACGGCCTGACCGTGTAGCGGATTGCGCGAATCAAGTCTGCTGGGAAGGACCTAAAACATGCATCGGCGAAGCTTATCACGTTTAGCCTATTGCGGCTATTTGCCTCATTTGCAAGCGGGCCGATGCCGGACCTGAACGGAGCGGATCGAGGACGGATCGCCCGCACCACACCACCACCACACCGATACAAAAACGCCACACCGGCTCATGCGGGCATGACGCCGATACGGCACAATGGACTTCGCCCGCCGGCGGCATCGCTACAGCGACGCACGTCAGTCGGCCGCAGCCTCGCGGCTCGCGCGCCGGCGCTCGTGCTCCTTTAGGTGTCGCTTGCGCAGTCGGATCGACTGCGGCGTGACCTCGACAAGCTCGTCATCGTCGATGAACTCGACCGCGTACTCGAGCGTCAACTGGATCGGCGGAACAAGGCGCACCGCCTCGTCGGTCCCCGATGCGCGCACGTTCGTCAGCTGCTTGCCGCGGATCGGATTGACCACCAGGTCATTGTCGCGGCTGTGGATGCCGATGATCATCCCTTCGTACAGCGCGTCGCCCGGCGACACGAACATGCGACCACGATCCTGCAGCTTCCACAGCGCGTACGCGACCGCGGCGCCGTCATCTTGCGAGATCAACACGCCGTTGCGCCGCTCGCCGATCGTGCCATCTCGCATCGGCTGGTATGCATCGAAGATGTGACTCATCAGGCCCGTGCCGCGCGTCAGCGTGAGAAACTCGCTCTGGAAGCCGATCAGTCCACGCGCCGGAATCCGATATTCCAGCCGTGTACGCCCGCGGCCGTCAGACGCCATGTCAAGCAGCTCGCCCTTGCGGCGACCCAGCTCCTCCATCACGGCGCCCTGATGACCGTCCTCGAGATCCACGGTCAGCAACTCGTACGGCTCGTGCTTAACACCATCAATCTCGCGCACCACCACACGCGGACGCGATACCGCGAGTTCGTAGCCTTCGCGACGCATATTCTCGATCAAGATAGTCAAATGCAGCTCGCCGCGACCGGACACTTCGAACACCGTCTCATCGCCGGTATCCTTGACCCGCAACGCGACATTATGATTCAGCTCCCGGTTCAGTCGCTCGCGGATCTGGCGGCTGGTAATGAACTTGCCTTCCTTGCCCGCCAACGGCGACGTGTTCACACAGAAGTTCATCGTCAGTGTCGGCTCATCGACGGTAATCATCGGTAGCGCGTCCGGCACGTCCGGCGCGCAGATCGTCGCGCCGATGCCGACATCGTCGATGCCGTTGATCAGCACGATGTCGCCAGCCTCGGCACTGTCCACCTGCACGCGCTCCAGCCCCTTGAAGACCTGCACCTGATTAATCTTGCGGTTCAACGGCTCGCCCTGCGGGCCGAAACGCATCACGACTGGCTGGCCGGCCTTGATGCGCCCGCGCGTGATGCGGCCCACGCCGATGCGACCGACATAGGTTGAATAGTCTAGCGACGTGATCTGCAACTGCAGCGGCGCGTCCGGATCGGCCGCGCGCACCGGCACGTATTGCAGTACCGCTTCGAACAACGGGCGCATGTCGCCTTCGCGCACCTGCGCGTCCAAGCTGGCATAGCCGTTCAGCGCCGATGCATAAACCACCGGGAAATCGAGCTGTTCGTCGTTTGCGCCAAGCTTGTCGAACAGATCGAACGTCTGGTTGATCACCCAGTCCGGCCGCGCGCCCGGACGGTCGATCTTGTTGACGACCACGATCGGCTTGAGCCCGAGCGCCAGCGCCTTCTTCGTGACAAAGCGCGTCTGTGGCATCGGCCCTTCGACCGCGTCGACCAACAGCAGCACCGAGTCCACCATTGACAGCACGCGCTCGACTTCGCCGCCGAAGTCAGCGTGCCCCGGCGTGTCAACGATATTGATGTGCGTGCCTTCGTATTCAACAGCACAGTTCTTCGCGAGGATCGTGATGCCACGCTCCTTCTCGATGTCGTTCGAGTCCATCACGCGCTCGGCGACTTGCTGGTTTTCACGGAACGTGCCGGACTGCCGGAGCAGCTGGTCCACGAGCGTGGTCTTGCCATGGTCGACGTGCGCGATGATGGCGATATTGCGGAGCGGGCGTGTCATAGAGGAGTCGTTCTAACGCGGTGCGTGGCGAAGCGGGCCGACGCAAGGCAAAGCGGCTGCACGCAGCCCGGAGATCGCACCGCAGCGGCGGGCGACGCAGGCACGGGCGCCAAATTGGAAACCAAAGATTCTACCACGCTGTGGCGTCCGCGCCATGCGTACGCGGTGCGCATGGCGAACCACCCTACGATTTTAAGCAGTTTTGCGGAAAATCCCGTTGCGATGCCTCACGGCGGCTCCTATAATTCATGTCAAGTCAACTATTGCCGGTACACCTTTTATGTCGAGTCCGAACGCCGGATTGCCGCCCGAAATCGCCAATTACCCTTTCGACGAGAGCGTCGGCTATCTGCTCGCGCGGGTCCGCTCGAACATCTGGAACATGGTGTCTCAGCAAACGATGGCCGAACTAGGCATTACCAGTACGCAGGCAAGCATCCTATTCATGCTCGGCAGTGGTCGGTGCCTTGCCGCGGCCGAACTCGCACGCGAATATGGCATCGACGCGAGCGCGGTGACACGGCTCATCGACCGGCTGGAGAAACGCGGCCTGCTCTGCCGGGTGCGCAGTGAAGAAGATCGTCGTGTCGTGCGCCTCAAGCTGACGGACGAAGGGACCGCGCTGGCCGCGCGGATGCCAGCGATATACAACCGAGTACTGGATAAGCTGCTGACCGGCTTCACCCCCGAGGAAGTTGGTTTCCTCAAAAGCATGCTACGCCGCATCCTGATCAACTGCGACGAAACGCCCAGCTAAACGTCAGGCGACCCCGCTGCCCGAGTCGGCGGCCAGATCGCGCTAACGAATCCGGTTATGCCGTGTGCAATCAGTTGTATTGGCAAGCTTTTTAGTTGACTTTTTGTTGGCTGATAGTAAAGATTTAGTTGCAATGTCCACCAATATATGGGCTATCCGAAGGACCGATCGATGAAAGTCGTTTCATTCTCCGCCCCGCCGGCACGGCTGGCCCGGTGCGCCGCCGCGCTGGTGGCGACCACCCTGGTGCTCGGCGGCTGCGCCAACTCTATCGGGCTGCGCAGCGACAAGCAGCTGGCACGGGCCGACAGCTTCGACAGCGCGCAAAGCCTGCCCACTGAAGGTGGTACCTGGCCCGCGCTGGATTGGGCTGCTCAGTTCGGCGATCCACAATTGCCGCAACTGATCGACGAGGCGCTAGCCGACAGTCCGACCATTGCCCAAGCGCAGGCGCGGTTAGCCAAGGCCGCCTCATATGTGCAGGGCGCCAACGCCAGTACGCTGCCCAAGGCGGACGCGAAATACACGTGGACGCGCGAACTTTACTCGGGCAATGCGCTCTTCCCGCCGCCATATGGCGGCGCGTGGTACAGCGAGAACAATGTGCTAGCAAGCGCGACGTACGAACTGGACCTGTGGGGCAAAAATCGGGAAGCGCTGCGCTCGGCGATTTCCCAGGAAAAAGTCGCCGCGGCCGAGGCGCAGCAGGCGCGGCTGACATTGGCGACGTCGGTGGCACGCGCCTACAACCAGCTCGCGCAACAGTACGCGCTGCGTGAGGTCGCGCAGCGTGAGATCTCGAACCGCGCCAATGTAGGCGCCATCACGCGAGGGCGCCTTGCCGCAGGCTTGGATACCGAGGTTGAGCGTCGCACCGCTGAGGGCAACCTTGCAACAAGCCAGACCGCATTGACTGACCTGGATGGACAAATCACCACGACGCGATACCAACTCGGCGCACTGCTCGGCAAGGGTCCGGACCGCGGGCTGCGTATTGCGATGCCGCGGCTGGGCGGGGGTGGCAGCGTCGCGCTGCCGGCGAACCTGCCAGCGGACCTGCTGGCTCGCCGCCCGGACATTGTCGCCGCACGTTGGCAAGTGGAGGCCGCTACGCACGACATCAAGGTGGCCAAGGCCGAGTTTTTCCCGGACATCAATCTGAGCGCCGGTTTCGGTTTCGATGCTTTCGGCTGGGGCCGATTCCTGCAGTCTGGCAGCCGCCAGATCCAGGCCGGGCCAGCGCTCCACTTGCCGATCTTCGACGGTGGCACGCTGCGCGCAAACCTGAAAGGCAAGCTTGCCGACTACGACAGCGCGGTGGCGAACTACAACCAGACGCTGATCGGCGCACTGAACGATGTCGCGACCCAGGTGGCCGCGATCCGCTCGGTCGACCAGCAACTCGTTGACACGCAAGCCGCATACGACGCGAGCAAACGCGCGTACGAGTTGGCAGTGATCCGCTACAAGGCCGGCTTGGCGCCGCAGTTGCAAGTGCTCTCCGCCGACAGCCTGCAGTTGGCGCAACAACAGACCCTAGTCAATTTGACCATGCGTCGACGCGACCTGCAACTGGCCCTGATCAAGGCGCTAGGCGGCGGTTTCGACGCGAACGGCACCGTGCTCGGCGCCACCGAGCCGGCCCAATGATGAGCCACTCCCGCACATCCGGCCGCCCGGCCATGCAATGAATCAGACTTGAAGACACGGAGCGATTGATGAGCAGCCCCCAACAACAAGGCGCCACGCCCGACGCAAACGCAAGCAACGGCCAACGCCGGCGCCTGATGACGCTGGTGACGATCGTGATTGTGCTTGCCGCGATCGCCTATGGCGCGTACTACCTACTGATCGCGCGGTTTCACGAAGAAACCGACGACGCGTACGTCAACGGCAATGTAGTGCAGATCACGCCGCAGGTCACCGGCACCGTGATCGCAGTGAAGGCGGACGACACTCAGGTCGTGCAGAAGGGCCAACCACTGGTGCTGCTTGATCCGGCGGATTCACGCGTCGCGCTACAGCAGGCCGAAGCGGACTTGGCGCAGACCGTGCGCCAGGTCCGTACGCTGTACGTGAACAACAACCAGTACCAGGCCGCGGTCGCGCAGCGCCAATCCGACCTATCGCGCGCGCAAGATGACCTGCGCCGCCGTCTGACGGTTGCCCAGACCGGCGCGGTATCGCAGGAGGAAATCTCTCATGCGCGTGATGCGGTCAAGGCTGCGCAGGCCGCTCTCGACATCGCGCGTCAACAGTTGGCGTCCAACCGCGCGTTAACTGCCAACGTCGCGATTGCACAGCATCCGAACGTACTGGCGGCCGCAGCCAAGGTCAGAGATGCCTACCTGAACTACGCGCGCAACACACTACCTGCACCGGTGACCGGTTACGTCGCCAAGCGCAGCGTGCAGGTGGGCCAGCGCGTCTCGCCCGGCACGCCGCTGATGGCGATCGTGCCGCTGAACGAAGTCTGGGTCGATGCAAACTTCAAGGAAGTCCAACTCAAGCACATGCGCATCGGCCAACCGGTCGAGGTCGTCTCCGACGTCTACGGCTCATCGGTCGTGTACCACGGCAAGATCCAGGGCTTTTCAGCCGGTACCGGCTCGGCCTTTTCGCTGTTGCCCGCGCAAAACGCCACCGGCAACTGGATTAAGGTCGTGCAGCGCCTGCCGGTGCGCGTGCAGCTCGATCCCGAGGAGTTGAGAAAGCATCCGCTGCGCATCGGCCTGTCGATGACCGCCAACGTGTCGATCAAGGACGAGCAAGGCGGCGAACTCGGCAACGCACCGACCACGGTGTATCAGACCGACGTATTCGACGAGTACGGTAAGCAGGCCGACGCTGAAATCCAACGCATCATCAGCCAGAACGACGGCAGCGTTGGCACTGCCGTCGCTGCGGCGGACACGGCTAGGCCGGCGGCGAACACGGCGGCTAGGCTGGCCCCGGTCGCAGCCCGGCACGCCACACGATAGGGCTATACCATGAGCCAGACACAAGCGTCTCACCCGCCGCTGTCGGGCATGCAACTGGTGGTCGGGACCATCGCAGTCTCGCTCGCCGTATTCATGAATGTACTGGATACGTCGATCGCCAATGTCGCGATCCCGACTATTTCGGGTGACCTTGGCGTGTCGTCGGATCAGGGCACGTGGGTCATCACCTCGTTTGCCGTCGCCAACGCAATCTCCGTGCCTCTGACCGGCTGGCTGACCGAGCGGATTGGCCAGGTCCGGCTATTTCTCACGTCGATCGTGCTGTTCGTGATCTCTTCGTGGTTGTGCGGGCTGGCGCCATCGCTGCCATTCCTGCTGGCATCGCGCGTGCTGCAGGGCGCGGTGGCCGGTCCGATGATTCCGCTGTCGCAAACGCTGCTGCTGGCGAGCTACCCGCGCTCCAAGTCCGCGATGGCGCTCGCGCTATGGGGCATGACCACGCTCGTCGCGCCCGTGCTCGGCCCAATCCTGGGCGGGTGGATCTCCGATAACTATTCGTGGCCGTGGATCTTCTACGTGAACATCCCGGTTGGGATCGGCGCCGCGATCGCGACGTGGGTGATCTTCCGCAAGCGCGACTCCGAGGTCAAGCGCGCGCCAATCGACGGCGTCGGGCTGGTGCTACTCGTGCTGTGGGTCGGCTCATTACAAATCATGCTCGACAAGGGCAAGGACCTCGATTGGTTCAACTCAACAACGATCATCGTGCTGGCACTGATTGCGATCATCACCTTCGCGTTCTTTGTCGTATGGGAGTTGACCGACAAGCATCCGGTCGTCGATCTGTCGTTGTTTCAGCGGCGCAATTTCACCGGCGGCACGGTGGCGCTGTCGGTCGGCTACGGATTGTACTTCGGTAACCTGGTGCTGCTGCCTTTGTGGCTGCAGACGCACATCGGCTATACCGCGACGCAGGCGGGCCTGGTCATGGCGCCGGTCGGCATTTTCGCGATTCTGTTGTCGCCGCTAACCGGCAAATACATGCCCAAGACGGATCCACGCTACATCGCGACCGCGGCGTTCACCGTGTTCGCATTGTGTTTCTACCTGCGCTCGCGGTACACGACCGGCGTCGATACGTTTGCGCTGATGGTGCCCACGTTTATCCAGGGCATCGGCATGGCTGGATTCTTCATCCCGCTGGTGTCGATCACGCTGTCCGGCTTGCCGCCGCATCGGATCGCCGCGGCCTCGGGTCTGTCCAACTTCGTGCGAATCATGTGCGGCGGCATCGGCACCTCGATCTTTCAGACCGCATGGGACCATCGCACGATCCTGCATCATGCGCAATTGGCCGAACAAACCAGTCAATTCAGCCCGGCATTCGGGCAATCGGTCGCGCAGATGCGGGCGCTCGGCATGAGCGAAGCGCAGTCATATGGGTTCGTCAACAACTTGATGACGCAACAGGCTGCGCAACTGGGCGTCAACGACCTGTTCTACCTGTCCGCCGCGATCTTCATCGCGTTGATTACGTTGATTTGGATCACCAAGCCTGAGCGCGGCGGCGGCGATGCGGGGGCCGCGGCATCAGCCGCACATTGAACGCCGAGCGGGGCGCGACGGGTGGCCCGCCTGCAGACCACCCACCGCGCCCCGCTCCAGCACATTGGCAACTTCGCCTCGCGTGACATCGCCGGCATCTGGCGTGACGTCGCTGGCATCTGATTGGGTGCAACCAATGCGGTCTCGGCGCTCTGATCATACCGAGTCGTGGTTTCGGCAAACGCGCTTGTTGCATGCAGCCCGTGGCAAATGTCCGTTTTAGTAACATTCTCGTCATTCCAATACTGGCCGCACATAAGCCGTTCGTAATTCAAATGCCCAGTTCGATAATTTGCACAGCAAATTAATGGCGACGATTTAACATTTGCGTCCAAAATCGATCTACGGGGGGCAACGTGCCAAACGCATGGTTTAAAAACTGTTCTCGTTACTTGGCGGCTTGCGTCAAACCCGACGTCATGGACCGCAAACCGCAACACTCGTCACCATCGGTCGGTTCTGCATCGAATCGAGCCAACGCATTGACAAAACTCAAGGCACTCCGGCGACCGCCGTGGCATAAGGGCAACGCGTCGCGCGCTTCTCGCGCCAGTACGCCTAAAACGGATGTCACGAGTGCGAGTACGTTAAAAACGGACGTCACAACCTCGCCACCGCACTTGCTGAGGTTGCCCAAAGAAATTCACATGACCATCGCGAAGATGATCACCGAACCGGATCGGACGGGCCCATACAGATCCCACTTCAACAGTCTGCAACGGTATTCGTCGGTCATACCCGGTTCGTCCAACTGGCTAGCGCCTGAATTTGAGGTCGCCAAGCTAGCGCAGCAGGCCAGTGACCTAAAGCGACTCAAGGAGTCGGAGCGAATTGGCAAGTTCAACGAAATTTTCGCGAGCGCGACGGCACTGCGACCTCGGCGCCCTCGGGTGGAAGCCTATATCATCGGCCAAATGCGATGCCTGCCGACATACGACGCGTATCGTGCGGCACAAGACGTCGTCGCCAAACTCAAGCAGTCCGATCGTAACCCGTGCCACGCACAATATATTGCGTTATTTGACGAAATACCGCGCATCGTCGGCGACTGGCGGCCCAACGTGGACACTCATGCCAACCTGCACACATTGCTGCTCCAACTGGTCGACGCCGCATCCCAGCTTCCGCCGCACTCGAATAGTGTCGACGAGAAAATCGCTAAGAAGACAGCGACTGAGGCTATGCTAGCGGCCGTACTGCCCCAGCTGGATGCGCCGGACTTGGCGCCTCGTTTCGATGCGCTAGTGAACACAGCGCATGTCATTAATTCGAAGTTGGTGGAAACGCTTGCGTCAGTCCTTTCAAAGCTTCCAGCAGAAGAGCGTGCTGCGAAGTTCGATAACTTACTGTCCGTTGTACAGAAGCATGACGGTGCGTCGGCAACAACGCTCGCGACTCACCTCGATGTCCTTTCCAATAACGACAGGCCTGCACGCTGGCACGCGCTGCTGCAAGTGGCAATACAACACCGCATCGCAGACATGATCAAGCCTTTACTGAATGCCGCGGTCAACCTTCCCGGCGAAGATGTTGGCGCGGCGTGCGTAGCCGTTCGCCGCCTTGCAGACCAATCGTTGGACCCATCTAGAGACCGGAGCGCAAACACGATATTAGCCGCCGTTGCTAGTCAGCTAAGTGCCATTCCCCAGACAGAGCAACAGCCGATGTACGAGTGGCTACTTCGTAAAGTTAGCGAGTTTCCGACACAAAGTCAGATACTGAAACGATCGCAATTGCGCTCGAGAGTCGAACTCCTTTCCTGCCTCGTTGCACAGATACACCGTTCGCCAGATGAACAAAAGCGCGAAGTTTTCGACATGCTGGCCCGTATGCTAGATTGCGCCACGCCACACAATAGTCGCGACGCGCAGGCAGCGCTTGAAGACCCATTTCGACTCCGAGGCAGCTCCGTCAACTTTTCGCCCTCCTCGCAACCTTGGATAGACCAATGGCGCAAGCGGTGCACGGATCCTACCCAGTCGCGTTTGGCACGCATCGCATTCCCCTTCGCATAGCAGCCGCTGACCCCACCCGCACGGCACTGGCACAACGTAGGCTGCGTCGCGCACGGGTAAATTTCGTTTCCCTGTGGATTACGTCTACCTTACCAGCTCCGGCGCTGGCGTAATGACTATGCTGTGCATCACATGGCAATCCGCCACGATTAGCGGACATTGGCCAATGCGATACAACCCCATCGCATTGGGCGGCATGATCAACGCAGCGTGCGCCGCCAGCCCCTGGATTAAACGGCTTAAAATGAAAATACACGATGTCAATAAACTTGTTCACCTATTTGCCTTGCATGACGGGCGCATGTTGCGCTCCTGAGGTCCCGGACGCCGAGAGCGCATTGGTTGCATCCGATCAGATGCCGACGTCACGCCAGATGCCGGCGACGTCACGCGACTATCGATTGGACGCATTGGCGTCACTGCCGCGCAGCGCGGCCTCGGAGGTTCCGCCGACGTGCAATCGCGCGAGCAGAGTGCTAGAGCACACGCCGACGCTGACGAAGCTGCCGCTAGAGGTGCTTGAAATCATCGCCTGTCGAGTCGCTGAACCCACGACGGACATCGAACAAACAACCGCTTATCGTCACCTATGGTCGTTCGCGACCGCGTCGTCCCACGCGTGGCAAGCGTCGTGGTTGCCAATCCGTGCAGCGCGGCTCCACGCGCGTGCGATGGACCTGGGCAGCGATGAGCAGCAAGCGCCGCTGCAGGAATTCGAAGACATCTTCGACGCCGCTTGCCGGTTGCCTATGGATAAGACGAAGCTTCAAGCACACGTAATCGAGCAAATCCCATGGATGCAGGACGGGCACCTGGACGCAATTCATTGGACGCTATCCAAGCTCGAGCGGCAACCGGCACAGGCAAGTGCCGCCCCGTACCGGGCATTGATCGACGTGCTGCCCAGGTGCTTTAATCACATGTGTTACAGTCCCGACGGCCCCCACAACGCAATCGTACCGGAGCACTCTGCGCGGCGAGCGGCATTCAATGTAGGACTCAACGCGATTAGGAAGTTGCACGGACCAGACAAAGTGGACGCCATTGAGGTCATGGCATCGCTGTTGAACCGTTTGCCCGATGACGAACGCGCAGCCAGTTTCGATGCATTGGTGCATGCCGCGATAGCAGAACCACCCACTCCGATCGCGAAACTCGTGCCATACCTGCAATGGCTGGAAAGCACCGAACAGCAAGGCCGTTTGGATAACTTAATATTGATTGCTACTCAGCATGGCGACGCGGACGCAGTCGAGCCGCTGATCGCCGCCACCGCGGCGGTGCACCACGACGTTGCCAATGCCGACACAGCATGGTCCAATGAGGCCGCGCCGCCATCGGCGGCAGCGCAGCAGAATCGATGGGATCGGGTGCAAGCGCTAAGCCACACGCTGTGGCGCTCAGGCAAAATGACGCTCGAACAGTTTAGCGCCGCACTTTCGCTGCTCGAATCGATATCGGAAACGCTGCCCGCCGAACAGCGACAAAGGACGACGGCGTGGCTCGAGAGTCAATTCAACGAAATCGCGTAACGAACCGGCGTTAACTGCGGGGGGCAATCAGGCGTTCTGGCAACAGCACACCACGCTGCCACCGGCCGAGTCCAAGCAGCCGACGCCCGTCAGCATCATATACCCTGACCCTGACACCGTCACCCACGTTCGGTTCACTCCCCAACCGCAACCGCTGGCCGTGCGTGAAGCGCCGGGCCATTTCGGCATCCAGCTCGACTGGCACAAACGTTGATAATAACGCGTCGATCGGTTGCAAACAGGCCAAACGTCGCGGCTCGTCCGCATCGGACAGTTCGTCCAACGTTACAGCGTCGTTTAGCGTTAATGCTCCCACACCGGTGCGGCGCAGCATCGTCAAATGCGCGCCGCAACCCAGCACTTCGCCAATGTCCTCGGCCAGTACGCGAATATAGGTGCCTTTGCTGCACGTAACGCGGATCGTCACGGACGCTGCACCGTCCAATGCGCACGTGATGCATTCCAATGCGTGAATCGTCACCGCACGCGCTTCGCGCTCGAGCGTATGGCCTGCCCGCGCATATGCATAGAGCGGTTTGCCGTCGCGCTTGAGCGCCGAGTACATTGGCGGCACCTGCATGATTGGACCACGGAACGCGATAAGCGCCGCGTCGAGCGCCGCCCGGTCGCACATAACAGGCCGTGTCTGCAGCACGTCACCCTCCGCGTCACCGGTCGTCGTGCGCACGCCAAGCTTCAGTGTCGCGTCATAGGTCTTGTCCGCATCAAGCAGATCCTGCGAAAACTTGGTCGCCTCGCCGAAACACAGCGGCAACAGACCGGACGCAAGCGGG
This sequence comes from Mycetohabitans endofungorum, assembly GCF_037477895.1. Lineage (NCBI taxonomy): Bacteria > Pseudomonadati > Pseudomonadota > Betaproteobacteria > Burkholderiales > Burkholderiaceae > Mycetohabitans > Mycetohabitans endofungorum. Next base: position 1,573,247 of record NZ_CP132744.1, read on the forward strand.
TCCAGCGTTCCGGTGTGCCCGGCCTTTTTCGCGTTGAACAGGCGCTTGGCGCGCATCAGCGCATCATTGCTGGACAGCCCGACCGGCTTGTCCAGCAGTAACACACCGTCCACGGGGCGCCGGACAAGGCGCGGCCGTGCCGGATCACGTCGTTGCGTCATATCGATATCGCGCTCCAGGGGTCAGTCGTCCTTGGCGCGCGTCGCGTTCGCCTCGTCGATCAACCGCGACATGTGTACGGCCTTCTCGATCGACTCATCGAACACAAAGTGCAACGTCGGCACCGTATGGATGTGCAGGCGTTTGAACAACAAGTTATGCAAGTGGCCGGCCGCATGGTTGAGCGCTTCTTGCGTCTGCCGGGGGTCTCCAGTCAGTGTCGTGAAGAATATCTTTGCATGCGCGTAATCCGGGGTCAGCTCGACCGCCTGGATCGTCACCAGGCCAATTCGCGGATCCTTGACTTCGCGCGCGATCAACTCCGACAAATCGCGCTGAATCTGATCAGCGATCCGCACGTTGCGATCGCCACTGCTGCGTTTTTTCGGCATAGTTCACTCCTGCCAACAAAAAAGGCGGAGCCTGACGGCCCCGCCCCTAGCGCCGGCGCATTAAATTACAGCGTGCGCGCCACCTCGGTAACTTCGAACACCTCGAATTGGTCACCTTCCTGGATGTCGTTGAAGTTCTTCAGCGACAAGCCGCACTCGAAGCCCTGCTTCACTTCCTTCACGTCGTCCTTGAAGCGCTTGAGCGAATCAAGCTCGCCGGTATGGATCACCACGTTATCGCGCAGCACCCGGACCGACGCCGCGCGTTTGACGATGCCGTCGGTCACCATACAGCCGGCAACCACACCGACCTTCGGTACCTTGAACACTTGCCGCACCTCGACCGTGCCGATCACCGCCTCGCGTTTTTCCGGCGCCAGCATGCCAGACATCGCAGCCTTCACCTCGTCTACCGCATCATAAATGATGTTGTAGTATCGGAGATCGACGCCGTTCGCCTCGGCCAGCCGGCGCGCCTGGGCGTCGGCACGCGTGTTGAAACCAATGATGACGGCCTTGGACGCGGTCGCCAGGTTGACGTCCGTTTCGCTGATGCTGCCCACCGCGCTGTGCACAATCTGCACGCGCACCTCGTCGGTCGACAGCTTCTGCAGCGCATGCACCAACGCTTCCTGCGAGCCCTGTACATCGGCCTTCACGATCAGCGGCAGGTTCTGCACTTCGCCAGCACCCATCTGCTCCAGCATGCTTTCAAGCTTCGCAGCCTGCTGCTTCGCAAGCTTCACGTCGCGGAACTTGCCTTGCCGGAACAGCGCGATTTCACGCGCCTTGCGCTCATCCGGCAGCACGATCACTTCCTCGCCGGCGTTCGGCACCTCGGACAGCCCTTGGATCTCGGCCGGAATCGATGGCCCTGCCGACTTCGCCGCCTTGCCAAACTCATCGGTCATCGCCCGCACGCGGCCATACGCGGAGCCCGCCAGTACGACGTCGCCACGCGACAGCGTACCGGACTGCACCAGGATCGTCGCGACCGGGCCTTTGCCCTTGTCCAGCTTCGCCTCGATCACAATACCCTTGGCAGGCGCCTCAATGGGCGCCTTCAATTCGAGCACCTCGGCTTGCAACAGCACGTTCTCGAGCAGGTCGTCAATGCCCTGTCCGGTCTTGGCGGACACCTCGAGGAACGGCGCATCACCGCCGTACTCTTCCGGCACCACACCTTCCGCGACCAATTCCTGTTTTACCCGATCCGGATTCGCGTCGGGCTTGTCAATCTTGTTGATCGCCACGACGATCGGCACGCCGCCCGCCTTCGCATGCGCAATCGCCTCCTTCGTCTGTGGCATCACACCATCGTCGGCCGCGACCACCAGGATCACGATGTCGGTCGACTTCGCGCCCCGCGCACGCATCGCGGTAAACGCCTCGTGGCCCGGCGTATCGAGGAACGTGATCACACCACGCGGCGTCTCGACGTGGTATGCGCCGATGTGCTGAGTGATGCCCCCCGCCTCGCCCGCAGCGACCTTCGCGGTACGGATATAGTCGAGCAGCGATGTCTTGCCGTGGTCGACGTGGCCCATCACCGTGACGACCGGTGGGCGTGGCAGCGCGTCGACATCGGCCACTTCGCCTTCGATCAGCAACGCTTCCGGGTCGTCAAGCTTCGCGGCAACCGCATGATGGCCCAGTTCCTCGACGACAATCATCGCGGTTTCCTGGTCCAGCACCTGGTTAATTGTCACCATCTGGCCGAGCTTCATCATCACCTTGATGACCTCGGAGGCCTTGACGGCCATCTTATGCGCGAGATCGGCTACGGTGATCGTCTCCGGCACGTGCACTTCGCGCACGATCGGCTCGGTCGGCACCTGGAAATTCGTATGCGCATCCTGATGCTTGCCACGGCCGCGTGGACCACCCCGCCAACCACGGTCGACACCACCGCTCGAATCACCGCGCGTTTTGATGCCACGGCGCTTGGCCGCATCGTCCTGCCAGCCGCTCTTGCCCGGGACTTTCTTCTTGTCGCCGGAGGGTGCAGCCGTCGGTGCCGGCACCGGTTTCTTCGCGCCAGCGGCCGGTCGGGCCGGCGCTGCCGCGCCCGCCGGCCTAGCCGGTTTGTGCAGCGTGCCCTTCGCCTCAGCGGTCTTGGCCGGTTCGACCGGCTTTGGCGGCTCAGGCACCTTGACCATTGCCTTGCGCGGCGTCGCCATCATCTCGCGGATCGCCCGTGCCTCGGCTTCCGCCGCTTCCCGTCGCTTGCGGATGGCCTCCTGCTCCAGGCGTGCCTTATCGGCGGCGGCACGGGCATCGTCGGCGGCCTTCTTCGCCGCCTCCCGCTCGGCAGCGCGCTCGGCCGCCGCACGAGCGTCGTCGGCGGCGGCTTGGCCGGCCGGTTGTGGCACATCGTGATTGCGCTGCTGCGCGGCCACCTGCTGGGCAGCAGCGCGTGCCTGAGCCTGAGCCTGAGCCTGAGCCTGAGCCTGAGCCGCCTGCGCCGCGCGCCGCGCCGCTTCCTCTTCGGCGCGACGCCGCTCCGCCTGCGCGGCCTCCTCGCGGGCGCGCCGCTCCGCCTCCTCGCGCTCGAGACGCTCCTGCCGCTCACGCAATTCGCGCGCCTGCTGAGCCAGTGCCTCGGCTTCGAGGCGCGCTTGCTCCTCGCGACGCGCGAGTTCGGCAGTCGCACTGTCCTGGTCCTCGCCATTCGGCGCTTCGGTACCTGGCTCGTCGCGCTTGACAAACACCCGCTTCTTGCGGACTTCGACCTGGATCGTGCGAGCCTTGCCGGTTGCGTCGGCCTGCTTGATTTCCGACGTCTGCCGACGCGTCAGCGTGATCTTGCGCTTGTCGCCGTCAGCGCTGCCGTGCGACTTGCGCAAGTGATCCAGCAAACGCGCCTTGTCCGCTTCGGACAATACGTCGTCAGCGCTAGCTTTCTGCACACCCGCAGCTTGAAGCTGTTCGAGCAGAAGGCCTGCAGGCATCTTCAGTTCCGCGGCAAATTGGGCTACGTTGTTGCTCGCCATTCATCCCTCTTGAGGCAAGGACAGCGGTCCTTGCAGTTGACATCCCGGTGCGGCCTATCGGGCCGCGTCATTTCAATGCGCCATCATAATCTCGCTTCGCGCCCGTCACTGGAACCAGTGCTCGCGCGCCTTCATGATCAGCGCCTTCGCGGCCTCCTCGTCGATGCCGGTCATCTCGACCAACTCGTCGACGGCCAACTCGGCCAGATCGTCACGCGTGTGTATCTCGTGCTCGGCGAGCTTAGCGAGTATCTCCCGATCCATCCCATCGAGGCTTTTCAGGTCAAGCGACGCGTTTTCGACCTTTTCCTCATTCGCGATCGCCATCGTCAGCAGCGCATCGCGCGCGCGATTGCGCAACTCGTGCACCGTGTCTTCGTCGAACGCCTCGATCTCGAGCATCTCGTTGAGCGGCACGTACGCGATCTCCTCGAGGCTCGTGAAACCTTCGTCGATCAGGATGTCGGCGACCTCCTCATCAACATCCAGCCGCTCCATGAACAGGTCGCGCAGCACCTTGCGTTCTTGCGACTGTTTCTCGGCGGACTCGTCCGGCGTCATAATATTGATCTGCCAGCCGGTCAGCTCGCTGGCGAGCCGCACGTTCTGGCCGCTTCGGCCGATCGCGACAGCCAGCTCGTTTTCGTCAACGACGACATCCATCGCGTGCTTTTCCTCGTCAACGACGATCGATTGCACGGCAGCCGGCGCAAGGGCGCCGATCACGAACTGGGCAGGATCTTCCGACCATAGCACGATATCGACGTTCTCGCCACCCAACTCGTTGCGCACTGCCTGCACGCGCGAACCGCGAATGCCGACACACGTGCCGATCGGGTCGATGCGCTTGTCATAGGCCACCACTGCGATCTTCGCCCGCACGCCGGGGTCACGCGCCGCCGACTTGATTTCGAGCAAGCCCTGCTCGATCTCCGGCACCTCGAGTTCAAACAGCTTCATCAGGAATTCGGGCGCGGTGCGCGACAGCTCAATCTGCGGCCCCCGCGCCGTGCGGTCGACCTTGGCGATATACGCGCGCGCGCGATCGCCAATGCGCAGATTCTCTTTCGGGATCAGTTGATCGCGGCGCAGCAACGCTTCGACCCGCCCCGATTCGACGACCAGGTTGCCCTTGTCGAGCCGCTTTACCGAGCCGGTCATGATCTTCTCGCCACGCTCGAGGAAATCGTTCAGGATCTGCTCCCGCTCCGCATCGCGCACCTTCTGCAAAATCACTTGCTTGGCCGCTTGCGCGCCGATGCGACCGAACTCAATCGACGGGATCGGCTCTTCGATATAACCGTCCAATTGCGCATCCGGATCCTGCTCGCGCGCTTCAAACAGTAGGATTTCCTGGTCCGGCTGCTGCAAGCCCGCCTCGTCCGGCACGATGCGCCAGCGGCGGAAAGTCTCATGCTCGCCAGACTCGCGGTTGATTGACACGCGTATGTCGACATCCTCGTCGAAGAGCTTCTTCGTGGCGGAAGCGAGCGCGGCCTCGAGCGCGGCGAATACCACATCCTTGTTGACGTTTTTCTCGCGCGCCAGCGCATCCACCAGCATCAACACTTCGCGACTCATTGTTTGCGGCTCCTAAAATCGACTTGCGGAACAAGACGAGCACGGTCTATGTCAGCGAGCGTGAAATCGAGCCTCGCCGGGCCGTCTTTTCCTTCAAATTCCAAACCTATCGTGTCGCCATTAGGCGCGTACAGGATGCCACGGAACGATTTTCGGCCGTCCAGCGGCTGCTTCAGCGTCACCATCGCCTCGCTACCGGCGAAACGTTCAAAATCCGCCCGTTTCTTCAGCGGCCGGTCTAGCCCCGGCGACGAAACTTCGAGACGTTCATAGTCGATATTTTCGACGGTCAGCACGTGCTGAAGTTGGCGCGTCACCTTCTCACAATCGTCTATCGCGATGCCCGCCGGTTGGTCGATAAACACGCGCAGCATGCCGCGGCCGGAGCGCTCCAAATCGACAAGCTCGTATCCGAGCCCGGTAACAGTATTTTCAATCAGTTCCGACAATTGCACGTTGTTTAACCTCATGCAGCACGGACCACGCGCGTCCGGCTTCCTGTTTCGCGGTACCGGGCACGCTCGCGCAACGCGGCGCGCGGAAGCGGCAGTACTGCGAAGCAGCGTCATCGAGCCACCTCCGCCACGATAACGACGCACTGCGGCAACGGCAAAAAAAAATGGGCGCCAACACGCCCATCTTCTTTTTACCGGTGGTCGCGCCACGAGCCGCACCTTAACTGATAAAACGTGTGCCCAGCGACTGCGAAATTATAGCGTTTTTCGCCGCGACCCGCAATCCACGGGCATATCGAAACCGAAACGTGACCACGCGGTGGTACGCGCGCGGCGCGTCGGCACACTATGCCACGCACGAGAGACACCTCCGGCAAGAGCACGCTTAACGACCGCGCGGACGCCCCCGCGGTGCACCGCCCTGCCGCGCACCACCTTGGCGCGGCGCCGTCTGCGCGCCGCGCCCCCCATGCGAATTGCTCTTTTGCGCGCCCTTGCCGGGTGCCCGGTTGCCATTGGCGTCACGGTTATCGCGGTTACCACCCGTCATATTGCCGTGCCCGTGCGCGGCGGCAAAGCCGGTATACCCGGGCACCGGCGGCGTGGACGAAGTCCAGTTCGCGCCGCTGCGCGCACCGCGGCCAAATCGCCGCTGCGGACCCGGCGCATCGTAGCCGATATAGCCGAGCGCCGTCTGCATCGGATCGGGCTGGCGACGCGGCGTCGCCTTGCTGCGCTCCGCCTTGTCCTCGCCCGGTCCTTTCAACCCAACGGCTGACATCAACGCGCGCACCTGGTTGTCCTCGAGTTCGTCCCAACGGCCACGCTTGAGACCACGCGGCAGAACGATCGGGCCATGGCGCGTGCGGATCAGCCGGCTGACGGTCAGGCCCACGGCTTCGAACATGCGGCGCACCTCGCGGTTGCGACCTTCTGCAAGCGCCACGTGGTACCAGCGATTGGTGCCTTCGCCACCGCCATCCTGAATACGCAGGAAGCTCGCCGGACCGTCGTCTAGCTCGACGCCGCTGAGTAGCTTCTGCCGCGCGCTCTCGGCCAATTCGCCGATGACCCGCACCGCATATTCGCGCTCAACCTGGTAGCGCGGATGCATGAAACGGTTCGCGAGGTCACCGGATGTGGTCAGCAACAACAAGCCTTCGGTATTGAAATCCAGCCGACCGACGGCCAGCCATTTCGCCGTCTTCATCGGCGGCAGCTTGTCGAACACCGATGGGCGACCTTCCGGATCCGCATGGCTGACGATTTCGCCTGCCGGCTTGTGATAGATCAGCACGCGCGGCGGCTTGTTCGGCAGCTTGCGCTTGACCGGCTTGCCATTGATGCGCACCTGGTCAGTTGGCATGATCCGCTGGCCAATGTGCGCCGGCTCGCCATTGACCGACACGCGCCCAGCAATGATCAATTCCTCCATTTCGCGACGCGAGCCCATGCCGGCTTCGGCTAGCACCTTGTGCAGCTTTGGCGCGTCGTCGTCGGCCGACAACGCGCGCTTGCTGGCCGGCACGCCGCCCTTGCGGCCGCGCCGCAGCATTGGCGCGCGCACACCGCCCGCACCCGTGTTATCGGCATCGAACGCCGGCGACGTGACATAGGCGAATACGTCGTCGTCGCGCCCCCGGCCTTCGTCGCGTCCCCCGCCTCTCTGGAAACCGCCGGCCGGCGCCACGCTGGCGTCACGCCTGGCGCGCGGCTCGCGACGGGGGGCGTCGGCATCGCGGCGCGCCTCAAGGTCACGCTTGGCGCCCTTGCCCTGGCGTTTGTTGGCGGGATCTTTGCGGGGCATGCGCACATGCGCGACCATCGCGCCGTCGGGCGGCGCCTCGGTCACCGCAGCCGGCGCAGCATCGATAACATCGATCGCCTTCGACTTGGCCGCCGCGCGACGGCGAGCGATCAGGCTGCGCGGCCCGCGGCGCAAACCTCGCCGTGGCCGCTCTTGGCCGTCGCTGCCTTCCGCGACCGGCAGCACCGGCAAGGCGCGCTGGCCCGCATCGCGATCGTCCACGGCCGCCACGCGGGCAGGACCGGACTCGGGAGAATCGGGATCGTGGTTCTCGTTCAAAACAACCTCTGAGTGTCAGAATGCCGGCATGCGCCATTCGGCTGCGCCGGGGTCGGTGTACGTGTCAAACGTCGTGCGATATCGGGTCGCTCGGCGCCTGCTCATCAATCTTTTCGACGTCGCCAGTTGCGGCCGTCGCTGCTGGGTGTGCGTGCCCGTCCCCCCCGTCGGTATTGCCATGCGCTGCTAGCCCATCTACCGGATCGTGCGCGGGCGGAACTTCCTCACCGATCACCGCAGCGCAGTTCAGTTCCTCGTCGCTCTCGGCAAACTCGATGGCGCGCTGCGCCAGCCGATCGGCCTGTCCCGGTGGGCTCGGGTCAGACAGCGGCGGCAACTCGTCCAGCGTGGCCATCCCAAGATCGTCCAGGAACTGCTTAGTCGTCGCGTACAGCGCCGGCCGCCCGGGCACGTCACGATGCCCGATCACCTCGATCCATCCACGGTCCTCCAGCTGCCTGACGACCTGCGTATTAACTGTGACACCGCGAATCTCCTCGATATCGCCACGCGTGACCGGCTGACGATACGCAATGATCGCGAGTGTCTCGAGTACTGCACGCGAATACTTTGGCGGCTTCTCCGGGTTGAGCCGATCCAGGAACGCACGCATTGCCGGACGGCTCTGGAATCGCCATCCCGTTGCTACCGATACCAACTCGACACCCCGATCGTGCCAGTCCATCCGCAGGTCTTCAAGCAGCGCCCGGATCGTATCAGCCGAGATCTCGTCGGCAAATAGTCGGCGCATGTCACTGACCCTGAGCGGCTCCTGTGCGCAAATCAAAGCAGTCTCGAGGACGATTTTCGCCTCTTGGGTATTCATTCAGCTGGACCAGACCTGTTTGGTCAATGAACCGGATCAAAAGCGCCTGAACAGCGCGCATGACGAAAGACCGCGCTCGCCCGCTTCTGATCGATCATATTGATGCGAGCACGCCCGGGGGTTGGCAAGATGACCACGGACCACACCGCGCCGGGTAGCCAGAGGAATTCCATAAGGAATCACGTGACTGAACGTTATAGTACGCAAAAAAACGCAACGCGTAAAGATCAAGGCACGCGCGTGAGCCGCCGTGTGCCGTGTGCCACGCTCAGCGTGTCGCGAGGCCCACTCATGTCAGATCCTCAGCCCGGGCGGGCAGCGTGCGCGCCAGTTCCCATACCGCCTGGGCAGCCGGCGACAGTGAACGATCGCGGCGGCGCACGAGTTCCACCGTGCGTTGCGCGCGTGGCAGCAACGCACGCGCGACAAGTCCGGAATTGGCCGGCAACGGCAGCGACAGCCACGGCAGCACACTAATGCCCACGCCGGCCTCGACTAATCCGAACACCGTCGCCGAGTGTCCCAACTCTTGCACGACCGGCGAGACGACGCCATGCTCGCGCAGCGCCCGGTCGATGATCGGCCGGCTGCCCGACTCCGGGCCGAGCAGCACGAGCGACTCGCCGGCCAAAGCGCCCCATTGCACCTGGAAGCTGGCAGCCAGCCGGTGATTGGCCGGGCAGACGACGCAAAACGAGTCGGTCATCAATGGCTCACCAACCAGTTCGTCCGCCACCAGACCGCCAACGATCACGCCAAAGTCCACTTCGCCGGACTTCACCTTGCGCACCACATCGCTTTGCACATCGTCGCGCAGGCCAAGCTGGATATACGGAAATTGTTGTTGACAGCGGGCAACGACGCGAGGCATCAGCCGGCATGCAAGGGTCGGACTAGCGGCCACGATCACCCGGCCGCGCCGCTGCTCGCCAATCTCCCGTATCTCCCGCAGCGCTTGGTCTAGATCAGACAGCAGCCGCGACACGCCGCCCAGCAGGTTGGCGCCCGCGTCCGTCAGGCGTACCTCGCGCGTCGTGCGGTCGACCAGCTTCAATCCCAGTTCGATCTCCAACTCGCGCACGCAGCGGCTGACGGCCGATTGCGTCAAGCCGATTTCATCGCCTGCCCGACTGAAACTTTGCCGACGCGCAACTTCGATGAAGACCCGGAGTTGCCTGAGCGTTACATTCATTTACAGAATTCATCAATACGTTTAATGATGCATCATACGCCGAACTTGCACGCTGCTGCGTTGCGCAAGCTGCGTCGCCGCCACGACGGCGGCGCAGCGAGCCCTGTTGCGCGACGCGATATACCGCGGCGGTGCACCATCAGGCATCGATGCACACCGACGTAGCACCACGTGCACGCGATTGGTGATTGTCCCGATTTCTTATCAGGCCATTCCGTATTGAGATACACAACTAACCGGACATGCACGCCAGCTGCCGCCGCCACCGGCCACCCTGGCTGGCGCTGCAGCCTCTGCATGCCGGACCAATGGCACGGATCCTGCGTTTGCCATGCGCACAAACCTGGCCAAGGCGGCAACCCAAGCGACGCCTGCTTCCCGGGGACCGGCGACCCGCTGCCAGGGTCGCGATCGAGGTGCGCGGCGCGGCGCGGTGCGCCGGGGTTTGCTTCGTTGAGGTGAAATGATGATGCTGTTCGACGATTTAAAAGATAACGAGTGGGCACTGGTCGAGGTGCTGTTCTGCGAGGAGCCGGCGCGCGTCGAACGTCGCGGTCGGCCACGCGTGGAGCCGCGCGCCGTGGTCAATGCCGTACTCTGGGTCTTGTCGACCGGAGAAGGATGGTCCAAGCTACCCGGTCGTTATCCGTCACCGCCGACCTGTCGCCGGCGCTTTGACGAGTGGCAGGCTGACGGCACACTGGCCGAGGTCGTGCGCCGCCTCGCCGGCACTGGGCGCCAAATCACGTTGCGCGGCCGCATCGGCGCGTCGGCCATCAAGCCCTCCACACCACCGAGCGCCGACCGGCTGCGTGGCGCGTTCTGGACTAATCCCGAGTCGTGGCACGCACCGGTGAAGATGGCCTGACTTGACTGACACTCGCAGATCCGCTCGCGTGCCGGGCGAAGCGCTTTTACCGAGGCAGCACGCACACGCCTGCTCGGAGCGCGAAGCGGCAGCTTGTTTCAGTGCGTTTCACGTCACTGGTCGCTACTCGCGCAATCATCCCCCGTCACTGGGCGGTCCGAGGTGGCGCCATCGGTACGCCGGCCCGACAGCGCGCCCCATTACCCGGCTGGCACGGGGAAACATTCATTTACTTTTATTTACAGCGGCTTTTCTCCCCCGCGCTTATCGTGGAATCGAAGCAATAGACGTCACCTCGATCGGCCCTAGGGAGCAACAATGAGCGTGAAGGCCCGGATCGTCTGCGGCATAGCGGTATCGTCAATCGGCGCAACCGCGCGCGCCAGCCGTGCCGAGCGCGTCGAACGCAGCGCGTATGTACGCGGAGCGTTGACTGCGCCGGTCCCGCGGGGCGATCTGCGCAGCGATATCGAAAGCAACGCGCGGGAACCTGCGCGCACCCATCCTGTCCGACGCTATGCCATGAGCACAGCGTGGCAATGAGTAACATCCGGTATGTTCCCGTATCCGCACGGATACGGGCTTTTTCCGTTGCCCTGCCTCCGCGGCAGGCCGCCCTGCGCGATGCTGCGCACCCTCACGGTTGAGGCTCGGCGCGCGCGAGCAGCGACGCGGCCGCGTCGCACGCATAACGAAGCTCGCGCTCGACAGACCACGCAGGCAGGCGCGCACGGCGCTCCAGTCGACCCAACTCCGTCTTGCCCTGAGCGCTAAGCACCGCAATATCCACGGGCGCATGGTAGCCTGGCACGAGCGGCGAAGGTTGCCGTGCAGTACCAATCAGCCCTTGCTCGCGCAGGAACTCAAACACTCGCGGACGACGCGGCCACGGCACCTGCCGGTATTGCGCGCGCCGCAGGCCCTCCAGCACGGCCTCGTTCGTATAATCCATCTCGCCCTCCACGTTGGCACCGGCCAGGGTGGCCGGTGCATTCGACATGTCCGCTTATAATCGTCGCGCCGCGACCGGCTGGGCACCGTTACCAGCACGGCTCGACCCAGCGGACAGCAAACCTTGACACTCACCGCCTGAACTCGGTCGCCTCAACCGGCACGCAGTCGGCCGGGGCGACGTCTGAAACAATACTTCCATGCTCGTTGCATTCGTTGTGCTCCTCTGGCTCGTCGCCCTCGCCGTATCACGCCGTCACCACCGTATGATCTGCGTCGCGGCGGCGTTGTTCGCCTACCTGCTGTGCGCCGGATGGCTCGGCGAACCGGCGCTGCACGCACTGGAAACCCGTGTGCCAACCGCGAGCTCCCTGCGCTACGCCGGCCACGTCGCGATCGTGATGCTTGGCAGCGGCACGGAATATGACGATGCGTATCGGCTGGTGCCGAAGTTCGACGCGTGGCGACGCATCGACGCGGCAGCCGCGCAATTCGCGCTATGCCGTGCGCAGCGCGCGCAGTGCACGCTGGTGGTGAGCGGCGGCAATCCCCAAAAACACGAGCAAAGCGAGGCGGCCAACTATCAACCGCATCTGGTATCGCGCGGGGTGCCGGCAGCCAACATCGTGCTCGAGCCCGATAGCCTGAACACATACGAAAACGCCCGCAACACCGGTGCGATCCTGCGCCAGCACCACTATGATCAGATCGTGCTGATCACGTCAGCGTACCACCTGCCGCGCGCGCTGCTCGACTTTCACCACTTCGACATCAACGTCGTGCCGTTCGCAGCCAACCACAGATGGCGACGCCCAAGCTGGAGGCCTCACCTCGCCCATGTCATCAATACCAGCCTCGCATGGCACGAATGGATCGGCCTTGCGCAGTTTCACGTCTACCGGCAAATCGGATGGTTCTGATACCCCCCAGACCGATCCGACAGTATGCGCGTAAAATGACCGCTGAATAAAATTTGTTGTTTCCGCGATATGCAACAAAATGTCACGTCGCGGCAAGGTCGTTACATTGTCGCTGCGAGTAGCCCATTTACTGGCTAGAATGCGTACTCTGCGGCTCTTCCGGCCGTGGGCCCGAGAACGCTGTCACTCTACGGAGGTAAAAATGAAGAAAGTGTCCCTGGCATTGCTCGTTTCCTTATTTGCCGCAACGGCATATGCGCAGACCGATCGCGGCGTGACGATGAGTACCGACCCGGCCAAGGCGGCCGACATTGAGCAGCGCGCCCAGGCACTGGAAGCTGCCCAATCGGAAGCTCCAGCAACACCCTCGCACGCGCCGGCCAAGCATCACAAGGCTGCCAAGCAGCATAAGGGCGGGCACGCGCAGCACGCCTCCGAGGCCGAGGCTACCGCACTGTCAGCAACAAGCCAGTAACGGCTGCAATCGGCGGGCGGTGCGGCATGCCGCGCGCTAAGGCGCCATCGGGCCGAAGCCTCGCAGGCTTCGGCTTTTTTATGGGCGTCGGTTTCGTGTTACAGTCCCGCGCCCGATGCACGAGCGTAACGACATGGAGGATAGGGTGAGTAATATAGAACTCGAAATCGAATGGACTGAGGCAGCCTCGAAAAAGGTCGAGAAGCTAATGCCGCGCACCGCACGCGGCGACGAACCGTACATCGCGCTGCCACCGATCGAATGCCTGCCCGTCGAGGGTGACGTGTTGTTTCTGGGCCCGCCGGGCAAACAGCAGCCGTTCATCGTCGCGGAGCGACAGTATCACCACGAGGGCGAAGCGGACTGGACAATCATCCTGATTCTGGACGTCGTCGACGCACACTGACGCGTGTGCCGCCGCCCCGGTCAACGCGACCCCGATCAACGCGGAAAAAGCGCCCCTGCTTCACAGCACGAGGCAGGGACCCAACCCATCGCCCTACGAGGATAAGCAACGGAGTCACCGGGCCCGCCTCGGCACGGGCAAGGCGCCGGGCTTGGCAGTCAGCGCGGGCGATCAGCAGCAGCAGGGCCGGCGCAACCGGTCAATCAACAGCGACAAGGCCAGCCGCAACGGGTCGATCGGTAGCGACAAGGCCAGCGCAACCAGTCGATCAACAGCCACAGGGTCAGCGCAGCGGGTCAATCAGCAGCGACAGAATCTGGCGTGCCTGTTTCGAATCGTCAATCTGTCCGCTCTCGTCCACAATCGCGACCCTCGTCTGCGTCTCGGTCAGCGCGCGCACATTCACACGGTATTGCTTCGCCGCCTTTTCCTTGCGGCCATGGAATACTTGGCTCCAAAAGCCCTGTTTGGCCGAACTTAAGTCGTTCGGATCTACGTAACGAATAAAATACAGGCCACGCGTGCGATCGCGGTCATCGACCGTGAAATTGTTCCGGTCCAACGCCACGCCAACCCGCAGCCACGCGTCGTCATAAGGCTCGGCAAGCGTAATATAGGTCGGCCCGGTCGGTGCCGCGGCGGCCTCCGACGCCTTGCGCGCTGCCTGCGACGCACTGGCCGTCGCGTCGGTGGCCTTGGGCGCAGATGCGACCACCGGCTCGGCGGCCGTCGCCGCACCGCCCTGCTGATTACGCGCCAACGCTTGCATCAACCGCTTCAGGTACTCGGCCTCCAGCGCCGGATCATTTGGCCGATCTTCCCATCGGCTTTGCTCATTGTTCGAGCCGAACAACTGTTCATGCAATCCGCGCTGGCTGATGAACACATACGTTCCGCCGTCCGGCGCGTTTTCAAGCCGCGTGCGGTACTTGTCGCGCAGGCCAGTCGTATAGCCGGTGCCCAGCGCCTTGGACAATGTATTGCGGATCAGGCCATCCGGCACATGCGGATGGGTTTCGTACCAGTCCGTCTCCATGATCCCGCGATCGCGCGCGTCCAGCGACAGCACGAAGCCCTGCTCCTGCCAAAAACGCCGCACCTGGGGCCACACTTGTGCGGGCGCCTGCTTGTCGATCACTAGCCAGCGCTGCGTGCCCTCGCGCTGGATATGCATGCCCTGCACCGGCGGCAGCACCGCGTCGCCCACCGGCACAGGCGCCGATTGCTGCACCTGCTGCAATCCGGACAACGACGCCGAGCCGCCTTGAGGCGGCAGCGAACGCTGGTCGGCGATCTCGTTGGTCATGTCCGGGGGCACGGCCAGCGACGATGCCTTTGCCCGCGTGGCACTCTTGTAATCGATAGCCTGCGGATGGGGCGAACTGCAGGCCGCCACGGCACCGGCAATGAGGGCACCAGCAACAAAGCGCGAGTTGAGACGGGTTTGAATCAGTTTCATGGAATCCTTTCCGCATGCGCCCGGACCAATGCCCGGCAAACAACCGAACATTGTACCGATCTCTTTTTGCAAGGTGCAAAAATGACGCGAGAACCATGACGCGCGAACCGTGCCACCGGCTCGACGCGTCAGTGGTGCACAGCGACCCCGCGCTATGAACGGCCTGCTTGCGATGGAGGAGCAACGCCCGCCGACATGGCGGCCCACGCGCGCTGCGCGGGGGGACGACGCGGCGGCAGCGTTGACAGGCGCATCATGTGCCGCAGCGCCATCAGGCCGCCGATCGTTTCAATGATGGCCGCGGGCACCCACATGATCAGTCCGCCCAGGCTTTGATCCAGCGCCGGCGACAGGTCCATGGCGCGACCGCACAACGTGAAGATCGGGTACAGGTCGCGCGAGGAGAACGTGATGATCGCACCGGCCAAGAGCTGTGGCGTCATCGTGATCACCGGCGACAACACCCGCATGCCCGGCTTTACCCGACTGGGCGGGCTCGGGCGATGATCCAGCAGCATCCACCAATACAGCAGACCACTGATCGTCACCGACCAGTTCATGAACAAGTAGATGCGCCAGTCGAGCATCGAAATAAATTGCACGGACGGAATGAGCCAGAAGAGCACCGAGATCACGAACGCCAACGAGATGAACGCCGGGTTGAGCAGCACGGCGCCGGCCATACGCGACGCACGCCGCCGGGCCGCCCGATGCAGCATGCCGCGCCAGCGTGGCGGCATGCCGGCACGCATCACGCTGCCTGGATAGGCAGACATGACCAGCAGCGGCGCCAAGTGATGCAGTACAAGGTGCTGAAGCCGGTGGACGAAGAATTGATGCTCTGCGTAATAGTCCACTCGCGTGTGCAGCGCGACATACAGCAGCACGAGACCTGTCCAGAACGCCGCCTGGCGCGCGATGCCCACGCGTTGGTGCAGCGTGCCGCGCGCGAACAGCACGGCGGCCGCGACAAAGACTAACACCAGCCCGAATGAGGGCTCCCACGGTTCCAGGAAACGAAGCAACGAGGACATGATAAGGTGGAGCGATGCGGCGCACTCCAGCGGCGCCGGCCGGTAAAAAGCGGCACCATCTTAACAGCAAAGCGAACCAGGGCCGGCCCGAGTTCACGCGATGGTCCTAAAATAGAGGATCTTTCGTCGACAAGGGTGTCCCTATTTGAGATGCGCACGCCTGCGAAAAGACCTGCAGGGCCGAGCGAACCAGCAACCGCCGACAATCGTGCAACCGTCGGGGCGGACTGGCCCTTGCCGCTATCCGGACATGCCGAGCCCAACGCGCCGGTGCGCGACTTCGTCACGTTGCGCCGCGCATTGGTCGTGCTGCTGATCGCCACCGTCGTACTACCGGCGGGGTTCCTGCTGTACTACGGCATAACGAGTTGGCACAAGGCGCTGGATGACGCCAGTGGATTTGCCACACGTTCGTCCCGGATCACCGAAGAGCAAGCGCTGAAGGTGTTCGAGCTCAATGAAGTGATCCGGGACAGGGTCCTGCAGGCAATCTATGAAGCCGAATCCCATGGCGGTGCGTTGGGTGATTACGCAATGACCACCAAGCTGCGCTCAATTGCCGCACCTTTTGATCACTTGGCCGCGGTCAGCGTGTACGATGCAAGCGGCCGGCTCGTGGTCACCAACGATCCCTATCTGGGCGTGCCGCGCAGTCTTGCGCAGACCGATGCATTCCGCAACGCCGCCCGGTGGAACCAGGGCGACTACGTGACCGAGGCGATCCCTTTACGGGGACACCGTGACCGCATCTTTGATGTCATCACGCCGCGCCATCTCAGCGATGGCTCATTTGCCGGTGTCGTCGCCCTGTCGATCCGCGCATCGTACTTCGAAGACTTTTATCGTGAGCTCGTGACCGGCAGCCACATCGGCCAGCTCGCGCTGATGCGCAATGATGGCACGTTGCTCGCCCGCTATCCGGCGCCGGCGCCCGGCGACATCGAGCCGCCGGTGCCGCGCGGCGTGCTAGCCGCGCAACTGGGCGGCACCGAGCGGGTCCACCTGGCCGATACGCAAGCGATCATCGGCTACCGGCGCGTGGGCTCGCGCGACGTCTACGTCACCGACTATTTACGGCTGGACCAGGTGTTCTCGCGTTGGCTCGCTCGCACCGCAATCGTCACCGGCTTTTCAGTCGTGCCCAGCATCGCGTTGTTTTTGGTGGCGTTCATCGCACTGCGCCGCCTTGATAACGAGGAAAAAGCATGGCGCCAATGGCAGGCGGAGGCTTCGCTGCGGCGTGCGGCTGAGGAAGACTATCGGCACGCACTGAAAATGGAATCGCTGGGCCGGCTGACCGGCAGCGTCGCGCACGACTTCAACAACCTGCTGATGGTGCTGTCCGCGAATGCGCGGCTGATCCGCCTGAAGATGGGTGAGGGCAACATGGCAAAGCAGTGGCGGGCCATTGAACGGGCCGTGCACACTGGCGAAGCCCTGACCCGTCGTTTGCTCAGCGTCTCGCGCAAGCAGCCTACGCGGGCCGAACGGATCGACCTGCGCAGCCGTTTGGCCGAGTGGAAGGGGTTGATCGAGGCATGCGCCGGCCCGCAGTGCGACGTGCGCATCGCGGTGCCCGACAGCGTATGGCCCGTACTGGCGGACCCCACTGACCTGCAGCTTGCACTAATCAACCTGGTGGCCAACGCGCGCGACGCGCTACCGGCCGGCGGCCGGATCGCCATTTCGGCCAACAACCACCAGGCGACGCACGAGCACGCCGGCGCAGCGTCAATAGCCGAACCGGATCGGGTGCGTATTGCGGTCAGCGACAATGGCTGCGGGATGAGCGCCGACGTGGCGGCGCGCGCGTTCGAGCCATTCTTCACGACCAAGGAACTTGGCAAAGGCACCGGGCTTGGACTGCCGCAGGTCTACGGCTTTTGCCAGCAGGCCGGCGGCGATGCGCAAATCATTAGCCATCCTGGCGTGGGCACGACGGTCGCCTTGTTCCTGCCGGCGGCCGCCGCCGAAGCCCAGGCACCCACCCACGCCGGGCCGCACGCTGCCGAACGCGACGGGGCTGTCCCGCGTCCATTGGCGTCTGACGGCGAGATTCCCGCACCGGCGCCCGGTGAACCATTGTCGCGGCAATCGCCCGCCACGGTGCCGGCGGACGCCAACGTGGTACCCGACGGCCGGCCGAGCCGCGCGGCGCGCGCGCGCCACGCCTTGACCGGCATGACTGGGCTTGAACTCCTGTTGGTAGAGGACGATAACGAGGTCGCCGAAGCAACGGCGGCGGTGCTGAACCTGGACGGTCATCGAGTCACCACCGCGCCGGACGCCCATTCAGCCCTGCAGCTCTACCGTCGGCACGCGCGATACGATGCGGTAATCAGTGATGTGACCATGCCCGGCCCGATGAACGGCATCGACCTGGCCATCGCGCTGCGCGACGCGGACCCCAGTTTGCCCGTCATCCTGATCACCGGGCACACCGACAAGTTGAGTCTGGCGCAACGTGAAGGCCTGCTGGTGCTACCCAAGCCGGTCAATTTTGACGTGCTGCGCTCCGCGCTTCCTCACGCGGCATGACGATGGCTTATGCCAGCAGCCCCTATTATGCGGCGCTCCGCAGGAATGCCACCAACTCGCGGTTGTACGCGTCGCGCTGTTCGATGCCGGTCAATTTTGACGTGCTGCGCTCCGCGCTTCCTCACGCGGCATGACGATGGCTTATGCCAGCAGCCCCTATTATGCGGCGCTCCGCAGGAATGCCACCAACTCGCGGTTGTACGCGTCGCGCTGTTCGATGTTCGAGATATGCGATGCGTCGAGTTCGAGATACTGCGCCCCCTGGATCGCTGCGGCCATCGCCCGGCCCTGCTCCGGGCTCGTCACAACGTCGTGCGTGCCGGCGATGACCAACGTCGGCACAGTGATGCGGCCCAGTGCGTCGCGCAAGTGTGCATCGCGCACCGCCTCGCAGTTTGCGGCATACCCATCGGGGTCGGTGGCCACCAATTGCGCCCGCAACAGCTCAGCCTGTGCGGCTTGCCGCTCGCGGAATCCCGGCGTCAACCAGCGCTCAATGATCGCGTCAGCCAAGCCGGCCATGCCTTCGCCGCGCGCTTTCGCGATGCGCGAGTTCCATACCTGCGGCGAGCCGATCTTGAATGCCGTGTTCGACAACACCAGCCGGATCAGCCGATCGCCATGGCAAGCGCCGAGCGCAATGCCAGTCTGCCCACCCATCGACAAACCGCAAAAGTGCGCACGCTCGATGCCCAACGTGTCAAGCAACGCGACCACGTCATCGGCCAGCCGTCCGATTGTATAGGGCCCCGGTGGCGTATCCGACTGCCCGTGTCCGCGTGTATCGTAACGCAACACGCGAAAATGCGCGCTCAGCGCCACGACTTGGGCATCCCACATCGCGAGCCGCGTGCCCAGCGAATGGGACAGCACGACCCACGGTGCATCGGTATGCTCGGCACCGTCAATACGGTAATGCAGGTGAATTCCGTCGATCGACGCAAATGGCATGATGGATCCCTCGTCAGTCGTTCAGATAATGCGCGGGCGGGCTACACGACCGCTACGGCACATTGAAGCACGCCCACTTCACACGCGCTCGAGCGCAAGTAAGCCGGTTAGTGTCACCAGAACGCAGATGATCCAATCGTGGCTTGCACCACTGCTCGACGCGGCACAACGCGTCTGCGAGTTGATTGCGCGGCGACGTTAAGCGCGCAATGCGCGGGAGCGTGCAAAAATCCGTATAACCATGCACCATACGGGTTACTCAACCGGCCCGCGACACGCACGCATCATGACGACCACGGCTTCTTCCGCAGCCTTTGCCGCATCCGCCTGCGCACTGGACATGATCATCTTCGGCGGCGGCGGCGACCTGTCGGCCCGCAAGTTGCTCCCGGCGCTGTACATGGCGCATCTGCACGGCAACCTGCCGGCCGACACGCGGATCATCGCGATCGGCCGCAAGGACTTCTCGCGCGACCAGTACCTCGCGTTCATCGACGAGCACTCGCGGCCGTTCGTCGACAGCAGTGCGCTGGACAAACAGGCGTGGGATCGTTTTCTAGCGTTGTTCGACTACGTGCGGATCGATGTTGGCTCGTCACCCGACTACGCCAACCTCGTCGCGGCGTCCCGGCCCGAAGCGCAACGCGTGTTTTACTTAGCCACATCACCCGAGCTATTCACGACGATCTGCGACAACCTCGCCGCGTGCGGGCTGGTCAACGAACAATCGCGCGTCGTGCTCGAAAAACCGCTGGGACACGACCTCGCGTCGGCACGTGCGATTAACGCGTCGGTCGGCCAGTACTTTGCCGAATCGCAGATTTACCGAATCGACCATTATCTGGGCAAGGAAACCGTGCAGAACCTGATGGTGCTGCGCTTTGGCAACGCGATTTTCGGTCCGTTGTGGCAAGCACCGTACATCAAGAACGTGCAAATCACAGTCGCCGAGACCGTGGGAGTCGGCAGCCGGGCCGGTTTCTATGACCAAACGGGCGCGCTACGCGACATGGTGCAGAACCACCTGCTGCAATTGCTGTGCATCGTGGCGATGGAACCGCCTGTGTCGCTCGATCCTGACGCGATACGGGACGAAAAGCTTAAGGTGCTGCGCTCGTTGCGTCCGATGACGGTCTCGGACATCGCCCGTAACACGGTGCGCGGCCAGTACACCGCGGGCGCGATCGGCGGGGAGCCAGTCAAGGGCTATCTCGAGGAAGATAACGTGCCGCCAGGCAGCCGCACGGAGACGTTCGTCGCGCTGCGTGCGCACATCAACAACTGGCGCTGGGCCAGCGTACCGTTCTTCCTGCGTACCGGCAAGCGGATGCCAAAGCGGCGCTCCGAGATCGTCATCGATTTCGCCGACTTGCCTTTCTCAATCATCCCGAGTGGACCGCGCAACTACGGTAACCGGCTGGTCATTCAACTACAGCCGGAGGAATCGATCCAGTTGCAAATGCTTGCGAAGGAGCCGGGCAGCGGCATGCACATGCTGCCCGTCAATTTGAACCTGGGCTTACAGCAGGCGTTCACGGGGCGCCGCGCCGAAGCCTACGAGCGGCTGTTGATCGACGTGATCCGGGGACGCCTGACCCATTTCATGCGCCGCGATGAATTGGAAGCCGCTTGGGCCTGGGTCGAGCCGATCCTGGCAGGCTGGCGCGAACTAGATGAGCGCCCGCGCACCTACACGGCCGGCACCTACGGGCCCACCGCTTCGTCCGCGCTGATGGCACACGAAAATATGTCGTGGGCCGAAGAAATATGACGCAGCGGGCGGCAGCCGGGTGTTTCGGACCGGTATTCCGGACGGGTGGTTGGACTGGTGCCTGGCCGATACGTTGACCCGTTGCCCCGCCGGTAGTTGACCCGCTGCGCCGCGAGGGGTCGCCCCGCTGCCCGGCTGGTAGTCGGGCCGCTGCCTAGCGGCGGCTCTCCGGCTCGACCTTCCACCAGCGTGGCAGCAACGCGCGCACGTCGCGTCGCATAAAGCGGTCATCCAGTAAGTGCACGACACCCCGATCCGTCTCGCTGCGGATCACGCGGCCTGCGGCCTGCACCACTTTCTGCACCCCCGGAAACAAGTACGTATAGTCGAATCCGGCACTGAACAACCGTTGCATCCGCTCGCGCAACTGTTCGTTCACCGCATTGATCTGCGGCATTCCGAGTGTGGCGATAAACGTGCCGACCAGCCGCGTGCCGGGCAGATCAATACCCTCGGCAAATGCACCGCCGAGCACAGCGAATCCGATACCGCGGCCGTGCGGCTCGAAGCGGGCAATGAAGGCGCGCTGTGCCGGCTCGTCCATCGCTCTGGCTTGCCGCCACACCGGAATCAATGGATGCGTAGCGCTGAACAGCGCTGCCGCCTGTTCTAGGTATTCAAAGCTACTGAAGAAGCACAGATAGTTGCCAGGCAGCGCCGCATACTGTGAGGCAATCCGCTCAACCAGTGCACCAAGCGACGCCTGGCGGTCACGATAGCGGGTCGAGATCGACGACGTCGCGTACACGGCGAGTTGTTCCTTGCTGAACGGACTGTCGACGTCGACATTAACGGTACTGTCCGGTAGTCCGAGCACGTCGCGGTAGAAGCGCGCGGGCCACAGTGTCGCGGAAAAAAGCGTCATCGAATGAGCGGCCACCACGCGCGCGCGCAATGCCGCCGCCGGCACGACATTGCGGATGCACAACGTCGAGCGTGACGTGGCGCGCGCCGTGGACCCCTCCAGCGTGGTCAGTGTGACATCGAACATCCAATGCTCGTCGAAACGCTCGGCGATGCGCAAGAAGTGAATTGCATCGAGATAGAAGCGCTCCAGGCGCACGTTCGGCACCAGTTGCGGCTCGGCCAGATGCTCGCCGATCGCACCAACGGTGCGCTGCAGCGCGCATAGCCATGCATCGGGTAGCACGTCAAAAGCGCGGTACGGTTCGGCCTGCGCGCGATTCAGCGTATTCCAGCACCGCTGCAAGCGACGCAGTGCGGTGCCCAGCATGCCGCGCGCGCCACGAGTCAGCTGCGCCAGTTCTTCCTGCTCGAGCGTGGCAGAGTACATTGCCCGCGCCCGTTCGGGCAGATTGTGCGCCTCGTCCACCAGTACGGCGACCCGCCACTGGTTTTGCACGGTCAACGCAAACAAGGGGGCACCGGTGTCGAAATAGTAGTTGTAGTCGCCGACGATCACATCAGCCCAGCGCACCAATTCCTGGCCCAGGTAGTATGGACACACGCGATGAGTCAAGCCCACCTCGCGCAGCGCGCCACGATCAAGCCAGTACGTTGCCAACGCCGCCTCGCGTGCAGCCGGCAACCGATCATAGAAACCTTGCGCGAGCGTGCATGCTTGCCCGGTGCACGCATTACCCGGATACTCGCACGCCTTGTCGCGCGCGACCAGTTCAACCACGCGCAGCGGCAGCGCGGGGGGAGACCCCGGCACGCGCATGTCGATGCCTGTGCGCCCGACCATCCCGGATCCGGCCCGCGTGGATTCTGCTGCTGATTCTGTTGATCGTGGCGAGCCCGCTGCACCACGCATCAAGGACTGCAGCGAATCCAATGCCAGTTGCCGTCCAGGACTCTTCGCACTCAAAAAAAACACTTTGTCGATCGAGGCACGCGGACAGGCCTTGAGCAACGGGAACAGCGTCCCGAGCGTCTTGCCGATGCCTGTTGGTGCTTGCGCGAGCAACACACGGGCGCCGCGCGCCGCGCGATAGACTGCCTCAGCAAGCTCGCGCTGGCCAACACGGAACGCTGGAAAGGGCAACTGCAGACCGTGCAGCATCGCATCGCGCGCGGCGCGGTGCGCCCGTTCCTGCACCGCCCACTCGATAAAGCGCGCACATTGCTGTTCGAACGCCGCTTTCAACTCAGCGGCACTCGCCGTCTCGGTCAGCACGGTTTCGTGTCCAGCCGCGATGTCATAGTACACGAGCGCGAGTTCGATCGACGGCACTTGCGCCTGCTGACAGAACAGCCAGCCGTACACCCGCAACTGCGCCCAATGCAGCGCGCGGTGATTGTCTGGCATCGTGTCCAATTCGCCGCGGTACGTCTTGATCTCCTCGAGCCGACCCCGTTGCGGATCGTAGCCGTCCGCGCGACCGCGCACCGTCAGTTCTTGAAACTCGCCCGTGACGCTGATTTCTGTTTGGTAGTCCGCGTGGCGGCGGCTTGCAACGACGCGATGGCCGATCCTGCCCTCCTCGGCGCTGGGAGACGGCGTGAACCGCAGATCCAAGTCGCCTTGCTTCGCCGTGAACTCGCACAATGCGCGCACGGCAATCACATAGCGCATCACACCGTCCATTGCGCCGGCGCGCTGACGCTGTCCGGGATCGCATGGTTGACAGCGGCGGGCGGCGCCGGCCTGCTGCCCCCACCGGCAAGCCATCGCACGTGCGCAACGCTGACCGGCAGCCCTTTTTCGTGTGCGTAAGCTAGCCAGCGCACCTGGTTGTCCTGCAACCGGTCACCGGGCCCTTTCACTTCGATCAATTCATACGAACGCACGGCCGGCACGAATCGGATCAGATCCGGCAATCCGGAGCGGTTTCGCGAGATGTCCCGCAGCAACCGCTCGAACCACAGCTTCAGGTGGGCGGCCGGCATGCAGTCCAGCGCGAGCGTCAACAACGCAGGATCGAGCACGCCCCAAGCCACGAACGGCGACTGAATCCCAGCCTTCGCGGCAAAATTATCCTCGATCGTGCGTCGATAGCGACCATCGTCGAGTTGTTGCAGGCAGGCATCGAACAGCGCCTGACGACGCGCGACGAACATCGGCGTGTCCAGGTCCGCTGGCCCGCGCTGGAACGGATGAAAGAACGCGCCGGGTATCGGCGCGAATATCACCTGCCAGCACAACAGGCCAAACAAAGTGTTGATTAATGCGTTTTCGACATAAAATACCGGCGCCTCCGGACGATGCAGATGAGCGCGCAATACGTGCTCGACCCGCATCGGTGCGGTGGGCATGGGCAAGAGCCAGTCGCTGCGCGAGATCGGCATTGCCGATGCCGATAAATCAGATTGCGATGAAGGTGTGCGGTTCCGGCCGGATAGCCGTTCGCCACATGCCGATTGCACCGTCAAAGGTGACTGCTGCCGTGCGGCACGCGGCACGCGCTGTAGCCGCGCAAGGGTACGCGCGGCGCGCTGTGCCTCGCCCTCGCTGACCGGCGTCCGTACGACTTGCGCAGCAAGCGCCAATGCGTCATCGCGGCGACCGAGTGTCTCGAGCACACGCACTCGCCGATAGCGGGCATCCGGATATGTACTCGCCTCGTACGCATGCAGCGCGCGTGGCCAATCGCGCCGCCGTTCGCAGTGCTGGCCGATCCGAAACAACACTTTGGCGCGACGCATGTCGAGCCAAAGATTACCAGTCGGACATGCGCGCGCCTGCGCCAGCAATGTGTCCAACGTCGCGTCATCGGGGGCCGCGTTCAGCGCCTGGCGACAAGCATGCAACGAGAAATAGGCATCGACATCTTCGCGCTGTTGGAATGCGCGAGACGATCCATCCAAGCGCACGGCTTCGTAGCGGAAGACACCCAGATCGGCTAGCACGAACTCCGACCAGTCCTGCCATAGATTCCCAAAAAACATCAATCGAAGGCGATCACACAGGGGTCCCAGCAGGAAGTGGACGACCTTTGCTGGCTCGTCCGGGCACCAGACCGAATACGCATGCTGTACACCGGGATACGCAGCGCGCAGCGCGTCAAGCAACGCCGCCTTCGTGCCGCGCGCCGCCTTTGCCGCCACGAAGCGGCGCTCGAGCTGGGCTTTGGTCGCCACAGTGAACAGTTCGTCGATTGACATCGGCGGATCGAGTTCGACCCAGCCTCGCGTAATCAATGGCTCGCATGCGGCAAGTGGCTCACCGATCTCGGCATACCGCAGCTTGTCCGTGCGAAACAATGGTCCTTTGCGCATCAACATCCGGACCAGCAGCGCGCGCGACGCGTGGGGCAACGACTCGAACGCGTCGATGAAGGCCCGTTCTTGCCCGTCAAGCAGGTCATCGCATCGATCGCTCAACCATGCGATAGCGCGGCGAAAGTTTGCGACATAGTAGAACGGGTCCACGCCGCCGGCGAGAATCGCGTCCATCGTCTAATCCTGTATAGATATACAGTACGAGATGATACCAGCGTCGGCTGCGTTGAGTCACCCGCGTCCCCTCGATGCGACCAATTTAAGGAAGCTGGCGAATGTGGTGTGGTAACGTGGGGTTAAATCGAACAGCCCGCACAGTGGCACAGCGGCAGTACCGCGTCATTACGCCTGGTCCGGCAACGGAGGACTAACGTACGGTGCGCGGATGGCCGCTCAGAATGGGCGGTTGTCGCCGTTCTGCTCGTGCGGCGGATCAGGGCTTTTCTGCATGCTGCGCAGCGCGCCGTCGTCATCAAAACCAAATGGAACAGTGAGTACCCTACCCATCTTCCAGGTATCAGTAGCACCAAACCTCTCACTTCATCAACGGACAAGTACGCGGTCTTCCGCAGGTTTGCCAAAATAGACCAGCACGCGCTGCTTTGTCCATTCATCGGGCTGCTGCTCCTGGTAAAACTCGCTGTTCTGCAGCCTCTGCTGCACGGCGATGAACTGGCCCTGAGCATCAACATCGGCCGCAGTCGTGCATTCGGCCATCGTCTGCGTCGGCCATATCAGCCGGTGAGCGCCGTTTTCCAGCGCATAGCGCTTCACGTAGCTACCCGAGCCACAAAATCACAACGCGGACTCAAGCTGGCTGGCCTGAAAACCTTGCCTTGCCTTGCCTTGCCTTGCCTTGCCTAGTCTAGTCTAGTCTAGTCTAGGCTGGGCTGGGCTGGGCTGGGCTGGGCTGGGCTGGGCTGGGCTGGGCTGGGCTGGGCTGGGCTGGGCTGGGCTGGGCTGGGCTGGGCTGGGCTGGGCTGGGCTGGGCTGGGCTGGGCTGGGCTGGGCTGGGCTGGGCTGGGCTGGGCTGGGCTGGGCTGGGCTGGGCTGGGCTGGGCGCTGGCGCTGAGCAACAGCGCCAGCGCCCCCGCATCAGCGCCCCATCAGTGCACGACCCGTTCGAACACGAACTTGCCATCCTCGAAGTCGACCGGGATCAGGTCCTTCGGACCAAACCGGCCACCGAGGATCAGCTTGGCGATCGGGTTCTCAATCTCCTGCTGGATCGCGCGCTTGAGCGGCCGCGCACCGAACAACGGATCGTAGCCGACCTTGCCGATGTGCTCGAGTGCCGCATCCGACACGTCCAGTTGCATGTCCATCTTCGCCAGTCGTTCGGTGAGCCGCTGCAACTGGATCTTCGCGATCGAGCGAATATGGCTGCGATCCAGGCCGTGGAAGACGACGACCTCATCGATCCGATTCAGGAACTCGGGCCGGAAATGTTGCTTGACTTCTTCCCAGACCGCATCGCGCACCGCCGCATGAGGCTCGCCGACCATCGACTGGATCTGCTGCGAGCCGAGATTCGACGTCATCACAATCACGGTGTTCTTAAAATCCACCGTGCGGCCCTGGCCATCGGTCATGCGGCCGTCGTCGAGCACTTGCAGCAGCACGTTAAACACGTCCGGATGCGCCTTCTCGATTTCATCGAGCAAGATCACACTGTACGGCTTGCGCCGCACGGCCTCGGTCAAGTAGCCGCCTTCCTCATAGCCAACATAACCGGGCGGCGCGCCGATCAGCCGCGCGACGCTGTGCTTTTCCATGAACTCGCTCATGTCGATGCGGATCAAGTGGTCCTCGGCATCGAACAGGAACGCCGCCAACGCCTTGCACAGCTCGGTCTTGCCAACCCCCGTCGGGCCAAGGAACAGGAACGAACCATACGGTCGGTTCGGGTCGGCCAAGCCTGCCCGCGAACGGCGGATCGCGTCGGCCACCGCACTGATCGCCTCGTCCTGGCCGACCACGCGTTCATGCAGCTTCACCTCGATCTGCAACAGCTTCTCGCGCTCGCCCTGCATCATCCGCGCGACCGGGATACCGGTGGCGCGCGATACGACCTCGGCAATCTCCTCGGCGCCCACTTGCGTGCGCAGCAACCGCGGCTTGTCGCTCTTGGACGTACCGGCCTCGGCCTGGGTAACGGCCTTCAGTTGCGCCTCCAACTGCGGCAACGTGCCGTATTGCAACTCGGCGACCTTATCCAGCTTACCCTCGCGCTGCAGCCGCACGATTTCTGCGCGGGTCTTGTCGATCTCTTCCTTCAGGTGCGCGCCGCCCTGCACGGCGGATTTCTCCGCCGTCCAAATCTCCTCGAGATCTGCGTATTCGCGCTCGAGCCGCGCGATCTCGTCCTCGATCAACCCAAGCCGCTTCTGCGATGCCTCGTCCGTTTCCTTCTTCACCGCCTCGCGCTCAATCTTCAACTGGATCAGCCGACGGTCGAGCCGGTCCATCGCCTCGGGCTTCGAGTCGATCTCCATCTTGATCTTGGACGCCGCCTCGTCGATTAAGTCGATCGCCTTGTCCGGCAGAAAACGGTCGGTGATATAGCGGTGCGACAGCTCGGCGGCCGCGACAATGGCCGGATCCGTGATCTCGACCTTGTGATGCAGCTCGTACTTTTCCTGTAACCCTCGCAGGATCGCAATGGTTGCCTCGACCGACGGCTCATCGACCAGCACCTTCTGAAAGCGCCGCTCAAGCGCCGCGTCTTTTTCGATGTATCGGCGGTATTCATCCAGCGTCGTTGCACCGATGCAATGCAACTCGCCGCGCGCGAGTGCCGGCTTGAGCATGTTGCCCGCGTCGATCGCACCTTCCGCCTTGCCTGCGCCGACCATCGTGTGAATCTCGTCGATGAACACGATCGTGCGCCCCTCATCCTTCGCAATGTCGCTGAGCACCGCCTTGAGCCGCTCCTCGAATTCGCCGCGATACTTGGCGCCGGCCAACAGCGCGGCCATGTCCAACGCCAGCACCCGCTTGTCTTTCAGTGTCTCGGGCACCTCACCATTGACGATGCGCTGCGCGAGACCTTCGACGATCGCGGTCTTGCCCACCCCCGGCTCGCCGATCAACACCGGGTTGTTCTTCGTGCGGCGCTGCAGAATCTGGATCGCGCGGCGGATCTCGTCATCGCGGCCGATCACCGGATCCAGCTTGCCGGCGCTCGCACGCTCGGTCAGGTCCACTGTGTATTTCTTTAGCGCCTCACGCTGGCTCTCGGCATCCTGGCTGTTGACCTGCGCGTTGCCGCGCACCGCCGCGACGGCAGCCTCCAGCGCCTTGCGGGTCAGGCCATGCTCGCGCGCGAGCCGGCCGGCGTCGCCCTTGTCGTCAGCGAGCGCGAGCAGAAACATCTCGCTGGCGATATACGCGTCGCTGTACTTCTGCGCTTCCTTGTCCGCCTGGTTCAACAAGCCGCTTAACTCGCGGCTCACTTGCACATTGCCGTCGGTGCCATGCACCTGCGGCAACCGCTCCAACGCCGCGCCAAGCGCGGCCTGCAGCGCCTGCACATGCACACCGGCGCGCGACAACAGCGAGCGGGCCGCGCCATCGGGCTGCGCGAGCAGCGCCGCAAGTACGTGCAGCGGCTCGATATACTGGTTGTCGCGTCCTACAGCAAGGCTTTGTGCGTCCGCGAGCGCCTCCTGGAACTTCGTAGTCAGTTTGTCGATCCTCATGAAGACCTCCAATGCTTGGTTGCCTCATAACTTGAGGTCCGGATGGGGCTTTTCAAGCGCCCGGGGTGAGCGTGATCAAGCCCAGCGCGTGCGCGAGTGGTGCACTCGACTGACTCCACTCAGCCTCCGTGTGCTTGTCAAGCTCGGCTAGAAACGCCTGAAGCGCTGCGACCATTACGACCTTGAGTTGACAATGCGGCTCAATGGCGCATGCATGACGGACATCGGCCCCCAACAGGCAACCAGCGCAAAATCGTTCTCGGTGGCGCGCACAATCTGTGCCGACCGTTAGCGTCCGAGCATGGGGCGCCAGCCGCAAGCCACCGTTGCGCCCGCGCACCATGTCGAACCAGCCTCGCTCGCCGAGCAGTTGCACGACCTTCATTAAATGGTTCTTCGACACCTGGTACGCATCGGATATCTGCTGAATCGTGGACAATCCGTCGTCGTGCACCGACAGGTACAGGATCACGCGAAACGCATAGTCGGTGAAATCGGTCAATCGCAAACGAGTATCCCGGCTTATGCTCCATGGTGCAAAATAAGGGCTGGCGCAGCAACATGCTGCCGCCCCGGTACCGCCTCCGGTATCTTACTGCCACAGGCACGGGTTTGCGCGCCATGCCATGCCATGCTGTGCCATGTCGTGCCGGCCGCGTTGCGCCGCTGATCCGCTGCGCTGCCACAATGCGATCCCTCTGCTGACAACATGACATCATGGTCAATCCCGAATCCGACGCCGTAGCGAGCCACCTTGCCATCTTGGACGAAGCAGGCATCCATTCGCTGGTCCACCGCTTCTATGCACGCGTGCGGGCGGACGACATGCTGGGACCGATCTTCGCGCAGGCGATCGGCGACGCATGGGACCCGCACCTAGCAAAAATGTGCGACTTTTGGGCCAGCATCGCGCTGGGCGCCAAGCGCTACAAGGGCAATGTGCAACTGGCCCACCTGCCACTGAAAGATATCGAGCCCGAGCACTTCAGCCGCTGGCTGTACCTGTTCCTGGACACGGTCGAGCATCTGTTCGAGCCCGCCGCGGCGCTCAAGCTGATGGAGCCGGCGCTGCGCATCGCGGAAAGCCTGCAGCTGGGCCGCTTCGGCTGGCAATATCAGGTGCCGCCGGAGCAGAAGGCGCTGCTCGAGCGAATCGCGCCGCGCCGCGGCGAGCGTGGCGCCGTTCACTGATCGTCGGCAAGTGGACCCTTCGCCGCGTTGTGCGACGCAATGCCCCAGCGCGCGAGCGCCGCGTCGTCGTCGGTGCGCGCCTCGACCCAGCGCTCGCCTTGCCCAGTGCACTCCTTTTTCCAAAAAGGCGCGTTAGATTTTAAGTAGTCCATCACGAACTCACAGGCGGCAAACGCGTCGCCGCGATGCGCAGCCGCGACCGCGACCAGCACGATCTGCTCACCCGCGTCGAGCCGCCCGTGCCGGTGCACCACACGCACGTCAATGCCCGCCCAGCGGCGCTCGGCTTCGGCAACAATGGCCTCCAACGCCCGTTCGGTCATGCCCGGATAGTGCTCGAGTTCCAACGCGCTGATTGACTCGCCGTCGCTCAACTCGCGCACGGTACCCACGAAGCTGACCACCGCGCCGATGCGTGGATGGCGCGCACGCAGCCGGGCGAGTTCCGTCGTCACGTCGAAATCGTGCGCTTGCACGCTGACTGTCATCCCATCCTCCACGTTACCCCGCCCGGCCGCTGCCATGTCACCCACCGGTGACAGGTGGAAAAAATGCCACCTCGCAGCCGTCAGTCAGTCGCGTCGACGGATCGGTCATGACGTGGTCGCACGCCATGCGCAACGGGCGCGTGCCCGCCAGTGCGCTTGCCCACGCGCCGCCGCGCGAGCATAGCCACGCGCGCACGTCGCCGACCGTGTTGATGCTGTCCGGTACGTCAACCGTTTCCGCGTCCGTGCCGACCGCCTCGCGCACACTTGCAAAAAACCTCAGTTCGATCTTCATTGCCATTGACCGTTGAAAATCCTGTTTCCGCCGCGCGGTCCCTCACCGTCGCTCTGCCACGCCGTCACGCCAGCAGCGTCGAGAAGGGCAGGAAACGCACCATCTCGCCCGCCTGAATCGCGTGCCCGGGCGGATTGTCAATCAATCCGTCCCCCCACACCGTGGATGTCAGCACCGCCGAACTCTGGTTTGGGAACAGGTCGAGTCCCCCAGCGTCGTTGATCCGTGCGCGCAGGAATTCATTGCGGCGATCCGCCTTTTTTTGCGTAAAATCGGCGCGCATATGCAGCACACGAGGCTCGACGCATCCTGTGCCGGCCAGGCGTAGGATAAACGGGCGCACGAACAACAGGAATGTCACGAAGCTGGACACCGGATTACCGGGCAAGCCAATAAAGAACGCTGCGTCGTGCGGCGCATCGGCGCCCAGCGATCCCGCGGCCGCTGGTCGGTGCACCGTGCCGAACGCAAACGGCTTGCCCGGCTTCATCGCAATCTGCCACAGGTGCAGCGAACCTTCAGCTTGAACCGCGGCCCGCACGTGATCCTCTTCGCCCACCGATACGCCGCCGGAGGTGAGGATCAGGTCATGCGCGAGCGCCGCCTCGCGCAGCGCGTCGCGCGTCGCATCGAGCCGGTCCGGCACGATGCCCAGGTCCGTCACGTCGCAGCCGAGTGCGGCCAGCAGCCCACCGAGCGTGAACCGGCTCGAATTGTAGATTGCGCCTTCACGCAATGGCTCGCCAGGCATCGTCAACTCGTCGCCGGTGAAGGCTATCGCGACCCTCGGCCGGCGCGCGACCGGCAGCGTCGCATAGCCGACCGACGCGGCCAGGCCCAACGCCTGCGGCGTTAGCCGCATGCCGGCAGGCAAAATCACCGCATCCTTGCGGATATCCGAACCACGCCGGTTGATCCAGTCGCCCATTGGCGGCGCTGCATCGAACGCGACCGTCTCGCCGTGCGCCTGTGCCTGTGCCTGCTCCTGTATCACGACCGTGTCAGCGCCCGCGGGTAGTTGCGCTCCGGTGAAAACGCGCGCGGCGGTGCCGGCCTCAAGCGCGCCACCGGGCGCATACCCGGCTGGCACGCGTTGCGACACGCGCATCGGCCGGCCAGCCACGACGTCGCCGGCCCGCACTGCGTAGCCGTCCATCGCGCTGATGTCGGCCGGCGGCACATCGAGCGCCGAGTGAATGTCAGTGGCTAACACGCGGTTCAGCGCGTCCTGCGTCGGTACGGTCTCGATTGCGTCGGGCTGCGCGCATAATGGAAATGCCGCGGCCAGCAGTTGCGCAAGTGCGTCCTGCGTGGCCAGCAGTGGCGGGCGAGCAGCGCCCGTAGTCGTGGCGGTGCAGGCCGTTTGACTAGCGCCCACCACCGGCGCAGTATCGTTCGGGATCGACATCGGAGTCGGGCCGGATGTTGACGGATAAAAACGTATTGTAGCCCCGGCGCCGCACCGGTACGCCGCCTAGCCGTCGATCTGCGCGCGAATGAAGTCCTTCACGCGCGCAGCGTCGGCCGGCAACACGGTGAAACGCTGCGGCAACGCCTCCAGTCCGTCAAAGGCCGACGGACGCGGAGGATCCCGATCCAGCGCCTCGCGGATCGTAGCGCCGAACTTGATCGGTTGCGCGGTCTCGAGCACGATCATTGGCACCCCCGGCTCCAGGTATTCGCGCGCCACCTTCACGCCGTCCGCCGTATGCGTGTCGATTATCGCCTGGTAGCGACGGTGGACGTCGCGGATCGTCGCGATTCGGTCCGCGTGCGTGCTGCGACCGGACACGAAACCGAACTCGCGCACGCGGGCAAAATCGCCCGACGCAGCCAAGTCGAACCCGCCCTTGGCCTCGACGTCGCGGAACAACTGCAACACGCGCGCCGAATCGCGGTCCAGTAAGTCAAAGACGAAGCGCTCGAAGTTCGACGCCTTTGAGATGTCCATGCTGGGACTGGTCGTATGGTGGGTTTCAGCCGCGGCGCGCACGCGATAATTACCGGTGCGGAAGAACTCGTCAAGCACGTCGTTCTCGTTGGTGGCAACCACCAGCTTGTCGATCGGCAAGCCCATCATCCGCGCGATGTGACCGGCGCACACATTGCCGAAATTGCCCGACGGGACTGTAAACGACACGCGCTGATCGTTGCCGCGCGTCGCCTCGAAATAGCCTCGAAAATAGTAGACAACCTGTGCGACGACCCGGGCCCAGTTGATCGAGTTGACCGTACCGATTTGGTAGCGGGCCTTGAACGCGTGGTCGTTTGAGACGGCCTTGACAATGTCCTGGCAATCGTCGAACACCCCTTCGACCGCGATATTGAAAATATTCGGATCCTGCAGGCTGAACATCTGCGCGGTCTGGAACGCGCTCATCTTGCGATGCGGCGACAGCATAAACACGCGCACACCTCGCTTACCGCGCATCGCGTATTCGGCGGCGCTGCCGGTGTCGCCAGACGTCGCGCCAAGGATGTTCAATTGCTGGCCCTGACGCGCCAACGCGTGCTCGAACAGGTTGCCGAGCAACTGCATCGCCATGTCTTTGAACGCGAGCGTCGGGCCGTTGGACAGCTCGAGCAGCGCCAGCGGCGCGCCACCCTCGATACCCAGCGTCTTAAGCGGCGTGATGCGCTGCGCATCGCTGCCGTCGCGCACATTTGAGTATACGTCGGCACGATAGGTGCGCCGCGTCAGCGCCCGCAAGTCGTCAGCCGGCATGTCATCGCAGAATTTCGCGAGGACCTCAAATGCCAGGTCCGCATAGGACAGCGTACGCCAGCGGGACAACTCGGCGTCGGACACACGCGGATAATGCGCCGGCAAATACAGGCCACCATCCTTCGCAAGACCGCCGAGTAGGATGTCGGAAAACGAATGGCGCTCGCCGAGCCCGGCGCCGCGTGTGGAAATGTAGTTCATTCGGGAAGGCTCCTGGCGCTCCGGCTACCGGCCGAAGCGATTAGCGTCGGCGTCAGTTCAACGCTTCCATGCGCAGCCGGGTCACGCCCGAGCGCACCGTGGACAACGCTTCGATACGAGAAATCGCCGTATTGATGTTCTTCTCCCGCGTCTCGTGCGTGATCAGGATGATATCGGTCTCGCCCGCCCGGTTTGCGTCGACGACCTCCGACTCCTTTTGCAGCAGCGCATCGATCGAGATGCCTAGGGCCGCGAGGATGCGCGTGATGTCAGCAAGCACGCCGGTCTGGTCCGCGACACGCAGCCGCAAGTAGTAGCTGCTGGTGACCTCGTCGATTGGCAGAATCGGCGTGGTCGCCAACCGGTCCGGTTGGAATGCCAGATGCGGCACGCGATTGTTGGGATCCGCCGTGTGCAGCCGCGTGACGTCGACCAGGTCGGCAACCACGGCCGACGCCGTCGGCTCGGCACCCGCCCCCTTGCCATAGTACAGTGTTGCGCCCACCGCATCGCCGTAGACCAGGACCGCGTTCATCGCGCCCTGCACGTTCGCGATCAGCCGCTTGGCCGGAATCAGCGTCGGATGCACGCGCAACTCGATGCCTTGCGTGGTGCGCCGCGCAATGCCGAGCAGCTTGATCCGGTAGCCAAGTTCCTCCGCGTAGCGAATATCCAGCGCGTCCAGCCGGGTAATGCCCTCGACATAGGCACGCTCGAACTGCACCGGCACGCCGAATGCGATCGCCGCCATGATCGTGGCCTTGTGTGCGGCGTCAATCCCCTCGATGTCGAATGTCGGGTCGGCCTCCGCGTAGCCGAGCCGCTGAGCGTCAGCCAGCGCGGTCGTGAAATCCAGGCCGCGCTCGCGCATCTCAGACAGGATGAAGTTAGTGGTGCCGTTGATGACGCCAGCGATATACTGGATACGGTTCGCCGTCAGACCCTCGCGCAACGCCTTGATGATCGGGATGCCGCCGGCTACCGCCGCTTCGAACGCGACCATCACGCCCTTGGCGCGCGCCGCCTCAAAGATTTCGGTTCCATGCACCGCGAGCAACGCCTTGTTGGCCGTCACCACATGCTTGCCGTTGTGGATCGCACGCAGCACGAGTTCGCGGGCGATGTCAGTGCCACCAATCATTTCCGCAATGATGTCCAGCGACGGATCGTCGACCACCGCGGCAAAGTCCGACGTCAGCGCCACCGTGCCGAGCGCATCGCCCAGCACCTGCTGCGCCTTGGCCGGATTGCGCACCGCGACGCGCGTGATTTCGATTCCGCGGCCGGCCCGACGGCTGATTTCTTCCTGGTTGCGGCGCAACACGTTGAACGTGCCACTGCCGACCGTGCCAAAGCCCAACAATCCTACTTTGATCGGTTCCATCATCCCGCGTGTGTCATGGTCATTAAAAGGGGGCGCAACGCGCGCGACGCGCTTCACGCGCCCGTACGCTTGCGGTAGCCGTCGAGAAACCGTGCGACACGACTCAGCGAATCGCTCAGGTCATCGACGCTGGGTAGGAATACGACCCGGAAATGGTCAGGAGCGGGCCAGTTGAATCCGGTGCCCTGCACCAGCAGCACCCGCTCTTGCTGCAACAGTTCCAGAATCAGTTGCTGGTCGTCGCGCACCGGATAGACAGCCGGATCCAGCCTGGGAAACATGTATAAGGCCGCCTTCGGCTTGACGACCGACACGCCTGGAATCGCGCTGAGCATATCGTAGGCAAGCTCGCGCTGCTTGTACAGGCGCCCGCCCGGCTGGATCAGCTCGTTGATGCTCTGGTAGCCGCCCAGCGCGGTCTGGATCGCATATTGGCCCGGCACGTTCGCGCACAGCCGCATCGATGCGAGGATGCCGAGCCCTTCCAGATAGTCGCTCGCATGCCGCTTGTCGCCGGACACCACCATCCAACCGGCCCGGTAGCCGCAAGACCGGTAGCTCTTGGACAAGCTGTTGAACGTGACGGTGAGCACGTCCTGCGAGAGCGCGCCGACCGACGTGTGCACACCGCCGTCGTAGACGATCTTGTCGTAGACCTCGTCGGAGAACACGATCAGCTGGTGCTGGCGTGCAAGCTCGAGCATCGCCTGCAAGAGATCGTCCGGGTACAGCGCGCCGGTCGGATTGTTCGGGTTAATGATCACCAGGGCGCGCGTATTCGGCGAGATCTTCGCACGCATATCGTCCAGATCCGGCAGCCAGCCGTTGTACTCGTCGCACCGGTAGTGAACCGGCGTGCCGCCCGACAGACTGACCGCCGCGGTCCACAACGGGTAGTCCGGCGCTGGCAACAGCACCTCGTCGCCATCATTGAGCAAGCCTTGCATCGCCATCACGATCAACTCGGACGCGCCATTGCCAATGAAAACGTCTTCGAGCTTGACGCCGGCGATACCCTTTTGCTGCGTGTAGTGCATGATGGATTTACGCGCTGCGAACACACCCTTCGAATCCGAATAGCCGGACGACTCCGGCAGGTTGCGGATCATGTCGGTGATAATCTCCTCAGGCGCGTCAAAGCCGAACGCAGCAAGATTGCCGATGTTCAGCTTAATGATCCGGTGCCCCTCTTCCTCGAGGCGCTTGGCCTCGTCGAGCACGGGCCCGCGTATGTCGTAACAGACGTTTGACAACTTATTCGATTTCAGGATGGGCTTCACGGCCAACGCTTCGGTAAGAGAGGAATCGGCGCTCACGCTAGAACTTGGCCATCGCCGGATGGCGGCCGGGGCGCCGGGCCGCACATCGCCCGCTGGCGCGGCGCCGCTCGCGCGATCTAGCGGGCTTAACGGACACAAAGGGTATAATTTAGCGGATTCTGGCGTAGTTCCGCAATGCATCAAAAGATCGCGGGTGACTCGCCCGTGGCGGCCGCACGTGCCGCGCGCGGAACTCGCCGGGCCTGCGCGAGTCGTTGCCATTGTCCCATAACTCGCACCAACCGTCTCGCCTGCCGCATACGGCGGGCGCACATGGAACGTTGCATTGAAATTACACCAGGATTCTGCCGACGCCCTGAATACCGTAACCGGTTATGGCGCTGACTATGTCGACGTCAATCTGCAACGCTACGAGCACAGCATTCTGGTCTTCCCGCAGGCGCCGGTCGCGCCGTGGCCAGTGTCCTCGTTCGATGCACTCACGCCCGAGCATTTTGACTCACTGGTTGAGTCCGCCGGCGAATCCGGTGTCGAGGTCGTGATTTTTGGGACCGGCGCACGGCTGCGCTTCGTGCACCCGCGGCTGACCGTGGCGCTGTCGCGCCGGCGCATCGGTATTGAGGCGATGGATTTCCAGGCCGCGTGCCGCACCTATAACATTCTGATGGCCGAGGGCCGCAAGGTCGCGCTCGTGCTGCTGATCGAAAAACCATGAGCGCGAGCCACCATGCGGCGGCCCATTAACCCGCACCACGGTCCATGACAAGCGGGCGTGCCCATGCGCGCGTCTACTACGACTCCACACTCTCTGAAAAACGGATAGCTGATGCAAGATTTGCTCGACCCGATGCGGCCGACGGCGCCATCGACCGTCCCGCCCAGCGCCTCCAGCAACACGCGCGCGTTGCCGCTGTCGCCAGCGGCCCTGCTGCCGCTCATGCTGCTGTTCGCGCTCGTATGGTTCCTGCAATTGAACTGGCGCCACCTGATCCCGAGCGACGAGGGACGCTACGCGGAAATGGCGCGCGAGATGCTCGTCACCGGCGACTGGATCACCCCGCGCTACAACGGGTATAAGTATTTCGAGAAGCCGCCGCTGCAAACCTGGTTCAACGCCATCACGTTCGCCTGGTTCGGCCTGGGCGAGTGGCAGGCGCGGCTCTATACGGCGCTATGCGGTTTTGCCGGCATCCTGCTGGTGGGCTACACCGGCGCGCGCGTGTTCAATCCGGCTGCCGGGCTGATGGCGGCACTGGTGCTGGCCGCGTCGCCATACTGGAATCTGATGGGCCACTTCAACGTGCTAGACACAGGCCTGGCGTTTTGGATGGCACTGACGCTGTGCTCGCTACTGCTGGCCCAACGCGCGCACCTGCCGGCCCGCGCACGACGTGGCTGGATGTGGC
This sequence comes from Mycetohabitans endofungorum, assembly GCF_037477895.1. Taxonomy (NCBI): domain Bacteria; kingdom Pseudomonadati; phylum Pseudomonadota; class Betaproteobacteria; order Burkholderiales; family Burkholderiaceae; genus Mycetohabitans; species Mycetohabitans endofungorum. The sequence continues at coordinate 1,611,160 of NZ_CP132744.1, forward strand.
TGTGCTGGGCGTCAATGGCGCTGGCGGTCCTGTCCAAGGGCCTGGTTGGGTTGATCCTGCCGGGCGCGGCGCTGGTGGTCTACACCGTGGTGGCGCGTGACTGGGCGGTGTGGAAACGGCTCTACCTGATCAGCGGCGCGCTGGTCTTTGCCGGGATCGTGCTGCCATGGTTCGTGCTCGTGCAACGCAACAATCCAGAGTTCTTCCATTATTTTTTCATCGTCCAGCAGTTCGAGCGCTACCTGACACCCGCGCAAAACCGGCCCGGGCCATTCTATTATTTTGCTGGCGTGCTGCTTACGGGCTTCCTACCTTGGGTCTCGATCGCCGCACAGAGCGTGCGCCAGGGTTGGCGGATGCCGCGCCAGCAGAACGGCTTCGCGCCAGTCACACTGCTGCTGGTGTGGTCCGCGTTCATCTTCCTGTTCTTTAGCGCGTCGCATTCGAAGCTGATTTCGTACACGCTGCCCGTGGCGCCGGCGCTGGCCCTGGTGATCGGCCTGTACCTGCCGGGGATCACGCGCGCGCAATGGCAGCGGCACCTGCTCGGCTACGCAGCGCTCCTGGCCATAGCGGCTGTGGCGGCGTACTTCGCGCTGATCGGACAGGGCGACGCGAAGACGCCGAACGCGCTGTATCGCGAATTCATCGTCTGGGTTGAGATCGCCATCGGCGTCGGCCTCGTGCTGACGCTGCTTGCCAGCTGGCTCGTGCGGCGGCGCGCGCTGCCGCCCGGCGCCGCACCGCATGCCGCGCCAACGGCAACGAGCATCGTTGTGTTCGGCATCGGCTGGTTCCTGCTCGGCGCCATCGGCGGCAATGGCCACGAGGTGTTCGGACGACAAAGCAGCGGCGCCCTGCTCGCACCGGCGGTCCGGGCAGAGCTGGCGAAGCTGCCGGCCGACACGCCGTTCTACTCGGTGGACATGCTCGACCATACGCTGCCGTTCTATGTCCGCCACACGACCATCATGGTCCAGCACGCAGATGAGCTATGGTTCGGCGCAACGATCGAGCCAAGCAAGTGGATTCCGACGATTGACCAGTGGCGCGCCCGGTGGCATGAGCCCGGACCCGCACTGGCGTTGTTGCCGCCATCGCTGTACGGGCAACTGGCCGCCGCCGGCGTGCCGATGCAGGTGATTGCGCGCGACACGCGGCGCGTCGTCGTCGCCAAACCTCAACTGTAAGCCGAGCCTAGATGAATCCGATTTCCCTTGCGTGCATTCTTTCCGGCGTGCTGCTCAACACGTGCGCGCAGCTGTTGCTCAAGGCCGGGGTGAATGCGGTCGGTCATTTTGAATTCTCGGCGGCAAACATCGTGCCGATCAGCGTGCGACTAGTCACGCAGTGGCCGATCATTGGCGGGTTGGCATGCTATGTCGTCAGCGTCGTCGTCTGGATCCTCGGGCTGTCGCGCGTAGACGTGTCGATCGCCTACCCGATGTTGTCGCTCGGCTACGCGGTCAATGCGGTAGCGGCCTGGTACCTGTTCGGCGAGGTCATGTCGGTACAGCGCCTCGTCGGCATCGGTATCATTCTATTCGGCGTGGTCGTGCTGGCGCGCGGTTGAGCCCATCCAGCCTCCTGAGAGAACTAGATCATACATACCATGAGCGAAACCTCCTTGCCCTTTTTGCCGTTCGTGCGGCCGCACGTCGATGAGGAGACGATTGCCGGCGTCGTCGATGTGCTGCGCAGCGGCTGGATCACGACCGGCCCGCAAAACGCCCGTTTCGAAGCAGCGCTGTCCAAGTACTGCGGCCGGCCGGTGCGAACCTTCAATTCGGGCACCTGCACGATGGAAATCGCACTGCGCATCGCCGGCATCGGGACCGGCGACGAAGTGATCACCACGCCGCTGTCATGGGTGTCCACCAGCAACGTGATCTGCGAGGTGGGCGCGACCCCGATATTCGCCGACATCGACCCGATCACCCGAAACCTGGATCTGGACAAGCTCGAGGCCGCCATCACGCCGCGCACGCGCGCGATCATCCCAGTGTATTTGGCCGGGATGCCGATGGACCTGGAGCGGCTCCATGCGATCGCGCGCACGCACCGGTTGCGCGTGGTCGAGGACGCCGCACAGGCGCTCGGCTCAAGCTGGAACGGCCGGCGCGTCGGCACGTGCGGCGACTTCGTGTCATTCAGCTTCCATGCGAACAAGAACATCACATCGATCGAGGGCGGTGCGCTGGTGATGAACCACGATGACGAAGCACGGCTCGCCGAAAAGTATCGGCTGCAGGGCATCACGCGCACCGGCTTTGACGGAATGGAATGCGACGTGCTCGGCGGCAAGTACAATTTGACTGATGTCGCTGCGCGTGTCGGGTTGGGCTCGCTGGCCCGCCTGGACGAAATCACCGCGCAGCGCCGCGCGCTGGCGCGCGCGTATTTTGAGCATTTCGCCGGCGGCGCGGCCATGGCCGCCGGCGTGGAGTTGCCGCCCGCAGACTTCACGAACTCAAATTGGCACATGTTTCAGATCGTGCTGCCATTGGAGCGGCTTACGATCGAGCGCGCCGATTTCATGGCGCAGATGAAGGAGCGCGGTATCGGCACTGGCGTGCACTATCCGCCGATCCACCTATTTAAGCTATACCGGGAACGGGGCTTCGGCCCAGGCATGTTCCCACACGCAGAGCGCGTTGGGCGGGCGATCGTCACGCTGCCGCTGTTTCCGCAAATGACAATGGCTGACGTGTCGCGCGTCGTGCAAGCCGTCAACGAGATTATTCACCGTCATCAACAATGAATAAACCTGAACTGTCCGTCGTGATCCCCGTCTACAACGAGGAGGCGGGCCTGGCCGCACTGTTTGCGCGGCTCTATCCGGCGCTGGACGCGCTGGACTTGACCTACGAAGTGATTTTCATTAACGACGGCAGTCGTGATCGCTCGGCCGCGATGCTGGCCGAGCAGTACCACACGCGCCCAGACACCACCCGTGTCGTGCTGCTCAACGGTAATTACGGGCAACACATGGCGATCCTCGCCGGGTTCGAGCAGACGCGCGGCGACATCGTGATTACACTCGATGCGGACTTGCAGAATCCACCGGAGGAAATCGGCAAGCTGGTGGCCAAGATGCGCGAGGGCCACGACTACGTCGGCACGGTCCGGCTGCAGCGGCGCGACAGCCTGTTCCGCCGCAAGGCGTCGGCCGCGATGAACCGGTTGCGCGAGCGCATCACGCGGATCCGGATGGCCGACCAAGGTTGCATGCTGCGCGCGTACAGCCGCCGCATCATCGACACGATCAACCTGTGCGGCGAGATCAACACGTTCATCCCGGCGCTCGCCTACACGTTCGCGCAAAATCCGGTCGAGATCGAGGTATCGCACGAGGAGCGTTTCGCCGGCGAATCGAAGTATTCGCTGTACAGCTTGATTCGGTTGAACTTCGACTTGGTCACCGGCTTCTCGGTGGTGCCGCTGCAATGGCTGTCGTTCGTCGGCGTGATCCTGTCCAGCGGCTCCGCGGCGCTGTTCCTGCTGCTGCTGGTGCGGCGCTTCATCATTGGCGCGGAAGTTCAAGGCGTGTTCACGCTGTTCGCGATCACGTTCTTTCTGCTCGGCGTGATCATTTTCGCGCTCGGCCTGCTCGGTGAATACATCGGCCGGATCTACCAGCAAGTGCGCGCGCGGCCACGCTATTTGGTGCAGGCGGTGCTGCAGCAGCGCGACAGCGATGCACCAACGCATGACCGCGCGCCGGCTCCCCCGGTGCAGCACGTCGCGCGCGGCGAGCACGCAGATGGCACGGTGAAGTGCGACGCAGATGGTACGGTGGAGCGCGGCCAATGAACGCGCGCGCCGTCGTCTTCGCGTATCACAATGTCGGCGCACGCTGCCTGCGCGTGCTACTCGCGCGCGGCGTGGACGTCGCGCTCGTCGTCACACACCAAGACAATCCGCAAGAGCGCATTTGGTTCGAAAGCGTGGCGGCGGTCGCGGCCGACTACGGATTGCCGGTGATCACGCCCGCCGATTCGCACGCGCCGGAGTTGGTCGAGGCCGTACGCGCGGTGCAGCCAGATTTTCTGTTTTCGTTCTACTACCGGCACATGCTGCCAGCTGACCTGCTCACACTGGCGCCACGCGGCGCATTCAACCTGCACGGCTCGCTGCTACCGAAGTACCGTGGCCGCGTGCCAACCAACTGGGCCGTGCTCAACGGTGAAACCGAGACGGGCGCCACGCTGCACGAGATGACGGCCAAGCCGGACGCCGGGGCGATCGTCGCGCAGACGCCAGTGCCGATCCTGCCGGACGATACCGCGAGCCAGGTATTCGATAAGGTGACGGTGGCCGCCGAGCAGACGTTGTGGCGGGTGCTACCGGCCCTGCTGGCCGGCGACGCACCGCGGCTGCCGAACGATCTGGCCGCGGGCAGCTATTTTGGTGGGCGCAGGCCCGAGGATGGCCGCATTGACTGGAGCCTGCCCGCACAACAGGTCTACAACCTGGTGCGCGCGGTCGCACCGCCGTATCCGGGCGCATTCACCGACGTCAGCGGCGAGCGCTTTATCGTCGCTGCGGCCCGGCTTGCGCATCATAACGCGGCCAGCACCGCGACATTGCCGCCAGGCTTGCAGGTTTGCGATAATGCGCTATTTGGCGTGTGCGGCGATGGCCGCGCGCTGGCGATCCGCGAACTGCGCCATGTTGGCTGCAACGCCTCCGGTCCTACGCACGACGAGCGCGTCATCGACGCGGCAACGTTCCTGCGCCTTACTCAATCCTCATCGCATTCATGAAAAAAGTCCTGATCCTCGGCATCAACGGCTTCATCGGCCATCACCTGTCCAAGCGCATCCTCGAAACCACCGATTGGGAAGTCTATGGGATGGACATGCAGAAGGATCGTCTGGGCGGTCTGACGCAGCATCCGCGAATGCACTTCTTCGAAGGCGACATCACGATCAACAAGGAATGGGTCGAGTATCACATCCGCAAGTGTGACGTGATCCTGCCGTTGGTCGCGATCGCCACGCCAGCCACCTATGTAAAACAGCCGCTGCGCGTGTTCGAGCTTGATTTTGAGGCCAACATGCCGATTGTGCGCTCAGCGGTCAAATACGGCAAACATCTGGTCTTTCCGTCCACTTCCGAGGTGTACGGCATGTGCACCGATGGCGAGTTCGACCCGGAAGCCTCGCCGTTGATCTACGGCCCGATCAACAAGCCGCGCTGGATCTACGCATGCTCGAAGCAGTTGATGGACCGCGTGATTTGGGGCTACGGCATGGAGGGCCTGAATTTCACGCTGTTTCGCCCGTTCAACTGGATCGGCCCGGGACTGGACACGATCCACACGCCGAAGGAGGGATCATCGCGCGTGGTCACGCAGTTCCTCGGCCATATCGTGCGGGGCGAGAACATTAGCCTGGTCGACGGCGGCGCGCAAAAACGCGCGTTCACCGACATCGACGACGGCATCTCAGCGCTGGTGCGGATTATCGAGAATCCGGCCGGCATCGCGACCGGCAAAATCTATAATATCGGCAATCCACACAACAATTTCTCGGTGCGCGATCTGGCCGACAAAATGCTGGCGCTGGCGGCAGAGTACCCCGAATATGCGCAGTCTGCACAACAGGTGAAACTGGTAGAAACCTCGTCGAGCGCCTATTACGGCACCGGCTACCAGGACGTGCAAAACCGCGTGCCGAAGATCGACAATACGAAGCAGGATCTGGCTTGGGCGCCAACGCTGTCGATGGACGACGCGCTGCGCAAGATCTTCGAGGCATACCGCTCGCAGGTCGCCGAAGCCCGCGCGCTGGTCGACTGACGGCGCGGGTTGACGGCAATGGCCCGCATCGTACTGAAGATCGACGTCGACACGCTGCGCGGCACCCGTGAAGGCGTGCCGAACCTCGTGCGGATGCTCCGGCACGCCGGCGCTGGCGCGACGTTCCTGTTTAGCCTAGGCCCCGACCACACGGGTTGGGCATTGCGCCGGGTATTCCGGCCGGGGTTCCTGCGCAAGGTGTCGCGCACGTCGGTGCTCGAGCACTACGGCATTAAAACGCTCGCCTACGGCGTGTTACTGCCCGGCCCGGACATCGGCGCGCGCGCGGCGACGCAAATGCGCGCCACACGCGATGCCGGCTTCGAGGTGGGCATTCATACCTGGGACCACGTGTATTGGCAGGATAACGTGCGCACGCGTGAGCGCGCATGGACGATCGCGCAAATGGCGAAAAGCCACGCGCGCTTTGTTGAGGTATTTGGTGAGGTGCCGCGTACCCATGGCGCGGCAGGCTGGCAGATGAACGACCATGCATTTCATCAGCTCGACGCGTGGGGCATCCGGTATGCATCCGACGGGCGCGGCCACGGCCCGTACCGGCCGACGGTCAACGGCATGCCGCTTGCGCATGTGCAGCTGCCAACCACCCTGCCGACATTGGACGAAGTGCTCGGGCTGGACGGGTTAAGCGTGGACAACGTCGCCGATTATCTGTTGTCGCTGACGCGGCACGACGGCGTTGACCACGTCTTTACGCTACACGCGGAACTGGAAGGACAGAAGCTTGCCCCCGTGCTCGAACGCCTGCTGGCGGGCTGGCGCGCGCAGGGGCATACACTGGTGTCGATGGCCGACTATTACGCGACGCTGGACCTGGACTCGCTGCCATCGTACCCTGTCGCGTGGGGCGAGGTGCCGGGCCGCGCCGGCGAGTTGATCATTCAGCCCGATTGAAACAATGGCGCGGCGCGAGCGTCGGTCCGCATCGGTCCTGCTTCGCTGCCGCTGATCATAATAACAGGAGAAATCCGTGCCGAGCATTGCGATCGACCACACCGTTCCCGATTTCACCGCCTCAGCGACGGGTGGCGAATTTACGCTGTCCGCGCTTAGGGGCAACAAGGTCGTTCTCTATTTCTATCCGAAGGACAACACACCAGGCTGCACCACCGAAAGCCTGGCGTTCCGTGACGCGTACCCAGCCTTTAAGCAAGCGGGTGCCGAGATCGTCGGCATCTCGCGCGACAGCGTACGCTCGCATGAGAACTTCCAGCGCAAGCTCGAATTGCCTTTCGTGCTGGTGTCCGATGCCGACGAGACTGTGTGTCAGCTATTCGATGTCGTCAAAATGAAAAAGATGTACGGTAAGCCAGTACGCGGCATCGAGCGCTCGACTTTCCTGCTCGATGCGCAGCGTGTATTGCGCCGCGAGTGGCGCGGCGTGAAGGTGCCCAACCATGTCGATGAGGTGCTAGCCGCCGTGCAAGCGCTGTGACGCAGGGGATGCAGCGCGACATGTGCCCTTTGACGTGAGCGTTTGACGCAGGTTATAGTGGGCCGCAATGAAGGCTAACTCCCTACCTTACCGCCGTGCTCCCCGTCCAAGGGGGTACGGCTTTTTTCTTTGGAGTCACACCGACCTAGGCGAACCGGCACTCATTACATATGACTGACACTGGCGCACGCCACTCGGGGCGCCGCTGCGTCGGCGCCCCGAGTGGCGTGCATCGTTGAACTGATTCCGTCAGAGGAAACCATGCCTTTGCCTACCGCGCCGAGCAAACTCGGAAATCTGCTTTCACCCGACGAATACAAGGCCAAGGTGAAGACGGCCAAGGGCGCGCGCAAGCGCTCGCCCGCCACCGGGCACGACCATGACGACGCTTACGCAAGCCGGGATGACGGTGTCGCATTCGGCGCCGCCGTGCGCGAGCCACTGCCGGCCCTGACATCGCTCGAAGCGGACAATGCAGCATTGCGCGCAGCGTTGCCGGACGAGGAAGTGGTACGCGAGACGCCCACCACGCGCAAGCGTAAGTCGAAGCAGACTGCGGCGCTGCTTCGGCCGTCACGCCCCGTCCCCGACACGATCCCGGCCGAGGTGGCCCGCGACGCGGCCGCGCCGGCGCCCGTCGCGTTGCGCGAGACACCCGCACCGGAACGCGTCACACCACCCACGCTTTCCGCCGCGCCGGGCACATGCGGCACGCGGCGACGGGCCAGTACGCGCGCCGCCGACACGACACGCAAGCTTTTCGTCCTCGACACGAACGTGCTAATGCACGATCCGAGTTGCGTGTTCCGCTTCGAAGAACACGATGTCTACCTGCCGATGATCACGCTCGAGGAACTCGACAACCATAAGAAAGGGATGTCAGAGGTCGCGCGCAATGCCCGACAGGTCAGCCGCACGCTGGACGCGCTGGTGGCCGATGCCGGCGACGCGATGATCACCGGCATTGCGCTGTCGCGGCTGGGCAACCGGGAAGCGGCCGGGCGCCTGTTCTTCCAGACCGAACTCACTGATATTGAACCGGTGGTCGGGCTCCCGCAAGGCAAAGCGGATAACCAGATTCTGGGCGTTGTGCGGGCGCTGCAGGCGCAGATGTCGGAGCGGCAAGTCGTGCTGGTGTCCAAGGACATCAACATGCGCATTAAGGCGCATGCGCTCGGCTTGCCGGCCGAGGACTATTTCAATGACCAGGTCCTCGAAGACAAGGATCTGCTCTACTCGGGCGTGCGTGCGCTACCGCAGGATTTCTGGACGCGGCACGGCAAGGGCATGGAGAGCTGGCAGGACACCAAGACCGGCACCACGTACTACCGGGTCACCGGACCGCTGTGTGCGTCACTGCTGATCAACGAGTTCGTTTATCTCGAGCCCCATAACGGCGAGCCGGCATTCCATGCGGTGGTGCGAGAAATCAACGGCAAGACCGCGTTGCTGCAGACGCTGCGCGACTACGGGCACCACAAGAACAACGTATGGGGCATCACGGCGCGCAACCGCGAGCAGAACTTCGCGCTGAACCTGCTGATGAACCCGGAGGTCGATTTCGTCACGCTGCTCGGCCAGGCCGGTACCGGCAAAACGTTGATGGCATTGGCCGCGGGCCTAGCGCAGGTGCTCGATGAGAAGCGCTACAACGAGATCATCGTCACGCGCGCGACTGTGCCGGTAGGCGAGGACATCGGGTTTCTGCCCGGCACCGAGGAGGAAAAGATGCAGCCTTGGATGGGCGCGTTCGACGACAACCTCGAAGTGTTGCAAAAAACCGACGACACGGCCGGTGAATGGGGGCGCGCCGCCACACAGGAACTGATCCGTTCGCGGCTCAAGGTCAAGAGCATGAACTTCATGCGCGGACGCACCTTTGTCGATAAGTACGTGATCATCGATGAAGCGCAGAATCTGACGCCGAAACAAATGAAGACGTTGGTCACGCGGGCTGGCCCTGGCACGAAGATGATTTGCCTGGGCAACATCGCGCAAATCGACACGCCGTACTTGACAGAAGGCAGTTCGGGCCTGACCTACGTGGTCGATCGCTTCAAGGGGTGGACTCACGGCGGCCACGTCACGCTGGCGCGTGGCGAACGGTCACGCTTGGCAGACTACGCGTCGGACGTGCTGTAGTGTTGTAAAGAACGACGCGGCGATTCCGTCCGCCAACCGACGTCAACTTCCGGCGCCGGATCTAGTGATCCGGCGCTTTTTTAGGATGCTATGCCGGTCGTCGATACGAAACGCGTATCATCCAGGCGACGTGATTCCCCCACAAACTTAAAGTCCTTTCTTAAGTGTATTGGCCAGACCCGGTGCGGCGGCTATGATTCGGGCATTGCCCCGCCGGAAGGCGGGCGCCTGGTCGCCCGCCCGCTTTTTCATGCGCCTTACCTGGATTGCACTCGCACCCTGCTCCATCGCCGTACTGCTTGCCGCTTGCTCCAGCGTGCAGCAGCCAGTCACGCGCGGAGATGAAGCGCCGGCGAGTGGCTACCGCACGCGCCCATCGTCTGGGCTCGGCTTCGTGGATCACAGCGTCGGCCAGGAGGAAGTATCGATCCAGGCGATGAGCCTAGTCGGCGTGCGGTATCGCCGGGGAGGCAACACACCAAGCAGCGGCTTCGACTGCAGTGGGCTAATACGCTACGTGTTGGCGCGTTCGGCGGCGGTCGAGTTGCCGCGAACTACGGCCGAAATGAGCCAACGTGGGCGCCCGATCCAGCCGAACGAAATCGCGCCCGGCGACCTGGTCTTCTTCAACACGTCCGGCCGGCCGCATTCGCACGTCGGCATCTACGTGGGAAACATGCGCTTTGTCAACGCGCCGTCGACCGGTGGCACGGTACGCATCGACTACGTGACGAATCCATACTGGGCGAAGCGATTCGACGGTATTCGCCGTGTCGCCCCGGTACGCAACGCGCCGAAGAGGCCATTTGACGCACCGACGCTGCTGGCGGCGTCAGCACCACCAACACCGCCGGCCGGCACGAGCAACGCGATGTCCAACCGGGTGGCGGTTGCCACTGTGGGCGCCATGGCTATCACAGCCAACACGGCCACCACTGGTACCGCCGGAGCCCCTGGCACCAAGGCAACAATCGATGCCGGAAGCTCGCGCACAGCCGGTGCGGATACGCGGCACGGAATGGCTTATGCCGCCGGCAAAACCGCGAGCGGCCCGGATGCGTTCGAACCGCCCCCGCCGACTGCTGCGACCGCGCGCAGCCAAGCGGCTTCCTGGATCGCCGCGCCGGTCATGTCGGCCACCCCCGATCCTGTCGGCGCGACGGCGAGCGCCGCGCCGGCTGCGGGCAGCCAGGACTATGGGGCCGATACGCCGATGGCCACGCCTGCGCAGGCAGCGGCGGCCAACGATCCCATCGCCCGTTTTGCCCACGGCAATTTCTGAGCGCTAAGCCACCCGATCAGCACGGCTCGCGCAACCAACCGCGGCTTGCACTAGGCCACTACGCGAGGCCGGACGAAATCGCCGACGTTGCGCTGTTGCTGGCCCGTGCACGCGCCAGTTACGTGACCGGCGCGCTCGTCCTGATGGATGGCGGCAGCGCGGCGGTGACCTGAGCGCGCCTACAGCAGCCGCTGACCGAGCCACCAGCCGGCAGCAGACAGCGCGGCGGATGCCGGAATTGTCAGGATCCAGGCCCATACGATATTGCCGGCGACCCCCCAGCGTACGGCCGACAGTTTCTGCGTCGCCCCGACGCCGACGATCGCGCCGGTAATCGTGTGCGTCGTCGATACCGGAATACCGAGCCACGACGCCATGAACAGCGTAATCGCACCACCGGTCTCCGCGCAGAAGCCACCGACCGGCTTGAGCCGCGTGATGCGCTGCCCCATCGTGCGCACGATCCGCCAGCCGCCAAACAACGTGCCCAGGCCCATTGACACGTAGCAGCCGGCGATCACCCATGTCGGCGGCGCGTCGGCGCTCACCGACGCGTAGCCAGTCGCGATCAGCAGCATCCAAATGATGCCGATCGTTTTCTGCGCGTCGTTGCCTCCGTGCCCCAAGCTGTACAGCGACGCGGACACGAGTTGCAGCCGACGGAAACTCCGATCGACGCGGCTTGGCGGCGTGCGGAAGAAGAACCACGACACGAGCAGCATGAACAGCGACCCGAGCACAAAGCCGAGCAACGGCGACACAAAAATAAAGGCGATCGTCTTCGCCAGTCCATCCACGTTCAGCGCATCCCACCCCGACTTGGCCAACGCCGAGCCGACCAAGCCGCCGATCAGCGCATGCGACGAACTCGACGGGATCCCGTAGTACCAAGTCACGATGTTCCAGCCAATCGCCCCGACCAGTGCGCCGAACACCACGTAGTGATCGATGATGCCGGGGTCGATTGTGCCCTTGCCGACCGTGGCCGCCACCTTCAGATGAAAAATGAAGTACGCGACGACGTTGAAGCCGGCTGCGAACGCCACGGCCTGGTGCGGCTTGAGCACACCGGTGGACACCACGGTCGCGATCGAGTTTGCCGCGTCGTGGAAGCCGTTCATGAAATCGAATATCAGCGCGACGGCAACCAACAGCGCGACCGCCCATAGAGCAAGTTGGATCGAATGCATCAGCTGCCCTGTCTATGCGTTCTCGAGCACGATGCCTTCGATGATGTTCGCGACATCCTCGCACTTGTCCGTCACGGCTTCGAGCAACTCGAAGATCGCCTTCAGCTTGATCAGCGTCTTGACGTCATCCTCCTCGCGAAATAGCTTGGACATCGCCGAGCGCAGCAGACGGTCCGCGTCGGATTCGTAACGATCGATTTCCTCGCAGGCCTTCAGGATCGCACTGGCGCGTTTCATGTCGTGCAGCAGACCCACTGCCGTCTGCACGCGCTCGCACGTCAGCCGGCAGACACGCGCGAGTTCGTTTGCCTCGGAGGTCACCGCACGCACGTCGTACAGCGACACCGCAGTGGCCACATCCTCCATCAAGTCGAGGATGTCGTCCATCGTCGTGATCAGCTTATGGACCTCTTCACGGTCCAACGGCGTGATGAAGGTTTTGTGCAGCAAATCGATACATTCGTGCGTCAGCTTGTCGGCACGTTTCTCATTCGCTTGCACGTTTTGCTTGTGAACCTCCGCATTGGGCAGGTCGTCGATCAACCGCTCGAGTTCGAGACTGGCGTCGACCATACATTTCGCGTGAGCGTTGAAAATTTCGAAAAACTTGCCTTCGGTAGGCATGAAGCGTCCGAACATGAATCCCTCGGAAGTAATGGGCGCTGACACAAAAGTGCAGTATTGTACCTGGGCGTTGCCAGCCTGCGCGACATGCAATACGCGTGCTGCTGAGGCACGGCGCAGCAGCAGGGTGACGCGCGCGATCGAGCGAGCATAAATGAGCGACGTTAAAGACAAATCCCGGTTATTCGCTGTCGTAGAACGTCGACACGCCAGCAAAATTATCGAATTTCGTGTACGGTCCTAGGAACGTCAGGCGAACGGGCCCAATGGGTCCGTTCCGTTGCTTGCCGATAATGATCTCGGCCGTTCCCTTGTCGGGGCTGTCCGGGTTGTAAACCTCGTCGCGATAAATAAACAGGATCACGTCCGCATCCTGTTCGATCGCGCCAGATTCGCGCAGGTCCGACATGACCGGACGCTTGTTCGGCCGCTGCTCCAGGCCCCGGTTCAGCTGAGATAGCGCGATGACCGGCACGTCAAGCTCCTTGGCCAGTCCCTTGAGTGAGCGCGAAATCTCGGAGATCTCTGTCGCGCGGTTCTCGCCCGGCGACGAGCCAGTCATGAGTTGCAGATAATCGACAATAATCAAGCCTAGCTTGCCGCACTGACGCGCTAGCCGCCGTGCCCGCGAGCGCAATTCCATCGGATTGAGCCCGCCCGTCTCGTCGATAAAGATTTGCGCTTCACTCATTTTCTGCACCGCGTGCGTGAGCTTGGGCCAATCCTCGTCGGTCAGCCGCCCGGTACGCATCCGGTGTTGGTCGAGCCGGCCAATCGAGCCGAGCATCCGCATCACAAGTTGCGTGCCCGGCATTTCCATCGAGAACACCGCGACCGGCAAACCATACTCGACTGCGACGTATTCACCGATGTTCATCGAGAATGCAGTTTTGCCCATCGATGGCCGTCCGGCAACAATGATCAATTCGCCGCCGTGCATCCCGGAGGTCATCCGGTCCAGGTCGATAAAGCCGGTCGGCGTGCCGGTCACATCGCTCGGATTCGCCGTGTGGTACAGCGTGTCGATCCGCTCGACGACTTGTGTCAGCAACGGCCCGATTTCGAGAAACCCTTGCGTGCCACGCTGACCTTCCTCCGCGATTGAGAAGACCTTTGCCTCGGCCTCGTCGAGCAGCTGCCGGACCTCCTTACCCTGCGGATTGAACGCGTCGCCGGCAATCTCGTCGGCAACGGTCACCAGCTTGCGCAACACCGCACGGTCGCGCACGATCTCGGCATACCGGCGGATGTTCGCCGCGCTCGGCGTGTTCTGCGCGAGCGCATTCAGATAGGCAAGGCCGCCGACATCGTCCGCCTTGCCCGCGGTGGACAGTGACTCGAACACCGTGATCACATCGGCCGGCCGCGACGTGGCAATCAGCTTGCCGATGTGCTCGTAGATCAGCCGGTGATCAAAGCGATAGAAATCCTGGTGACCCAGGAAGTCCGCAATCCGGTCCCACGCGCCGTTGTCGAGCAGTAAACCGCCAAGCACCGACTGCTCGGCCTCGATCGAATGCGGCGGGACCTTCAGTGACTCAAGTTGCGGATCGTGATTTGAAGCGTTCATGGGCACCGATTATCGGTCATTCAGCCATTCACGCAATGGCATGAAACAAAAAAAGCAGGAACCGGTTACCCGGATCCTGCTTGCACGCGACACCCGAAGGTGCACAGCGATCTTACGCGTGCTCGCCGAGCACCGACACCGTAATGTCCGTCACCACATCGGTGTGCAGCGCCACTTGCACCGGATGATCACCCACGATCTTCAGCGGACCTTGCGACAGGCGCACCTGTGCCTTCTCGACGTCGAAGCCTTGTTGCTTGAGCGCGACGGCGATGTCCTGATTCGTGACCGAGCCGAACAGACGGCCATCGACACCCGACTTCTGCGTAATCTGCAGCGTTAGGCCGGCCAGCTTCTCGCCCTGAGCCTGCGCAGCGGCCAGCTTGTCGGCCGCGATTTTTTCAAGTTCCGCACGGCGCACTTCGAATTCGGCGATCGCGTCCTTCGTCGCACGGCGAGCCTTGCGCAGCGGAATCAGGAAGTTACGTGCGTAGCCGTCCTTGACCTTGATGATGTCGCCCAGATTACCGAGTTTAGCGACTTTTTCCAACAAAATAACTTGCATTCGAATTCTCCTTGATCGACGCCGGCTTAGGCCTTGTGCAGGTCCGTGTACGGCAGCAGCGCGAGGAAACGCGCCCGCTTGATCGCCGTGTCGAGCTGGCGTTGATAGTGAGCCTTCGTGCCAGTCAAGCGCGCCGGCGTAATCTTACCATTTTCGCCAATGAAGTCCTTCAGCGTCTCGATATCCTTGTAGTCGATGTACTCGACGCCGGCTGCCGTGAAGCGGCAGAACTTCTTGCGCTTGAACAGCGGGTTCTGTTGCTGGCGACGCTTGTCAAATTTCTTACCAGTGGGACGAGCCATGATCAGTCCTTTTCTATATCCTGCAATGCTGTGATGTGAAATACCAGGGTTTTCGCGTTACGGTGTCGTCGGGCCAGAAAACCGTCGAAATGCGCATGAACACCCAACCCGCATGCCGCCACCTTGCTGCTGACGTCGCCGGCGGCCAGCGCCGGGATGGTCAGCTCGACGCGGCGACTGACACCAGCCTCGACGACTTCCGACTCGTGCCGCAATACGCAATTGACGATTGGCACGCCGGCTGGCGTATAACGCACTGGATCGCGCTCAATGACGCTCGCCACGAGCTGCAACCGGTTCGACATGCGCATGCGACGGCTTGCGCCTGTTCCCTGATATTGCCCGCTACGTTATGCCTGCGCTTCGGAAGTCTGCGGCTGTGCAGCCGCCTTCTTCGCTTCCTCACGCTGCACTTCCTTCATCATTGGCGACGGGCCGGTCTCGGCCTTCTTCATCTTGACGATCAGGTGGCGCAGCACCGCGTCGTTGAACTTGAACGCATGTTCCAGTTCGTCGAGCGTGGCTTGATCACATTCGATGTTCATGCAGACGTAGTGCGCCTTCGCGAGCTTTTCGATCATGTAGGCCAACTGGCGGCGGCCCCAATCTTCGATACGGTGGATCTGGCCCCCGTGGCTGGTGATCGTCGACTTGTACTTCTCGATCATCGCGGGCACCTGCTCGCTCTGATCGGGGTGCACGATGAACGTGATTTCATAGTGACGCATAGACACTCCTTATGGATAAAAGCCACCCGAGCGTCGAACCGGTGTGGCAAGCAAGAAACAGATAATTTTATCCTAACTGCCCGGTCTGCGCAATGAGCGTTTGGGTTTCTCACGCAATGTCAATAGGTTATCTACGTTTCTGGCGCGATCTCAACCGGTTACCGTCAAGTCGAGCACGTCCGTGCTTGGCGGCAGCCCACCCCGACGGTCGGGCCGCCGTCGAGCATCCAGCCTGATCACACGCCGGCAGCATGCTGTGCTTGCCTGATAGCCCGGGTTGGAAGTGCTCACTGGCTCCATCCGCAGAGGCGGGCCGCACTAGGAGGCGGACCGCACCAGGCAATCCACGAACGCGGCTAAAAGCTCAAATGACGACGCGGCGCGTGCCATTATTCAGGGATCGCAACTGGCTTTGCACTTCAGGGCTCACCGACGGGTTGTCTTCCATGTTCAGCAAAGCAAGCCTGTAATCACGCCTGCGCAGTACGTCAATTAACCGTAACGCGCCTTCGTCGTCGATCTCCGTGTCCGTCAGGTCCAACGACCTCAATCTGCAGTTCGCGAGCCCCAATGGGAAGCCGAGGCATTTGGCGCCCTGCGCGCCGATAGCGTTGGAAGACAGGTTCAGTGACGTGACCTTGCAATTCGGATTGGCCAGCGCTCGGCTCACCTGCTCAACGCCTCGTTGATCGATTGCATTGAGTGCAAGGTTAAGCGACGCAACCTTGCAATTCACGTCGCTTATCGCGCGGGCTATATGCGCTGCCCCCTCGTTGCCGATTTTATTACTGCCGAGATCAAGCGACACAAGCTTGCCATTGGGATGGCTCAACGGATCGCTCACATGCTTGGCGCCGTCAGCGCCGATCCCGTTGCCATGCAGATCCAGCGAGGCGAGTTGACAACCCGCGTTGCCCAGCGCACAACCCAAGTGTTCGGCACCTTGCGCACTGATACCATTGAACCTGACATCAAGTGACACCAGTTTGCAATTGGGATCACTCAACGCGCGCGCGATGGACTGCACACCGCCATCCGCGATGCTATTTTGGCTCAGGCTGAGCCCCGTGAGCTTGCAATGTGGGTTGGCGAGCGCCCGTCCAATATGCTCGGCGCCCGCTTCACCAATGCGATTGTTGCCCAAATCCAGCGACGTAAGACTGCAACCGGGATTGGCCAACGCCGCGCACAGAGGCTCAATACTGCGGTCGCTGACGCCGTTGCCGCATAGACTCAGCGTCGTGAGACCGCAACGCTGGTTGGACAGCATACGGGCCAGGTGCTCGACACCTTCGTCGCTGATGTGATTCCCGTTCAGGTTCAGCGACATAAGCTTGCAAGCGGGATCACCCAATACGCGACTCAGTTGCTCTGCACTGGCTTCCTGCAGCGAGTTACGTCCCAAGTCGAGCGATTCAAGCTTGCAGTGCTCGTTGGCCAACGCTTGGATCATAGGCGCGGCCCCTTCGTCGCCGGTCCGGTTAGCGTACAAGTTCAGCGACGTCAACTTGCAATTCGGGTTGACCAGCGCCCGCCCGAGATGCTGGGCGCCTCGCCTGGAAATGCTACAACCGGTTAGGTTCAACGACGTGAGTTGGCAGTTCGGATCACATAATGCGTCCGCCAGAGACTTCACGCTTTTTGCACTAAGCTGATTTTTGCTTAAATCCAGCGAAGTGATCGTACAATCCGGACTCCGTATCAAACCAGCCAACCGTTGAACTCTCAGTTCCCCGATGCAACCTTTTTCGATGCAACCGTTGCCAAAACTCAACGCCTTGAGCCGCGGATAACGCCGCTGTTGAATGTCTCTCAGCAACGCGTCCAGCTCGGACGCATTCGAGACCGTTATGGAACGCGTCATCGCGTCGGCAATCGCCATCAATCGAGTATTCCCCGACCGCTGGAACGGCTGCAGCGCGTCTTGCCCGCCGACGCTCGCGATGTGGTACAAGATCTCCGTTGGCAATGCAGTCAACGAGCGCGGTTTTAATGGCGCGTTGCGCAGTGGCTTTTGCGCCGACACGCCACACTGCTCGGCCGGCTCGTTAGCGCGCGGCAACCCGTCGAGCAGGGAAGCAACCGGCCGCTCGGTGCCGCTGACCGACCCGCGACGTGTCTGCGCCAAGGCAGCAGCATGGCTGCTGCCTTCAACGTTTTGGGCGTTGCTCACGTGACTGACCTTACTGACCATAATAGCCTCCGTCGATATGGCGGCTATGCAAGAAGCGGAAGCGGCAACCCATGCGCCACCGATGCGAGCGGCTATTCGTCAGCCGTGGCCGGCGATTCGCTGGGTTCGCTTCGTCTGGCTGCATGCATTGCGCCTGTGCTGGCCGAACCGGTTGAGCCGGACCCGAACGTATGTCGCACATGCCCGGACCGGCCTTTGCCAAAGTACCGCAATGGTCAGTCAATCATCGTCGATACGCGAACTTAAAACAGCAGTAACGACAGCAGCCACGCACCGCGCGCGCCGATAGACGATCAGTAGGACTACACATGGGATCGTGTGCAACAGCCGATCAGCGCAGCACTGTGCCGGCAATCAGTACTGGTCGAACAGGCTCTGCAGCATCGCAGGCTCGCTCCAGCCATGCGCGAGCGCGAGCATCAGCAGCACGCGTGCTTTGTATGGGTTCAGTGTGCCGGCGCTAACCAAGCCCAGCGCGTCGTCCGGCGCAGCGCCATTGCGCATCACGTGTCCGGAACCGACGCGCGACGCACGCACTACCGCGACACCGCGCGCACGCGCATCGGCCAACGCCTGCTGCAACGTCGTGTGAATCGAACCATTGCCAGTGCCGGCGACGACGATGCCACGCACGCCGGCGTCGACCAGCGCATCGACAATCACCCGTGATGCGCCGGCATGACTGACGACGACCTGGACCGCGGGCAGCGGGTGCTGCGTCTCGATGACATCGAGCTTGAACACTGATTCAACCGTATGCGCACGCGTCACGCGCCGTTGGAATTCGACGCGGCCATCCTGCACCCAACCGAGCACACCATTTTCTGGCGACGCGAATGCGTCGATCGCATACGTGCTGACCTTCGTGACGTCGCGCGCGCCGTGGATCCGGTTCGCGAACGCGACGAGCACGCCGCGCGCCGCGGCGTGCGGATTGGCGGCAAGCGTCACCGCGTTGAGCAGGTTCAGCGGACCATCGGCGGACAACGCACTCAACGGCCGCATCGCCGCGGTCACCACGACCGGCTTCGTACTCGCCACAGTCAGCTGCAACCAATACGCCGTCTCCTCCAGCGTATCGGTGCCATGCGCGATCACCAGCCCGTCGATGTCGTCCTGCGCGAGCAAAGCATTGACGCGGCGGGCTAGCGTGATCCATAGCGCATCGCCAATATCCTTGCTGTCGATGTTCGCGACCTGCTCCGCATGGATCCTCGCGATACTGCCCAGCGCCGGTACAGTGGCAAGCAACCTGTCCACGCCAACCACGCCGGCCTTGTAGCCGGCAGTGCTGGCCGCGTCGGCCACCTCGCCGGCAATCGTGCCGCCGGTCGCCAGCACCGCGACCGTGGGCAGTGGCCGGTGCGCCGCGTCCACGCTCATTCAAGTCCTTGACTGGCAAGGAACTCGTCGTAGCGGCCACTGAAGTCGACAATCGTGCCGTCCGGGCGGACCTCAATGATCCGGTTCGCCAGGCCGTTGACAAATTCACGGTCGTGCGACACGAAGATCAGCGTGCCTTCGTATTTCTCAAGCGCGATCTGCAGCGACTCGATCGACTCCATGTCCATGTGGTTCGTCGGCTCGTCCATCAGCAGCACGTTATGCCGGCCGAGCATCAGCTTGCCCCACAACATCCGTCCTTTCTCGCCGCCCGAGAGCACCTTGACGGACTTCTTCACGTCATCGCCAGAAAACAGCAGACGCCCGAGCGTGCCGCGCACCATCGTCTCGTCGTCGCCCTCCTGGCGAAACTGGTCGATCCAATCGGTTAACGTCACGTCGTCCGGAAAGGCCTCGGACGTGTCCTGCGGCATGTAGCCAACATTCGCGTTCTCGGCCCACTTCACGCGCCCATGATCCAGCGGCAGGTTGCCGAGCAACGAACGCAGTAACGTGGTCTTGCCGGCACCATTCTCGCCAACGATGGCGATCTTCTCGCCCGGCTGCACGGACAGGTCCAGGCTCTGGAAGATCATCCGGTCATATTTCTTCGTGATCTGTTCGGCGAGCACCGCGATGTTGTGCAGCTTCTTGTCGAACTCGAAGCGGATGAATGGATTCTGCCGCGACGACGGCTTGAATTCCTCGATCTTGATCTTATCGATCTGCTTGAGCCGGCTCGTCGCCTGACGCGCCTTGGACTTGTTCGCGGAAAAGCGACGCACAAAATCCTGCAGGTCCGCAATGCGCTCCTTGGCCTTCGCATTCGCGGCGGCCTGCCGCTCACGCGCCTGCGCCGACGCGAGCATGTAATCATCGTAGTTGCCCGGATAGATTTTCAGCGTGCCATAGTCCATATCCGCCATGTGCGTGCAGACCTGGTTCAGGAAGTGCCGATCGTGCGAGATGATGATCATCGTCGAATCCCGCTCGTTCAGGATGTTCTCGAGCCAGCGGATCGAATTGATGTCCAGGTTATTCGTCGGCTCGTCCAGCAGCAGCACGTCTGGGTCGGAGAACAGCGCCTGCGCCAGCAGCACGCGCAGCTTCCATCCGGGCGCGATGTTGCTCATCGGCCCATTATGGTCCTCGATCGCGATGCCGATGCCAAGCAGCAACTCGCCAGCACGCGCCTCAGCTGTGTAGCCGCCATACTCAGCGAACTTCGCCTCCAACTCCGCCGCGCGCATGTAGTCGTCATCGGTGGCCTCCGGGTTCGCGTAGATCGCGTCGCGCTCGCTCATCGCCTGCCACATCTCGGTGTGGCCCATCATCACGACGTCGAGCACCCGCATGTCCTCATACGCGAACTGGTCCTGGCGCAGCTTGCCCAGACGCACATGCGGCTCGAGCATGACCGTACCGGCACTAGGCTCCAGGTCGCCGCCAAGGATCTTCATGAATGTCGACTTGCCACAGCCGTTCGCGCCAATCAGCCCGTAGCGGTTGCCCTCGCCGAACTTGACGGAGATATTTTCGAACAAGGGCTTAGGCCCGAATTGCATCGTAATGTTCGCGGTAGACAGCACGGGGACGTCCTCAGGGCGGGATTCGGGAGAAGCCGGTCATTTTACCATCCCAGCGCCCGCGGCAGGGACCAGCCAAGGCGCGACCGAGCCGGCGCGCAGCGCGGTGGCCAGTGCAGCATCTCGATCGTCATGCCGCGCCGCGGCGCATCGTCGACGAATGCCTGCAACGTGTCGCGCACATCTCGATCGACGAAGTCTGCCCGCTGCGCATCGATGATCAGCGTCGCGTGGTCCGGCACCTGCGCCAGGTAACGCGTGAGCGTGGCGCGCGCTGCAAACGACACATCCTTGCGAAAGCTCAGCAGATAATGGCCGTCGTGGTGCGTGATCATGACCGCGCGCTCGGCGCCAGCGCGTGTGGCCACCAGTCTCTCAGGCCGGAGCGCATGACCGAGGAGTTGGCCACGCGCCACTAGTACTGGGCGGACAGCGACAACCGCGTGCCGTCCGACAACGTCAACGTCTTCGTCTTGCCATTGATCGGTAACGATAGCCGGGTGACTTGGGTGAACAACACGGTTTTGGGACAGGCCAACGGCTTGCCATCGACCATCACGGTCGATGTGCCCTGCACCGCGCGGCCGTTGAAGTACAGTTGCAGGTTCGCCACATGGTTATCAACGATCGGGGCGAGCCTGAGTTGGATTTGCCGGATCGGCGTGCCAGTAGCATCGACTGGCACGCCGGACGCGCCGGGGCAACGCGGCGGCACCGAGGGTGGCGCTCCGGGAGCGGGCATGCGCCACGTGTAGTCATCGGTCTGTCCGGAGCGGACGATACGCGTTTGCTCCGCATTACCGTACGTTTTCGACGTCACCTTGACGGTGTACTTCACCCGCGGTGCAGACGCCTCGGGCAACGGTTGCAGCTGCGCCATGGCGCTCACCGGCACGACGAGTACCATGGGCAGCACCAACGGTCCCAGCCACGCCACGACACGGCGGATTGCTGCGCAGTATCGGGTGCACAAACGGCTTGACATCATGTTATCGCCTCCTTGCTATCTATACATGGAACGGATCTTGTTTGCCAGTGTAGCGCGCATCGCGCATGCCGCGACGGGCGGCCATGCCGCATTGCCGCTATGGGCTACACGCACCAGCATGAAAACCCACCACGATCTTGTTTGAATAACGTTAGAGGCAGCACGTCCAGTTGGCATGCTGCCATTCTCCCGCGATCTCCACTCCCTGTTATCCGGATGTTCATCCACGTTTAAAAAGATGGCAAATATGCAAGCGCGCTTGGAAGCATTGCAGACGATTGTCAACGACCTTCGGCGGCGCGGCTGGATCGATCGTCAGCCCTTTATGATTGTTGCTAGTTCCGAAGGCGTTTCTATAGCAGCACGCTTCGCTACATTGTCGAAAAACGTATCCCATTTGCTGCTTATCTCAGGATTTGGGGTAGGACACACGCTAGACACTCTCCACACCGCGCTGACCGGTTCGGGGGACTATTGGGGCTTCATATCGGCGCCCGAATCGAACGACCCACTTAGCCGATTACAATCGACTTTGGCTCGGTGGGAGCAAGTGCGTCGAGATCAGAGACGCAATTCGAGTGAGACAATCGCTGGGTACCAAGCGGCCTACTGGCGTACTATTGGCTTAGCATCATCGGCCGAAGATGCGCTCGCATCCAACGCACAGCTTTATTTGGTCCAGGGGGGACGTGATCAAACTGCGCCCGCAGTCAACTATGAGGCAGGTATTGCCTACCCCATCACACACGATCGGCCCTTTGTGTCCGAGTATATCCCGTGTGGCGACCATTTCCTGACGTGCCCAGACGACGGTGAAGAACCTAAAAATCTTCAAGGGGTGATTGTGCGTGGTATGGAATGGTTTCTGACCGCCCAGGTACAACGTTCTTCAGCGGTCTCGTTCGATCCTTTGACAACGTCAAAGTAACCTTTGTAACCGGCGTGGCGAGCCATATCAAACCATTGCCGTTCCGGCAAGCCGCTCAGGCTGTGCAGCGCACACAGACGCTCGCGCACATCATCCTGGTCCGACCCGTGTCGTTCACGATTCTGACAGTCACCATGGCTACCATGGCATTCGGCGTGACGCTGCTATTCGCGTTCGGCAGCTATACGCGTCGAAGGATCGCGGGGACAAGGTTGGACGCCACCGTCAAGCCACCCAGTCGGCATGACTGCATCGAGCCAGCGCGCAGCGCCGCGGTGCCCGCGCCGCACGGCAGGCCCAGCAATGCCGCGCGGCGAGCCGCTACAATAGCCGCTTTTGCCGCGACGCACGCGGCCCGGATCGCCGCCGATCCGCATTGACGACCGACACCTGTAGAACGATGAATCTAGTGATCCAAAGCGCCGCGCCGCTGTCCGACGACCAACTGCGACTGCTAACCGCGTTGGCGAGCGGCACGCATGCCGAACGCCTTGACGCGCACGCGCTGCGCGTGCGCGACGCGAGTCCGTCGCAACGCGCCGATATCGCCGCATACTGTGGCGCGCACCAGCTCGACCATGCGTATGTTCCACCGCGTCGGCTCGCGGATTTTGGCCTCGTCGCAATGGATATGGATTCGACGCTAATCACGATCGAGTGCATCGACGAAATCGCCGACTTCTGCGGTTTGAAGACGCAGGTGGCGGCCATCACCGAGGCGGCGATGCGCGGCGAAATCAAGGATTTCAACGAAAGCCTGGTGCGGCGCGTCAGCCTGCTCACCGGCCTGGACGCCAATGTGCTCGCGAACGTGTACGAGCAGCGCTTGTGCCTGTCGCCCGGCGCGCAGGCCATGCTCGACGGCGCGCGTGCCGCCGGTCTGCGAACCCTGCTGGTGTCGGGCGGCTTCACGTTCTTCACTGAGCGCCTAAAGTCTCGGCTCGGGCTCGATTTCACACGGGCGAACACACTGGAGATCGTCGACGGCAAGCTGACCGGCCGCGTGGTCGGCGAAATTGTCAATGGCGACGTGAAAGCGCGCACGTTGCTCGACACGTGTGCCCAACTCGGCATCGAACCATCACGCGCGATCGCACTCGGCGACGGCTCGAATGACTTGCCGATGATGGCATCGGCCGGCTGGTCAGTCGCGTTCCGCGCCAAGCCACTGGTGCGTGAGCGCGCCAGCTGCGCGTTCGATTACGTCGGGCTCGACGGCCTACTGCGCCTGTTCGACTGACGCAGCAGCATGACCAGCGATCGCAAGGTCGCCGGCGCGCGATACATCATCGCAAGTGCCGCGTCAGACTGCGTTCGATGTCGGCGCGCAAGTCGGCTTCGTGCTCCAGGCCGATATAGAAACGCACCAGCACGCCACGATGTGGCCACGTACTGACGGTACGCATCGCCGCAATGTCATACGGCATCGCGATACTATGCGCGCCACCCCAACTCCAGCCGAGCGCAAATAGCTCGAGCCCCTCGACGAATGCATCGATCTGCGCGCTCGTATAGCGTGGATCGAACACCACCGAGAACAATCCTCCTGCACCGGTGAAATCCCGCTTCCAATATGCGTGGCCCGGGCAGTCTTCAAATGCCGGATGCAGTACCGCGGCGACCTCCGGGCGGCCCTTCAGCCAACCGGCGATCGCCAACGCGCTGCGCTCGTGCGCGCGGTAGCGCACTTGCATCGACGGCAACCCGCGCAGCACCAGCGAGCAATCGTCGGCCGACACGCCGAGGCCGACGCGCATCCGGGCCCGCTTCATCGCCAGGTACAAGTCGTGGTCCGTCGTGATTATCGCGCCCATCAGCACGTCGCTGCCGCCGGACTGGTACTTCGTCAGGGCTTGCACCGAGATGTCGACCCCATGCTCGAACGGCTTGAACACAAGGCCAGCCGAATAGGTATTGTCGATTGCTGTCACGATGCCGCGCTTGCGCGCGATCGCCGTGATGGCGGGCACGTCCGGCACTTCCATCGTTACAGACCCGGGTGCCTCCAGCCAGATCAGCCTCGTATTTGGCCGCAGCAGCGCGGCAATGCCCGAGCCAACCATCGGATCGTAATAGCGGACCGTGATCCCGAAATCCTGCGCAAGCCAGTCGCCATGCTCGCGATTGGGGGAATAAACGTTGTCCGGGACCAACACGTCGTCGCCCGCTTTCACGAATGCGAAATAGACATTCGAGATCGAAGATAGGCCGGAAGGCTGCAGCAAGGCATAACGCCCGCCTTCGATCGCTGCGATGCGCTGCTGTAAGGCCACCGACGTCGGCGTCGCGTGCAGACCATAGCGCCACTGCGCATCACTGCGCCAATCCAGCGCGCGCATCGACGCTAAGTCCGGGAATATCACGGTCGATGCCCGTGCGGTTGGCACCGAAAACGATTCAAAGCCGGGCTGCACAGGCGCGGCGGGATGAAGCAACTCGGTCTGCGGGTCGCGCGCGGCATCGGCGGGTACGGCATTGGCGGGCACGACGGAAAAATCTTTTGTCATCGTTTCACCATCCTGGTTCATTGGCCTGTCGTCAGATTCGACATGCCGCCAACATGGCGCGACGGCGCGCCGATAACGGCCCCATGAATCGGAGAGCGCGCACCGCGGGCGGCCGCGTTGGACGGTTGCAATTCGAACGATTGCGGCGCGGAATCGTCCAGATTCATCCGCTCGCCCTGGATGCTGCCGTCCACGGCCACCTTGCCAACCCAGTTGCCCGTAATGTGCGTGCCGTCGTCCGATTCCTCGATCTGCAACGTGCCGTTGTCCAGCTCACCGGCCACAAGGATGACCCCAGCGGTACCATCGAGGAAACGGTATTCGCCATGCACGCCGGTCGGGTCATCGGACTTCGCACCCAAGCGCATTTCGATCGGCCGTGCGCCGAGCGTGCCGGTGTACAGCGGAAAGTCCGCGTATTGTGGATTGGGCTTGAGCGGCAGCTCAGGCGGCGCCAGCGCGCGTACGGCCGCCCGTGATGGGCCGACATCCGCGTCGGCGGCGCTGCTGCGCGGCTGCGGTGCGCCGCAGGCCGACAACACGAACGGAATCGCGCAGGTAATGGAAATACAAGCAATGGACTTCATCGGCAGGTGTCGAAAAGGTAACGTTATCAGTATATCGGCGCAAGCGAGTATGATCCGAGTCTTGCCGCCACGCACGGCGGCAAAGACCGTACAGGCGTTGTTTTGAGGAATCGCAATGGCAGTTTTCAAGCGCGCGGCAAGCATCGCCGCCATCGTTTCGGCGAGCACAGTGCTCGCCGCCTGCAATTCATGGTCGATCCCGTTCGTGCACCGCCAGCCCGCCGCGCCGGACCTCGCGCCGGCGAGCCGCTCGGCGGACAACATGGTGCGGCTGGATGCGTCGATGCGCTCCGGTTGTGACAGCGTGCAGAATATCGAGAAGCCGTCCGACGCGGCGCCAGCGCCCGGTAAGCCGCAGCGCTGGATCGCGCACACGTGCACCGGGGACATTTCATACGATATCGTCGCGACCCAGACCGACCATGGACCTGTCGTCAAGGTGCTGCCGGTCAAGGGGCCGCTGAACAAGCCGATCAATCCCAGCTTCAAGCCGGCGCTGCCCGAGGACGAGTAGTGCTTAGACGTCGCCCCACAGGTCGTGCCCGTCCGCACCAGTGATCCTAACGCTCACAAAATCGCCAACCTTATAGCGCCGCGATGCCTTGCTGGCCGGCGACACGTAGACCACACCGTCGATTTCTGGCGCGTCCGCCGCCGAGCGCCCGATGCCCCCATCGGCGTTGACCTCGTCGATCAGCACCTTCAGCGTCTTGCCGACCTTGCGCTTCAAACGCTCGGCGGAGACCGACTCGGCAACCGCCATGAATCTCGCGCGACGCGCCTCGCGCACGTCGTCCGGCAGCGCGCCGTCGAGTTCGTTCGCGCTTGCCCCTTCGACAGGGGAATAGGCGAAACAGCCGACTCGGTCCAGTTGCGCCTCGCGGATAAAATCCAGCAACGTCTCGAACTGCGCTTCGGTTTCTCCCGGAAAGCCGGCGATGAACGTGCTACGTATCGTCAGGTCCGGGCACGCTTCGCGCCATGCCCGCACGCGTTCCAGCGTTTTTTCGGCGTTCGCGGGCCGCTTCATCCGCCGGAGCACCTCCGGATCGGCATGTTGTAGTGGCACGTCCAGGTACGGCAGCAGGTGGCCGCGATACGGGCCGTCGGCCATCAGCGGCACGATTTCGTCGACGCTCGGATACGGATACACATAGTGCAACCGCACCCAGGCGCCATACTGGGCCGCCAGTTCGCCGAGCGCCGCGGCAAGCTCGTTCATGCGCGTCTTCAATGGGCGGCCGTTCCAGAAGCCGGTGCGGAACTTCACATCGACGCCATACGCGCTCGTGTCCTGCGAGACCACCAGCAGTTCTTTGACGCCGGACTTGAACAGGTTCTCAGCTTCGAGCATAACTTCCGCGACCGGACGCGAGACGAGATCCCCGCGCATCGACGGAATGATGCAAAACGTACAGCGGTGATTACACCCCTCGGAGATCTTCAGGTACGCATAGTGTTTCGGCGTGAGCTTGATGCCGGCCGCCGGCACCAGATCGACAAACGGATCATGCAGCTTGGGCAAATGCGCATGGACGGCCTGCATCACTTCACCGAGCTCATGCGGGCCGGTTACGGCGAGCACCTTCGGATGAACCTGCTCGATCAGGCCAGTGCCGCTCGCGTTCTTTTTCGCCCCCAGGCAGCCGGTGACGATAACCTTGCCATTCTCGGCCAGTGCTTCACCGATCGCGTCAAGGCTTTCCTGCACGGCCTCATCGATAAAGCCGCACGTATTGACGACGACCAGGTCGGCGCCGTCATAGGTACCGCAGATCTGGTAGCCTTCCGCGCGCAGTTGCGTGATGATCTGCTCGGAATCGACAAGCGCCTTTGGGCACCCGAGGCTGACCATGCCGACTTTGGGCACACAATCCGGCCTAACCTTTGCGTTGTGATGGCTTTTCACTAATGTACCGTACTGGTGAAGGTTTCTAGCGCCTTGCGCCGACAAAGCAACATTTTACCGTGTCGGGCGCCGGCCGCATGCTCGCCGATCGACAGAGGCCCATACAGATCACATCGAGCGTCGGCTGCGGCGCCGGAAAGCCGTGGCTGACATTAGGAATACCTCTACCGCGTTTGCGCTTAACCGCTGCGACCGCGAGGCGACGAACTGGGCGACGACCGGCGGCCACAGCGGGGACATCGTGCATGATGTGATGCTCGCAGCTGTGAAACATCGCTTTGGCAACGCGCTGAAGGCGCCGGCGGAAACCGAACGGCTCACGAATCACTGCTCGGGCTACACTGCCGAGAAGACCCGCGCGTTCGTTGGACACCACCACGCGACTGCTTGACACAAAGCGACTTAACCATTAGTCGTCTACGCAGAGGTAATTTGCTGCCACCATGTCAAGCTTTAACTCTTGGCCCGACACCCAACCGGAGCCCTTGTTGTTCGATGCAGCGACTGACCGTCGATGGCCGCGCTAGCTGCGACTGCACTCCGATGTGACAAGACGACATAGCAATCGGCGAATCTCCTGCACGCTGAGCGGCAACATACTTTCAAGGAGTTTTCTTACTGCGCTTGCCAAGCATAACCAGAACAGCATGGGCTAGAGCGTGCTAGACACTTTTGCATCTTGCATAGCGGGCTGCAATAACACGGGCCGTTGGTTAATGCTTCACGCACCCACTCCAGCACGTAACGATATAACAGGATGCATAGCCGCGGCGCGATGACAAGCTCAAAATTTTTCTGACTTTTTATCAAAAATACGAAATATTTCGCATTGTCAATACTCAGATTAATCAGCGACGGTATAAAAACGACGGCAGCGACGAGGTCATGTGCCCGACGAAGGCCGGCGACGCGACCGGCATGGCGCGGCTAAACACGTCGTCGAACAAATGTGCGGCGTGTGCGTCAGGCAACGCCGCTGTCTCAGGAAGATCGACCATCGAGAACGTCGTTTCGACATCGGCATGCGCACCACCCGGCTTGAACCGGTTGCTTGCAAAAAACGCGGCTGGGTGTTGCGCGATCAGCTGCTCAAGCCACACGAATTCGCCGCGGTCCGCGTCGAACCATTGCAACACATCGTTCAGCTCGTGTGCTGCACTGTCATTATCGGGCAGGCTAACTATGACCACTATCGGTTAGCGCGATCGAATTCGCGCTTAAGGGTATTGAGCATTTCTGCACTGTAAAGTTTATCGTACCGCATTCGTCTGTCCTTGAGCTTGTTGATGCTCCAATTCATTTAGCTTGCGGGCTAGGATGGGACCAATGAGGGCCGTCGCTTCCGGCTTGAGCATTGCTCCATGACTGCAGTGAACATTGCAAACTTCGATATTCCCCCGCACATACGGTTTCCACGCATCAGGCGTGACGAGCGTTTCACATCCCGCCTCTGCTACCGTGGCTCGAAACAATAGCGCATCCCCACCGTACCACGATGGAGAATAATCTCTTACGATATGCCCATTATTCTTTCCAATTTTTTCGGTGTTTTCCAATAAATGCTCGCCCATCGCCGAAACTAATTCATTGCCATAGTGGGCGGCAAACATCTCTCTAACCATCGCCTGGTCAATTTGATTTCCTTGCTCTTCAAAAGCTTTTCCCGCAAAAGGGGTACTATCCAATAACGCCAGCAACGCTACTTCTTCTCCTTCGTGTTCGAGTCGAACAGCCATGCTATGCGCCACATTGCCACCAAAGCTCCATCCTAATAAGCAGTAAGGCCCTTTGAATTGAACACGGCGCATTTGTTCAAGATAGTCTGACACCATCTCGTCAAGAGTAGAAGCAAGTGGGCTTGTCCCATCGAACCCGCGAGCCTGCAAGCCATAGAGGGGCTGGTCCGGGTGAAGGTAATTGGACAGACCCATATAGCTCCAGCTCAAACCCAATGCGGGATGAATGCAGAAAAGAGCAGGACGGCTGCCTGTAGGCTTAAGAGGAAGTAGAACGGAAAACGAGTTTTCTTGCATCCCGTCATGCTTAAGTAAATGGTGTGCTAAGCCTGCGAGCGTGGGTGCCTCAAACAGCGTGCGAATAGCAAGGTCAATCCCTAACGCTGTACGTACACGACCGATCAGGCGCATGGCCAGCAGCGAGTGGCCGCCAAGCGCAAAGAAGCTGTCATGCCGACCCACTCGTTCGACACCCAATAGCTCGGCCCAGATTGCCGCGAGCGTCGTCTCCAGCTCGCCTTGTGGCGCTTCATACGCTTGATGCGCCAGCGCCTCGTCATCCGGTGCGGGCAGTGCACGCCGATCCAGCTTGCCGTTCGGCGTCAGCGGCCACGCATCGAGCCGCACAAACGCGCTGGGCACCATATACTCGGGCAGGCTCGCCGCCACCTGTGCACGCAGCGTGCTCGCCAGGCGCTCGTCCGCTTCGGCCTGCACATACGCCACCAGCCGCTTAGCCGTGCCCTCACCGCATGTGAGCACCACCGCATCACGCACTTGCGGATGCGCCGTTAAGCATGCTTTGATCTCACCCGGTTCAATCCGAAAGCCGCGGATCTTCACTTGGTCATCATTGCGCCCCAAGAATTCTAGATTGCCATCCGGTCGGTAACGCGCCACATCCCCGGTTTTATACAGCCGTGCATCGGGCTCAATTGAGAACGGATCGGGCACAAAGCGCTCAGCGGTCAACTCCGGGCGGTTCAGATAGCCACGCGCGACGCCTGCGCCACCAATATACAGTTCGCCAACCGCGCCCAGTGGCACCGGCTGGCCGTGCGCGTCAAGCAGATAAACGCGCGTGTTCGCAATCGGTCGGCCAATCGGGATGCTGGCACTCCCTTCCGGCACGGACGTGATCTTGTAAGTCGTCGCAAATGTAGTGCTCTCGGTCGGACCGTAACCGTTGATCAGCTGCTCAGGAGGTGACTCGCGCAACACTTGCGCAACTATCCTGACATCCAGCGCATCTCCTCCGACAATCAATGCCTTGAGTTGGGAAAAAGCTGTGCCCACCTGGGCGGCCATCTGATTGAACAAGCCAACGGTGAGCCACAAGATGTTGATGCGCTGCTCGCGCAAGGTGTGCGCAAACGCAGCGGGCATCAGCACCGTGTCATGATCGATCACCACAACGGTGGCGCCATTTAACAGCGGTGCCCACACTTCAAACGTGCTCGCGTCGAAAGCCGGGTTCGCTGCGAACGCCACACGATCACCGGTGCGAATGTCAACAAAGTCATTGTTGATGACCAGCCGCGCAATCGCATGATGTGGCACCATCACGCCCTTCGGGGTACCGGTCGAGCCGGACGTATAGATCACATACGCCAGATGCCGGGCCGTCAGCGCGGCTACCGACGGATTCGTGTCCGGCAACGCTGGCAGGATGGCTGGATCGAGCACCGTGCAGGACGCGAGCGCCGCCTCGCCCAACGCAGCGCGCCCGGCCGCATCGGCGAGCATAATCGCCGGCGCCGCATCAGCGAGGATATGCATCAAGCGCTCACTCGGATAGCTCGGATCGAGCGGCACATACGCGCCGCCGGCCTTTAAAATCGCCAACAGCCCCACGACCAGTGCCGGCGAGCGCTCGACACAAATCGCCACCCGGGTGTCGGGCTTGACACCCAGCTCAATCAACTGGTGTGCCAAGCGATTGGCTTGTGCATTCAGCTGCGCATAGCTCAACGTTTGGTCCTCAAACACCAGCGCCGTCGCCTCAGGCGTGCGCTTGACCTGCGCTTCGAATAGCTGGTGGATGCATAAATGCGACGGATAGTCCCGCTGCGTCGCATTCCACGTGTTCAGCAACAACTGGCGCTCGGCCTCGGGCAGCATCTGCAGCTGCTGCACTGGAGTGTCGGGCGTCGCCTCGAGCGCGTCGGCCAAGCTGTGCAGCGCCTGCTGCATATACGCGCATACTCGCTCAGGCTCCAGCGACGGCACGCTTTGGGCAGTCAGCCCCAGCGCCTGCCCAAAGTCCTCCACCGATAGTGTCAGTGGGTAATTGGTGCGCTCCTGCGCGCTCACCAGTTCCACACCCGGTAGCCCTCTGCGCTCGTTCGAACCTATTGCATTGTGCCGATAATTGAGCAGCCCACTAAAGAGCGGTGTGTCCGCCAGCACGCCGCTGCAGCGCTGTGCGAGCGCCAGCGACGCATGCTCATGCTCGAGCAACGCCGCCAGCCGCGCGTGCGTGCTCCGCACACACGCCCGCACACTGCCGTCCAGGCCCACGCGCAGCGGCAGCGTATTGATAAAGAGCCCCATCGCACTGTCGGCGCCTTCACCCGCTTGCATTCGCCCAAACAGCACGGTGCCAAACACCACACGTTGTTGGCCGCTCGCGCGGGCAAGCACCTGCGCCCATGCCAGATGGCATAGGCTCGCTAAGCTCACGCCCCAGCGCCGCGCCTGCGCACGCAGCCGATCGTTCAACGCCGGCGGCAACATCCGGTGGGACTCGCTCACGTCACGGCCATCATGCTGTACCTGCGCGAGCCCAAACGGCAAGGTCGGCTCCTCAATGTCCGCAAGCTGCTCAGTGAAGAAACACTCGTGCTCAGCTTGACTCACGCCTAGCCTGGCTTGCGCGACCAGATGGCGGAACGGCTGCGCCGGCGGCAGCGTGTCGCCTCGTCCGTCGATGAACGCCCGCACCTCCGCGTGCATCACTTCCAGCGTCGAATGATCGCCAATCAAATGGTGCAGCCGCTGTACGAGCAGCCAGCGACCCCTATTGTCCTGTGCAATCGCACAGTGCAGCAGCGGCGCTTGCGTCAGATCCAGCCGCGTGTGACGCGGATCAAAGCGCCGTGCCAATTGCTCGGCGATCGGCCCGTCAGCGGCGTCCAACGTCAGCTCGGTGACCGGCAGCCGTGCGTGGCGCCATACCACTTGCGCGGGCATGGACACGCCTTCCCACACGAACGCGGTGCGCAAAATATCGTGCCGATCGATTACCTGCTGCAGCGCATGCAGATACTGGTCAAGCCGCTCACGACTGTCGAAAGCCAACTGCACGATCAGCAGATACGGATCGCCGTCGCGCGCGAGTAGATGGTGAAACAGCAGCCCGTCTTGCAGTGGCGACAGCGCATAAATGTCCTGGATATTGGCTACGCCACCGGGCATCTGCTCGACAATCTGGTCAATGTCCGCTTGTGTTAGCTCAATGAGCGGCAGCATCGATGGTGTAATCGCACTCGTGTCAGGCGTGATCGCGTTGGGCGGCACCGCCTCGTCACGGTGCTGGCCCAACGTCTGCGCCAATGCACTGAGCGTCGGTGCCTCAAACAGCAGCCGCACCGACACACTCAAGCCCCGATGCCGCAAACGCTCAATGAGCTGCACCGCGAGCAGCGAGTGGCCCCCGAGCGCAAAGAAGCTGTCGTGCCGACCCACACGTTCGACACCCAATAGCTTGGCCCAGATCGCCGCGAGCGTCGTCTCCAATTCGCCTTGCGGCGCTTCATACGCTTGATGCGCGAGCGCGTCAGCGTCCGGCTCAGGCAGTGCACGCCGATCGAGCTTGCCGTTCGGTGTCAGCGGAAACGCATCGAGCCGCACAAACGCACTGGGCACCATATACTCAGGCAGCCTCGCCGCCACCTGCGCGCGCAGCGTGCTCGCCAGTGCATCATCGGGATCGGCCACCACATACGCGACCAGACGTTTATTCTGGCCTTCACCGGTTGCCAGCACCACCGCATCACGCACCTGTGGGTGCGCCGTTAAGCATGCTTCGATCTCACCCGGTTCAATCCGAAAGCCGCGGATCTTCACTTGCTCATCGTTGCGCCCCAAAAATTCTAGATTGCCGTCGGGTAAATAACGCGCCACATCCCCGGTCTTATACAGCCGTGCACCCGCGTCATCGGAGAACGGATCCGGCACAAAGCGCTCAGCGGTCAACTCCGGGCGGTTCAGATAGCCCCGTGCGACCCCGGCGCCACCAATATACAACTCGCCGACCGCACCCAGTGGCACTGGCTGGCCGTGCGCGTCCAGTAGATAAATCCTTGTATTCGCAATCGGCCGGCCAATCGGGACCTCACCATTAAAGTCACGTGCACCACGCCATGCTGTGGCACAAACGGTCGTCTCCGTGGGGCCGTAGGCATTCAAGACCGTGCCCTGCTCGGCCAAGTCTCGAACCAACGTTGCACTGGGTGCTTCACCTGCCAAAATCAGTGTCAAGGACGGACCAAGGCTGGCCGAATCTACGCCATGTTGAAGCAGGGCAGGCGGTAAAGTTGCGTGCGTAATCGCATGGCTTGCCAAATAGTCCCACAGAGCCTGCCGATCCTGCCGGGCCGCCTCGGGGGGCAGATACAACGCTGCACCGCTGCCAAGGGCCATCAAGATTTCGGATGCACTTGCATCAAAGCTGAACGACGCAAACTGCACAATGTGGCTGGTTGGCTGCACTCCAAAACAGGCGATCTGCGCCAGAGCAAGGTTCACCACGCCCCGATGCTCGACCATCACCCCTTTGGGCATACCGGTCGAGCCCGACGTATAGATCACATACGCCAGATGCCGAGCCTTCAGCTCGGCTACCGACGGATTCGTGTCCGGCAACGCCGACAGGATGGCTGGATCGAGCACCGTGCAGGACGCGAGCGCCGCCTCGCCCAACACAGCGCGCCCGGCCGCATCGGCGAGCACAATCGCCGGTGCCGCATCGGCGAGGATGTGCGCCAAGCGCTCGCCTGGATAGCTGGGATCGAGCGGTACATACGCGCCACCCGCTTTTAAAATCGCCAGCGCCCCGACGAGCAGCGCGGCACTACGCTGCACACAGATTGCCACCCGGGTATCAGGCTTAACGCCTAACTCGATCAACTGGTGCGCGAGGCGATTGGCCTGTGCGTTCAGCTGCGCATAACTGAACGTTTGGTCCTCAAACACCAGCGCCGTCGCCTCGGGCGTGCGCTCGACCTGCGCCTCAAATAACTGGTGCACGCACCAGTGCGATGGATACGCCTGCTGCGTCGCATTCCATGTCTGCAGTAGCAACTGACGCTCGTCCGGCCCCAGTATCTGAAGCGTTGCGACCGGCTGCTGTGGGCGAGCCACCATGGCGCGTAACATCGTCTGTAGATATCCAACGTGCCGCTCGATCGTGGATCGCTCGAATAGCGTCGTCGCATACCCTAAGCTGCCGATGACCTCGTCACCTGCCTCAGACACGTTCAGCTCGAGATCGAACTTTGCCACATCATAATCGAGCTCAGCCGGCGTGACCGTGAGCCCAGGTAGACGCCACTCGCCTGGCTCATTGCTCTGCCACGCCAACATCACCTGGAACAGCGGCGTGTGATTGAGTCGACGCGGCGGCTGCACGATCTCGACGACCTGCTCGAACGGCAGATCCTGATGTGCTTGGGCGTCCAACGTCGTGCGACGCACGCGCGCAAGCAATTCGCTCGTATCGGGCTCGCCCGACAAATCCACGCGCAACGCCAGCGTATTGACAAAAAAGCCAATCAATGGCTCGATCTGGCGGTGGTTACGATTAGCGCTGGGCGTGCCGATAACCACGTCGTGTTGGTCCGACAGGCGCGCGAGTACCGCACTCCACGCGGCGAGCACCGTCATAAATAGCGTCGTACCGTGCTCCGCGCTTAAGCGCTTGAGCGCTTGCGTGGTGGATGCATCGATCTGCACCGGCACCTGCGCGCCGGCAAATGACTGTTGCGCCGGGCGCGGCCGGTCCGTCGGTAGTTCCAGCAGCACCGGTGCGTCCGTGAGTGTGGCGCGCCAATAGTCGCTTTGCGTCTGCAGCCGCTCACCCGTGAGCCACCGTCGCTGCCACGCCGCATAATCCGGATATTGAACTACTAGCGGCGGCAACGGATCGGCTTGCGCCCCGACGCTCGCCGCGTACAGCGCGCTCAACTCGCGCACCAGCACCCCGATTGACCAGCCATCCGACACAATATGGTGCTGGGTGAGCAGCACCACATGTTCGTCATCGGCCAATTGAATGCCGCACGCGTGGATCAACGGACCCTGCGCCAGATCGAATGGCGCGCGCGCGGCTTCGTGACTTAAGCGTGCCAGTTGCGCCTGCGCCTCCGGCACCCCACGCAAATCATGCCAGCGCAGCGGCACGCCCGTGTCTGCCGGCAACAATTGCACCTGTGGCTGACCCTCGACACTCACAAACGTCGAGCGCAGCGCTTCATGGCGCGCCAACAGCGCATCCAATGCCTGTTGCCAGGCCGCTCGATCAAGCGGCCCGCGCACATGCAGCGCCAGCGGAATATGATACGTGTCGCTCTCCCCATCGAGCTGTGCGAGGAACCACAGCCGCTGCTGCGCGAACGACAGCGGCAAACTGCCTTCGCGCGACACCGGCGTGATCTCAGGCAGCATCTCGGTGCCGTGTTGCCAGTGGGCGTCGAGCGCCGCGGCAAACGCGGCCAATGTGGGCGCCGCAAACAAGGTCGTCAGCGGCACGTCGGCACCTAGCATTCTCACCCGGTTCATCAACCGCACCGCCAGCAGCGAGTGGCCCCCGAGCGCAAAGAAGCTGTCGTGCCGACCCACATGTTCGACACCCAATAGCTCGACCCAGATCGCCGCGAGTGTCGCCTCCAGCTCGCCTTGCGGCGCTTCATATGCTTGATGCGCGAGCGCCGCGTCATCCGGTGCGGGCAGCGCACGCCGATCCAGCTTACCGTTGGGCGTCAAGGGCCACGCATCAAGCCGCACAAACGCACTGGGCACCATATACTCGGGCAGACTCGCCGCCACCTGTGCGCGCAAGGTGCTCGCCAGTGGCTCGTCCGCTTCGGCCTGCACATACGCCACGAGCCGCTTAGCCGAGCCCTCACCGGTTGCCAGCACCACCGCATCACGCACCTGCGGGTGCGCCGTTAAGCACGCTGCAATCTCACCCGGCTCAATGCGGAAACCGCGGATCTTGACTTGCTCATCGTTACGCCCCACAAACTCCAGATTGCCGTCTGGTCGGTAACGCGCCACATCCCCGGTCTTATACAGCCGTGCACCCGCGTCATCGGAGAACGGATCCGGCACAAAGCGTTCAGCGGTCAGCGTCGGGCGGTTCAAGTAGCCGCGCGCTACGCCCGCGCCACCAATATACAACTCGCCGACCGCGCCCAACGGCACCGGCTGGCCGTGCGCATCGAGCAGATAAACGCGCGTGTTCGCAATCGGACGGCCGATGGATGCCATTGACCCGGCCGTATCTCGATGTTCAGAGATGGACAAAGAAGAAGACCAGATGGTCGTCTCGGTGGGACCGTACAGGTTCCACACGCCTTGCGTCATGCAACTCAGCTGTGCGGATAAACTTAAGGGTAGCGCTTCCCCGCCGCATAGTGCTGTCAAGTTAAGGGTTGGCTCGGGCAAATCCAAGAGCGCACGCCAAACCGACGGCACCGCTTGCATCACACTAATTCTTTGCTCGATGATCCGACTCTGAAGCTTGACTGGATCAGTGACCTCCTCGCGGCGGGCCAGAACAACTGTCGCACCTTGGCTTATCGATAGATATAGCTCTAACCCGGCAATATCAAAAGCGATGCTGGTCACAGCGAGTAGACGGTCGTGACTTGCCATACCAGGAGAGGAGGACATGGCCACCAGGAAATTGACCACATTGCAATGTTCGACCATCACGCCCTTCGGGGTGCCAGTCGAGCCGGACGTATAGATCACATACGCCAGATGCCGGGCCGTCAGGCCCGCCACCGACGGATTCGTGTCTGGCAATGCCGGCAGGGTCGCCGGATCGAGTACCGTACACTCGGCCAAGGCCGCGTCGCCCAACGCAGCGCGCCCGGCCGCATCCGCGAACACAATGCTCGGTGCCGCATCGGCCAGAATGTGCGCCAAGCGCTCACCCGGATACGCGGGATCCAACGGCACATACGCGCCCCCGGCTTTTAGAATCGCCAACAATCCCACGACCATCGCCGGGCTGCGCTGCACGCAGATCGCCACGCGCGTATCTGGCTTGATGCCTAACTCGATCAGCTGGTGCGCGAGACGATTGGCTTGTGCGTTCAGCTGCGCATAGCTCAACGTTTGATCTTCAAACACCAGCGCTGTCGCCTCGGGCGTGCGCTCGACCTGCGCTTCGAATAGCTGGTGCACACACCGATGTGCCGGATACGCCTGCTGCGTCGCATTCCACGTGTTAAGCAGCAACTGGCGCTCGGCCGGTGACAACAATTCAAGCGTGGCCACCGGCTGCTGGGGGCGAGCCACCATGGCGCGTAACATCGTCTGCAGATACCCGACGTGCCGCTCAATCGTGGATCGCTCGAACAGCGCCGTCGCATACCCTAAGCTGCCGATGACCTCATCACTTGCCTCAGACAAGTTCAGTTCGAGATCGAACTTCACTGCGTCATACTCCAACTCAGCTGGCGTGGCCGTGAGCCCGGGTAGGCGCCACTCGCCTGGCTCATTGCTCTGCCACGCCAACATCACCTGGAACAACGGCGTATGATTCAATCGACGCGGCGGCTGCACGATTTCTACCACTTGCTCGAACGGCAGATCTTGGTGTGCTTGTGCGTCCAGCGTCGTGCGCCGCACGTGCTTAAGTAACTCGCTCGTACTGGGCTCGCCAGATAAGTCGACACGCAACGCCAATGTATTGACAAAAAAGCCGATCAACGGCTCGATCTGGCGGTGGTTACGATTAGCGCTGGGTGTGCCGATAACCACATCACACTGGCCCGACAGGCGCGCGAGTACCGCGCTCCATGCAGCAAGCACCGTCATAAATAGCGTCGTGCCATGCTCCGCGCTTAAGTGCTTGAGCGCTTGCGTGGTCGATGCATCAATACGCACCGGCACCTGTGCACCGGCAAACGACTGTTGCGCTGGGCGAGGCCGGTCGGTCGGTAGCTCAAGCAGCGCGGGTGCGTCGGCCAGCGTCGTGCGCCAGTAGTCGCTTTGCGCCTGCAGCCGCTCACCCGTGAGCCATTGTCGTTGCCACGCTGCATAGTCCGGATACTGAACCGCTAGCGGCGGCAGCGGATCGGTTTGCGCCCCCACGTTCGCGGCGTACAGCGCGTTCAACTCACGCACCAACACGCCAAACGACCAGCCGTCCGACACGATATGGTGCATCGTGAGCACTAGCCGATACTCATTATCAGCCAATTGGATGCCACGCGCGCGGATCAGCGGCCCCTGCACCAGATCAAACGGCGCACGCGCTTCATCGGCGGTCAAACACGACAACTGCGCGTCGGCATCCGGCACGCCGCGCAGATCATGCCAGCGCAGCGGCACGCCCCTATCCGCCGGCAGCAATTGCACTTGCGGCTGACCCTCAACGCTCACAAACGTCGAGCGCAGCGCTTCATGACGCGCCAACAGCGCATCCAATGCCTGTTGCCATGCGGCCCGATCAAGCGGCCCGCGCACATGCAGCGCCAGCGGAATATGATACGTGTCGCTCTCCCCATCGAGCTGTGCGAGGAACCACAGCCGCTGCTGGGCGAACGATAATGGCAAACTGCCTTCGCGCGACACCGGCGTGATCTCGGGCAGCATCTCGGTGCCTTGTTGCCAGTGGGCGTCGAGCGCTGCGGCAAACGCGGCCAACGTGGGCGCCGCAAACAAGGTCGCCAGCGGCACGTCGGCACCCAGCATTCTCACCCGGTTCATCAACCGCACCGCCAGCAGCGAGTGCCCGCCGAGCGCAAAGAAGCTGTCGTGCCGACCCACATGTTCGACACCCAATAGCTCCGCCCAGATTGTCGTGAGCGTTGTCTCGAGCTCGCCTTGCGGCGCTTCATACGCTTGATGCGCGAGCGCGTCAGCGTCCGGCTCAGGCAGTGCACGCCGATCCAGCTTACCGTTGGGTGTCAGCGGAAACGCGTCCAGCCGTACAAATGCACTGGGCACCATATACTCGGGCAGCCTCGCCGCCGCCTGTGCGCGCAAGGTGCTCGTCCGCTTCGGCCTGCACATACGCCACGAGCCGCTTAGCCGTGCCCTCACCGGTTGTCAGCACCACCGCATCACGCACCTGTGGGTGCGCCGTTAAGCACGCTTCGATCTCACCCGGTTCAATCCGAAAGCCGCGAATCTTCACTTGCTCATCGTTGCGCCCCAAATACTCCAGATTGCCGTCCGGTAAATAGCGCGCCACATCCCCGGTCTTATACAGCCGTGCATCCGGCTCGGCCGAGAACGGATCGGGCACAAAGCGTTCAGCGGTCAGCGTCGGGCGGTTCAGGTAGCCCCGTGCGACGCCTGCGCCACCGATGTACAGTTCACCGACCGCACCCAGTGGCACTGGCTGGCCGTGCGCATCGAGCAGATAAATCGTCAGATCCGGAATCCGTGTGCCCACTGGACTCCCCGCTTGCTCGCTGTCTTGCTGCCGAAGCGGCCGATACGTCACATGCACGGTCGCTTCGGTAATCCCATACATGTTCACTAATTGCGGATGACGCTCGTCGTGCGTCGCATACCACGCCTGTAAGAGCGTCGGCTCCAGCGCCTCCCCGCCTAAGATCACATAGCGCAATTGATCCGATAAGGCGCTGTGTGCTTGGCTAGCCATCAACGCCTTAAACGCACTGGGGGTCTGATTTAAGACGGTGATACCCTGCTCACAAATCAACTGGTAAAAAGCGTCGGCAGAGCGAGCAATGGGATGGGGCACGATGACAAGCTTGCCGCCATAACGCAGTGCACCCCACAGCTCCCAGACCGAGAAATCGAACGCAAACGAGTGAAACAGGCACCAAGTATCATGCTCGTTAAAGCCATACCACGGTTGCGTCGCCTCGAACAGCCGCACCACTTGCGCATGTTCGACCATTACGCCCTTGGGCGTGCCGGTCGAGCCCGACGTATAAATCACATACGCCAGATGCCGGGCCGTCAGCGCGGCTACCGACGGATTCGTGTCCGGCAATGCCGGCAGGATGGCTGGATTGAGCACCGTGCAGGACGCGAGCGCCGCCTCGCCCAACGCAGTGCGCCCGGCCGCATCGGCGAGTACAATCTTCGGTGCCGCATCAGCGAGGATATGCGTCAAGCGCTCACTCGGATAGCTCGGATCGAGCGGCACATAGGCGCCGCCGGCCTTTAAAATCGCCAGTAGCCCGACGACCAGTGCGGGACTGCGCTGCACACAGATCACCACGCGCGCGTCCGGCTTGACACCCAGCTCAATCAACTGGTGTGCCAAGCGATTGGCCTGTGCGTTCAGCTGCGCATAGCTAAACGTTTGATCTTCATACCCCAGTGCCACTGCCTCGGGCGTGCGCTCGACCTGCGCTTCGAACAACTGGTGGATGCATAAGTACGACGGGTAGTCCCGCTGCGTCGCATTCCACTCGACCAGCAGCCGATGCCGCTCGTCGGCGTCGAGCAGATCGATCTCGCTAATCGGTTGCATGGCATCGGCAGCGAGCACTTGCATGAACCGGATAAACCGGCGCTGATGCGCGTCGAGCATCTCCGCGGTGTAGCAAGCAGGATTGGCATCAAAATCGATCCGTAATTGACGGCTATTGGGTGTCCAATAAACACCGAGCATTAGATCTTCAACCGGACCCGCAAGCAGATTATGGTTCGTCGATGAATGCCCGCCAAACGACAGCGCGTAGTCAAACGGCATCACGTTGACCTTGATGCCCAATAGTGACTGCCCCGGCGCCAAACCAAGTTGACGCTGCAACGCTTCGCTCGGGTAGCGTTGATATTGAAGTGCGCTTTGGATTTCCTTCGCCGCCTGCCGCATCAACGACACTAAGTTGATCTCCGGCTCGAATCTGAACCGCAACGGAACCGTATTGGCGACCATGCCAGGAATATGCCAGTCTGCCCCCAAGCGGGCAGTCACTGGAAAACCGAACACCACGTCTTGCGCACCAGTCATGCGATGCAGATACGCAGCGAGCGCGGCGCTCAGAAACTGCGCCAGCCGACCCGCATCCAACACATAGTCGGCTACCCATTGAATGGCCAGGTCAGTCGTCTGACGCAGCCGCTGCTGGAAAGCAGGGGCTGCGCGGCTTGCCAGCGTCGCCGGCTCAGGCCAATGGGCGCAGTGCTTGAGCCAATACGCTTCGTCCTTCTCCCTCTGGGCGGAGGTCTGATATTGCGCATCGCTTTCCAATAGCTGTCGGATCGAGCCAAAATCACATGCCGCCGGCGCCGTTCCCGCGCACAGCGCGCTATACACGTGTGCAACGCGTTGTGCGATCAGGTACTGACCATATCCATCCATCATGATATGGTGATAGCGCTGATACCAAATCCACTGCGCGGGCGCCACTTTTAGCAACGCATAGCCAAAAAGCGGCCCCTGCATCAGATTGACCGATTGCTGATAATCGGCTTGCATCCACGCCTGGGCCGCTGCTTCAGAATCGGCTTGTGACGTGAGGTCCAGCACCGGCATCGACCATGCGGGTGCACTGATCCTCTGCCGCAGCCCGTCATCGCTATCGACAAATTGCAAGCGCAGGGTGTCGGCCTCATCGATAACTTGGCGCAATGCCACTTCAAAGACGGCCGCCCCAATCTCGCCATCGATCACCGTGTACTGCGCAATGTTGTAAACAGGGCTGTCTGGATGTAGTTGCTGCGCGAGCCAAACTTCGGTTTGCGCACTGGATAACGGCTGGGTAACGGGCGTGATGCAAGCATCCATAACAAAGCTCCGATTCAGGCGACTAAGCAGCCTGTTAATTAATAGGTGTACCAATTAATATAACGACGCAATCGGAATCTATTGTTGTTCTTCGGGAACCGCTCCGGCTTTTATCACACGTCGCGTGCAATTTTTAACCACTCACTGCGGCAGTCAGGGTCATTCATCGGCACGCGTCAGCGCGCCGCACAGGCACCGGGTTCAGGACTGGAGGACTTCTTCATTTACTCCTCCAAACATCACTTTTATTGAGCCATACGGCTACGGCAACGCACCCGTTCGCTGCCCCATCAGTTCGACGTTAAATGCTTCAGAGCCCGCAAGCACTATGCCCGGCTATCAAGAGCCGCCAGAAAGATTCAGGTAATCGCAACGCTTAGCGCCGCGTTAAAAGACTGTAAAGCGTCTGCCATCATTCCTTGGTGTTGACAGTGATTCACACCCTTGAACGAGCGGCACCACCAGGCAAGAAATGCATGAAATGGGAGCTAACCGCCCATTTGCCTGTCACTGCTGTCAAGCAGGCTGTCAAAAAATTCGACTGGTAGCCTTGCAATAGAAAATTGAAGTGTTTCACAAAATCCTGAAATCGGGCTACAAAGCAGAAGAGTCGCCGCTGCGCACGGCAGAGCGGCTGACCCATCTTATTTCGGCATTCTATGTCATCAATTAGCGTATCTTCTGATTAACTATGATGCATTGGGCCACCCCGATCACCGAGGAGTCTGCCGGGACATAACAGTAGAGCGTTCCTCATGAAAGGCCAAATTTAACGAGAAACAGGGTTCCAGCAGGTACCGCGCTTGCTAGCATCATGTCCAGGTGCCCCAATGGGTACGTTAGCGCACCGCCTATGGCGATTGTTCGATACACAAAGAGTTACGCACCATGCCCCTCTACAGCACTTAACGCTGTCACTGGCAAATCATCCATTGGGTAGAGCGCTACATGACTGCCCAGAGGCTTGGACAAAACCGGGCAAAGCGAGCGTAGGGGCAAAGAGCCAGAACTTTTGTCGTCCATGACCATTAAAGGAGAAGCCCATGTCGGATACCTTGGCCAAAATTCGTGCTTTTGTGATCGACACTATCCTAAAAGGAAATCACTCGGACATTGCTGACGATTTCAATCTGAGGGAGTCGGGGCTGCTTTCATCATTGGCCACCATGCGCCTGGTCTCATTTGTCGAGGACGAGTTCGGCCTCATCGTCGGTGTCAGCGACCCGAGGACGCGCTTTACCACCATTCGTGAGATCGCGTGCTATGTGGATGAAAAGTCATCGGAGAGCGAAAAATGACGACCGACATTGTGCCGCGGGGACAACAGTCCGAGCCACCAGCGAACTTAGCCAAATACTTAGACGACACGACAGCGCGACAGCCGAGTGCTCGTGCGCTCGTCGACTCCGACGGATCTGCGTTGAGCTATGCAGAACTGTCTGCAGCAGCCGATAGGATCGCCGCTTTCCTTCACCGCAACGGGATTGTGGCAGGGGATCGTGTCGGGCTTTTTATGCGCAAAAGCGCGCGGACGCTTGCGGCTATCTTTGGCATACTCCGTCTAGGCGCGGCCTATGTGCCCACCGACGTGGGCAGTTCAAGCACGCGTGCCGCCACCTTATTCAGCGATTGCGATGTTCGGATCATCTTCACCGACCCCGAATCAGCGCGGCATTTAATCCAACACGCACCCCAGCTTAAGCCTCGCGTGGTGGTGATGCAGCCTCGTCACGAGGAAACGAACGATCCACGTGAAGGCTGGCGAACGCTGGACATGCTGCACGGCGAGAAACACGCGTATCCACGCAGCCCGCCGGATGTGAACCGGCTCGCCTACATTCTTTATACCTCCGGTTCCTCCGGGACACCGAAAGGGGTCGCCATCAGCCAGCG
Source organism: Mycetohabitans endofungorum (assembly GCF_037477895.1). Lineage (NCBI taxonomy): Bacteria > Pseudomonadati > Pseudomonadota > Betaproteobacteria > Burkholderiales > Burkholderiaceae > Mycetohabitans > Mycetohabitans endofungorum. Next base: position 1,655,485 of record NZ_CP132744.1, read on the forward strand.
CAACGCGATAAGCTTCGTCGAATGGGCCTCCGCTACCTTCAATGTGACAGCGCAAGACCAGGTATCGAGCCACGCCCCCTTGCACTTCGACCTATCGATCTTCGACCTCTATGTCTGCGTTAAGAATGGCGCATGCCTTCACCTGATCGACGCCGACCTAGCTGCAAGCCCACGCCATCTCGCTACATTGATCTCCGCCCGGGCGATCACGGTTTGGTATTCAGCACCGGCCATTCTAGGTATGCTGGCCGAACAGCACAACGGGCGCAGCCCGGCTCCGAACCGGCTACGGCTCGTGCTCTTCGCCGGCGAGGTCTTTCCCATCGCGAAGTTGCGCAGGTTGCTGCAGCTGTGGCCCCAACCAGCTTACTACAATCTGTACGGCCCCACCGAGACCAACGTGTGCACTGCCTACCGGGTACCCACGCCCATACCGGCAGAGCGCGTCGAACCGTTGCCGATTGGTCATCCCTGCGACCACTGCAACACGATCGTCGTCGATGAGCATCAGCGACCGGTACCCGACGGTGAACCCGGCCTGTTATGCGTCGCAGGGCCGTCTGTCGTGACCGGCTATTGGAATGCTCCCGAGAAAACGGCTCAGCGATTTTTTCAACTCGACGGCCAACGCTGGTACAACACCGGAGACGTCGTTCGCTCCTCGTGCGAAGGCTACCTCTTGCTGGGGCGGCTGGATCGTATGATTAAGCGTCATGGATACCGGATTGAGTTGGATGAGATTGAATCATGTCTGGCTGCCCATCCTGACCTGACCGCCTGTGCGGTGGTCAGCTCCGGTTCCGACGGGAACACCACCATCACGGCATTTGTCGTGACTCGCGATATCCCGGTCTGCCCCACCGATTTGAGTCGGTTCTGTTACAACCGACTCGCACAGTACATGGTGCCCGACCAATTTCGCTACCTTCCTGATCTGCCCCGCACCTCGACGGGCAAGACCCACTATCAACTTTTGGAGCGTCAGTGCAATGCCAAACCCGCCTGATGAACGACGAGTCGCGCTGCGCGAGCATGCCGCCTGTTTTGCCCGCGACCAGCTCAGTATAGACATCGCAACCGCCGAGCGTGCCAGCACTTTTCATCGGGACGGCTGGCGCCGATGCGCAGAATTTGGCCTGTTCAGTATGGCCCTACCCGAGGAGTACGGGGGAGCGGGCGCGCCGCTGTCCGACCTGCTTGCCGTCATGGACGGCCTGGGATACGGCAGCGAAGACTTGGGACTGCTGTTCTCGCTCAACGCGCACCTGTGGACCGTGGCCCTGCCGCTGGCCATCCACGGCACACCGGCACAGCGCTCGCGCTTTTTGCCAGGCTTGATGGATGGCTCGTTGATCGGGGCCAATGCCTCGACGGAAGACGAAGCAGGCTCAGACGTGTTCTCCATGCGCACCCAAGCGGTACGAGACGGCGACAGCTATGTCCTCAACGGCTCGAAAACCTACATCACCAACGCCCCTATCGCGGATCTATGCGTCCTCTACGCCACCATTGACCCCACGCTCGGTCCACTGGGCGTCACCGCGTTCCTGGTCGAGACGACCAACCCGGGCCTGGAGCTGAGCCCGCCTTTGGAAAAGATGGGACTGCGCACTGCACAGATGGGCCGGATCACACTCAAGGACTGCCGTGTCTCGGCCGATGCCGTACTGGGACGAGAAGGACGAGGCGTCAAGGTCTTTGAAAGTGCCATGGAATATGAACGTGGATGCATTCTTGCCACCACGTTGGGCGCCATGCGCCGCCGCCTTGAAGCATGCATTACCCACGCGCGTACCCGCCGCCAGTTCGGTCAACCCATTGGAAAGAATCAAGCCATCTCCCATCGCCTCGCCGACATGAAAGTCAACCTCGATGCCGCGAGCGAACTCGTCTATCGGGTAGGGCGGCTCAAGGATGCGGGCAAAGATGCCACGCTGGAAGCGGCCTGTGCAAAGCTGTTCGTCTCGGAGACGTACACGAAGTTTTCGCTAGACGCACTGCGCATTTACGGTGCGCAAGGCTACCTCGCTCAAACCCCTACTGAAAGAGGACTGCGCGACGCCATCGCATCCCTCCTCTATTCGGGAACCTCTGATATTCAACGCAACATCATCGCCACCGAACTGGGATTATGAACTGACCTAGCGATGCGCCAGCGCAGCGTCGCGATCGAATCAGGCATGTGCCGTTCGCACACTGAGCGGCCGCGCGGCACGTCGTGCTCGGGTAAGGCAGGCGGGCGGCGGATATGGCGGTGTCGATACGGTGTCGTGTGGCATGAGGCTGGGGGCAGATGGGGAAATCGAGACTGGCTTTGAGGCAGCTAGCCCTTCAAAATTTTGATGCAACCGGGTGAGAGAGTGAAATCGAGCGCGGCAGGCAAAGCACAAAAAAGCTGGCTTGATGCCCACGCGGGAAACCAAGAATTCTCTGCCTATGCTCTACATGTATAGCATAGCTTTTGAGGAGATTTTGATGCTAGCGATCCGACTTCCACAGGGGATCGAGAGCCGTCTAGAAGCTTTGGCGGCTGCTACGGGGCGGACTAAGACCTTTTACGCGCGCGAGGCGATCCTTGAACATATCGACAATTTGGAGGACGTGTATCTTGCCGAACAACGCCTGGCAGATCTTCGTGCTGGCCAAACCGAGGCCATTGCATTGGAAGACCTGATGAAGCAGTATGGCCTGGCAGGCTAAAGTCGAGACGGCAGCGGCGAAAGAGCTCAAGAAGCTTGGCCCGCCGCAGGCCGAGCGCGTGTTGCGATTTCTTTTCGACCGGGTGGCCAAATTGGACGACCCGCGCAGCATGGGGGAAGCGCTCAAGGGGGTAAAACTAGGTGAGTTCTGGGAATATCGTGTGGGCGATTATCGAGTCATCGCCAAGATTCAGGATGACGAGTTGCTCATTTTAGTGGTGCGGATCGGGAATCGCCGCGCGGTTTATATTTCGGTGAACGTGATCAGTGGTTCCGATTGATGGTGATCGGTCGTTTCGCTCGAAGGTGATCGCTGATCACCGGTTTCCGAAACGAGCGATCATCTTGCCGAAACGGGCGATCACGTTCCCGCAATAACAGCTGATCACGCGAGTGAAACGAGATGACCGTTGCGGCTCGGCGGTGGTGTTGCGCATGTGATCAACGACGAGCGTTAGCCTTGTCTCTTTTTAGGGGACAGTTTGATGCTGGCACATCGGATGAGCATGCGCAAACTGAGGGAAGTACTGCGACTGAAGTGGGCGTGCGGCTTGTCGCAACGCCAGATCAGCCGGGCGATCGGCATCAGCGTCGGCGCCATCTCGGCATACGCTGCACGCGCCAGCGCGGCGGGCCTCGACTGGGCTGCCGTCGAAGCGCTCGCCGACGACGAGCTCGAGATCAGGTTGGACCTGCCTGCGCAGACGGCGATTTCGACCCGAAGGGTTGAACCGGACTACGCGGCGATGCACCGTGACCTGCGCCGTAAGGGCGTGACGTTGCAACTACTCTGGGAGGAATACGTCCATGTAGTGGTCTAATGAAGTCTAATGAAACCGGACACTGATCTAGGCGAGAATGCTCGCCATGAAGAGGTGTCTGATGAAGAAGCAGCGACGTACGTTTTCCCCGGAATTCAAACAGCAAGCCGCCTGTCTGGTGCTCGAGCAGGGCTATAGCCATATGGAGGCGAGCCGTTCGGTGGGCGTTGGCGAGACGGTACTGCGTCGCTGGGTGCACCAGCTTCAGCAGGAACGTGAGGGCATCACGCCGCAAGGCAAGGCGATCACGCCAGATCAGCAACGCATTAAAGAACTCGAGGCGCGTATAGAACGCCTCGAACGTGAGAAGGCCATTTTAAAAAAGGCTACGGTAGGTTCAACTGATGTGTGCGATTCAGTCGTGTGCGTAGCGCGCATTTCCGATCCGATTTTCTCCTTTATATTCGAAACCCGGTGACGGAGGCTCATCGTCGGGCCGGTGATCCTCGTGCGGACCGAGCACGTCGAGGTATGCATCGAGAGCACGCTGAACCGACGCAGCGACCAACCGCGTAATGCCGCTGTAATCGTCTGCCCCGCGCAATTGTAAAAATGTAATCGACATGAGGCGACAGAATACGTAAAATACGTACTGATCCTTATTAGGAGGTCAACATGCAGGCAATCACTGCCACCGAACTTGCCCGACAAACCCGCCAGGTTTTAGATACCGTCGCGCGTCAAGGCCAAACCATCATCGTCGAGCGTAACCATGTTCCGGTGGCTCGAATTGTGCCCCCCAAACTGACCATGACCGCCACCCAAGCGCTCGCGGGGCTGCCCGTAGCGCTCACGCCGCGGCAGGCCACGGCTTGGCTGGCTGACAGCCGTACTGACTTGGATAACAGCGTGCGAGATCCATGGGCGTAATCCTTGACAGTTGCATTTGGGTTGCATTAGCCGCAAAAACGCTTGATTCGCAAACCGTGATCGAACTCGCTGGCGACGCACCCGTGTTCATCTCAGTCATTTCGTTGGGCGAACTCGGATTTGGCGTGCAAGCTTGCACGGATCCTGTCGAGCGGGCCGTGCGCGCTGCCCATCTACAACAGCTTGAGCGGTGCCCGATTCGTGAGGTGTCGCAGCAGACTGCCGCCGCATTCGGCGTGCTTGCGGCTTTTGTCAAGCAATCTGGTCGGTCACCACGGCCTCGCTACAATGATCTGTGGATCGCTGCACAGGCGATCGAGCACGGCGATGCGCTGATGACACTTAACCGTGCCGACTTTGTCGACTTGCCAGGGTTGCGGCTCGTGACGCCTAGATAGAAGCGGCGCGCTTAGCCATTTAACAATGTAGCGACGTAGCCATTTGCGACGTGTCGGTTGGCAGATGCCACACTGCGCGCACACGAGGCCGGCAACGCCGGCCTCATGATACATGTTACACCCAACGTAATCGCGCGGCAATCTCTCGGTCCATCGCCTCATTTTAGTTGAAACGATGTCTGTGAATCGCACAGGTAAACGACTCAACCGAGCATAGCCTCCCCACGCGGAAATGAGAACGACGCATGCGTGGTTGCCGCACTCCTTAAGCGCAACACGCCCCGCCCAGCGCAGGCTGAGAAACGCTATCCGTTGCTGTTGACTGAAACGCCAGTTAACAAATTCACCGGTTTGTAAAATCCGGCCGGCGACCGTATACGCTGTATTAGCCCGGCGGGCATCGGCTACCGGGCTGGAGCGCTACTCGGCGCACTGGCGCCAACTATTTCTTGTCGCTGCCAGACGATGAGCTGCCACCACCCGGTGCGAACGGAAAGCTGCTAAACAGGGTCCTGGCCTGATTCTGCATTTGTTCTTGCATCTGCACGAACATGTTCTTCGACTGTTCGATGTAGCTGGTCATCATGCCTTGCATCATCGGCGCTTGCATGTTCATGAACTGCGACCAGATTTCCGGGTTCAGCGCATTGTTGTCGTACAGTCCCTTCGACTGCTCGGCAAACTTGTTTTGGATATCGATGAATGCCTGGATATTTTTCTCCAGGTACGTTCCCATCAAGCCTTGCATCGCATGACCATAGAAACGAATGATTTGCGACAGCATCGACGACGAGAACATCGGCACCCCGCCACTTTCCTCTTCCAGGATGATCTGCAGCAGGATGCTGCGGGTCAGGTCCTCGTTGGACTTGGCATCCACCACCTTGAACGCTTCCTGATCGAGCACGAGCTGCTTCACGTCGCTCAACGTGATGTATGTGCTCGTCTCGGTATCGTAGAGCCGACGGTTCGGATATTTCTTGACCAGACGTTCGGCAGGTTTCTTCGTAGTCGTCATGTCATGCCTTCAAGGACGAATGCGGACGTGCCATCCTCGACGGACGGCATGTCCCTTGTTCTGCGATGCATCCGCGGCACGCGTGGGGTGGCGCGCCACACGCGCATCACCCCATGTGCAGACCACCGTTCAGGGAAAAGTCCGCACCTGTCGCAAAGCCCGATTCATCCGAGGCGAGCCACGAGACAATCGATGCAATTTCCTCCGGCGCGCCGAAGCGCTTCACTGGAATGGTTGCAATGATTTTCTCGAGCACGTCTTGACGAATCGTCTTGACCATGTCGGTGCCGATGTAGCCCGGCGACACCGTATTGACGGTCACGCCCTTGGTCGCCACCTCTTGCGCGAGCGCCATCGTGAAACCATGGATGCCGGCCTTGGCCGTCGAGTAGTTTGTCTGCCCGAATTGCCCTTTTTGGCCGTTCACCGACGAGATATTGATCACCCGTCCCCAGCCGCGCTCGACCATGCCGTCGATGACCTGCTTCGTGACGTTGAATAGGCTCGTCAGGTTCGTGTTGATCACCGCGGTCCAGTCCTCGACGGTCATCTTACGAAACACCACGTCACGCGTGATGCCCGCGTTGTTGACCAGCACGTCGATATCACCGACTTCGGCCTTGATTTTGTCGAACGCTGCTTTGGTTGAACTCCAATCGCCGACATTGCCCTCGGACGCGATGAACTCGAAGCCCAATGCCTTCTGATCGTTGAGCCATTTCGTGCGACGGGGCGAGTTTGGGCCGCACCCGGCCACCACACGAAATCCATCGCGGTGCAGCCGTTGGCAGATTGCGGTGCCGATGCCGCCCATCCCTCCCGTTACGTATGCAATGCGTTGTGTCATCTGTCACGTCCTCCGATATTGATTCTGTTGCCTGCGCCGATGCCGCTCAGTCACGTTCGACCGCGAGTGCAACCCCCATGCCGCCACCGATGCACAACGACGCCAGACCGCGCTTCACATCGCGCCGACGCATTTCATGCAACAGGGTGACCAAGATACGCGCACCGGACGCGCCGATCGGATGACCGATGGCGATCGCGCCGCCATTCACATTGACCTTCGACACGTCCCAACCCATTTCTTGATGAACCGCCAGCGCTTGCGCGGCAAACGCCTCGTTGATCTCCATCAGGTCCAAGTCGGCCGCCGACCAGCCCGCGCGCTCCAGGCAGCGACGCGAGGCGGGCACCGGGCCCATGCCCATCACCTCCGGGTCCACCCCCGCGCTCGCGTACGCCTTGATCCGGGCCAGCGGCTTCAAGCCGAGTGCCTCGGCTTTCTTCGCCGACATCACGACAAGCGCCGCCGCGCCGTCATTGATGCCTGATGCGTTCGCTGCGGTAACCGTGCCCTCCTTTGAAAACGCCGGCTTGAGCCCGGCCAGCGACTCTGCGCTCACGCCGTGGCGCACAAACTCGTCGGTCGCAAAGCGCACCGGCTCGCCCTTCTTCTGCGGAATATCGATCGGCACGATCTCGTCGTCAAAGCGGCCGGCCTTCTGCGCAGCTTCGGCCTTGTTCTGCGACAGCGCGGCGAACTGATCTTGTGCCTCGCGCGTAATACCGTACTCCTGTGCGACGTTCTCGGCGGTGATGCCCATATGGTACTGGTTGTAGACGTCCCATAAGCCGTCGACGATCATGCTGTCGATCAGCTTCGCCTCTCCCATCCGGAAGCCGTCGCGCGAACCGGGCAGCACGTGCGGCGCGGCACTCATGTTCTCCTGGCCGCCGGCGACCACGATCTGCGCGTCGCCGGCGATCACCGCGTTGGCGGCCAGCATCACCGCTTGCAGGCCGGAGCCGCAGACCTTGTTGATTGTCATCGCCGGCACGGCAGTGGGCAGCCCGGCCCTGATCAGCGCCTGGCGCGCCGGATTTTGACCGGAGCCGGCGGTCAACACCTGCCCGAGAACCACGTCGCTGACCTGCTCCGGCTTCACGCCGGCCCGCTCCAGGGCAGCCCGGATCACCGTTGCACCAAGCTCGGGCGCGGGAATGCGCGCCAGCGAACCACCGAATTTACCGACCGCGGTACGGACGGCGGACACGATCACAACGTCAGTCATTCGCTTTCCTTTTTAAAAACCCTTATCCGATTGCATGCGCGACAGGTTTATACGTCGCGCACGAGGACATAACGGCCCGGCGCGGGTTCAATCGGCAGGTATGTCGCATTGCCGGACTTCGCTCGCGCCTTGATCCGTTTGCCGCCGTACTGCGCCAGCCACCCCGACCATTCCGGCCACCAGCTCCCGGGCCGCTGCGTGGATTGCTGGAGCCATTGCTCGGGGTCATTTGGCAACGCGCGTGTTTCCCCTTCGATCGCCCAATAACTGCGCTTGTTCTTGGCCGGCGGATTGATCACCCCCGCAATGTGACCGGATGCGCCAAGCACGAACTTGAGCGGACCGCTAAGCAGCGACGTCGATGCGTACGCGGTGCGCCACGGCACGATGTGGTCGTCCCTTGATCCATAGATGAACGTGGGCACGTCGATCTGGGCCAGATCCACCGGCTCCCCGCACACCGTCACGCCGCCCGGCACGCGCAAGCGGTTCTCTAAATACGTCTGGCGCAGATAGCGCGCATACATGGGCCCCGGCAAATTCGTTGAATCGCTGTTCCAGTACAGCAGGTCCAATGGTGCCGGCGTGCGTCCCTTCAAGTAATGGTCGACCACGTAGTTCCATACCAGGTCGTTTGGCCGCAGGAACGAGAACGTGTTCGCAAACTCGACGCCGCGCATCAGGCCTGGCGCGCCGCCCCCTTTTGCGCCAATCGTCTGTTCGCGCATCGCGACGTGCGCCTCATCAACGAACACATCGAGCACACCGGTGTCGCCGAAATCCAGCATCGCGGTGAGCAGCGTCATCGACGCCGCCGGGCGCTCGCCACGCGCGGCACACACGGCCAGCGCCGTCGCGAGCAGCGTGCCACCGACGCAGAAGCCGAGCGTATTGAGCTGCTCACGGCCGGTAATGTCGCGCGTAGCATCGATCGCCGCGAGCACGCCGTCGGCGATATAGTCGTCCCACGTCTTGTGTGCAATCGACGCATCCGCATTGCGCCACGATATCAGAAACACGAGGTGGCCCTCGTCGAGCGCATAGCGCACCAGCGAATTGTCCGGCTGCAAGTCCAGAATGTAGAATTTGTTGATGCACGGCGGCACGACCAGCAGCGGCCGCTCGTAGACCGTCGGCGTGCGTGGCGTGTATTGGATCAGCTGGATCAACTCGTTCTCGAACACGACCCAGCCTTCGGTACTCGCCAGGTTCTTGCCGACCACGAAACGCGATTCGTCGGTCTGCGAGATCTTGCCGCGTTGCAGGTCCGCCAACAAGTTCGCGATGCCCTGCCGCAGGCTTTCTCCCTGGGTGTCGAGCAGCATCTTTTGCGCTTCCGGATTGAGCGCAAGAAAATTGCTTGGCGATGCCGCAGCGATCCACTGCTCGACGACGAAACGGATCCGCTCGCGCGTCTTCGCATCCGCATCCAGTGCATCCGCAAGCTTGTTCAGATAGCGCGAGTTGAGCAGGTACCACGCCGCCGCCAGCGCGTAGGTCGGCGTCGCCTTCCATTCGTCGGCGCTGAAACGGCGGTCGCCCGGCTCAAACAGCGCGTCGATGTCCGCCGAGCCCGGCGTGAATTTCAACGCGCGCTCGATCAATGTCTGGCACTCGTGCAGATAGTCATGCTGCAGCGCTTGCAATCGCTGCGGATCGAATCTCACGCTGGGCACCGCACCGAGCGACGCAAACGGGTTCGTCAACGCGGCCGGCACATTCGACAGCCCGCCGGCGGCATGGAGCAGCGCAAACACAAACGGCGACGCAGTCAGCGCGGGACCGAATGCACTGGCCCATGCCGGACCGAACAACGTGGCCAGTCCAGCCATAGGCGCGGCAGTTGCGCCGCCGTGTGGCAAATCGGCGCGGCCCTTGCCGTCCTCTGCGCCACCCGCGCGCTCGTCTGCGCCGCGCGCCGCCGGCTGTGCGACCACGGCCTGCTGCATGGCCGTCATTCGTTGCGGCCAAGTGGCCGGGTCCGTGAACTGGCGCCATGCGTTTAGCCAGCCGTCGAACAGAGGTCGGATATCGCCAGCCGAATCCCCAACTGAGGAAGCACCAGTGCTGGATGGCTGCGAGGTTCTGGATGAGTCTGCCATACCCGTATGGAGTGACTGGTGCTCTTATAGCGTGACAAAGGCAGGCTACGTATCGGTCGCGCAAACGCGCCGCAAGGCCGTCGCCGATCGACTGCCTCCGGGCATTCTTGCTCCCCCGCACGACGCGTGTCAATCACGACGACCGATTTTGCCGCACTGCGCCATTTTTTTAATCGGCATTTTCCCGAGGTCGCGGCACGCGACCGCGACCGCAGCCGTGTGGTATGGCGGTGCGGGCCGCCGCCACACCACACATACGGTCAGGCCAACCAGATCAATGCTGCCATGCGGCCCGTCGTGCGGTCCCGTCGATAGGAATAGAAGCGCGCCGGATCGCTGAACGTGCACGCGTGGGGCCCGCTCACATGGTGCACGCCGACCCGGGCCAGCCTCAGCCGGGCTAGCGCGCCAAGATTCCCGAAGTACTTGCATCGGCCATCGCCGTGCACATCGGCGACGTCATCGACACGTGAAACGTCATCGATAGCACGCGAGGGCAGCTCGACGAACGCTGCATCGGTCGCATCACGCTCGTCCGGCAGCGACGCGTCGAGGAACGCGGCGCGCACCTCTTCCCCGACTTCGAACGCACATGGACCAATCGATGGACCGAGATACGCGTGCAGCACCCCGGGCGCGTGCTCATGGCGCGCGCGCAACGCGCGCACCGCACCGACCGTATGCTCGATCACGCCGCCCACGAGCCCGCGCCATCCGGCATGCGCGGCACCCACGGCCCGGCCGGCTTCGTCGCAAATCAACACCGGCATGCAGTCGGCCACCAGTATCGCGCAAACCACCCCGGCGCGGTCGGTCACGCTGGCATCGGCCTTCGGCCCCAGCGCATCGGCTGTCAGCAGATCGGTCCCGACCACTTCGTCGGCGCTGACCACGCGCGTGCCATGCACCTGCTCGAGCCAGGCGGCGTGCGCACCCGCCAGCGCGAGCACGCGGCGACGGTTCTCGCGCACCGCCTCCATGTCATCGCCGGTATGCAGCCCCAGGTTCAGGCCGCCAGGCGCACATTGCTGATTGCGCAGCACGCCATATGCGCCGCAGCTCACGCCGCCGGCGCGCGTGGTCATCAGCGCACACACGCGCTGGCTCACGCGCCAGTCCGGCACGATGCAGTCGGATAGCGTCAACTCGGCAAAGCGTTGGGACGTCGGGGCGCCGATCGGATTCATTCGAACTCGTCCTCTTCATCGTCGGCAACACTGCCGCCGTCGTCGTAGGCGTGTTGCTGTGCGAAGTCGATTGTCGCGGCTTCGTCATCGGGTGTGTCCGCCAGTCCGAGCGCGGCGGCCAATTGCGCCAGGTCCTCCGGCATCGCCGAGCGCCACGCCACCGGCGCGTGGGTGGCCGGGTGCACCAGCGCGAGCCGCCACGCATGCAGCGCCTGGCGTGCGAAGCCGGCGGGCAGCGCGGGCCGTTGCCGCGCGTTGCGCACGCGGCCATACAGCGGGTCGCCAAGCAGCGGGTGGCCGGTATGGGCAAGATGTACGCGGATCTGATGCGTGCGCCCGGTCTCCAAATCACAACGCAGCCTCGATACCGGTTGTCCGGCCCACACGCCGCTGGCCACGGTCTCGAAGTGCGTGCGCGCGGCCTTGCCGGCGGCCCCGGCGATCACCGCCATGCGCGTACGCTCGCGCGGATCCCGTCCGATCGGCGCGTCGATGCATCCGCTCGGCGGCGTCACGCCCCAGGCAAGCGCAATATAGCGACGCTTGACCGTGCGCGCCTGCAACTGCCTGACCAGATCTGTCTGCGCAGCCAACGTCCGCGCGACCACCATGAGGCCTGAGGTGTCCTTGTCCAGACGGTGCACAATGCCCGCACGCGGCAGTCCGGCAGCGTCCGGATAGCGATGCAGCAGGCCGTTGAGCAGCGTGCCACTCCAATTGCCCGCAGCCGGGTGCACGACCAGCCCGGCCGGCTTGTCGATCACAACCAAGGTGTCGTCCTCGTAGACGATTGGCAATGGCACCGGCTCCGGCGCGAACGCCAGCGCTTGCGGTAGCAGGTCCGGCACAAGCCGCACGGTCGCACCCGGCGGCACTGGCTGGCGCAGCCGCGCCGGTGCGCCGTCCAACGTCACGCGCCCCGCGTCGATCCACGTCTGCAGGCGGCTGCGCGAGAAGGCGGGGAACAGTCGCGCAAGGACCTTGTCCAGCCGCTCGCCCGCCAACGCCGGCGGTACCCGCGCAACCTGCTCGTCGAGGCGGGCCGAGCTTTCGCTTGGGCTATAATCGTGCGGATCGACGCCGGCGCTGGACCGGTCATTTGAACGAGTCATCTGGACTTCACTGGACATGCGAGTGCTGAACACATTGAGGATCGCTGCCGTAACCATCGCAGCGGCGATCGTCGCCGGCTGCCACGGGCTACCCGAGAAAACGGACGAAACGGCAGCGTGGACCAATCAGAAATTATACTCGGAGGCCCAGGACGCCTTTACCGCCGGTGACTGGAGCAAGTGCTCAAAGTACTTCGAATTGCTGCAGGGGCGCGATCCGTTCGGTCATTTCGCGCAACAGGCGCAAATCAACGTCGCATACTGCCAATGGAAGGACAATGAAACAGCGGCGGCCGAACAAGCGGTAGACCGCTTCATCCAGTTGCACCCCGACCATCCGGATATCGCATACGCGTACTACTTGAAGGGCCTAATCAGCTTCAACGACGACCTGGGTCTATTCGGCCGCTTCGCCGGTCAGGACATGAGCGAGCGCGACCCGAAGGCGTTGCGTGACTCGTACGATGCGTTTCGCGTCGTCGTCGAGAAGTATCCGAGCAGCAAGTACGCGCCGGACGCCGCACAACGCATGCGTTACATCGTCAACGCATTGGCGTCGCACGAAGTGCACACCGCCGACTATTACTATCGGCGCGGCGCGTACGTTGCCGCGATCAATCGCGCGCAAATGGTGCTGAAGGAATACAAGAATGCGCCGGCCACCGAGGATGCGCTGCATGTGATGATATTGTCGTATCGCGCGCTGAACCAGCCGCAGCTCGCCGACGATACCCAGCGCGTGCTTACATCGACGTTTCCGGACAGCCCATACGTGACCGGTCACGCCCGCACACTGCGCAAGGGTGAAAAGCCGTGGTATCAATTCTGGTGAACCGGGCCGGCCGCACGCGCCGGTTCTGATACCGCGTGGCGCCACGCCTGGCGTCGGATCGCCTGGCTTACGCCAGGCTTTTTCATGTCCGCGCGATGCCCGCGACCGTCACGCCAACTGAGGCATCGGGTGTGAATCGACGGACGGATTCGCTGGCGCCGAGCCGATAAAAAAGGTCCGTACCACATCGATCTCGCGGGTGCGACAGAACGGGGGCAGGCTTTGCCAGATGCGTTTGCCGTACGGCTTGTCGACCAAGCGCGGATCGCAGATCATCAGCACACCGCGATCGGTTTCGGCACGGATCAACCTGCCGGCGCCCTGTTTCAGCGTGATCACTGCCTGCGGCAACTGGTGCACCGCGAACGGGCTCAGCCCCTTGCGCGTCAATGCGTCCAGCCGCGCGGCCAATACCGGGTCGTCGGGCGGCGCAAACGGCAGCTTATCGATGACCACCAGCGACAACGCGTCGCCACGCACGTCCACGCCCTCCCAGAAGCTCTGGCTGCCCACCAGGAGCGCGTTGCCGTATTGACGGAAACGGTCCAGCAACTCGGTGCGGCTGGCCTCGCCTTGCACCAGCAACGGATACGACCATCCCCGCGCGAGGATGGCGTCGCGCAATCGCGCGGCCATCCGGTCGACCGCCCGCAGTGTCGTGCATAGTACGAACACGCCGCCGCCGGACGCCTCAATCGCCGGCAGCGCGGCATCACACACCGCGTCCGTAAAATACGGCGATGACGGCTGCGGCAAATTGCGCGGCACGTACAGTAATGCCTGATTGGGATAGTCGAACGGGCTGGACAGCGTCATCGAGCGACGCGCGTTCAGGCCCATTTGCGTGGCGTAGTGGTTAAAATCGCCCCGCACGGACAACGTCGCGGACGTAAAGATCCACGCGCGAGGCGTGCCCGCGCGCTGCTTCGCGAATATCGGAGCGACAGACAGCGGTGTCTGATGCAATTGTACCGTGTGGGAAAATACTTCCACCCAGCGCACCCTCTCGTCGCCGAATTGGCCCGCGTCGTCGGGTGGCACCGATCCCGAAGCGGATCCTGATGCCGATGCAACGTCGCCGCGCTGCCGCGCTGCGCCCAATGGCGTGCCCTGCCGCGAGCCCGCAGATGGCGCGACTTGCGCCGGCGCATTGCCCGGCCCGCACCAGCCATCGAGCATCTGCCGCAGTTCTCGGGCGCGCCGCAGGCAATTGGCCAGCGGCTCCGCGCGTTCGGCTTGCTGCGTGAGCGCCGCGATCAATTCATCGAGCGCCGCTTCGACGCCGACGAGCGCGTCGAACAGCGGATGCTCGTTGCCGAGTTGCGACTGCGAGATGCGTAGCGAATCCTGCTTAAACGCGAGCCTGACGTCGCGCGCCGCGCGCTCCAGCGTCGCGCCAAGCCGCGTCCATTCAACTGCATCGCGCGCGTTGAGCAGGCCTTCGGCGACGCTATCGCGGGCCAGTTCGAGCAATTGCGCGGTAGACAACGTCTCGCCGAAAAACAGTGTCGCGGTCTCGGGCAGTTGGTGCGCCTCGTCGAAGATAATCGTGTTCGCGCTGGGCAGCAACTCCGCCATGCCGGTGTCGCGCAGCATGATGTCAGCAAAAAACAGATGGTGATTGACCACCACGAGATCAGCCTGCTGCGCATCGCGACGCGCCTGCATCACAAAGCAGTCCTTGTAATGCGGGCACTCCTGCGATAGGCAATTGTCGCGTGTGGACGTCACCAGTGACCACACTGGCGCGTTTTCCGGCACGCTAGCCAACTCGGCCTTGTCACCACTGCGCGTGACCTTCGCGAAGCGCACGATTTCCTGTAAATGCGCGGCGTCCTGCCGCGACGGCAACCGGCCGTTGTCGGCAGTGCGCGCCAGGTAATAGTGACACAGGTAGTTCGCGCGCCCCTTGAGCATCGCGATCGATACGGGAACCGCGAGCGCGTCGCGCACTGTCGGAATGTCGCGCTGGAACAGCTGGTCCTGCAAATGCTTAGTGCCAGTGGACACGATCACCTTGCCCCCCCACAGCATCGCGGGCACGAGATACGCGAAGGTCTTACCAGTGCCGGTACCGGCCTCGACGATCAGCGTATTGTCGCCCGCTGTAGCCTCCGCGTCGCACGACGCGGCACCGGCAGGCGCGGCGCCCGGCGCAGCGCGCCGCTCGCCGCGCTGCGCGCTGAGCCGCCGCGATGGACGTTCAGTATGGGCCAGCGCAAGCGCACCGGCATCCGGCAGGCGGCCTGTCGCATCGATCGCCGCCGCGACCGCTTGCGCCATGCGCAGTTGCGCTTCACGCGGCCGATAGCCGTCGATATGACGGGCCAACACACCGTCCGCAGCGAAGATCACGCCGAGTTCGGCGAGCCGGCGCGGAGCAACAGTGAGTCCGTCCGGGGTCAGCGTCGGCGCGGCCGGCGCACCATCGATCGAGGGCGAACTATCCGGTTCGCGCGGACGCAATTCAGGCGTGGAGGTCAATGCGGCAATTCCTGCAAAGTCGGTGTGGCGCCGTGCCAGCGCACGCCTACCGGCGTGTCGCGCGAACGCGGCGGGAGCCGCCGCGCTGCATCAATGATGGGTATCTGGCCCCAGCTGTAACTGCAACAGCGTAATCGTGTCTTTGACCTTCAGCTTGCGCTTTTTTAGCCGCTGCAGCTCGAGGTCGCTCATGCCGGGCACACTAGCCACCCGATTGACCAGACAGTCCAGGTCATGATGCTCATCCTGGAGTCGAGCAATCTGGCTCTGGATTGCCACCGTGTCAGCGTCGTATGCATGCTGCATGCCCTTTTCCTCCGGATCGATCTGGAGCCGTCACACCTGTGACGTCGGCACCCGAAATAAAGTCGCTTTACCATGATTCTACTGCGGTTGACGCAGGACTTGGGCATTTGTCCGCCAACCGGGCCTGCGGCCCTACTGTCCGCCCGTGCCGGAGGCTGCCGACGCGGCGCCCGGTGTGGAAACGCCCTGCTTGCGCGCGGCGCGGGCCTGGCGCTCGCGTACGTCCTGCGCATGCTGCGCCGCGCGCTGCTGCTTCTGCTGGAACTTGCGCGCATTGTCTGCCCGTTGCTGCGCATCCTGGGCAGCCTGCTGCCGCGCCTGCTCCAGCTTGCGTTGGTAGTCCACCTGCTTCTGATCGTACGCGCGCTGGTTCGCCTCGCGTTGTGGCGCTTGCGCGTTACGTCGCGCCTCATCGATCGCATGCTGGCGCTGCTTCTCTTCGTATGACTGCTCGTTCTCGCGCTCACGCGCCGCGCGTTGAGGCGCCTCGCGCGCGTGCGCCTCACGCTTGAGCGCAGCCTGCTCGTCGCGTTGTCGCGCATGCGCGGCCCGGCGCTCGTTGTCGAGCGCATTTTGCTCGTCGCGAATCAGCATCTTGTTCGCAATCATTCGGTCGCGCGCCTTCTCCAGACAATGGTTGACCAGGATGGCGCTGTAGCAGTTGTGCTTCGCGACACCATACTCGTACCGGTTGAGCTCGCTGCGGCGATCGAGCTGCGCCTGCCGAGCACCGAACGATGCATCTTGCGCACGCCCATCGGCACCCTCCCGATCCGCGGCCTGCGCGTCGGCGCTGCCAGCAACCGCTGCACGTGCGCCCGTGCGGCCATCATCCGTCGCATGCAAGAGTGCCGAAGGCTCCTGTGGCGCGATAACCGGCATCGCCGACGCCCCCGCCTCAACGCCCGTCGTCGCAGCCACGCCATCGCTGGCGTCGGACATCGGCAACATCATGGTCTGCGCATACAATGGCGCAGCCGGCACAATGCTGGCCACCCACGCAAGCAGCCATCCAGCCAGCGGCCACGCCCGCTCGCGTCGCGCAGTATGGGTTACCGCCGCCGCGTGACGGTGCGACCGCGAAGAAGATAGGAACCCGCTGAGCGGCATCGATTCGCGAGCGCGCTGGCGCGGTACAGGGGAGGACGTCGGTAGGCGGTCGTACATGTCGGAATTCTATCATCGCGGTCTGGTGTCACGACCGGCCCGCATCGCGCTTATGGCAAAATGCCCGGCTCGAACCCGCACAAGCCTCATCCATGACGGACAACGTAGCACTGAAAATCGTACAGCGCATCGCCACCGAGTTGAATGTCCAGCCACGGCAGGTCGCCGCCGCCGTACAACTGCTTGACGAAGGATCAACGGTTCCGTTCATCGCGCGCTACCGTAAGGAAGTCACCGGCAACTTGGACGACACGCAACTGCGCTTGCTCGAGGAGCGGCTGCTGTACCTGCGCGAGCTGGAGGATCGTCGCGCGGCGATTCTGCAAAGCATTGACGAGCAGGGTAAGCTGACTGATGAATTGCGCACCGCGATTCTAGCTGCTGACGCGAAACAAACGCTCGAGGATCTCTACCTGCCATACAAGCCCAAGCGTCGCACCCGGGCGCAAATCGCGCGCGAGGCGGGGTTGCAGCCTCTGGCAGATGCGTTGCTCGCGGATCCGACGCGCGATCCGCAAGCGCAAGCCGCCCGCTTCGTCGATGCCGACAAAGGCATTGCCAACCTCAAGGCAGCATTGGACGGCGCGCGCGACATCCTGTCCGAACAGTTCGGTGAAACCGCCGAGTTGCTGGGCCGACTGCGCGACTATCTGTGGAACCAGGGCGTAGTGATCTCCACTGTCGTCGAGGGCAAGGAAAAAGAGGAAGGCGAGAAATTCCGCGATTACTACGATTACGCGGAGACGATCAAGACGGTGCCGTCGCACCGCGCGCTCGCGCTGTTCCGAGGCCGCAATGCCGGCGTGCTGTTCGTCAAGCTTGGCCTAGGCGAGGAACTCGATGCACAAGTGCCGCATCCTGGCGAAGCGATGATCGCGCGCCACTTCGGCATTACCAACCAAGGGCGGCCGGCCGACAAGTGGCTCAGCGACGTGTGCCGCTGGTGCTGGCGCGTGAAGGTGCAACCGCATTTGGAAAACGACCTGCTGACCCAGTTGCGCGAGCGCGCCGAGCACGAAGCGATCAATGTGTTCGCGCGAAACTTAAAGGACCTATTGCTGGCCGCGCCGGCTGGCCCCAGGGCGGTGATCGGGTTGGACCCGGGGCTACGCACCGGCGTCAAGGTGGCGGTAGTCGACCGCACCGGCAAGCTGCTGGCCACCGATACGATTTATCCACATGAACCGCGCCGCGATTGGGACGGGTCGCTGGCTCGGCTCGCGCGGCTCGCCCAAGCGACGCAGGCTGAGCTGATCAGCATCGGCAACGGCACCGCATCACGCGAAACCGACAAGCTGGCCAGCGAGCTGATCGCACGACATCCTGAACTGAAGCTGCAAAAAATCGTCGTCTCCGAGGCGGGCGCGTCAGTGTACTCGGCGTCGGAACTGGCGGCGAAGGAATTCCCCGAACTGGACGTATCGCTGCGCGGTGCGGTCTCGATCGCGCGCCGCCTACAGGATCCGCTCGCCGAGCTGGTGAAGATCGAGCCGAAGGCAATTGGTGTGGGCCAATACCAACATGACGTCAATCAGCGAGAATTGGCACGCACGCTGGATGCGGTCGTCGAGGATTGCGTCAACGCGGTGGGCGTGGACGCGAATACCGCATCGATTGCGCTGCTTGCCCGGGTATCTGGCCTGAACGCAACACTCGCACGCAACATCGTCGAGTATCGCGACACCCATGGCCCCTTCCCGTCCCGGGAGCACTTGAAAAAGGTGCCGCGCCTGGGCGACAAGACCTTCGAGCAGGCGGCCGGCTTCCTGCGCATCAACTCTGGTGAGAACCCGCTGGACCGCTCGGCAGTGCACCCAGAAGCCTATCCGGTGGTCGAGCGCATCCTCGCGAAGATCAACAAGTCGGTGTCCGATGTGATGGGCAATCGTGACGTGCTGTCGAAGCTGTCCGCAGCCGAATTCGTCGACGAACGCTTTGGCTTGCCCACCGTGCGAGACATCCTGGGCGAACTCGAAAAGCCGGGGCGCGACCCACGGCCCGAGTTCAAGACTGCGACGTTCCGCGAAGGCGTCGAGACGCTTGCCGACCTGTCGCCCGGGATGATTCTCGAAGGCGTGGTCACCAACGTCGCGGCATTCGGCGCGTTCATCGATATTGGCGTGCACCAGGATGGGCTCGTGCACGTGTCCGCGATGTCAACGAAGTTCGTGAAGGACCCGCACGAGGTCGTCAAAGCGGGCCAGGTTGTCACCGTTAAGGTCCTCGAGGTAGACCTGAAACGGCAGCGCATCTCGCTGACAATGCGTCTGTCAGACGACGCCACGGCAGGCGGGGCCGGCACGGGCAGCGCAGCATCGCGTGACCAAGATACCGGTGGACGCGGCGGTCAGGGCCGCGGCGGACGCAGCCGGGAGACGGAACCGCAAAGCGCGATGGCAGCCGCGTTCGCCAAGCTCAAACTGCGCTGACGGAGGCGGCGGCTGCGGTAACGTGCGCTGCACTGCGCGGCTGCTGAAGTACAGTGACAGGTGATAGCACGCGGTGGGGGCAGGCCAATCAAATCTCGATCTTTGTGCCGAGCTCGACGACCCGATTGGCCGGGATGCTGAAAAAGTCAGTAGGCTTCGCGGCGTTCTGGTGCATCCAGGCAAAAATCCGCTCGCGCCACACCGACATGCCCGGCAATTGCGTCGGCACGACAGTTTCCCGGGCGAGGAAGAACGACGTATCCATCAAGTCGAACGACATGTTTTCCTGTTGCTCGAGCAGCTTAAGCACGCCATTTAAGTCCGGTGTCTCGTTAAAACCGTACGTCGCGCGCACCAGGTATAGCCCGCCGCCGAGCTCCTTGATGTCAATGCGCCGATGGTCATCGACATACGGTATGTCCAGCGTGATGAACGTCATGAAAATCGTGCGCTCGTGCAACACCTTATTGTGCTTTAGGTTATGCAGCAAGCTGACCGGCACCAGCGTATCGTTGCCGGTCAGGTAAATGGCCGAACCCGACACGCGATGCGGCGGATGAGCAAGCAGCCCCTGCACGAATGGCATCAGTGGAATACCGTCGGCCGCGGTGCGCTCCTTGACGATCTGCCGGCCCTTGTACCAAGTGGTTAACAGGAAGAACAGGAATGCGCCGATCAGCAATGGCAGCCAGCCGCCCTCGCGCAGCTTCAGCAGGTTCGCACCGAAGAACGACAGGTCAACCGTGATAAAGCCCAGGATGATCGTCGCCACCCACAGCTTGTTCCAGTTCCAAACGCGCACCATCACGACACACGCGAGTATCGTCGTGATCACCATGGTCGTAGTGACCGCGATCCCGTAGGCCGCCGCAAGATTGTCCGAACTCTTGAAACCCAGCACAATAATGAGGATTACAAACAGCAGCAGCCAGTTCACGATCGGGATGTAGATCTGCCCAATCGCGCTCGCGGACGTGTGCTGGATCTTCATCCGCGGCACGTAGCCAAGCTGGATCGCTTGGCTGGTCAGCGAGAATGCGCCGGAGATCACCGCCTGCGACGCGATCACGGTGGCCGCCGTGGCAAGCACCACCAACGGCAGCAGTGCCCAGTCCGGCGCGAGCAGATAGAACGGATTCTGGATTGCGGTCGGATCACTGAGCAACAACGCGCCCTGTCCGAAATAATTCAGCACCAGCGCAGGCATCACCATCCCATACCACGCGACGCGAATCGGTTTTGCGCCGAAATGCCCCATGTCCGCGTACAGCGCCTCGGCGCCGGTGAGCACGAGGAACACCGAGCCGAGCACGTGATACGCCTGCACCGCATGGTCGTGCATGAAGCGTATCGCATACCATGGATTGAGCGCCGCAATCACACGAGGCGCGGTGGCGATATGGTACAGGCCCAGCAGCGCAAGCGTAACGAACCAGACGATCATCACGGGCCCGAACAACCGCCCCACGACCTCAGTGCCATGCTTCTGCAGCATGAACAGCGCGATCAGAATTAGCAGCGTGATCGGCAGCACATATTGCGCGAGCGATGGCGCGGCGATTTCCAACCCCTCGACTGCGGACATCACCGAGATCGCCGGCGTGATCACCGCATCGCCATAGAACATGCAGGCGCCAAAGATGCCGAGGGCCATCAGCACGCCGATCCACTTGCCGTCGCGCGGAAACCCGCGCAACGCGAGCGCCATCAGCGCGAGCACGCCACCCTCGCCATCGTTGTCGGCCCGCATCACGAAAAGTACGTATTTCAACGACACCACGATGACAATCGCCCAGAATAGCAGCGAGATCACGCCGAGGATGCTCTCTGGCGTCAACGCGATACCGTGCTGCGGACTGAAAGCCTCCTTCAGCGCATACAGTGGACTGGTGCCGATATCGCCGAACACGACGCCGATTGCGGCCACCGCCAAGGCGGGCAACGGTTGGATACGGATTGGATGACTGTGGAGAGCATTCGTCATGTCGGGCGTCGTGTCGCGAAAACGAGACGATATTCTATCCATGCAGACTCAAGGAGTAAGCCGGGGCATGCGATGTTGTTGTCCCACCACGGAAGCTTGCGGCGCCGTTCCGATTGCGATTGCGATTGACTACGGGACAGACCGCGCGCCGCGCCCCTCGACGATAAAAAAGCGGCTGCCAGAAGCAGCCGCCTTATGTTCGTCCATTGTCGATACCGTCACCTGGCGCAAATCACGCTGCCGGCGCAGTACCGCCGGTGCCGCGCTTGATCCACGCGGCCAGGTTGTGCGGACGCACCGTGTCCCATTCTTCGAACGGCTGATGGATCCACGGATTGGTCGGCAGGTGCTGGACGAAGTAATCCGGCTTCACCTTCGAGCATGCCTTGTACCATAGTACCGCCGAGCGCACCGCCGTAATAGCCGGATACCGCTCCTTCAAATGCTCCTGCACGCGCGCCAGCGTGACCCCCGAATCGACGAGATCGTCCACCAGCAACACATTGCCGGACAACTCGCCGCGCGTCATCGTGATGTACCGCGCGATATCGAGATCGCCCTGCTGCGTGCCCGCAGCCTCGCGATACGAACTCGTGGCAAGAATGGCCAGCGGCAAGTCATAGATCCGCGACAACTGGTCGCCGACGCGCAACCCACCACGCGCCAGGCACAAAATCTTGTCGAACTTCCAACCCGACTCGTGCACGCTCAACGCAAGCCGCTCGATCAGCCGATGATAATCGTCCCAGCCGACCCACAGGTGCTGTTCGTCGTTGCGCGGGTCCGAACTTATTTCTTTCATCATAGGAAAATCGGGATCGCGCAGTACCATCAAGCCTTGAACGGATGACGCAGCAGGATCGTCTCGTCGCGATCCGGACCGGTCGATACCATATCGATTGGCACGCCGGCCACTTGCTGCAGTCGCGTCAGATACGCGCGCGCATTGGCAGGCAGCGCATCCCAGGCGTTGATGCCGATCGTGCTCGCCTTCCAGCCGGGGAACGTCTCGTACACAGGTTCACAGCGGCTCACTTGCGTCGCGCCGCGCGGCAGGATGTCCACGTCCCGGCCATCGATCCTGTAGCCGGTGCACAGCCGCACTTCGTCGAGCCCGTCAAGCACGTCCAGCTTCGTGATGCACAAACCCGTCACGCCGTTGATCTGAATCGAGCGCTTGAGCGCGGCTGCATCGAGCCAGCCGGTGCGGCGCGGGCGGCCCGTCACCGAACCGAATTCCTTGCCGACGTTGGCCAGCGTCAAACCGACCGGGTCCTGACGTTGCGGATTGTCCGTGTCGTACAGCTCGCTCGGGAACGGCCCGGCGCCCACGCGCGTGCAATAGGCCTTCGTGATCCCGAGGACGTAGTTAAGCTTGTGCGGGCCAATGCCGGCGCCGGCCGCCGCGGCACCTGCGACGCAATTGCTCGACGTGACGAACGGATACGTACCGTGGTCAATGTCCAGCAACGTGCCTTGCGCGCCTTCGAACAGCAGGTTGCGTCCGGCATTGTTCTCGTCATACAACCGCCGTGACACATCGGTGATCATCGGCGCGAGCCGGTCCGCGTAGCCGAGCATCGTATCCAGCGTTTGCTGGAAGTCGACCGCCTGCGCGCCCAGGTATTGCGTGAGCACGAAATTATGGAAATCGAGGTTCTCACGCAGCCGGTCCGCGAACGTCGCCGCGTCGAATAGGTCATGCACGCGTAGCGCGCGCCGGCCAAATTTGTCCTCGTACGCCGGCCCGATGCCGCGCCCGGTGGTGCCGATCTTGCCGGCGCCGCGCCGCGCCTCGCGCGCCTGATCGATCGCAATATGATACGGTAGGATCAGCGTGGCCGCTTCGGAGATGAACAACCGGTTGCGCACGTCGACGCCGGCATCCTCGAGCTCGCCAATCTCCTTGAACAGCGCTTGCGGCGACAGCACGACGCCGTTGCCGATGTAGCATGCGACGCCATCGCGCATGATGCCCGATGGGATCAACCGCAGGATGGTTTTCTTGCCGCCGATGATCAGCGTATGGCCCGCGTTGTGCCCGCCTTGAAAGCGCACGACGCCTTGGGAATGATCGGTGAGCCAGTCGACGATCTTGCCCTTTCCTTCGTCACCCCACTGGGTGCCGACCACGACGACATTGCGTCCGGACTGGGCTGCCGCTTGACCTGATTGAGCTACGCTGGCGGACATGGTGTTACTTGAGCTGGTTAAAAACGTATTCTACCTAGGTTCGTGCACACGACTGCCGTTTTTTTAGGCAGCCGGCACGTGCGACGTCTTCAGCGCGGCTCGACGGTCCACGCGTCGCCACGCTGCACAAGCACGCGGTCGCAAGCGAATTCGTCCAGCGTATGTTCGTGGCCGGGCAACGCCTGGATCACCGTCTCGCCGCTGTCGCGCAGGGCCGCCACGGTGGCCCGCAACGCCGCGTCGTGATTCCACGGAGCCAGAATGGCACTGGAGCGAGCCTGCCGCGGCGAAATCCGTGCCACCTCGCGCAAGTCCAGCGAAAAGCCGGTTGCCGCCCGCGCCCGCCCGTACGCAAGGCCGACATGATCATAGCGCCCACCGCGTGCCACGGCGTTCGGCACGCCATCGACATACGCGCAAAACATCACACCGCTGTGATACGCGTAGCCGCGCAGGTCGGCCAAGTCAATCGCCACGTGCGCATCGCCGATCTGTGCGATAAGAAACGCAAGCTCATCGAGCGCGCGCGTGAGCGCTGGCCATGCGGGAAGCCGCTCGCGCGCCTCGTCGATCACCGACGCATCACCGTACAGCATCGGCAACGCGAGCAGCGCGTCGCGCACCGGCTTCGCCAGCTCGCGCGTAAGCTCGTCCAGCCGGGGCACATCCTTGCCGGCCAACGCCGCATACAGCGCAGGGCCCAGCCCGAGTGCGCGCTCGTCGGCGCCCAGCAGCGCAGCCAGCACACCCGCATGGCACAGGTCCAGTCGCACCGGCCCGAGCCCGGCGAGCCGTAGGCTATCGAGCATCAGTTGCTGGATCTCGACATCCGCCTCCAAGCCCGCATGTCCGTAGATTTCGGCCCCGATCTGGATCTGCTCGCGCGTCGCATGCAGGCCGCGGGGGCGCGTGTGCAACACGTGCCCCGCATAGCATAGCCGCGTGACGCCCTGCCGGTTCAGCAAGTGCGCGTCGATACGCGACACCTGCGGCGTGATGTCCGCGCGCAACCCCAGCGTGTGGCCGGACAACTGGTCGACCAGCTTGAACGTGCGCAACGCTAGGTCGCTGCCGCTGCCCGTCAGCAATGACTCAAGGTATTCAAGCAGCGGCGGCATGACCATCTCGTAGCCATACGAACGGAAACGGTCGAGCAGCACGCGACGCAACTCTTCGAGCTTGCGTGCCTCGGAGGGCAACACGTCGGCGATATTCTCAGGCAATAACCAGGTCGGCATCAGCTTAAGTCCAGTGGCGCGACGCAGCGCGACACAATTAGCCCGCCAGCATCAGCAGGAGCAACCCAAGACCGATTGCGATCAGCCCGCCGAGCCGCACCTGTGCCGGCGGCAGTTGCGTTATTTTACGAAACGTATCCAGCCACAACGTCGGCGACACGAATGGGAAAATCCCTTCGATGATCAGCATCAGCGCAATGGCGAGCAAGAGTGTGGCGGCCATGGGCCTGCTTCTTTTTTTCGCGCGGGCACACGCGCCGCATGCCCGCGCGGCGCTCGTGCGCCTAGTGCCTGCGACCCGGCGCGGCAGGCGTGGCCGCAGCACCGCCCACCGCCGCGCCGACGGGATTTTTCATGAAGCGGAAGAATTCGCTGTTTGGATCCGCAACCACTATGTCCCCGTTGCCAATGCTGCGCCGATAGGCCTCCAGGCTTTGGTAGAACGCATAGAATTGCGGGTCACGGCCGAATGCATTCGCATAGATCGCCGCAGCCTTGGCATCGCCGTCCCCTTTGATCTCCTGCGCCTGTTTGTACGCCTCGGCGATCACCACTTCGCGCTGCTTGTCTGCATCGGCACGAATGCGTTCGGCCTCGGCGGCACCCGTCGAGCGCTGCTCGTTGGCGACTTGCTGGCGCTCCGCCTTCATCCGCTGGTAGACCGATTCGCTAATGTTCTCGAGCAAATCGACGCGGCGCAGCCGCACGTCGACGATGTCGATGCCCAGGTTCGATGCGTCGCGCTCGACCTTCTTGCGCACCGCCTGCATCACGACCTCGCGCTCGTTGGAGACCACCTCCGAGACCGTGCGTTTCGTGAACTCCTCATTCAGCGCCGCGCGGATGACCTGGGTCAATCGGTCCTGCGCGAGTGATGCGTCGCCGCGGAAACTGATGTAGAACTTGCGCGGATCGACAATCCGCCATTTGACGAATAGGTCGACCAGCAGGTTCTTCTTTTCCGCGGTGATGTAGCGGTCCGCTTCCGGATTGTCGATCGTCTGGATGCGCTTATCCATGTAGATCACGTTCTGGAACGGCGGCGGCGCCTTCAAATGCAGTCCGGGCGCCGAGATGATCTGCTTGACTTCACCGAACGCGAACACGATCGCGTACTTGCGTTGGTCCACGACAAAGATCATCGAGGAGCCGACGAACAATACGACAAGCACGGCAACGACGAGGGTGATGATTCGATTCATGACCTGCCCCTCTTATTGACCGTCGTCGCGGCCGCGACTGCGAAACAGGTCTCGGGAACGGCTCGCGTCATCGCCGACAGACGCACCCGGCATCACTTGCGCTGGCACGGCTGGCCCACCAGCCGAGCTGCCGGCCGGCGACGCCCCGCCCTGCCCGCCGTTGTCCGTAGCCCCCGGGCTCGCGCCAACTTGCGGACGGGCGCGATGCTGTGCCATGACCTTGTCCAGCGGCAGGTACAGCAGGTTGCTACTGGCTTTGCTGTCCACGATCACCTTCGTTGCGTTCGAGTAGATTTGTTGCATCGTGTCCAGATACATTCGTTCACGCGTGACGGCTGGCGCCTTCGCGTACTCGGCTTGCACTTGCTTAAAGCGTGCGGCGTCACCCTCAGCTTGGGCCACCACGCGCGCGCGATAACCGTGCGCGTCCGCCACCATCCGCGCGGCGGTGCCCTGCGCGAGCGGCACCACGTTGTTCGCATAGGCCAGCGCCTCATTCTTCGCCCGCTCGCGATCCTGCCCGGCCTTCACTGCGTCGTCAAACGCCGATTGCACCTGCTGCGGCGGCTGCACGTTCTGCATTGTCACGCTGCTCACGATAATGCCCGTCTTGTACTGGTCCAGGATCCGCTGGATCTGCTGCGACAATTGCAGCGCGACCTGCTCGCGTCCCTCATACAGCACGTAATCCATCGTGTTCTTGCCGACGATTTCGCGCACTGCGGTCTCGGCGGCCTGCGTCACCGTACCTTCCGCATCGACGTTGTGGAACAAGAACGCGGCCGGATCCTTCACGCGATACTGGACCGCGAAACGCACATCGATGATGTTCTCGTCCTTGGTCAGCATTGACATATCCTTCAGATTCGTCGAACGGATCATGTTGTCGCGGCCGATCTCGACCGAGCGCACCTGCGACATGTTGACGATCTCATTGCTCTGGAAGGGATACGGCAACCGCCACTGGATCCCCGAGCCGGTCGTGTACTTGTACTTGCCGAACTGCAGCACGACACCGGCCTGCCCTTCCTGCACGATATAGACGCCGCTGGCTAGGTAGATCGCAACCAGCACGCCGACGACAAGCCCCAGCCCCAGATGCCCGCCGCGGCCGTTACCCAAATTCGCTGGACCTGGGCTGCCGCCGTCGCCGCCGCCCTTGCGACCGAACAGCCGGTTGATCCGGCGATTGAAATCGCGCCACAACTCGTCCAGGTCGGGCGGACCTTCCTGGCCGTCCTTGCCACTATTGCGCTGATCCTGCGGACGCCGGGACGCGTCGTTGTCCCCCTGGCCCCTGCCCCAGCGCGGATCATTGATTGAAAAGACGGCACGCGCGCGCTGCCACGTACTTCGGATATTCTTGTCGTTCACCATGTCACAGCCGGTTATTGCGGAATGCAGTTGTCAGATACGCTGTTGGTGGACGCTGCGGCTCGCCTGGCGAACGCGCTCGTCGTCGGATGCATTGACGCCGGCCGTCGACCCGGCCTCGTCCGAGTGTGAACCATCGGCGTCGCGACGCGGGTCGTGATCGTCGGCGCCCATGCCGTCCGGGTCACGCTTGAACGCCTGCGCACCGAGCGCCACCTCGGCCACCGCGTCACGCAACGCGTCGAGTCCCTGACCGGTTCGCGCACTCAAAAAGACGCGCGTGATATTACCATACTCGTTCCTTTCAACCCGATCGGCCCGGCTTGCCAACTCAGGCACCTGGTCGATCTTGTTAAACACGAGAATCTGCGGAATCGAGGCCGCGCCGATCTCGCGCAACACGTCGTTGACCTGCTCGATCTGATCTGCGCGCACCGCGCTGGACGCATCGACGACATGCAGCAGCAGGTCCGCATGCACGGTTTCCTCTAGCGTTGCGCGAAACGCCGCAACCAATGGATGCGGCAAGTCTCGGATGAAGCCGACCGTGTCGGAAACCACGACACTGCCCGCTTCGCGCAGATAGACGCGGCGCGACGTCGTATCCAGTGTCGCAAACAACTGGTCAGCCGCATAGGCTTGCGCCTTGGTCAGCGCGTTGAACAGCGTTGACTTGCCGGCGTTCGTGTAGCCGACCAACGACACCGACAGCGTGCGATTGCGCTCACGCTGACGACGCTGCGTGCCGTGCTGACGCTGCAGCTTGCGCAACTTGCCGCGCAACATCTTGATGCGTTCACCGATCAATCGCCGGTCAGTTTCCAGCTGCGTCTCACCTGGGCCACGCAAGCCGATCCCGCCTTTCTGCCGCTCCAAGTGCGTCCACGCTCGAACCAGGCGCGTGGACAGGTATTGTAACTGCGCCAGTTCCACCTGCAGCTTGCCTTCATGGCTGCGCGCGCGTTGCGCGAAGATATCGAGAATCAGGCTAGTGCGATCGACAACACGCCGCTCGATCGCACGCTCCAGGTTGCGCTGCTGCGCAGGTGACAATGCGTGGTTGAAAATGACGATATCGACGTCGTTGGCCTGCGCGCCGAGTCGAAGCTCCTCGACCTTGCCGCTGCCGATGAAATGCGCGGCATCCGGGCTCGAGCGCCGGCCCGTCAGCGTCAACACTGGATGAGCGCCGGCACTAGTGGCGAGCAGGCTCAGTTCTTCAAGACTGGCCTGAAAATCGATCTTTCCGAAATCTATGCTGACAAGCGCTGCGTTGATCAAATCGATGAAACAGTTAGCGTGGAGGACAGGCGTCAAGCCGGCTGGCTGCGCCCGCCGGACAATCGGATTAGGCCCCTTCCGAATCGGGATGGAAGTTCACCGGGCGTGCAGGCACAACGGTCGAGATCGCGTGCTTGTACACCATTTGCGTAACAGTATTGCGGAGCAACACGACATATTGGTCGAACGACTCGATATTGCCTTGCAGCTTGATACCGTTGACGAGATAAATCGACACCGGCACATGCTCCTTGCGCAGTGCGTTCAGAAACGGGTCTTGTAACAGTTGCCCTTTGTTGCTCATAGCAAACTCCGAGTTGTTTTTGCAGGTTAATAATATCGGCGACGAGAAAAAGAAAACGCCGCCAATCGCTACACTATAGCCGAATTTTCAAGGCCGTAAAGTTGCCGGCCAAACCGTCGCGACATATTAGTCTTTATCGGCATAGGGGTTCCGGCTCGAACGAAACTCTATGCGCAATGGAGTGCCGGCGAGGCCAAAAGTTTCGCGAAACCGGCCTTCGAGGTAACGTTTATACGTATCGGTGATCGCATCCAACGCATTGCCGTGGATCACAATGATCGGCGGATTCTGCCCCCCTTGGTGCGCATAACGCAGCTTTGGTCGGATCGGACCGCGGCGCCGCGGCTGCTGGAATTGCACGGCGTCGATCAGCGCCCGCGTAAGCTTGGGCGTCGGCAGCTTGGCCATCGCGGCCGCGTAGGCGGCATCCACCGAGCGCATCAACGCACCGATCCCCGTTTTTTCCGCCGCCGAAATGTAATGTGACTTCGCAAAGTCGAGGAATTTGAGCTTGCGAGCCAAATCGGCCTTGGTACGCTCGCGTACGTGTTCATCCAGGCCGTCCCATTTGTTCACGCCGATCACGAGCGCGCGGCCCTGTTCGACGACAAAACCGGCAATATGCGCGTCTTGCTCCGAGATATCCTGCCGTGCGTCGAGCAGCAGAATCACTACGTTGGCGTCGGCAATCGATTGCAGCGTCTTGACCACCGAGAACTTCTCGACCGCCTCGAACACCTTGCCACGCTTGCGCAGCCCGGCCGTGTCGATCAGCGTGTACTGGCGGCCCTGACGCTCGAAGTCGATATAGATCGAATCGCGCGTCGTGCCGGGCAGGTCGAACGCAATGACGCGCTCCTCGCCGAGCAACGCATTGACCAATGTCGACTTACCGACATTGGGCCGGCCAACGATGGCGATTTTCACGCCGTGGTCCGCGCGCGCTTCGTCGTGCGGCGCACGATTCGCATAGGCGACGGTGAGCGCCTGTGCGATCATCTCGCTGACGCCGTCGCCGTGTGCGGCGGAGATCGCGCGTGGGTCGCCCAGGCCGAGTTCATAGAAGTCCGCGGCTACCGCGCTGTACTTCATGCCCTCGGCTTTGTTGACGACCAGAAAGATCGGGCGGCCCGTCTTGCGCAAATAGTCGGCAATCGTCTTGTCCTGCGGCGCAAGGCCATTGCGGCCATCGACTACGAACACGACTACGTCGGCCTCCTCGACCGCCTGGCGCGTCTGCCGAGCCATCTCATGCAGGATGCCGTCCTTGGCGACCGGCTCAAAACCACCCGTATCGACGACCAGGTACGGCTGCTCGCCGACGCGGCCCTCGCCATAATGGCGGTCGCGCGTGAGCCCGGGCAGATCCGCGACAAGCGCATCGCGCGAGCGCGTCAATCGGTTAAACAGCGTGGATTTCCCCACATTGGGGCGCCCAACAAGGGCGATTACGGGCTTCATGTTGCTTTTTCCAAAAACGCACGCGCGCCGTCCGGCAGCGGCCGGCGGCGCGCATACGCGAATGCCGGCCGCCGGCCTATTGCGGCCGGAAACCGTACAGGTCGCCGTTGCGAGTCTGCACGACCAACGTATTGCCGGCAACGACCGGTTGCGCGATGATCGCGCCTCCTGTCCTCATCCGTGCGACGAATTCACCGGTGTCACGCGACAGGAAGTGCACAAACCCCTTGTAGTCGCCGACCACCACCGCGCGGCCGACGATCGCCGGCGTACTGACGTCGCGGCCCTTCAGCTGCGTGTTCTGCCACAGGGACTCGCCGGTCATCGCATCGTACAGCGACACGATCGACCAGTCGTCCGTCGACGCCACGGCACGATCGTCCTGCGCCAATCCACCATAACTGGAGAACGGCTGCTCCCACAGCGCGCGTCCGCTCAACACGTCGAAGCAACCGATCCGGCCCTGGAACGTCACCGCACAGGTCTGCGAGCCGACCAACGTCGGCGCGCCGACTACGTCGTTGATCCGCTCAACTTCGGTGACACCGCGCGGATACGAAACCGGTGTTTGCCAGTACGCATCGCCACTTTGCAAATTGATTGCGGCAAGCGAGCCGCCCGGGAACCCCGCCAGCACCGCACTGTTGCCAGCGAACGTCATGCCGGTCGCAGTCCGCAGGTTCAGCGGCACCGCGCGGTTCACATAGACCCATTTCTGCTCGCCGGTCTGCGCGTTAAATGCCGTGATGCGCCCGTCGATCGTACGCACCAGCACGAAGCCCTGACCCACTGCCGGCGGCGTGACGATCTCACCGGGCGCATTCGCCTTCCACAGTACCTTGCCATCGCCGCCGAGCACGAACACGTCACCTTTGAGCGTGCCGACCGCGGTCAGCGTGCCGTCGCTGCCAACACCGGCCGACAGATCCGCGCCCACCTTCGTGCGCCAGACCTCCTTGCCATTGGTCGCATCGATCTTGACCACCGAGCCGTTCGCGCCGGTCGCGTACACATAATCGCCGACCGCGGCGGGGGCGAACAGGTAGCGTCCGGACTTACCCACGCTGGCCTTCCACGCCTCACGCACCTCGAGCACAGTCTTAATCGGGGCCAGCTCGGTCGGCACGCGACGCGCATCCTTCGTGGACGAACACGCGGCCAGCACGGTCAGCAAAAGCAGGCACGCGAGCGGCCGGACGTAGCGGATGACAAAATTCATGGATCAGTGACGCATTGACGGGTCAATCGGAAATCGAACTGCACGGGGCTTCAGCCACCGAGCGCATCGAGCTTGAACTGGATCAGCTGACGCACGGACGAATCACCGTGCTCGAGCGCCGCCAGCGCGGTCTGGTACGCGGCGCGCGCATCGTCACGCTTACCCTGCGCGGCCAGCAGGTCACCGCGGCGATCCGCGTACAGACCGCTAAATGCCTGCGGCGGCGGGTCGGACAACAGCTTCAAGCCTGCGTCATAAGCCTTTTCGTCGATCAACAGCGCGGCGAGCCGCAACCTCGCGATCGCCTTGAACTCGTCGCCGCGCGCCTGATCGACGACCCACTGCAACTGCCCTTTTGCGCCGGCCACATCCCCTGCCGTATACAACGCCTTGGCGGCCGCCAGCGCGCTGAGCGGTGCATAGGCGGTGCCGCCGAAGCGCGCTTCCATGTCCGCCGCAACCCGAGCAATCTGTGTTTTGTCCCCTGAGGCCACCGCTTGCTGGATCGTGTCATAGAACACCGCGGCCTGCGCCGCCTGGCGCCGCTGCCACCCGTTCCAACCGTTATAGGCGGCCCCCGCCAGCAGCGCAGCGAGCACGACCCAGGTCAGCGCATTGCCCCACTTCGCCCACCAGGCCTTCAGGTCGTCGAGGGTTTCTTGTTCGTGGTGGTAACTCATTTAATGGATACTCGCCTGGTCATTCATTCGTCGCCTTGTCAGCGGGTGCAACCATCGCATCGATCAGGAATTCGGTCAAGCGTTCAGCCGGCACCCGTTGCTGCACGCCATCTGAGCCCGCCGGATCGCCACGCAACGCCTTGATCGACACCTCGTCGCACTGAACCTCGTCGTCACCGAGGATTACCGCATACGCGGCACCGCTCGCATCGGCGCGCTTCATCTGCGACTTGAAACTCGCCGGTGCGCCGTCGGCACTGCAGTGCAGGATCACATCCAGCCCCGTGTCACGCAACCGCTCGGCGATCACGAACGCACGCTCGCGCGCCGCGTCACCCTGGTGCACGATGTACACGTCGCAGCCTTCATCGGGCGGCACCAGTTGATCCTCGCGCAGCAGTTCCAGAATGCGCTCGACGCCCAGGGCCCAGCCGCACGCCGGCGCCGGTTTGCCGCCGAGTTGTTCGATCAGCGGGTCATATCGGCCGCCGCCGGCGACAGTACCTTGCGCGCCAAGCTTGTCAGTCACCCACTCGAATACCGTTAGGTTGTAGTAGTCCAGCCCCCGCACGAGCCGGGGGTTGATCGTAAATGGAATGTTGTTCGCACTCAGCAACCGTTGCACGCCTTCGAAATGCGCAAGCGACGCGTCCCCCAGAAAGTCGATCAGCTTCGGCGCATTCGCTACAACGTCCTGCATCGCGGGGTTCTTCGTGTCGAGCACGCGCAACGGGTTCGTATACAGCCGACGCTTCGCATCATCGTCGAGCAACTCGACGTGCCGCTCCAGGTACGCGATCAACTCATTGCGGTGAGCGGCGCGTTCCTGCGCCTGTCCGAGCGAATTAAGCTCCAGCCGGATGCCCGTGAGGCCCAGATCGTCCCAAAGCCGTTGACACATCAGGATGATCTCCGCATCGGCATCCGGGCCAGCGAAACCGAGCGCCTCGACGCCGACCTGGTGAAACTGCCGGTAGCGACCGCGCTGTGGCCGCTCGTGGCGGAACATCGGTCCGATATACCAGAGCCGCTTCGGGCCGTCGTACAGTAGGTTGTGCTCGATCGCCGCACGCACCACGGCAGCGGTGTTCTCAGGACGCATCGTCAATTGCTCGCCGTTCAGCGAATCGACGAAGCTGTACATTTCCTTTTCGACAATATCGGTCACTTCGCCGATACCACGGGTGAACAATGGCGTATGCTCGACGATCGGCGTACGGATGTTTTGGTATCCGTAGGCGCGCAGCATCGATTTGACCGTGCTCTCAAAAAACTCCCACAGCCCGGCGTCGCGCGGCAGGATGTCGTTCATTCCCTTGACGCCGGTCAGCTTCTCTAGTTTACGTTTCTGTTCTGTCATGTCGATTCAATGATGACCCGGGCTGGAGACCGTGCTTCGCACGCCACTTCACTCGCTGGCGTCGTGCCATAGGTGCGCTGGACATAGTCGTTGACGATATCCTGAAATTCCTCCGCAATGCGCGCGCCGCGCAGCGTGGTCGTTTTCACGCCGTCGATGAACACGGGCGCGGCTGGATTTTCGCCGGTTCCCGGCAGGCTGATGCCGATATTCGCGTGCTTGGACTCGCCCGGACCATTGACGATACAGCCCATCACCGCGACATTCATCGTCTCCACGCCCGGATACTGCTTGCGCCACACCGGCATCTGCGTGCGCAGATAGTCCTGAATTCGTGACGCCAGCTCCTGGAACACGGTGCTCGTCGTGCGGCCGCAACCCGGACACGCGATCACCATCGGCGTGAACGAGCGTAGCCCCATCGTCTGCAAAATCTCCTGGGCGACGACAACCTCACCGGTACGCGAAGCGCCCGGCTCCGGCGTCAGCGAGACCCGAATCGTGTCGCCGATGCCCTGCTGCAGCAGCACCGACAGCGCAGCGGCCGACGCGACCATGCCCTTTGAACCCATGCCCGCCTCGGTCAGCCCCAAATGCAGCGCAAAGCCACAGCGCAGCGACAGCGCCTGATAGACCGCGATCAGGTCCTGCACGCCACTGACCTTGCATGAAAGCACGATGCGCTCGCGCCCCAAGCCCAGCTCGACAGCCCGTTCGGCCGAGCCGATCGCGGACTGGATCAGTGCCTCGTACATCACGCTTTGCGCGTCCCAGGGCGTCGCACGCCGCGCATTCTCGTCCATCATCTGCGCAAGCAGGTCCTGGTCCAGGCTTCCCCAATTCACGCCGATGCGCACCGGCTTGTCATGGCGGATCGCCGCCTCAATCATCTGCGCGAATTGCGTGCCGCGCTTGGCGCCCTGACCGACGTTGCCCGGGTTGATTCGGTACTTCGATAACGCCTGCGCGCAATCCGGATAGTCGCGCAGCAGCAGATGACCGTTGTAGTGGAAGTCGCCGACCAGCGGCACGTTCACGCCCATGCGGTCAAGTTGCTCACGGATGGCCGGCACCGCGGCCGCGGCCTCGGGCGTGTTAACCGTGATGCGCACCAACTCGGAGCCGGCCTGCGCAAGCTCCTTGATCTGGATCGCGGTACCGATCGGATCGGCAGTATCGGTGTTCGTCATCGACTGTACGCGCACCGGCGCGCCACCGCCAATCGTCACCGTATGGTCCTGCCAACGCACCGTAACCACATGCGTGCGACGCCTTAGCGCAGGGCCACCGAACACCGGTTCGTCCGACGCGACCCGGCTTGCTACCGGCGCACCGCCGGATTCAAACAGAATATTGGACTGCATCGAATTACCCGATTGCATGACACACTCATCCTATTGAGCACCGTGCGACCGCGTTGCGACAGACGCACGGCTGCACGGGGCTGATCGCCACTGACCTTGACCTTGCCGCGCTCGCCCTATCCTTCGTTACGGCAGACTGAAACGCGCGATGTTGCCCTGCGCGCCATCGTATTTTGCAGACGGAACCGGCTTGCCGTCGAGCGACATCGCCTCGATACCCGCCTTGTTGCCCACTGTCACGCGAAACGGCGCAATGCCTTGTACACGCTTCTCGTCTCCCGCGCGCAGCAAACCGGAAAATAACGGCTCGCCATCGCGCTGCCGCACGCTGAACCAACTGTCTTGCGACACCTTGATGGTTACCGCCGCCTCGCCGTCGGCCAGCACCGGTGCGGCCTCCGACGTTGGCGACGCGTCGCCCGTCCGGGCATTGGCCGCAATCGCAGGCGACACCGGCGCTGACGCGAGCGCCGCGGCCGTCGATGCTGCGGACAACGCGTCCGCGCCCGACGACGCATCAAGCGCCGCGGGCCGCGGCAATTCAGTCAGCGTGCTCGTCGCCGACGCCAGCTGCACACCCACCGGCGCGGCGCCCGGCGATGCAGCGCCGTCGTGCTCAACTGCGTCCGCACCGCCGATCTTCAGGCGGGCGATCCAGCCTCCGCCCGCCTCGCCGCCAGTGCGCCATACTGCGATGACCGCCACCAGCGCAATCACGAACGCGACGATCCACACCCATGGCCGGCGCCTAGGGGCGCCCCCCAAATTCATCACGACACGCCCCCGCGGCAGCCCCGCGCCACTGTTCGATGGCAGCGATAGGTCGGGCTCGATCGGCCCGCTGGTGCGTCGCAGCGTATCGGTCAGCGGCGTCGGATCGGCCCCGAGCATCTTCGCATAGCTGCGCACTACGCCAATCGCAAACGTCGTATCCGGCAGGTGACTGTGATCGCCTGATTCCAACTCACGCAACTTGTACGGCGCGACTTTCAGCCGCGCGGACACATCCTCGATCGACCATCTTTTGGCCTCGCGCAGCTTTTCGAGCTGCGCACCGACCTGCCGCGCGGACTCCGCCGCGGCGCCCGGATCCGGCCGTCTGGCCGTGGCGCTCGAGTCGTGCGGTGTCAGATGCTGCTGGTCACTCATCCCTAATTCCTCACTGGAATTCTTTTCGTTGCTCGCGGCGCCGCGAGCTGATCTCGCCTAAACGATGAGCCCAAATGGAGCAAGGCCGGCAAACCGTCGTTCACCGGCACCGGAATGACTCAAATCATGCGTACGACCGCGGTACACGGCACAAAATCCCGCGACGCACACATCGGGACCTGATCGTCGCGATCCCGGCCCTGCCGGGGCAAGTCCCCATTTTTGCCCCGTCCTGCCTCCGCCGCCATACGTCATACCGCGCGCACCCCGATCGCCGCGAGACCGGTACGCGCGTCGCGCCGCCTGCGTTCCGCCACGCGGGTACGGTCGCGGACCTCGCCGGCCAACTGCCCGCAGGCCGCATCGATATCATCGCCGCGCGTCCTGCGCACGGTCGTCACGACACCCGCATCGATCAGGATCTGCGCGAACTGCTTGATCCGCTCCGGATGGGAGCGCAACAGCCCGGACTCAGGAAACGGATTGAACGGTATCAGATTGAATTTGCACGGCACGTCGCGCGTCAGCGCGAGCAATTGCCGCGCGTGCTCATCACTGTCATTGATGCCGTCCAGCATGCAATACTCGAACGTAATGAAATCGCGTGGTGCAACACGCAAATACCGGTGACATGCCGCCATCAATTCCGCAAGCGGGTACTTTCGGTTCAGTGGCACCAATTCGTCGCGCAACGCGTCGTTAGGGGCGTGCAGTGACACAGCCAGCGCCACCGGCAATTCGGCCGCCAGCCGGTCAATCATCGGCACGACGCCCGACGTGGACAGCGTCACGCGGCGACGCGACAATCCGTACGCGTGGTCGTCAAGCATCAGCCGCATGGCCGGCACCACCGCATCGAAATTCAGCAGCGGCTCGCCCATGCCCATCATCACGACGTTCGTGATCACCCGTTCACCGGGAGCAAGGCCACCGAGCGCAGCGCGCAGCGCGAACTCAGCCATCCACAACTGGCCAATGATCTCGCCGACGCCAAGGTTACGCGAAAAGCCCTGCTTGCCCGTCGAGCAGAAGCGACAGTTCACCGCGCAGCCAGCCTGCGACGACACGCATAGCGTGCCACGTCCCTGCTCCGGGATATACACGGTCTCTACCGCGTTGCCTTCGCCCACGTCGAGCAGCCACTTGCGCGTGCCGTCCGCGGACGTGTGGTCTTGCAGCACCGCGGGATGATGAATCGATGCGCAGGTCTTCAGCTTGTCGCGCAGCGATTTTGCGAGATCGGTCATCGCGTCAAAATCGCTGACGCCACCGTGATGGATCCACCGCTGCAATTGGCGCGCGCGAAACGGCTTCTCGCCAAGGCTCGCGCAGTACGCAACGAGGCCCGCAGCATCGAAATCCAAAAGATTGACCGTGTCAGTCATTGTCATGCCTGCCGTCTCAGATGGCGCCCGCAGCGGCGGCACACCGCGCCGCCCATCCAACCCGTGCTCGCAGGCGCGGGCTTAGCCGGCGCAGCCGGCTTACCGTCGCTCAGCGCGAGTAGACGTTCACTTCCGGAAAGAAAAAGGCGACCTCGATAGCTGCCGTTTCCGGCGCGTCGGAGCCGTGCACCGCATTGGCATCAATGCTGTCCGCGAAATCCGCCCGAATGGTACCCTTTTCCGCCTTCTTCGGATCGGTCGCACCCATCAGCTCACGATTCTTCGCGATCGCACCTTCGCCCTCGAGCACCTGAATCATGACCGGGCCCGACACCATGAACTCGACCAAATCCTTGAAGAAAGGCCGCTCCCTGTGCACCGCGTAAAACTTTTCCGCATCCGCGCGCGACAAATGGACCATGCGGGCCGCGATGATTTTCAGCCCGGCCTGCTCGAACCGGCTGTAGATTTGACCGATCACATTCTTTGCGACAGCATCGGGTTTGATAATCGACAGGGTGCGCTCGATCGCCATGAAAAAAACTCCGGGAAAATGAGGAAGTTACGAAGTCCACCGAATCCGCCATTCTAACACGAGCCGGTGTATCATTGGCAGGGAACCCTTACAGCACTGTAAGGCTCTAATGTCACGTGTGGTTCGGCCATCGGACTGCCGCGAAGAAGCGGCGGGTGATGCCGGCACCGTTTGCAAGTCAAGATAACGCAAGGAGAAACCATGGCTGACTCTCGTACCTACGGGTTTGGGCGTACTGGCACCGTCGTCTCAACCGAAACGCGAAATAGGGTACTGCGCAACACGTACTGGCTACTGGCACTGTCGATGGTTCCGACCGTGTTCGGCGCGTGGCTCGGAGTCGCAACCGGCTTTTCGCTATTTGCCGCCACCTCGCCAATGATGAGCGTGCTGGCTTTCCTCGCGATCGCGTTCGGCTTCATGTTCGCGATCGAGCGGACCAAGCACAGCGCAGTGGGCGTGTTTGTGCTGCTCGGCTTTACGTTCTTCATGGGCCTGATGCTGTCGCGTCTGCTGAGCTTTATTCTCGGCTTCACGAACGGCCCGTCGCTGATCATGCTTGCCTTCGGTGGCACCAGTCTGATCTTCGCGGCGATGGCAACGGTCGCCACGGTCAGCAAGCGCGACTTTTCTGGCTTGGGCAAATGGTTGTTCGTCGGCGTGCTCGTACTGCTGCTGGCCTCGGTTGCGAATGTGTTCCTGCACCTGCCGGCATTGATGCTGACGGTGTCGGTTTTGGCGATCGTCATCTTCTCGGCCTACATGCTGTTCGACGTGCAACGCGTGGTCAACGGTGGCGAAACGAACTATATCAGCGCGACGCTGATGATCTATCTAGACGTGTACAATGTGTTCACGAATCTGCTAGCGCTGCTCGGCATTTTTGGCGGCAACCGCAACTAAGCCGTCACGCCCCAGCGCTGTGACGGGGCACGGGGCACGGCGCACGGGGCACGTCTAAACTAGCAAGCGCGGGGGCGAGCCTCCGCGCTTTTTTCATCGGCGCATCCCAGCGCTGCCCTGTCGCACGCACGCTGCCTGCACAGCGCGCACCCCTACCACCGCCCTTACCGCCCCCCATCCTTTCTGGCCGTCAGCCGCTGCGGGTCATGCATGCTCGAAACAGGCGATCGACTCGACGTGCGACGTGTGCGGAAACATGTTCACGACGCCCGCGCCAACCAGCCGATAGCCAGCCTCGTGCACCAGCAACCCAGCATCGCGCGCCAGCGTAGCCGGATTACATGACACATAGACGATCCGCCCTGGCAAGCACGCCGCGTCGCCGTTCTGTGCCAGCTCGCTCAGCGCTTTTGCCACGGCCAGCGCGCCTTCGCGCGGCGGATCGATGAGGAACTTGTCAAACCGGCCGAGCGCGTGCAAATCGGCGGCGCCCACCTCGAACAAATTGCGCGTGGCAAACGATGTGCGTGCCTCGAGACCATTGACACGGGCATTGGCCTGCGCGCGCTGCGTCAGTGCCTCACTGCCTTCAATGCCGACCACCTCGCGCGCGCGCCGTGCCAGCGGCAACGTGAAATTGCCCAGCCCGCAGAACAAATCTAGCACGCGGTCGGTACGCGCTGGCGCAAGCAGCCGCACTGCCCTGCCAACCAGCGCCCGGTTGATCTGGTGATTGACCTGCGTGAAGTCGGTCGGCTTGAACGGCATCCGGATGTCGAACTCCGGCAGCGTGTAGGCCAGTTCGACATTGACCGGGTAGAACGGCATGACGCTGTCGGGCCCCTTAGGCTGCAGC
Organism: Mycetohabitans endofungorum; assembly: GCF_037477895.1. Lineage (NCBI taxonomy): Bacteria > Pseudomonadati > Pseudomonadota > Betaproteobacteria > Burkholderiales > Burkholderiaceae > Mycetohabitans > Mycetohabitans endofungorum. The sequence goes on from NZ_CP132744.1 coordinate 1,695,473, forward strand.
CAGAATTGCACGCCGTGCTGGTCAGCAAACGCGCGCAGCAGTGCCTCGTCCTGTTCGGTCAGCGGCTCAAGCACCCGCAATACCAGCGCGGTGAGCGCGTCACCGATCGCCAACTCGATCTGCGGCAGCCGGTCCCGAATCGATAGCGACCCGACCAGCCGGCGCAACGGCACGAGCAGCGCCGATACGTGCGGCGGCAGCACCTCGCACCGCGTCATGTCAGCCACGTAGCTGCTTTTCTTTTCATGGAACCCGACCAACACGCCGCCCTTTTTCACGACGTTGCGCACGGTGAGTCGGGCACGATAGCGGTATCCCCATGACGGACCGCCTATCGGCCGATAGATTTGTTCCGCGCGCAGCTTAGCCAAGTGCGATAGATTGTCTTCCAGCACCCGCTGCTTGACCGCGACCTGCGCGCGCGCGTCCAAATGCTGCATCGAGCATCCGCCACAGGTGCCAAAAAACTGGCATTGCGGCGTGGTGCGCATACTGCTGGCGCGCAATATCTTGACGATTTGCGCCTGCTCGTAGCTCGGCTTCTTGCGAAAGCTCGAGTACGACACAGTTTCGCCCGGCAACGCACCCTCGACGAAGATGACCTTACCGGGCACACCCTGCTCATCGATCTGCCGCCCCACACCGCGCGCTTCCATATCGAGCGACTCGATGTCGACCACGGGCGCAACGCGCGGTGCAGTCGCCACGCTCGACAACGTCGCGCGGGCAGGGCTTGCGCTAATCGACACAACATCGGCCGATGCGGCGTCAGCCAACGTGGTGGCCTTCGGCTGTACGGTGTGAACCACCTTGAAACTTCCTGGTTTGTGACGAAAATTGAAATTGTAGACTAGCGATGCTGGGCCCGGCAGCTTTATTCTTCACCGCCAAAGCCCCCGATGCGGATCATGGATTAGCATATCCAATGGGGATGCGGTATTGACGCTCGTATTCGAGTTTAATTGAAGCGTGACCACGGCGCGCCTGCCGCCGCGCGCCTGCCCCGTCAGTCAGCAAAGCCCGCCAGATAGTCCCGCCAATGGGGTGCGCTTTCGCGGGCCAATGCGTCGCGCACCAATGTGACTTCGTCCTCATAGTCCGCCGCACTCAACACGCCGCGCATCAGCTGGAAGCGGCAATACAGCAGATACGTGTTTACAACGTCTGTCTCGCAGTAGTGGCGGATCTCGGCGATGCGGCCCTGCTGGAACGCGTCCCATACCTGTGAGCCATCCATGCCCATCTTGCCCGGAAACCCGCACAGCTTGGCCAATGCGTCCAGCGGCGCGTTCGCGCGGGCGTTGTACATCGCCAACACGTCCATTAGATCAGTATGACGAGCATGATACCGGCTGATGTAGTTATTCCATTTGAAGTCCCGATCACAGTCACCGAGGTCCCAATATTTCGGTGCAACGACACCATTGACCAGCGCACGATAGTGCAGGACCGGCAAATCAAAGCCGCACCCGTTCCACGACACCAATTGCGGCGTGTACTTCTCGATCACCCGATAAAACAACTGGATCAGCACGGCTTCCGGATCCTGTGGCGTGCCCAGCGAGCGTACGCGAAACCCGTCCCGGTCACGGAACACGCACGAGATCGCGGCCACCCGCTGCAAATGCAGTGGCAGGAAATCAGAACCTGTTTTTTCGCGGCGCGCGGCAAACGCGCACTCAGCGACGTCGGCATCGGACATCGTCGCGGGCCATGACTCCAGCTTGCGAATGCCGGCCACGTCGGGAATGGTCTCGATATCGAAGACGAGTACCGGGATCACAGCACGGCGTCCTTGGGCACGCCGTTGGAGGCGAAATAGCGCTTCAGGCGCGCCAGCGCCTCTTGCTGAATCTGCCGCACACGTTCACGCGTGAGCCCCATCTCATCGGCCAATTCCTCGAGCGTGGCCGGCTCGATACTGTTCAGCCCGAAACGCCGCTCGATCACGTGACGATGCTTATCAGGCAGACGCGAGAGCCATACCCGTGTGAGCGTCTCCAGTTCGCGGTGCTGCACCTCGGCGTCCGGCGGCTGGCTTTGCTCGTCCGACAGCAGATCCAGCAGGCTACTAGCCGGGTCCAACTCCAGCGGCGCGTCCAGCGAGGCAGTGTGCTCATTTAGCGCGAGAATGTCCGCTACCTCCTCGGGTGTCTTGCCAATCAGGTAGGCAATATCCTCGACGCTCGCGTCACAGCGCTCGCCGGCGCCGCTCGCCGGTGCACTAGCGGTCCGCTCCAGATGGCGCTTGGCGCGCAGCACCTGGTTCAACTCGCGGATCACGTGAACCGGCAGGCGCACGGTGCGCGCCTGATTCATGATCGCGCGCTCGATACTCTGGCGGATCCACCACGTTGCATAGGTCGAGAAGCGAAAACCACGCGTCGGATCGAATTTCTCAATTGCGTGCATCAGCCCCAGATTGCCTTCCTCGATGAGGTCCAGTAAAGGCACGCCGCGATTCAGGTAGGCCTTCGCAATGCTGACGACCAGCCGCAGATTATGCTCGATCATCATCTGCCGAGCGTCGAACTCCCCCGCCTTGGCCAACCGCGAATAGCGCTGCTCCTCCTCGAGCGTCAGCAACGGTTTCACGCTGATGCAGTTTAGGTAGTGCTGGATCGTATCAGCGGTCAGTTCAGCCTGCAGCAGTGTGCGAAAATCGTCCGGATCGGGCTCCGCGACCGCCGCCTCTTCCGCAGCACCTTGCTTCGACACCGGCTCATCGTCCACTCCTTGTTCGACAGATGGCTCGTCAGCGTGTTGCGCGAAGCGCTCGCCGTCGTCCAACTCACCGGAGGTATCGCCAACGGGATCCGACATGTCGGTCGAAGGACGGCGCTTCGTTTTGGCCATGGTAATTCGCTCTATTGTGGCGGAAGATACTTCATGGGATCGACGGGCTTGCCCTGCTTGCGGACCTCGAAATGCAGCATCACCTTATCCGAATCGGTACTACCCATCTCGGCAATCGTCTGGCCCTTGTTCACCGGGTCGCCTTCCTTGACTAGCAAAGTACGGTTGTGCGCGTACGCGGTCAGGTACGTCGCATCATGCTTGATGATAATGAGATTGCCGTATCCGCGCAGCCCATTTCCCGCATAAACGACGCGCCCATCCGCCGACGCCTTCACCGACGCACCAAGCGCGCCGCCGAGGTTCACCCCTTTGTTCTTCGCTTCGTCGAATGCATTGAGCACTGGCCCGCGTACTGGCCACGCGAAGTTGACATTGCCGGCCACCGCATCCGGCTGGGGCGGAATCGATGCGATCGCTGGCGCCGAGCCGTAAGGCGGTGCGGCCGAAGGAGTCGACGCGGCACCGGGCGCAGCCGGGCCGCCGAGCGGGCGCGACTGCACTGCCGCGCCACCGAGCGGCGCAGCCGCGACACCCGGTGGCGATGCGGCGACGCTGGCTCCCGGCGGCACGACCCGCAGTAACTGATCGACTTCGATCTGGTTCGGGTTCGTCAGGTTGTTCCACGCCGCGATGTCGCGGTAGTTCTGCCCATTCTCGAGCGCGACCCGATACAGCGTATCACCTGGCTTCACACGGTAGTATCCGGGCGGCGGTGGGCCCAATGGCACGGCCTGCGCTGATCCCACACCGGTGGTAGAAAGCGGCGCGCCGCTGCGGTCGATGACGGGAGCGGGCTCCAGCCGGGTCGAACACGCCGTCAGCATGGCTAGCGCGGCAGCCACACAAACCGTTCGCTGGATCGTCACCAGACTCGCATTCACGCTCTCACTCCGCAACATGCTGTTCAACGTCAAATCACTCCCGATTTTAAGGGGACAAAGAAAACACGATCAAGCTGTGACTCACGCCACTGGGCGCTGGACACGCGCTCGACCAACGTGAGCACCTGTTCGTTGCCGCTGCTGCGTGAGCCCACCGGCGCCACCAGGCGGCCGCCAATGGCCAATTGCTCGAGTAGCGCGGCCGGCACATCGAAACCCGCAGCAGCGATCACGATGGCGTCGAACGGCGCGGCGCTTGGCAAGCCGAGCCGTCCATCACCGTAATGCAGCCGGATGTTCGGCACGCGCAACGGACGCAGGTTCGTTTTCGCCCGCTCGTACAATGGCTTTACCCGTTCAATCGAATACACGTCGCGCGCAAGGTGGCTCAGCACGGCCGCCTGATATCCGCAACCTGTGCCGATCTCCAATACTTTCTCCAGCGCACGCCCGGCTGTCGCCAACTCCAGCATGCGCGCGACCACCGACGGCTTGGAGATCGTTTGCTGATGCCCGATGGGCAGTGCGGCATCCTCATAAGCCTGCGCGGCAAGCCCAGGATCGACGAACTGGTGCCGGGGTATCGCCGCGAGTGCGTCAAGCACGCGTGCGTCAGCGACGCCGCTCGCGCGCACGCGTTCGACCATCCGTTGCCGAACACGTTCCGAAGTTAGCGCCAATTGTGGCGACAAGGACTCGTGCGCGGGTGCGGCCGACACCCCCCTGTCGGAAAACGGCCGCATCCGCTCAAGGCCTTCGCGCGTGCGCGCGCCGCCTGGCATGGGCTTGGCCGCGGCGCTGGCGGACGTGGATCCGGCCACGCCGGGCCGGGCTGGCGCACCGCGCGGCTCACGCATCACGTCGGACAACCCGAGCGGGAACCGCTTAGCGCGCCCGGCGCTCATGCAGGCTGCCCCGGCTGCCGCCCACCGCGCGTCCATTCGCATAGCGCCGGAAGCAATCGCGTATCGGTTAAATCCAATTGCAGCGGCGTAAGCGAGACATCGCCGGCCGCCACCGCGTGAAAGTCCGTACCTTCACTCGCATCGAGCGCGGCCCCGGCCGCCCCGATCCAGTAGACCGGCTCACCGTGCGGATTGCTCGCGCAAATCACCGGCTGCGATGGGTGCCGCTTACCGAGCCGTGTGACGCGCCAGGTCCCCATTTCAGCATACGGCCGGTTTGGGATATTCACATTCAGTAGCGTATGCGCAGGCAATGGCACGCGTAACCAATGCTGCACGATATCCGCGGCCACGCGCGCGGCCGCATCCAGATGCGCCCAATCCTTGTCGACCAGCGAGAACGCGATCGACGGCACGCCGAACAGGAACCCCTCGGTAGCTGCCGCGACGGTACCCGAATAGAGCGTGTCCTCGCCCATGTTCTGCCCATTGTTGATACCGGACACCACCAGGTCTGGCTTGCCGTCGAGCAGCCCGGTCAACGCCACGTGCACGCAATCAGTCGGTGTGCCGTTCACGTAGCGAAAGCCGTTTGCGGCGGTAAAGACGGACAGTGGCCGCCACAGCGTCAGCGAGTTGGATGCGCCACTGCAGTTGTGCTCCGGCGCGACCACGACCACCTCGCCCAATGGCGCAAGTGCGTGGTAGAGCGCCGCGAGCCCGGGCGCCAGATAACCGTCGTCGTTGCTAAGCAGGATCTTCATCAGGCGATTGTAACCGAGGATGTTTTGCCAACGGAGAGCAATCGAGCGCACCACTCGATCATGCGACGCACAGCAGCAGTCATCCCGGCCGCCGAGTCGTACCGAATAAAAGGCACGAGCGTTCGCAATAGTCTACCCTGGACGCGCTTCAAGCCCGGGGATCGCGTCGTCGCATACATCGGCATGGGCGCCTTCGCCGAACAGGTGGCCGCGCCCGCGGCCGCGTGCTTGCCGCTGCCACCGGAAATCGGCTTTGACGTTGCCGCTGCATTCACGCTGACCTACTGCACATCGCACCCTGCGCTGGCGAACCGCGCCGCGCTTCAGCCGGACGAAACGATGCCGGTGCTGAGCGCCGCCGGCATCGCGGCCATTGTGCCTCCTACAACGCGTTCGACTTGATCGACGATACGCGTTCAGACCGAGCGCCGATCCAGCACCGCGCGGGCGATCGTGCCAGCGTCGACATATTCGAGTTCACCGCCGACGGGCACGCCGCGGGCCAGCCGCGTGACCGTCAGGCCGCGCGCCTTGAGCATCTGGCCCAGGTAATGGGCAGTCGCCTCGCCTTCATTCGTGAAGTTGGTAGCCAGCACGACCTCACTGACCATGCCGTCGGTCGCCCGGCGCATCAGCCGGTCGAAATGGATCTCGCGCGGCCCAATGCCGTCAAGCGGGCTCAAGCGTCCCATCAGCACAAAATACAGCCCGCAATAAGCAAGCGTCTGCTCGAGCATGATTTGGTCGGCGGGTGTCTCGACCACGCACAGCAGCGTCGGATCGCGCTGCTCATCGCTGCACAGCTCGCATACGTCGCGCTCGGTAAACGTGTTACACCGCTCGCAATGCTTGAGCACCTGCGTCGCGTGCAGCAGCGACCGCCCGAGCCGCTGCGCCCCGTCCCGGTCATGCTGCATTAGGTGATAGGCGATGCGCTGCGCGGACTTCGGTCCGACACCGGGCAACGTGCGCAGCGCTTCGATCAGCGCGGCCAGCGCGGACGGCGGCTTCACGTTCATGTGCGTCGCGCGCCAACGCACGCCGGGAGTCGAAACACGACACGTTCGTTCATCAACGGCCCACGCAAATCAGAATGGCAGCTTGAAGCCCGGTGGCAGCGGCAACCCCGCGGTCATGCCGGACATTTTCTCCTGCGCCGTCGCCTCCGCCTTGCGCACCGCATCATTGAACGCGGCGGCGACCAGGTCCTCGAGCATGTCCTTGTCATCATCCAACAGGCTCGGATCGATCGTAACGCGACGCACTTCGTTTTTGCAGGTCATCGTCACCTTCACGAGACCGGCGCCAGACTGGCCCTCGATCTCGATCTGCGCAAGCTGCTCCTGCATCTTCTTCATGTTTTCCTGCATTTGCTGCGCCTGCTTCATCAAGCCGGCGAGTTGACCCTTCATCATCATGAAACTCCTTCGAATAGCGGGGGAATGCTGCGTTGGCCGGTCATGCGCTGGATGCGCGGTGGTCAACGCCAAGCGGGCGAATGGAACCCGGCACGATCGTCGCGCCGAACTCGCGGATCAGCGTCTGCACGAACGGGTCCGCGTTGATCTCGCGCTCGGCTTGCTGCTGTTGCTGCGCGCGCCGCGCGACCTCCACGGCTGCGGCCGTGCGGCGTGCTGGGCCAACCGATACGGTCACGCGCACCAGCCTGCCTAGGGCCGCTTCGAGCGCGGCCTTCAGCTTGCCGGCATGTGCCGCGTCCGCATATTGCGGCACCGGCACACGCAATGTCAGCTCGTCACCGTCACACGCCATAAGCTCACTGTGAAACGCAAGCTGGTACGCAATGCCGCGCAGCGACAGTGATGCGGCCAATGTCGGCCAGTCGCCGTCGTAGCCGAGCGGTGCAAGCGACACAGCCGACGGCAACGGCGTATCATCGACTGGTGCCGGCGACTGCACGGCAGCCGGCACGTCGGGCGCCGAGTCATCCGCCAGCGCGGCGAAACTGGGCTCGCCGACATCGAAGGCGCCGTCATACGCAGACAGCGGCACGAACTCGTCGTCGGGCGGCGTGTCATCCCAGGGCGCCACCGCCGGCGCCGAGGCGCGAGTAGGGCCCTGTGCGTCGCCCGCGCCGGGGGCCGCACCCGACGCGCGCGTCGCGCCACCTGACGCGGCAGCGACCCGCTGTTGGCCCTTGCTGCGCGGCACCGGGCGCCGGGTGCCGGCGGCAGCGCTGGCCGCCAGCCGTTCGGCGAGCTGTGCTGCCGCGGACGCCGCTTTCGCGCGAGGCGGCGCGGCGGTGCCGTCGCCGTCCGCACCCGGCGCCGTCGTCGCCTCAGATCGGATGGCGCCCGACGCAGCCGCCGGCGCACGGCCGCGCTCGCTTGAAACGCGGATTCCCTTGCCCCGCAGCATGCCAAGCGCCGCGCTGGCCGGACTGCCGGCGCGCGATGGGTCCGGGTGCGAAGAAACCGGTTGTGGCGACGATGGAGCGGCAACGTCCTCCTGCAATGCGGGTTGGCTCGGATTGGCCTCGACCGCGTCCGTCGGACCATCATCCGTGTGGGGCACGCTGGTCCCCTCCAGCTGCGTCTGGGCCGCGCCCATGCCGGTCGCATCAGTGTTGGCGGTGCTCGTCTGCGTCGCGTTCGTGCACGCCACCGCCATGCGGACCCCTTCCTGCATTGCCTCATCCGCGTCAGCCCCGCCGCGCGCAGCCGCAGGTACGCCAGGCGAACGTGCAGCCGTCTGCACCGCCTCGACGGCATGGGTGGGCATGGCGAAAGCCTGAGCCTGCGTCGCTGCACGGGCGTGCAAGCGCTGTGCAGGTTCGCGTTGCGTGGCGCCGACGGCGCGCGCGTCACTGGCTGTCGGGCCGCCGCCGGCGCCCGGCGCGCCTGCCTCTGGCGTGCCGGCTGCCGGCGGCATATCCGCCGGTACACGCCCGCTTATCACGTCGACAGTACCGAACGCAAGCATGCGCAACAGCGCCATCGTGAAACCGGCATACTCATCTGGGGCCAGCCCCAGTTCAGCGCGACCAATCGTCGCGATCTGGTAATAGAGCTGCACGGCTTCGGGCGTCAGCTGCTGCGCAAAACGCCGGACGTCCGCTGCTTCCGGCCATTCGTCCAGCACCGAGTCGGGCACCACCTGCGCCCACGCAATCCGATGCAGCAGGCTGGACAAATCCTGCAGCGCGGTCGAGAACGACAGGCTGCGCGCTGCCATCTCGTCAGCCACCGAGCGCACCGCGGCGCCGTCGCGCACGGCAACCGCATCCAGCAAGCGCACCAGGTAGCTTTGGTCCAGTGCGCCGAGCATGCCCCGCACGGCCTGTTCGGTTACCGCGCCTGCCGCGTACGCAATTGCCTGGTCGGTCAACGACAGCGCATCGCGCATGCTACCGTCCGCGGCGCGCGACAACAGGCGCAGCGCTTGCGTTTCGAAACCGATACCCTCGTCGGCCAGGATACGTTCCAGGTGCGACACGATATGGCCTGCCGGCATCTGTTTGAGATTGAACTGCAAACAGCGCGATAACACGGTGACAGGAATCTTCTGCGGATCCGTCGTCGCGAGAATGAACTTTACATGCGCCGGTGGCTCCTCGAGCGTCTTGAGCATCGAGTTGAACGCGTGATGGGTCAACATGTGGACTTCGTCAATCATGTAGACCTTGAAACGCGCATCGACCGGCGCGTAGACGGCGCGCTCGAGCAGCGCTGCCATCTCGTCGACGCCCCGGTTGCTGGCTGCATCCATTTCAACGTAGTCGACGAAGCGCCCTTCGTCGATTTCGCGACACGCCTTGCATACGCCGCATGGCGTGGCGGTAATGCCGGCCTCGCAATTAAGCGCCTTGGCCAAGATCCGCGACAGCGTGGTCTTGCCAACGCCGCGCGTGCCGGTGAACAAATAAGCGTGATGCAGCCGCTGCGCTTGAAGCGCATGGGTGAGCGCGCGCACCACGTGCTCCTGGCCGACGAGCGATGCGAAATCCCTGGGCCGCCACTTGCGTGCGAGAACTTGATAGATCATCACGAAATTGTATCAGCAACGCTCGCGCGTACCACGCGCGGAGTCGGCCGCGCACCACCGGAGCGCATGACACGACTGCACGTTGCGTTGACACTGGCAATGATGGGAGCGGAAGCAGAACAGCCCGATCGGGCAATCGGAGAAAGAGGAAGGTGACGAGCCCAACCCTCGGCACTGGCAGAAAACGGCTGTGGCTGCTTCGTTCCCGACCTGACCCGGTTGACCGCGCCACCATGCGAGGAGGCCCGTCACCGCGTATTCTAGCACTGGATCGCATCGTGACGCCACTGTGCACGATGGGAAGCGAATTACGTTAAGATGACGGCTGAATGACCTGCGAATGGGCGGGCGGATCCCGCCGTTGCGCTTCGCGAGGGCCGCCGCGCGGCAGCAGCATGCCGCCGGACGGGTTTTTGGAGATTGGGCATATCGGGGGGCCATCATGAGGCCGCACCTCGGGTGCCTTTAGAGGTAACGCGATAATGAGCGAACAAATCAAGCACATCACCGATGCTTCTTTCGAACAGGACGTCCTCAAGTCGGACAAGCCCGTCCTTCTCGACTTCTGGGCGGAATGGTGCGGCCCGTGCAAGATGATTGCGCCGCTACTGGACGAAGTAGCACGCGACTACAGCGACCGCCTGCAGGTCGCCAAGATTGATGTCGATCAGAATCCGTCGACGCCGGCCAAGTTTAGCGTGCGGGGCATTCCGACGTTGATCCTATTCAAGAACGGCGTGGTGGCCCAGACGAAGGTCGGCGCATTGTCGAAGGCCCAAATCACGGCGCTGATCGACAGCCATATCTGAGCCCCGCGGCGGCGCCCGCATCGGGACGGCGCTTGTTGCAAGGATGCAACGGGCGCCGCATCGCGACTATGCTCGAATTAGCATCGCTATGCTATGCTAAGATTAGAAAAGTTGAATACGTTTCAAATCGTATAACATCCTAACCGGGCCCGTCGCCCGACGACCCCCCTCCCCTTTCTGTCGCTTCTCCTCTTTCCCTGGCGGGATTCCTGTATGCATTTATCCGAGCTCAAGTCGCAACACGTATCTGCTTTGATCGAAATGGCCAATGGCCTGGAGATCGAAAACGCGAACCGCCTGCGTAAACAGGAGTTGATGTTCGCAATTCTGAAAAAGCGCGCCAAGACGGGTGAAACCATCTTCGGCGACGGCACCCTCGAAGTGCTGCCGGACGGTTTTGGCTTTTTACGCTCGCCCGAGACATCGTATCTGGCAAGCACCGACGACATCTACATCAGTCCGTCGCAAATCCGCCGTTTCAACCTGCACACCGGCGACACGATCGAAGGCGAGGTACGTACGCCGAAAGACGGCGAGCGGTATTTCGCGCTGGTCAAGGTCGACAAAGTCAACGGACAGCCGCCCGAGGCCTCGAAACACAAGATCATGTTCGAGAACCTCACGCCGCTGCATCCAAACAAGCCGCTGTCGCTCGAGCGCGACGTGCGCGGCGAGGAAAATATCACCAGCCGCATCATCGACATGATTGCACCGATCGGCAAAGGCCAGCGCGGACTGCTGGTCGCGTCGCCGAAGTCGGGCAAGACCGTGATGCTGCAGCACATCGCGCATGCGATTAAGTCAAACCATCCGGACGTCACATTGTTCGTGCTGCTGATCGACGAGCGCCCGGAAGAAGTCACTGAAATGCAGCGCTCGGTGGCCGGCGAGGTGATTGCGTCCACGTTTGACGAACCCGCATCGCGTCACGTGCAAGTCGCCGAAATGGTAATCGAGAAGGCTAAGCGGCTGGTCGAGATGAAGCACGACGTGGTGATCCTGCTGGACTCGATCACGCGGCTCGCACGCGCCTATAACACCGTGGTGCCGGCCTCGGGCAAGGTCTTGACCGGGGGCGTCGACGCCAATGCGCTGCAACGCCCGAAACGCTTCTTCGGTGCGGCGCGCAATGTGGAAGAAGGTGGTTCGCTGACGATCATCGGCACTGCGCTGATTGAAACCGGCAGCCGCATGGACGACGTGATCTATGAGGAGTTTAAGGGCACCGGCAACATGGAGGTGCATCTGGAACGGCGCCTCGCGGAAAAGCGGGTCTATCCGTCGATCAACCTGAACAAATCGGGCACCCGTCGCGAGGAATTGCTGATCAAGCCAGAAATCCTGCAAAAGATTTGGGTGCTGCGTAAGTTCATCCATGACATGGATGAAATCGAAGCCATGGAATTCCTGCTCGACAAGCTGAAGCAGACCAAGAGCAATTCGGAGTTCTTCGACATGATGCGCCGCGGCGGTTAAGCGCAGCACGCGCGTCGCCGATCCGCCTGGCCGCCGGCGTGGCACTCAGGCGGCTGACGAACCCCATGTTTTCGGAACATGGGGTTTGTTTTTTCATGCGGCTGCGCTGTTGGCACGGTATGGCACATATAATCGGTTTTCCCCCTCGTCGAACCGAACCGCGCGATGCGCCCTGCCGATCCCCCTTACGCACTGGTGACCGTCAGCGAAGCCGCCACTCGGCTCGGCGTGACACCGCGTACGCTGAAGTACTATGAGGAACTGGGATTAGCCACGCCCACCCGCAGCAAGGGACGTTACCGGCTGTACGAGCAAACCGATCTCGATCGCTTCGCGCGCATTTTGCGGATGCGCTCATTGGGTTTTTCACTCACGGCGATCACTGCGCTGCTAAAGCAACCGTTCGAGGCGCCGGCCAGCGAGAACCACCCGCGTCTGTCGCCTGCCGCGCTCGCCGCATGGCGCGCCTCACTGGCCACGCAGTTGGACATCCTGGATCGACGTGTCGCCCAGATGCGCAACGAACTGAAAACCGCACAAGCGCTACGGACGCAGTTACGGCACGACCTGGACTATGTCGACCAGCGACTTGCTGGCATCCCGGTGGACGTTGCGCTACAGCGGCGCAAGGCGCGTGGCGGCGCCCGTGGGCGGGGCGGCACGAAGACGGTACCGGCAAGCGGAACCGCCAGACCGCTCAACACTGGCCACGAAAGCCAAGTCATCCGCGATGCCGACGCGGCGCTGGCCTGTCAGCGTCCAGTATCCCACCCCGCGCCACGTGGGCTGAGCCACGGCGGCAACCGATGAACGCCGCTCCGGCAACCAGCGCCGCAGCCGCACACGCATCCCACCACGGCAACGCGGTGATGTCATGGGTGCTCGCGGCGGTCATCGGGCTAGACTATTTCGACAATGCCATTTTCTCGTTCTTCGCTACCTACATCGCCGGCGGCATCAACGCATCCCCCGACGAACTGGTGTGGGCCTCGAGCGCCTATGCGCTGGGCGCTGTGCTGGGCATCCTGCAACAGCATTGGTGGGTCGAGCGAATCGGCTATCGCCGCTACATCGCCGGATGCATGGGTCTCTACAGTGCCGGCGCGTTGCTGGCGGCGCTCTGCGACAGCTCCGCAGAACTGCTGTTCGCGCGAGGCATACAGGGCTACTTCGTGGGTCCGATGCTCGGCGCATGCCGGATCCTGATCCAGATCAGCTTCACCGCGCAGCGCCGAGCCGACGCGCTGCGGGTGTTTCTTACGCTGATCGTCTTGGGCAGTGCGCTCGCCCCGATCGCTGGCGCATGGCTGGTGTCGCATTTCGACTGGCGGGCACTCTTCGCTTGCACTGCGCCCGCGGGCTTCGTGCTCGGCGTGCTCGCGCTGTTGTCGCTGCCCGATACTGGGGACGTCGATCCGGCGCACCGCACCGAGCCGCACTATTGGGCCTATCTGGTGTTCGCATTCGCGCAGGCCGCGTTGCAGATTGTCATGACGCAGCTGCGCTTCCAGCTGTTCACCGGCTCGCCTGGCTTGATCGTATTGACCGTATGCGGCATTGCCGGACTCGCCTGGTTTGTCCACCACCAATGGCATCACCCGGCGCCGCTGGTACGCATGCACGCGCTGCGCGAGCCTACGTTTCAGGTCGGGCTGGTGCTCTATGTGTTCTACTACTACCTATCGACGGGGTTCAGCTACCTGCTGCCCCGGCTGATGGAACGCGGACTGGGTTTTACGATCGAGAGCACGGGATATTTTAACGGCGTCACATCGTTGCTATCCGGCATGCTGCTCTTTGTCTACCTGCATTATTCGAAGCACGTGCCGCGCAAGAAATGGATCATCGTGCCCGGATTCGCGCTCGCGGCATTGGCCGCGCTGTGGACAGCGCAGATGTCGCCCCAGGCCGGCCACGACGCACTCGCCGCTCCGCTGCTGCTGCGCGGCCTGTTGCTGTTGTTCATCGTGCTGCCGGTCGCGAACCTGACCTTCCGCGTCTTCGAGATTGAGGCGTTCGCCCACGGCTACCGGTTGAAGAATCTGGTGCGGCAACTCGCCATCTCATTCGCCACCGCGTCGATCATCATGCTCGAGCAGCATCGGCTCGCGCTGCATGAAACCCGCCTCGTCGAAGCCGCCAACCCATACAATCCGATTTTTTCTGCGGCACTGGACACGCTCAGCCGCAGCGTACTGGCCACCGGCAATCCGTCCGGTGATTCGCACGGCGTCGCCATCGCGCTGCTCGCCCGCAGTGTCGCGCAGCAGGCGAATTTCCTCGCTTCGCTGGATGGCTTTTACTTTCTTGCCGCGATAGCGCTCGTCGGCGGGTTGTTCGCTGCATGGCAGCGTGCATTGGACTGAATCGCGGGCAGGACCCGATGTTCAGCAAAGTCTCCGGCTGGCTCGAGCGACGGCGCCGCGAGCGCGCGCTGCGCGAGTTCGCGATTTCTGACGCGCTATGGGCACACACCTGCGCGCGGCTGCCATTCCTATGCTATTTGACCGACGGCGATCAGGCGCGGCTGCGCGAGCTGGTCAGCCTGTTCCTGGCGCAAAAGACGTTCACGACCACACACGCGCTCGAGTTGACCGACGAGATCTGCGTGGACATTGCCACGCAGGCCTGCCTGCCGGTGCTGAACCTGGGCTTGGAGCTGTATCGCGGATGGGTCGGCATCATCGTCTACCCAGGCGAGTTTGTGATCCGCAAGACCGTCGAAGACGAAGCCGGTGTGGTCCATGAGATCACGCAGGATGCCAGCGGCGAAGCGTGGGAAGGCGGCCCGGTGATCCTGTCCTGGGAAGACGTGCAGATGACCGATGGTCGCGATGCGTACAACGTCGTGATCCACGAGTTCGCCCACAAGATCGACATGCTGGACGGCGATGCCGACGGCCATCCGCCGCTGATTCGCCGCTGGCATGCAGCGCTGGAGTGCACTGAATGGGGCGACATCTTCGATAACGCGTACGATCAGTTCTGCGCGCGCGTGGACGCGGTTCCACCGCACCTCTGGGCACGCCTGGAGCGCGATTCGCTGATCGACCCGTATGCCGCCGAACACCCGTCGGAATTCTTCGCGGTCTGCAGCGAGGCGCTGTTCGTGCGGCCACACGCCTTCGCTGAGCAGTATCCGCAGCTGTACCGGCTGCTCGCGCGCTATTATCGACAGGACCCAGCCGGCACCGGGATCCTGAAAAATTCGCCAACCAACTGATTTTCGGGCATAATTCTGCCTTTTCCACCTTCGGAAAGTGGCTCGCGCACCGGCAGCGGACTGTCGACAGGGTGACGCGGCGGGCTGGCTACCGCTTGAAACCAAGGAACGTATCATGAAGACAGGCATTCACCCCGATATCCGCGAGGTCGTGTTCCAGGACATGTCCAACGGCAAGACGTTCATCATCAGTTCAACGATCCAGACGCGTGAGACGATCGAGCTTGACGGCAAAACCTATCCGCTCGCTAAGGTTGAAGTGTCTTCCGAATCGCACCCTTTCTACACGGGCGAGCAGAACAAGTTCATGGATACGACCGGCCGCGTCGAGAAGTTCCGCCAAAAGTTTGGCAACCGTGCCGGCGCGAAGGTCGCGAAGTAAGCCCGGCCGCGGAGCGGCCGCCCGCGCTGGCGGCCACCCGGTACCTGGCAACGCCGCTTGCGGCGCGCCGCGCAGGCCGGGACAATTTCCATCAAGGGCAGCCTCGGCTGCCCTTTTCTGTCAACGGCACCCGCAGCACGACTACACTGCTGGATCGCCGATCACAAGAATAGGTCCAATCGCTACGCATGAGACCCGTTGTCCGACTCACGGCCGCGGCCACCAACGCCCTGCCACGCTGGGCCTTGCTGACGATTTGCGTCGTCTATGCAGCATTCGGCCTGTTCGGCCGTGATCCTTGGAAGAACGAGGATGCCGCCGGCTTCGGCGTCATGTGGACGATGGCAAGCGGTACCTGGCGCGATTGGCTGCTGCCGAACCTGGTCGGCAAGCCCGTGACGACAGATGGGCCACTTGCCTATTGGGTCGGTGCCTCCTTTATCCGATGGCTAGATCCGCTGGTCGATCCGAGCAACGCATCGCGCCTCTACACCGGCGTGTTTTTCTGCATGACCTGCGCGTTCGTCTGGTATGGTGCGTACCTGCTTGGCCGGCGCCCAGAAGTGCAGCCGTTTAAATATGCGTTTGGCGGCGAACCGTTGCCACGAGACTACGGGCGCACGTTGGCCGATGGCGCGCTGCTGATCGTGCTGGGTTGCTTTGGGCTGGCCGAGCGCGGCCACGAGACGACGCCGCAAATCGCTGAAATGACTGCGGTCGCCATGCTGCTGTACGGGCTAGTGCGCAGCCTCGACAAGCCCTTGCAAGGTGCGGCATGGACTGGCGTTGCACTAGGTGGCATCGCATTGGCGGGCAATCCGGTGCTGGCAACCGCATTGCTCGTGGCGATCGTTGCCACGGTCGGTCTGGTCCACGGCGTCCAGACCAAGCCGTTTGCCGTGGTCACGATGCCGTTGGCCCTCGCGCTGGGGCTGGCGTGGCCACTGGTCGCGCTATGGGTGTTCCCAGCGCATGCACCGGATTTCTTACGCACGTGGTTCCACGGCAACTTCGATGAGTATGCTGGGCCGCCGTCCAAGGCGCTGTTCTACGCGATTAAGAACTTGCCCCTGTTCACATGGCCCGCATGGCCACTTGCGATCTGGTCCTGGTACAGCTGGGGCGGCCTGCGCCGCGCACCGCATGTGGCAATTCCGATGTTCGTGTTCTGGCCCCTGCTGGTGCTGGTCGTGCTGCAAAGCCATCAAACCAACCGGTTTTTCATGCTGCTGATTCCGCCGCTCGCGGTACTCGCCGCGTTCGGCCTGCCCACGCTGAAGCGCGGCGCGATCAACGCAATCGACTGGTTCGCGGTGCTCAGCTTCACAATCCTCGGCTCGTTCGTCTGGCTGGTCTGGCTCGCGAGCTTGACCGGCTTCCCGCATCCGCTAGCCCGCAACCTCGCGCGGCTGGTGCCCGGATTCCAGCCCGAATTCGCGCCCTTGTCGTTCCTGTGCGCGCTTGTCGTTACGCTCGGCTGGATCGCATTGGTACGCTGGCGCATCTCGCGGCAACCGAGGGTAATCTGGCGCAGTGTCGTGCTGACCAGCGGCGGCACGACACTGATGTGGGTGCTGCTGATGACGCTATGGTTGCCCGTGGTGAACTACAGCCGGACCTACCGTGACGTCGCCACGCAAATTGCCACGCATTTGCCATCTGACTATGCATGTATCCAGCCGGTGCGTCTGGGTAACGCTCAATTGGCGACCTTCGCGTACTTCGGCAATATGCGCTTTGCATTTGGCGATGAGGATTGCGACGTACTGCTGCGACAGGACACGCACGATTTCAGCGCGCCGGGTGCCCTGCCGCCATACGCATGGCACCTCGCATGGGAAGGACGCCGGACCGCGGATCGCGACGAGTTGTTCCGGTTGTATGTCAGGGTTGAGCGAACGAAGGCGCCACCGCACCGTGGTATGAGGCATCGCACGGTCCAATAGCCAATCCTCAAGACCATAGGCTGCCGGGTGCCGCCGGCCGATAGCCGCGCTGTCCGCTCAACCCACCGTCCAACCCACGCCCGACATGCTGACCGACGCCCGTCAAATTCTCTCCCTCGCCTGGCCCGTGCTGGTCGGCCAGTTGGCGATCATTGCGTTCGGCGTCATCGATACTGCCATGGTCGGACGGTATTGTGCCACGGACCTGGCCGCTCTTGGACTCGGCTCGTCGATCTACATCTCGGTCTATATCGGTCTGACGGGCATCCTGGTCGCGCTGCAGCCCATCGCGGCACAATTATTCGGCGCGCACCGCCACGCGCAAATCGGCGAAGAAGTACGGCAATCGGCCTGGCTCGCCATCATACTGGCGCTGCCCGGCTGTCTGCTGTTGTACTTCCCGACGCCGTTGCTGCGCATTGCCGACGCACCGCCGGAACTCAATGAGCGCGCGCTCGCCTACCTGCGCATCCTGTCGCTCGGGCTGCCGGCCAGCCTGCTGTTCCGTCTCTTTAGCTCACTATCGAATGCAGTCGCGAAGCCGCGGCCGGTCATGCTGATCCAGCTTGGCGGACTGATATTGAAGGTACCGCTCAATGCGCTGCTGATCCACGGCGCGTTCGGCCTGCCGGCGCTGGGTGGTCCAGGCGCCGCCCTCGCCAGCTCGATCATCAATTGGCTATCGGCCCTCGTCGGCATCGTGCTACTGCTGCGCGTCGATTTCTATCGCCAGTTTGCAGTGTTCGCGCAATGCTCGTGGCCTCACTGGCGGCAACAACTGGCGTTGCTCAAGCTTGGTGTCCCAATGGGCCTGTCCTACCTGATTGAAGTCACATCCTACACATTCATGGCGCTGTTCATCGCGCGTTTCGGCACCACGACGCTTGCCGGGCACCAGATTACCGGCAATGTCAGCGCAGTCCTGTATATGACACCATTGTCGATTGGCATCGCGACATCCACGCTGGTCGCCCAACGGCTCGGTGCGCGCGAATTCGCCGCTGCACGCATCCTATCCGCGCATGGGATCGGATTGGCCTCAGGCATCGCGCTGCTGTACGCAACGGTTATCATCGTGATGAGGCCGTGGCTGATCACCGCCTATACGCCCGACCCGAATGTGGTTGCCGCCGCCATGCCGCTGTTGACGATCGTCGCTGTCTACCACCTGTGCGACGCGCTGCAGATCACTACTGCGTTCGCGCTGCGTGCGTACCAGGTCGCCGTGGTCCCGACGATAATCTACGCCATCGCGCTATGGGGCGTCGGCCTGGGCGGCGGATACCTCGCCGGCTTCGACCCACTACATTGGATGCCCGCGGCACTGACTGGCGCGCGCGGCTTTTGGTACGCCAATACGCTAAGCCTCGCGCTGGCAGCGGCTGGGCTGCTGGTCTATTGGTCAAGCGTCAGCAAAAGGATACACGCATAGGCGGCGTCGCTCGGTCCAGAAGCGGGCCACCGCTGGATGCGGTGAGCACGAATGCGCATGATTCGCCGCATCATGCCAGCGGCGCCTGGCAATATGAAATAAAAAAGCCCGCATAAGCGGGCTTTTTTAACTTTGGCGGAGTGGACGGGACTCGAACCCGCGACCCCCGGCGTGACAGGCCGGTATTCTAACCAACTGAACTACCACTCCAATTCGACATCTTAGCGTGCAAGCGTTGGTTACTCTTGCATACTATACTGCGCGCACTTTTTGGTGCGCCTGATATCTGGCGTCCCCTAGGGGATTCGAACCCCTGTACTCACCGTGAAAGGGTGATGTCCTAGGCCTCTAGACGAAGGGGACATAATCTTTTCAGATTCTGTCTCGCTGTTTTGTTTAACAGCTCAGAAAGAACAACATTATAACGACGTTTTTTCCGTTTGTGAAGTCTTTTTGATCCGTTTCCTTCGTTTCAACGAAGACTTCACTCATTTCTGCCAAAACTTCACAATGTGTCCGTCTCGGAACAACGCCGCTTCCGTCATCAGCAGAGACCGAGATTATACGCAGACTGGTTTCGGGTCGGCAAGCATTTTTTCATTCATCTTGTCAGCGCAATGTGCGAATGCCCGCTCCTGCGTCGCGGCGCGACGCTCCCTGCCTGGCGTCAGCTACAACTGCCAGCAAAAGTCATTGCCGACAGACAGTTCCGGATGCCGCTGAGCGTGTAAGCGCTTGCGCGCTTCCCACTAACTGTTGATTTCGTGAACCAAAATTGCTCACTGGAAGCGCCGCGCGCTCAACCAAAGCCATGCGCAGCATGGCAACTTCAGCAGATGTATTTCGTCGCATCGGAAACGATACCGACATGCGCTTTCGTTACGTATCGTCTATGTTCCGCAGGTCGATGTGTGCACCGACATGACCGGTGTTGACGCTTCAAGCGCTTTTTGATTGATGCTCCAGGATCTCCCGCATGAACTTCCACGCCATGTTGGGCATGCTCCGATACTCGTTAGAATCAGGCGAAAGTAGCCAGTTATCCAATGTGCGCTTCTTCGTGCCGATCCGCTCCGCGAACTGCTCGCGCGTCATGCCCAGCTCACTCATCGCGTGACGCAAAAACTCCTGCTGCGTTTGAGGCGGCACTCCCTTCTTCACGCTGCGATCCCCGACTTGTGCCCGTTCACTTCGTCATACATCGCGTCGGGCGCGATATCGACGCCGTTCGGCCAGACCACCACGCCATCGCGAATCGTTGCCTGCGCAAAATATGACTCATCAGCCAGCGGGGCGAACACGCCGCTGAAATCGTCCTTCGACATGTCGACCACGCCTCGCAGACCGTCCGCAAACGAAACTTCGAGTCGATGACCCGGTAACACCTTCAACGCGGTTATGTTCCATGCAATCATGATGCTCACTCCAAAGGAAGAATGGGTTTCGGTGTCGCGAGGGCGCGGCACAGTTCCCAATTCTCGTTGAGTTCGGCCCGGTGCTCCGATGCCCATTCCAACACGAGCGCGAGCGCCCGCTTCGGCAGTGATCCCCGGATAACCTCCAGCGTATCGATGCGGATTAGCGCCTCAAGATCGCCATACCGGGCGTGGAAGTGGGCTGGGTTGTGATCTCGCCAGTACATGCTGATGACGATTCCGAAAAAGGTGCTGATTGTAGGCACACGGGCTCCCCAGGAAATACTCATTGAGTATATTAACTTATTTCGCCTGGGCGCGTCGAGCTATCGATTCATTCCGCGCACAATAGAAGCGAGCGTTACCGGATCGCCGCCCACAAGACGTGGTCATCGACGAACTGACGCGCCAGCCAACGATGCGACGGGCGAACACGTCGATCACGAACGCCACGTACAACCAGCCCTGCCATGTCGAAAGTGGAGTAAGAGGCAGGGCGTAGTCGAACTATCTCCCTGCCTCTCCTCCCCGAACCGGACTTGCACCTCTCAGCGCATCCGGCTCTCCATTCAAGCGTTGCTCATAGCAAAGGCGACATCGGCATAGCGCGACTCGATGGTGTTCCGGGCCTCATCGCACATAATGTACGGATTTTCCGACGGCGTACGCCACCTGAATTGGCCCTTCCGGCTGGTAACAAGACGCCGAAGCGCCACCACCCCATACCAACCTCGACTGTTTTGGCCTTGCAGCACCCATGTCGTAGCCTGTCCCGGTTCTGGTGCCCGGATATAGTCACGCATCAGCGAACTGAACCCGCGCCGATACCTGGGCGCGAGCCAGTAGCCGAATTTCCAGAAGACCGTGCGGTCCAGTTTTCTAAACATGGTGGCCGTGAAGTCGGTGTATTGATAGAAGGCAGCCCAGCCGGCGATCTGCCGGTTCAGGCTCTCCATCAGATCCATCCGGTTCATGCCATAGTTGCCTGATAGTTGCTTGACGAGCCTCGAGGCAAAGCCTCGATACTTCTCCCACGGAATGGTCGTTACAGGCCGCATGCGACCGCGTGATCCACGCTTGCGTATGATTCGGTGACCAAGGAAGACAAAGCCATCGTTTACATGCGTGATATGAGTCTTCTCCATATTCAGCGTGAGCTTCAGTTCTCCTTCGAGAAACTCTCGGCATGCTTCGCGCACTGCCTCGGCATGTTCCCGTGTTCCTTTGACCACGATCACAAAGTCGTCTGCATACCGACAGTAGGCGACAGCTGGTTTCCACTGGCGGTTTTCTCGCACAGTAATCGGACGCTGTTTGAAAATGGCGAAGTTCCACGCCCACCGATCTTTGCGCACCTTCTTGCCCAGGTAGTTCCTTTCCATCCACGCATCGAATTCGTGTAACATGATGTTGGATAACAGGGGTGAGATGATACCGCCCTGAGGAACGCCTTCACTCGCGGCACGAAACAGATCACGATCAACGCACCCCGCCTTGATAAATTTCCACAGCAAGGCAAGAAAGCGCTGGTCGGCAATCTGCTTGCGGATCCCCTTTAGAAGAAGACGATGATGAACGGTGTCAAAGTAACTGGCGAGATCACCCTCGATAACCCAGCGACCGGAGACACTGTGTTCGCCACCGTCTTGTAGCTGAAGCTTCACCGTGCGAATCGCGTGATGAACACTACGGGCCGGTCTGAAGCCATATGAAGCCGGATGGAAATCGCTTACCCATATCGGCTCCATCGCCATCAGCATGGCCCGTTGTACGATCCGATCACGCAGGCTCGGAATGCCAAGCGGCCTGAGCTTGCCGTTCGCTTTCGGTATGTACACGCGTCGTGCGGGCAGCGGACTATACGATCCCGCCAGCAGTTCTTCGCGTATCCTCGCCAGTTCATGCTGGAGATTTGCTTCCAACGTGCGTCTGTCGACTCCGTCCACACCCGGCGTGCGAGCTCCGCTGGATACCAGCGTAATGCGAGCCGCTTCGCTCAGCCAATCTCTATCGGCAATCAGCCTCAGGAGTCGATTGAACTTGCGCTCTTTGTTCTCCGTTGACCACGTCGCCAGTTTGCTTTGCATTTCACTGATTATCAAAGGTCTTCACCTCACTATGGTCAGTTAATTAACCAAGCAAACCACTTCAACTGCCTCCCTTCGCCGTGTGGCCGGCTCCCCCGACCTCGGACTACTACGGAGGCTCCGCCAGCCTGCACGTCATCGGGGGCACACTCCCTTGGCATCCGTGCAGACCTTCCCCAGTTCACATGTCGGACTCAACGCATGGGCGAGGTTACCTGTCGCAGTCTTTATCCTTGCTTGCCGCAAGTCCTCGCGAACACCACGGTCTAGCTGCGCGCTCCCCGTGGTTCCCTGCCGACCAGCATACATATCCAGTCAGCCCTCGTGCTGCCGGGCCATACGTGTAACCGGCAACAGTGCGCGTTCTGCCCATAAAGCGGTGTGGGCAGAGGTGACACTTCAACCCTCAGATGCGGTTTAACAGGTTCGTGTTCCTCAACCGTCCCATGCTCAGCCTGGAGGCTCATCTTGGCGTAACCGCTTCGCCGCAAGCCCCGTTTCCCACGGACTACGTCACCTTGCCAGTGTCGGCAAGTCACCGCCGCTTCGGCTCACTTCCTCTCGCAGCAGAGGAAGGGCATGTCCCAGTGCTACAACATCAATTCCTCCGGGTACTGCATTCCAGACATGCTCAAGCAGCTCACCCCCCGTACGGACGGGCTACGCTGGCTGGGCGTACCATAGGTGAAGTCCGACACCCAGAGCTGATTCGGTCGGTCAGCTTTGAACTGGCGGTTGACCCGGTCCAGCGGGCGCGGCGCGCTCATATCGGCAATCGTTGTGCGCACACGCTTGATCTCGGGTTGCAGCATCTCATCGCGTTTTGCACGGGCGCAGCGTCTCGACGGGTCGCGAAGCAGCGCCGTATGGCGTCGGTAGCCCGACGGGGCAATCCGCAAGACCTTGCAGATCGGCTCGACCCCGAAGGTGTCGCGATGCTGATCGACGAAGGCCTTTAGGACTTGAATCGGCGCTCGAGCTGCGCCTGCGCGAAAAACGCACTCGCCAGCTTGAGAATCTCGTTGGTACGGCGCAGTTTCTTGACCTCGCGCTCGGCGGTGCTCACGCCATCGCGCCCCCGGCGGTCAACCTGCTCACGCTTGACCCAATCGAGCAACGTTTGCGGCGTGCAGCCGATCATCGGTGCAATCGATTCGACTGCCGCCCACATCGATGGGTGCTCACTACGCTGCTCGCGTACCAAGCGCACTGCGCGCTCTCGCATTTCCGGGGAAAATTTGCTTGGCTTCTTGTTCATGGCTCCATTTTCTCAAGAGTTGGAGCCTCCACCAAACCCGGTGCGGTTCATCTTTACCCTTGCGGTTCTGGGCGTGTAGGTGAAACGAATGCTTCCCAAGATCACGGGGCTGTTCCACAAAGTCCGGCTGGGCGGCATCAAAGGCAGTATGACATTGGATCATTATGTCTATCTGTGCACAATAGCAAGTCTAGGTGAATAACCACGTAGCCTAGTTGCTATCTGCGCCCTTGTTTGCTTTACCTTCTCACCTACCTCAAAAACTTCTTTATCTACGTCACATCCACTTTGCTCAAGATTTTTAAAAAAATCATTGATTCCTTTGACATATTTACTGAATTTACTCCAGTTCTTTATAGTTCCCATTACTTTATCATCAAGCGCAAAGCTTTCGCCTTTATTAATGGCATTTTTAATCCCATAGAACACAGATCTCATTCGCATTGCCTCTGGTATCGCCGCTGCGAGTACAATAATGGATTTTGCCAATTTTTCGTCAAATTTTCCAGAAAATTTTTTCAAACTAATAGCAGCGTCTTCTATCGATTTCTGAGAGATTTGTATTGTATCCCCCCCATCCTTTCCCGCTATATTTCTAAGATCTTGATAATTCGATTTTACTCCCAAATCCGAAATCTCAGCGCCCTCAACACTAATACCTTTAAACTCATCATCAGAAAATCTATAAAACTTCTTATCCAGAACAAATCCCACTATATACAAATTCCTTTCCCACATAGCCAGACTTAACCCATTCGCCTTCTCAACGCCAGGAAAATTAATGAGCCACACATCATTGCTATATTTTTTTGTCGCTCGGATACCTGGGATATGCCCAATATCATCACTGGCTTTTTTGATAAGCTCTTCTATCGAGCAATAATATTGATTACCATCATCAAACCTAAAATCAAATTTATTAACCACAACACCCTCCAAAATTAACTTACCAGAAAAATACGGTCCAAAATATTGTCTATATATAAAGCAATCAGCAAACACCATCAAGTCAAACATGACACTAATAGTCCTTCATCATCTTATGCTCAAATAATTAATCACTGAAGACACAGCAAATATCATGACCTGCCTACAGGCCATTACCATCTCGTCCTTCCACAGCGCTGTTGCACGCTAATTTATTTGAGCAGTGGAGAAACTTTCTTACACACACGCCAAAATACCAAGTGTTTTATGGGTTTCGCCGTGACGGAAGCCCCCCGACTTGTTAGTCATCCGGCCCGCGTCAGCGACCAGCTCCAGGCAGTACTGTTATGTGGCACAGCATATAGCACCTCACCGATATTCAGCCGGGATATGAACTCGCCCCGAACCAAATTAGGTAATTAAAATAGATATTAAGGCGCTGCTCCGCTGCAAATCTGTATATCACTTTCATCTCCATGAATAAAGTATCGATTTCTAGCACACAAAATTAACTCTTTTGCGTAAATTGTATCCCAATGCTCCCACCCTGACACTTTTAGGATATCTTTATAAATATTAACATTTTCTTCTGTTGGATTTTGGGCCGTCGCGTTATGGATCGTCACAACCTCCTGTGGGACAGGAGTTACCAAATAAAATATGTTCCCTCTATCAATCGCTCCCTGGAGCCAACCATGATTGATTGCGCCGGCCCACTTTGAAGGTGGATTGATATTAAGGTATGTACCGTTAGCAGGTTCCTGCCCTATTTTTCGCATATTCTGTAGCCAATTATATACGCCAGTGTGCGGATCATCCCTATGTTCTCCCCGCAAACGCCCCAGCACATGCATAGATACGCTTTGATGCTGTTCGCCTGTCACCCATTCCTTAAAAAGCTGGATACGCTTGTCAACTTCATGCATAAGACGAGTTCGTTTACTCCATGCCCCGAGGATTGAGGCCACTTCATGCAACGTCTGTTTCTCGCCATTGTAATTTTTCATCATATCTTGATATGATACCAACTCCCTATCTTTTACGTTTATATTTTCATCAACGTTCGCCTTTCTTCTTTTTTTCCATCGCTTCGCTTTTTTTTGCATAACTTTAATCTCCTCATCAAAAAAATTACTTTCCCTACCCAAATACAAACATCTTCATTCCAAAACCACGCTAGGAAACAACAAATTAGAAGCTTATGTGTCACTTATAAATTAATATCACCATATTTTTAAGATTTAATTAATTTATCAATATCCAGCGACACTTGCACGCCAATCTCTTTCCATTCCTTTTGGCTTTCTTTATCTTCAATTATTTTCATCACCAATGAAAAAATCTCCGCATCGAGTAAGCCAACCACCTGTACCTTCGGCTCGGTATTCAATTGCTCGTACTTGCAGGTCACCGACAGACGCGCCAGTTGCACACGCGCTGATTGCACTTGATCCACGTCTTTCAGTGATGCCAGTACTTTGTTCGCCAGCACGCGCTTGAACCGCAACGATTTGTCATATTGTTCCCACGATTGCGCCTCAGGCATCTCAAGTTTCGTCTCCCGTACCGGCGTTATCTGCTGGTCAGATTCATCGGTATGGAGTGCCACCGGAATCGTAACCGTGAAGTTCAAGCACAGCCGTGGACGGTCGCCCAGCGATTGCCAGAAATTGCCCATGCTCGATAAATGCTCAGAGGGAGCGATCACGCGCGAGAAGGACGGCGGCATTGTCTGCTCCAGGTTTGCGTTCAGCAGCGCGTTGAGTACCGCGTTCATCACTTGCATTGGCTGATTTTTCGGCCCGCTCTTCGAATCCGGCTCCTTTCCCCAATACGTCACTAAATAGCAGCAACGCACGTGGACCAGACGGGGACCCAGCGTGTGGTCATGCGCCTGATACGGACGAGTGCGTGCGTGCCGCAGCTCCAGGTCCTCTTGGATATCGTATAGGAACACGCACAGCGTCGGGTCATTCGGCAGCTTGTCCTTATCCGGCATGTCGAATCGGATCTCGATGCTATTTTCCCCGATGATCGGGAGATACTTTTTCAGTGCCTTGTCGATCTGCACATTGAGTTTGAGCAACGATTCGTCGCTGACTGTGGGTTGTCCGGGGTCCGGCATATCCGCCTCCTTGCTTTATCATCGTCGCACGCCGCCCCATGGCTGCATGCACCATCGTTTCGTCATGCCGCCAGGCGCGGCATAATCCGTCCCGTTTTGCTCAGTTCGCGCCGCACTGCACGCTCGATATCGGCCTGACTCACCGCCCGATCCTGCTCAGCCGCTAGCCAGCTGGCGAGTAACGCTACGTTTCGAATGCCCGCGCCGGTGAGTTCCGTGACTGCCGCGAGCCGCGCAAAATCCACTTCCTGGTTCACTTGCATCTGATCTGGCCAGATCGCTTGCCACATGCGCTCACGCAGCGCCGCATCCGGCGCCTCAAAACGCGTGATAAACGTCAGCCGTCGCGTGAATGCGTCATCCAGGTGTGCGCGGTTGTTCGTAGTTAGCACTACGAGCCCCGGGTATTGCTCGAGCCGTTGCAACAGGTACGACACCTCGATATTCGCGTGTCGATCGTGCGCGTCCTTCACCTCACTGCGCTTGCCAAACAGCGCATCGGCCTCGTCAAACAGCAATACGCCCGTGTCGGCTACCGCCAGATCAAAGATCCGCGACAGGTTCTTTTCCGTTTCGCCGATATATTTGTTGACCACCGTCGACAGATCGACACGAATCAGCTCCACGCCCAATTCACCGGCGAGCACTTCGGCAGCCATCGACTTGCCGGTGCCCGACTCGCCGTAGAACAGCGCGCTGATGCCCGTTGCGTGGCCGAGCTTGCGCGCAAACCCGCGCGCGAGCACCGCGTCGCGCTGCCGGATCGCCGCAACTATCTCGTGCAGCTGCTCGGTAACGCTAGCGCTAACAATCAAGTCATCGAACGTGCGCCGCGGTGACACGCGCTGCGCGAGCGAGCCAAAGTGTTGCTGGCCCCGTACGCGCAGCGCCTGATGCAGATCGGCTGGCGCGAGCGGCGCCTGCGCGTCGCGCAGCGCCCGATAGCCGTGCGCCTCCTGCAGCGTGGACTCGAGTGCATCCGGATTGACCCGCATGTGCTGCAGCAACGCCGTCAGGTCCCACGCGTCACCGGTCGGGCCCAAACTAGCTTGCAATAACCGTGCATCGTCCTCGCGGGTGCGCGGCGGCAGCGTCACGCGCACCCGCGGCAGCGTAGCAAACACGTTGTCCGCGTCCTGCTCGGAGCATAGGCCCACTACCGGCTGCCCCGCCAAGCGTGGCGCCAGCGCGTTGAGCAATCGACCATGCCGCGCCACACCGTCAGCGAGCTGTTGCAGCACCAGCACGCTGCCGTGCAAGCGCGCTTCGCGCAGCGCCGCGAGCAACACTGGCCATGCCTCGTCCGCCTCGTCCGGTAATACCGCCAGATTAACGACCAGCGTCGGGCGGCTCGCGTCGCGCGCCAGCTGCGCGATAAACGCCAGGCAACCGTCGGCTGGATGCAACAGCAATAACGGGGCACGGCCCGGCTCAGTCTCAAAGCAGCACGCGGCAATCTGTTGTGCGCAAGCGGCCCACGGGCCGTCACGCAGTACGTCACCGGCGCGGGAAGCGGGCCACCACTGCGCCACCTGCGTGAGCGCCGTGGGCAGCGATGTCGCGTCTGCGCCGCTTAAGTAGCGATAGACGGTCTCATCCACGCGCAGGTACGCAGCGTCGTCGCGCGTACTCGCGCGGCCGTTGCGCTCCGCCAAGTAGACGAGGCCATGATGCACCAGAGCGCCAGCGTCTGTGCCAAGCAAGTGGCGGTGCGCGATGCGCTGCACGGGCGTCGCACTAAAGAGCGTCAACGCGAATTCCACACTAGGCCAACTCGCGCCTTCGTCCCTCTGCAAATAGGCGATTAGTACGCGATAACGCGGCTCGAATAGCGGCAGCACACACAACACCAGTACCTGCGTCTCGAACAAGGTGAGCCCGAATCGCTCGATCACCTCGGCCAGTCGCCCGTGTGCTGCCGGCGCATGTAGCGTTGTCCACGACGCGGCATCGTCGCTGCACCAATACGGCATGCCGCGCGGGTGTGTGCAGCTGGCTTCGAGCGCCTCCACCGGCTGGAGCAACCCGGCGAGGTCGAAACGGTCGTCCTCATGTTGCTGCTGCCAGATGAGCAGTTGCTGCACCACCTGGTCAACATATTCCAGCCACGGCCCCAGCGCCTCGAATGCCGCGCTCACGGGCGCCCGCCCGCCTTGCGCCTCGGCCGGCTCGGCCAACGGGTGCCACTGCGTGCCCGGCGCGGGTGCATTGAGCGATTGAGAAGTGAAAATTTTCATGCGAGCCACTCCACTTCAATGGGGCTTGATAGCCAAGGTAGTGCTACCTGCGTCAGCGGCCATGGCACCTGGGTCAATAGCACATCGGTTGCATCCCGCTCCACCGCCAAGGTGAGATGCTTTGTGTCTGCTGTCAGCATGCCCGTGCGTTGCAGGAAAAACGCGCGCACGTCGGCCACACTTAAGCGCTGCAGACCCGGCAGCACCGCCAGCGTCGTGTTGAGCCAGCTGTCAGCATAGACTTGTTGTGGCCCGTCCAGCACGGGCCAGTTGATCGACGTCGCGTCCTGCGGCAGCGGCGACAAACCGCATAGCAGGCGCGGCACCGGTAAGCGCCAATCGGCCGGCGGCGTCTGTCCTCCTGCCAGCCAGTCCAGCAGCGCGACGGCGCGCAGTGCGGCATCCGGCTGCCAGCGATTGTCGGCATCGACCAACTCGAAGGTCTGAAACAAGCGCGGCAACACCGGCCATAGCAGCACCAAACCCGCGTTGGCTACGACCAGCGGCTCGGCTTCAACAAGCGGGTTCGAGCGGCGTTGCGTGGGAGCAAGCGCTTGCTTGGCCCACATTGCGCGCTCGGCGGCCAGCGCGTCACGTTCCCGTGGCACGTGACCTGCCGAACGGGTCGCACGCGACACCGATGCCGTGGCATGTAGCGTCGGATGTACGTTACGCAGGTCAAGGGCCACAACAAGTCGTTCGCGCAGGCTGGCCGTTAGGGTTGTCAGCCAAGGCGCCGAATGGGTATCGTCGAACCGCGACATCAGCAGGTCGCGCAGCATACGCCGCATCGGCTCGGTCAGCGGACGAGCCAGCAACGCATCAAGACACGCCTGGAGCGAGTGATTCGAGCTTAATGCAGCCTTCGACGCGTCGTGTGAAAGACATGCTGCACTGACCGACCTCTGGGACACAACCGAATGACGCTGTACCGCATCGATCGCCGTCACAGGGATGGCTTGATAGCCAGAAAACGGCAACGGGCGTGATGTCGGCGCGATGCCCGCTGACGTGTACCTTTGGCTGACCTTCACCTGCGTCGCCACCGGGTAGCGCTGCAGCACGAGCAACGCTCCGAGCGGCAACAGGAGCGACCAGTCCGGTTGTGAGGGCAGTTCAATGTGGGCCGGCGTAATCCACCAAGCGAACAACGAGCGCAACGCGGCATTGCCACATCCGGCGATCAACCGGTGTCGGGCGTTCGGTTGCAAGCAGCGTTCGGCTAACGCGAGCCGGGAGCCAGACGAGTCATCACTCAAGCCCGCCTGGCTCGTTTGCATCAGATGCATCATATAAGCATGCGGACTGAGGAGGCGGCCGCCGCTTGATCCGCTAGGCGCGCTGTTGGGCGCCCTCCACACGCCTGTGTCCAAGTAACGCAGCAGTGACGCCCAACCGGATGGACCGGTATCGGCCATCGCCGTCGGGTGCAGCATTGCCGAGCGCGTCGCGTGCCGGTGCGCCGCTGTGTCTATCGGCAATCGTGCGCTATTGCCCCCTTCGCTTGAACGCGCATTCAGCGCGGCTCGCAACACACGCGCCAGCTCGACGGGCACCCGATCGAGTAACTCTGCCTCGAGCCTTGCCAGCGCAATGTCGCCCACTTGAACCACCAGCCGGTCAAGCTGACGCGGCTCGTGAAGACTGCCGTCGTCACATTGTTCGATCGCCCGCGCGATGTGCACACGCAGCGCATCGTGAAACAGTAGACTGCAACGGCGTTGCATGCACTCCGCGTCATGAAAGGGCGCTCGCAGCTTAAAGCGAAACCGATCGATTCTGTTGTGCATCATTTAAGCCCCAGCCAAGCCGTGATTGACCATCGGGTACGCCGCGTGTGCAACCGGGCATACCGAAGCAGCTGATCTCAATAAACTTTGCGCTTCCCAGCCTGGATGAATTGCACTCATCGCAATACTCCTGTTATCCGGCCAACCTTCACGTACCGGCAACGCCGACCCATTTTGGGTTGACTGCATCCGCAGCTCAGCGCTACACGCCATGTACAATCACATCATCACGAAACCACAAAACGTCTGTCATTCGGCCCCGCGTTCCCTTTTCATGCCATCTGTCCGCCTGGGCAAGCTGTCCGATGCCCTCATCGATGACGCTTATCGATGGCTGTGCACGCAGCGTCGCCACTTTCCCGATCACGCCGATATCTGGCACCTGCGTTTTCATTGGCATACCGAACGCAACCGGATCCAGGAAACGCTCGCGCGCGGCACGTATCGCTTCGAGCCAATGTCGCGCGTCACCAAGGCGTCGGGCGAGGCGGTCGTGGTGTGGTCATCGGCCGACGCGCTTGTGATCAAATGTTTAACACTGCTGCTGCAAGCGCACTTGCCCGTTCATCGAGCCTGCGAACATGTGCGCGGGCACGGTGGCGGCGTCGCTTCCGTGGCACGCGTACACCAACTTGTATGCTTGAGACAGTATCCGTTCATCTGCCGCACCGATATCCGGCAGTACTATGCCAACATCGATAAATCGATTCTCCTCGCCCAGCTGCGTGAGCACATCGCCGATCCCAAATTGCTCGATCTGCTGTCGCAAATCGTCCGTTACTCGGTGGTCTCGGGCGGCGAGTTTCATACGCCGGTCAAAGGCATTGCCCGCGGCAGTGCGATCAGCCCGCTGTTCGCCGCGTTTCATCTGTATGCCATCGATCACGCATTCGCGGCCCTTCCGCACCTGGTCTATGTGCGCTACCTGGACGACTTTCTGCTCTTTGCGAAAACCCGATGGCATTTGCGAAAAGCCGTCAAACAATTGAATCAATTTCTGGCCTCCTATGGTTTCGAACAGCACCCCGACAAAACCTTTATTGGCAAAGTCGAAAAAGGCTTCGACTGGATGGGCTTTCTTTTTACCGCCGACGGCTGCGCCGCCGTGGCGCCTCGCGCCTTAACCAACCATGCACTGAAACTTCGCCGGCTTTATGAGCAGGCGCGACGCGGTGACCTTGCCGAAGGGCTGCGGCGCGTGGCGGAGTATCGACAGCGGTGGGCGACGTGGGCGAGGACGGAAAGGCGGTTCGATATGGGAGGTTCGCATGTTTGCCTCCTGGGCAATGCGCGTGGGAATCGGTTCGAGACGGCACCATGCGAGCACAACAATCGAACTGTGAAGCCCGGGGCGGGAAACGGCTAGTCACCGAGGAAACCCTTGGACCTGTACGTTAGAATCGTCGGACCTTCGTGGGGGCAGGCTAACACTCCGCTCTCCGCACCCCCACCGATCACGCGCCGACAATCTTCACCGACCACAGCGCTCCTCCC
This sequence comes from Mycetohabitans endofungorum, assembly GCF_037477895.1. Lineage (NCBI taxonomy): Bacteria > Pseudomonadati > Pseudomonadota > Betaproteobacteria > Burkholderiales > Burkholderiaceae > Mycetohabitans > Mycetohabitans endofungorum. The sequence continues at coordinate 1,727,488 of NZ_CP132744.1, forward strand.
ACCCGGATCCCGATTGCACCCGTGGGACATCCCCCTGTCACTTGCTTCTCTCCCCCTCCCCCGCGCAATGCGACAAGGACTCCCCTCGTCCATTTCCAAACACCCGCGAGAGAGCCGCCCGACGTGCTCGTCCAACTTCGATCCAGGTCAACATCCACCTCCCGTATCCACGGTGCTGTCAGGCTCACCCCGACTAGTTCCACGCTGCTCGGCGGCCCGGACGGGATACGCGAGGCCAGTTCGACCTTGTAAAAACACGGAAGGGGTATCCTGCCTGCCACTTCTTCGTCGACCGCCGCTGTCGAGTACTCTGCTCCCGCCCCGGCAACACCGCGTTTCTCCTCCAGCAGCCGACAGAAACCCGGGATGCCCTGCCCTAGAGCTACGGACACACTCACGACGACGGTCTCGGGGTAACGTACTTCAACCTCGTACATGACCGCGTGGGAGCGGACCTCTGTCCCAGCCGGCCTCGCCTCCCGTGACAACCCGACCAGCGCCCGCCCGATGCCCCGGGGTACCAGCAATATGCCTTTTTCGTGGGGTTCAACCGCCAACACGCCCTCGTCGGTCGTCACTCCCCGGACTCGCTTCGCGACTCCAGTCGGTACCGATACGATGCGAGGCGTGGGGTACTCAATCCTGAGGGGACCTCCGGGGGGGTCCGGGGGGGCCAACGGTTTTAACCATCGCGTCCATATCTGCTTCGCGGCAACCTTCCAACGTTCCGCCTTCGGGAGGCTGTCATCAACCTCGATTTCTTCAACAGCCGGGCCACGCTGTTCTTTTTCCAAATACCCGATGCCCTCCGCCACGATCCTTGCGAGCTCCGTCGGCTTCGTATATCCATCGGCATACCCGGTTTGGTACTGCTTCGGATCCGTAGTGGGAATGCAAGAAAATTGCCCTTTATCGCCATCCCAAGGGGCGTCTGCTGACGCCATGTCCCAGCTGCCCAAGACCGCTGCGAAATTGCCTTGTCCAACCAAGACCATTAACGCGTTTTGGGTCCACCCTCCGTTCTGCCCATCCTTCCCATCCTGCCCTGTTCCCCGGGGGTTGCCGTCGGTGTTTGTCGCGCCATACACGCCATATATCCCGGTTCCAAACTGACTTAACTCCTCATGATCGGCTTGTTGACTTTGACCGGGCGTGTAGGGATCCACGATGTATAAACAGTTCTTGGTAAATTTTTCGCCATTATTTCCATACAAGCAAGTATTACCAGATTGTGGCGACAGCGCAATGTCACCTTTTAGCTTTGCCTTATTTTCATTTCGGAATTTTTTAAAAAATCCTGTCAGCGCCTTCAATGCCTCCACTGGATTGCTTCCTTGCCGATAGGCATTGCGAAGCTCAGTAGCAATCTTTCTTTCCAGGTCGGACTGATCCGAGTTGACATTATCCCGAAAACCAATTTTCGTGCCCTCGCTTGCTTTATTGAGCGCGCCCTCGAATTGTGACGCCAGTCTTTCAATGTGACCTTCCTTTAGCGTCAACCCCTTATCGCCAGCCGTGAAATGATCTTCGTTATATTTAACGGCGAGTCGACCGTTGTCCAATTTCAGTCCAGAAGTCTCTGGTTCAAAATTCATTTGCAGTTTGCCGCCGTCCGTCGATAAGCCGCTGGACTCGTTTACATTTAATGTCAGCTGTCTGTCTTGCTCCGTCACACCGTTGCCCGTTTTGATGTGTAGGGCACCTCCCTCCGTGCATAACGCACTTTGTTCCTTTATTGCAAGTTTGACTGCGTTAGCATCGAGCTTTACTCCTCCCCCTGCTTTGACCTCGAGACCCGTGTCGCTGACCGCTAGCCCGCTCTTCTCTTTCAGTCTGACGCTCAATTTTCCGTCTTTCAGGTCGTAATTTAGCCCTTCGCCCGCCGTTGGCTTATCCTCTCCTTCGGAAGCGCCCACCGCCTTGCGTCCCACATTAGCCAATTCGATTAGCTCATGATAATCCGCCTCGCTAGGCGTTGCGCCCGTCACAAATTTCTTTTTCAATTCACTTGCCTTTGAATTCGCCATCTTGGCTCTCCTGATTTAGGTTTGCAGATCGACCCCAGTACGCCGATACTTCGCATTGATACCGCATTGCTGTCTTAAGGCATAAATTTCGCGATGTTCAATGTCAGCTTGCCGTCCTTGACAATTAATCCGCCGTCGGAATCCACGTTTAACTCCAAGTAACCTCGGTCTTGATGCTTTTCGATGACCAACGTTCGGTTGTCGCAGTCCAACGCAAGTTGACCGTCTCCGTCGATCGTCACGCCCGACCCGGTCACCACATGCAACGTCCCATCATCGACAAGCGCAGACCCTTGCGCGGCATGAAGTTTTAGTTCGTCAACTTGGGTTGATGTATTATTTTCATGCGTGATGCCCTCTTCATAACAAACCGATAGCCGGCCATCCTGCGTCGTCAAACCGTCACCGCATTGCACCGCCAGTCCCTCGCTATCGGCCACCAGTCCGCTATTGGGTGTGCACTTCACTTTCAAACGCCCATTCGACTCCATCTCCAAGCCGTTACCCGCCGATGGGGCAACGCTCGCGAAATCGATCAACTCCCCAAACTCTGCCTCACCAGGCACTTTCCATGCACTAAACTTTTCTACCAAATCGTTTTTTTTCATTTGATACATTTTCAGTATTCCTATTCCAATGAATTTTTACGATCCAGACTGCGCCGTCTTATGTGATCTTCTTCGGCCGAGGCAGGGAGGTATCATTCGAACCTTCAACATAGACCACCTGCTGCTCAATACGAGCTTTCCGTGATTTATTCACGTCTTTTTCCGAAATATCGTTTTCGAGTTTTGTGCGGGTCTCCGGATCCGCGATTTGCACGAACCCGATACCGACGCGCTCATCCGTGGGCCGATCTCCCACACCAAGCAAATTCAATAGCCCGTACGACTGATCACCAACCGGTCGCCCCCCTTTTTGCCACTGCTGATATTTAAACGCAAAATCTTTAAATTGCTGCTTATCTAGCCAATGCAATTGAATATTCAAGTGACTAGGGGCTTCTTGCCGAACTATTTGCTCGATCCAATGGTTTAATTCACTCGGGTTACCGTGTTGACCCAACCAGCTTCGATCTAATACCACGCTTAAGGTGAACGCGAACGTATTTTCTTTGTAGGGGACAGACCATCCGTAAAGGACCGGCATGGCTGCTACCGGCCATGCCGGTTTTGGCGCCATTTTTGAAGAGGTGATGCATAAATTAACTGGACTGACTTTGGGATAGCCCTCTTTATCTTTAGTAACTTCCGGCCCCCTTTCGCCTATCCATTGGACAGTCACGGCTCCTTGGATCGGATCAATCTTCTTCACCTTGACAACAATATCCGGTTTGCCCTTAACTTCATTCAGTTCGGCGTCCGTCGGCATACTCTGCCATCTTGCTTTAGGCCGCAACGCAAATTCATCACCAATTTCCAGATCGGTTGGAAACGACGGTTGCACCATCAGCGTTGCGGTATCGTCCTGAGGAACGTTATTATCGATGTAGCGAAGGTCGTACACCACTCGCTTTAGCCAAGTCGAACTGATTCTCCATTTCCACTGATAGTTTTTATCCTGCAGCAACGGAACACTTCGTTTCAAACGCTGGTGTTGAGTTAAATCAACCTTGATCTTCGCAGGTGAATCGGCGCTATTATCTCCCACCTTGTGAATTACGATGCCGGTGATTGGTTCAAATTCATTTTTAGACTGGTAAGCTTGCAGTTCGATCAGCTGTCCTGCACGCAGTTGACCGTTTGTTATCCCCTCCAATGCCAGGCTCAGGAGAGTAGACCTGTCCTGCTGGCCTGGTGTGTCGCTATAGACAGTGACCTGCCCTTTCCACCGATTTCCCAAGTCTACAAGTGCCGGATCAGGCGCCTTCGGTAATAGCTCTTGGTGCTCGATCAAATAGAAGGGCAGATCTTCAATTGGAAACTGAGCATTGTCTTGTTGCAGCGTTTCATCGAACAGCGTTTTATCCAAGCGCGCAATCTTGCCAATACCCAAGCGCGCTGCAATCTTGCGCTGCAACGCTGAGATCTTGCTGATACTGATTGCCGCTCGCTCATACGACAGTCGCGTCACCTGTCGCAAAAAACCCTGTTGCACATTAAGAAATTCTTTCGCGTCGGACTTCAACAACGTGCGTGACGCGCGGCACTCCCCAAAATAACCCAACAGATAATCGACGATTGCCAACGCTTTTTCATCGCTTTGCGACTGGCGCTTGCTCTCCTGTTTCAGTGCGTCATGCCCCGTGAGCACACACTTAGTTTGTTCGTCGGCAAGCGGATCTTTATGCGCCTGCGGCCAAATGGCCGCGCCCCATACCGCGGCTTCGGGATCCCGGTTATCGAAGGCCAACAGACGCGGCAGCTTTTCCAATTGATCTGCACTGTCGGCGACCTGTTGCTCGAATGGACGCAGAAACCGCAGCAGTTGTTTCGCGTTGAAACTCTTAGCAAACTGCTCGACAGTCTGCTGCAAGCCATACACCGGTGGCAACCAAGACCCGGCACTGCGGTAATACCCAGGATGCCGATACTGGCCGTATGGCACCCGTCTCGTCTCATCGCGTTTAGCTAGTGTCACCTGCGTCAGCAGTGCTTTGAGGTGCTTGTCGACTGCCCCACATTCCACCGTGATAGTTTGTCCACGCTTGCGCACTATGATTGTGCTGCCAAGCGAAGAGTCCTCGAACTGGCCACTTGCCGGATCGACCCACAATTGCACTTGCGCATTGGCGGCAATCTCAAGCGTCCCTTTCGATGCTTGCGCGTTTTGGCTGCCCCACGACACCCGCTTAATGCCACGCACGGTCATCATTGCGGCCGTCAACGTAGAATACGACGCTGTCGTAAGCTTGCCTTGATCGTCCATTTCACGTGACGGTGGCAAGCCGGCAATCCAGCCATGTTTCAGATGCGGCCCCGCATAGACTGCTTCCGCCGCCTCGCCTTGCGCAAGGCGAGCCGCAGCCCATTGACGTATCGGCCACGGCAATAATGCGTCATTGGCCTTCCAGATCGCTTGCGCGACGACTTGAGCGGTTTGACTGGCCGCAAGGTCGTCTTCCAACTCGATGAAGACCTGCAGCTCTTGTTTCGTGGGCCTTAAAAGGCAAATATCGGTGATTTCCCATTCACACAGGTTTCGGTTGTCCCTTAGACAAGTTTGCAAGCGCTTTTTCGCGTCATCCTCTTCGACACCAGGATTCAGGGTCGCCCATAGCCGGTACTGTCCGGGGACCCGGTATCTCTCCTTATTCTTTTTTTCCTGTCCAGTCTGTTTCGCTTTTTTCTGTTTCAAATGATTTTTTTCTTCCCCTACAAACCGGAACGTATAGCGGTCGGTGTCATAGATGTAAGCGTAGCTTTGCTCTGGCGACACGATCGCAATCTGCACATCCCTGAACAGAAAAGTCGAAGATTCGTTGTCGGTGTCAGTCAAATCCAACAGAAGGCGCCGATAATCATTGAGGGTCACTGGTCCACACGTTAACGCCGTTTCCGGACCGAACTCCGGCGCAAAGATGCTGCTATCGCTGTCAGTGCCGTGATTCAGACACGTTGCGCTTTTGTTGGGCACCGATTCTGGCGTCAATAAATCGGTTAGCGGTAGTGTGTGCCGATAGCTCACATCTGACACCGCAAAAGTGAGCGCTTGCAGCAGCGTTACACCGGGATCGGCATCACTGCGCGCGCTCCAGCTTTTTCCCGCATATACCGTGAGTGCATCCTGTGCGGTCGCCCACAACGTATCGAAGTGAACTGGATCCTGTGCAGTATCGTCCGCCGTCGAATTGGCCTCGGTGGCCGGCCTTGTGGTATCAGCCATCGTTCACCTCATTGTTCTGGTGCCATAGCGACATTGCGCGCTCCGAAAGCTAGCTGCTCGGCAAGCCGTCATCGGGCAATGTCGCAGCGTGCACATTGACCGTCACGAACTGACCAGCCTGCGCCGAGTGCAACGTCACATCCGGCACATCCTTTAGCTTCACCACTGCGCCAAGTCGATACACACCGCACGCACGCTCGTCGGCAACCACATCAAATGAGTGGATTGTTACGTTTTGATTCGACTCCTGAGCTCGCTTGTCTTGCACCCACAATCCCGCCTCAGTCGACTTGTTTGGCAATGTCAGCCCCGTATCCAGGTCTACCAGCTCCACCTCGGCCGCCGTTTTGATCGGCTCATCGTGCAGTCCTGATATCTGTTTGGGCACCGCCACCTGAAGCGTCGCTTGTTCCTGTCCGTTACCCACCATCGTCACGTCGCGGTAGTCCGTCTGCTGGCCGTTTTGCTCGGGTCTCACCCAGGCAATCGTCAAGCCTTCATATTCGAGCGGTACACACGTGAGCACCGCGACCTGTCGGGGCGAGACGACGAAATCCGTGTTATTGTCCCCATTTAGACACACCGCTTTCACCTCTGCAACCTCAGGCATCGAACACAGCACGTCCCGCACCATGCCGTGTGTGATCGCACGACCAATCGCTTGCACACTGCCATCGTCGTCCTTGCTCGCCCACGGCACAAACGCGGCTTGCAGCGCTGCTTGTACACGCGCATGGCCGACCGTGCGACTCAGCCCCGGCTGGTAGTCGACCTTCCAGCTCACGCTCACTGTCACATAGTCCGGATTCACGCAGTCCAGGCTCAACCAGGGCGATGTGCGCGCCTTCAACCACGTCTGTATTTGGCTTAAATGCGCGTTACTTAGACTCGGGCGCAACCGATCCTCGCTGTCGCTCAGCGCCGGTCCCGGCATAATCGCGATCGTCTGCTGCAAAGCGCCGTTCTCACCGCGCTTGGGCGGCGGTACCGCCAGCTCCCGGATCTGCGGATACTGTTCATGCAGCAAGGTCTGCAGGTCCTGATTGTTCAAGCCTCGGTCGCGGTGCCGTAAGCGGTACGCAATGCGCGCGTCAAACTGCGCCTGCGTCTCCGCTGCTTGGCCACCCGTTGACGGCCATGGCTGCTGAACCGACTGTAACCCGGCCGGCGCATCGAGCGCTTGCGTCACGCTGCCCGGCTTTAACGCTTGCATAAAAGGGGTTGCCCGTGTTGCTTGCGCTGCGTTCGTCACCCATCCGCTCAGCCACGGCAGCGCCGGTAACCACGGCTGCTCCCGATCACGCACTGGCAGCGTCCTAACGCTTGCCCGCAGCCACATCCGGCCCGCCGGCAAGCTCGTTGATGTGCTGCTCGCATCGCCTGGCCAGTCCACCGACCACTGACCGCTCATGCTCAACCCATCGGTGCCATCGGCCACCGGCAGTCGCTGCCAGCGCTCGCCCGGCGCCAAGTATTGCCACTGCAGCTCGAGCGCCCCTGGGCTGTGTAGTTGCCAGTGCAGCGTCAGCCATTGGCCCGCCTCGATGCCTTTTATCCCCAGATACAGTTGCGCACCTGCGAACAGTGCGCGCTCGTCAGTCGGCGCATATCCAAACGGCGTAATCACCTGCTGCGTCACCTCAGTATCGGCGGCCTCATAGTCAACCTGCAGCGCTGACCATTGCGGCACATACGGAGCGCGCCATTGGGCTTTGGGCACCATCACCGGCACTGGTGTACGAATGGTCTCGGTGTGTGCCTCCATCGCCGGCATCGGAATCTTCTTATTCGACTCGCCCGGTACGTCAACGGCCACCAGCTTCGGGACTTTCTGTCCTTCTACATCCTGTAAGCAAGTCACCTGCGTCGTGATTGTGTGCTGCGTCTCGAGCACAATCATTTGCGCCGGTGTCTGTAGGTGCACGTCATACTCTGCGTGCAAAAACGATTGTTGCAATTCGACTCGTACCTGCCACGGCCAGGCAGCCGGATCGTCATCTTCGGGGGCGGGCGTGTGCGCCGCCACTGGCGGCAAGTCGGCATTGCTCAGCGTAATCGTCAAAGGCTGTGGCGTCGGTGGCTCCTCCTTTCCAGTCTTCTCTTCTCCATTCTTTTCCTGTGCACCATTTGCGTCTTTTGATCCATCCTTTTGGTCAAACAGCGGCAATACTCCTAGCGGCGTCGCGCCGTCCGGAGTATGTCGCGCAATCGACGCTTGTACAGTAAAGACCGCGTTGCTGGTCGGTCTGCTCGGGTAACCTCTGTCCGCCACGATCTGCTTGGCTACCTCGGATCCATTCGTCACGCGCTGCGCGAGACTGCCGCTTGGGTGCTTCGCCAACTGATCCAACGTTTGGCCGTTCTTTAAATCGACATTCAGGTTCGCGTCCAACTTAAGCCATTTTTCCTCGCTTTGCGACGGATCCGGCCCATACCAGTCGCTGAATGACATTTGCGGCAATCCCACCCAGTTCGGCGTCACTGTGATTTGCGTCAATTTCGGTCCCAACCGCCACCATTCCGGGGACATCAAATTGACTGCTCGTCCCTGGTCAGCCCGCTCGCCAAACGGCAAGCCGCCGCCCGAGAGCGCCATGCCATCGTCTGTGACACACTGCACATTGACCGCACCCCTCACCGACACGGCTAAGCGCTCCACCTCTGGCACCGACTCACCTGACTCGCTCGTCAGTCGCAACAGCGGCGTTGCCGCCTGCAAGCCATCCAGATTTGACACTGCTGTTGGCACGCCCGCCTGGGAGCCCAGGCTGAAGGTCAGTTCCTTGGGCGATTTGCACGCATTGCACTGAAGCTCGACCCATACTTGCCCAATACTGAGTTCGGCCTTCACTGCCGAGCGCGGCTTCTTCTTAAAGGTCACTGTCCACGCTCGCTGCCCGCCTGCCACCGCCAACACCGGCGAGCCCACCACCCGACCACTCATCACGGCCCGGTCTGCATCCGGTCGCGCAGCGTCACCCGTTTTAACCGGCGCCGCCTCAAACAACCGCACGCCCCCACTGGGCCACGCAATGCCGGCTGCCTCGTCACACACCACGCGCGTTCGACGCCCGGTACGCACCAGTGGATCGCGCACCACCCATCGCATATCCGTGAGACGCGCTGCATTCACCGTCACCGGTTGCTCGAGCGCATACTGCACCGCGTTGCCCGCGCTATCGTACCCCGCATCGAGTCGCAGCCCTGCCGGCAGCACCAGTTCCCGCATCCCGTCGGCCAACGTAAAATGCACGGTTACCCGGTCCGCTTGCGCCGCCCGTGGCTTAAGTGTCAGCATCTGCCTGTAATACAGCTCGCGATGCTGCGCCGGCAGTGCATTGAGCAACGCCCGCGGCGTCTCCAGCAGCCCCAGCAACGCGAGCAAAAACGCGCGCTCGGCCGGCAGGCGTTGGTCTGCCTGCTGTGGTGTCTCGTACAGGTCGATCAGGCGCTGCCGCTCAACTGCCCACGCCTGTTCCGTCTTCTGACGCGCCTGTTCCTCCTCATGCTCGGTGAAATTATTTTCTTCCCACTTAGGATCCCATTTGCCCGCGTCCACACCCAACAGCACTTGCGCCCACGTGCCAATGATCTTTTCTTGCGCGTCTTGGAACGGCAGCCGCTGACAATACGCGCGAAAGGCATCCAATCGCGCGCCGATTGATCGATCGTCCAGCACGAACGATATTGCGTCATTATTTGCGCGCTGCTCTGTCGCCATCATTGCTGTCCTTGAATGCATCGTCGCATTTCTTCGGTGCGTCAACCCGCCTTCACGTTGACCTGCGTAACTACAAACCGCCCTTTACCGGGCGTAGGCACGCCCACCGTTGGATCCGGGGTGCTGGCCGGCGGTGGCATCGTCGCGGGTGCCGTCGGAATAAACATCGCTTGACATTGCCCCCCCTTAATCAGCACCGGTGCGCCACTGAACACCTGTTTACCGATTTGATCGGGCGCGGCCATCACCATCTGAATGAGGCCCACGCCTGGCACCGTAAAGGTGCCCGACACATACGGCACGCCCGGCACGACTACCTTCGCCAAATCGCTGATCACGCACCCGGGCTTGCCCTTCACCATGAACCGCCCAGTGCCGGCCAGCATCGCTTGCGCCGGCGCCATTAGCGTCCGGTTACCGAAATTGGGTTCAAACATCACCACGTCACCGGTAGCCACCATCAGCTCACCCATTAAAAGCCTCCGCCCGTGCCGTCCTGCAGGTCCAGCGCACCGGAGACGCGCCGCGTCTGCGCCTGCCCCGCCAACCGGTACGTCACCTCGATCCCTAACCATCCCGGTTGGTGCACATCCTGTTGCATATCGATTTCCACCACTTCGGCGCGCGGCTCCTCCCGCGCCACACTCTCCAAAATGCGGCGCCGCAAACCCGCCAGCACGCCTTCGGACAGGCTCGCAAACACCGCCGCCTGCAAGTCACAGCCGTATGTACTACGCATAATCCGCTCGCCCGGTTGAGTTTGGAACAACACTTTTAAACTCTGCTCCACGTTATGCGCGCCAGCCGACATCGTCACCCCACTGTCTCCCTCGTGCTTGGGCAATTTAAAAGTTAGCGGAAACGCCCAGCCTTGACCATACAAATCCGATTCGGTATCCTCAACGCTCATCAAAGACTCCTATTTGTCGACGCCGCGTCGGCGCTAGCCCAGGTTCACCATCGCGCCCTTCACGTTTGTGATTCCGCTGCCACCCACGTTCGTCGTTGCCTGGCCCTCCACGCTCACCTGCGCGCCCGTCACGCTCGCCTGAGCTTGGCCATTGAACGCCACCTTGGGCCCCGCCACGCTCACCTCAGCGTCACCCTTCACGTCAACCTTGGCACCCTTGATCTGAACGCCCTCATTGCCACTGAGCTTTGTCGTCATCGTGCCATCGACCGCCACTTCATTGGCCGACACGCTCGCTTTGTCCGGCGTCATCGTCATCCGGCTACGCTCGCTTGACCACGCCACCTCTTGCTTGCCTTGCCCTGATAACTTCGTCTGCGCATCTAGCTTCACATGCTTTTCGCTTGACACGGCCACGCCCGCCTTGCCCTCTAGCGTCACTTGCTCGGTCGCATTCACCTTAAGGTTTTTCTTTGTCGTCCACGACACATCCCCCGCCTCGACCTCCATCATCACTTGCCCCTGCTTGGCGGCAAACGAAAGCCCCTTCTCTTCGCTCATCACGAGCTGCTGTTCTGGTGTCGTATCTTGCCCCACCATCCACTGCAACGCATGCTGCTCTCGATCGAAACTCAACTCCAGCCGCTTGCCCTGATGCCGCAGCACAATCGCCTTCTTCTCGTTTTTAGCGCTCGGCGCGAACGGCGCCACTTGTTTTGGGTTATGCAGCGACGCCACAATCACCGGGTCCTGCCCCATGAACTCCAGTGCCACCTCGTCCTCGGCTTCCGGATAAAATGTCACCCCGCTTTGGGTGCTCGCATAGGCGTGCCCCATGCGCGCCCACAGCACTGACGATCCTAACATCGGCACCGTCACCGGCACCCGGTTCCATGTCGCCGGCTTCGCATCCGTTTGGTGCTTGGCCACCTTACCGATCACCAATTCTGCCGGCGCAGGTAGCGACGGTGCCACTGCTGCCGCCTCGTCCAATCCGATCCCCACGATCGTCTTGCCCACCCGCAGCGTCGAGTCGATCTCGTATTCGAGCTGTGTCACGATTGCGCGCCCGTCCAACGCTGGGCCAAATCCAGTTAACTCCAACGTATCGCCCAACTCGATCGCCTGACAGCCCGCCACCGTCCATTGCCCTCGCACCGCCTGCGCATGCTGTTGCGTGATCCAGCCATTGGTCGCACTTTGCTGGATCGCTGGCTCCCATTGTCCAGTTAGCGACGCCAACCAGCGCGCGTCTTTCAGGGGCTTGATTCGAGTGGGCGCTAGTCCTCCTGCGCCCAGACTGGCCGGTTTCGCCGTCTTCTCCACCACCCTCTGCGCACTCAAGTCCCAACTTTTCGTGTATACCTGTTGCGGTTGCGTCAGCCCCGAATACGCCCATCGGGCCTCGAGCAAACTCATCCCTGGTCGAGACGCCGCAGCCCCAATCCGGTGCGTCTTGCCGCCCAGCTTGGGCGCGTGAATCTTGACGCCCCCATCGGCTTGCGGCCACAACCACGCGCCGTGTTGGCCTGCCACCGCTCGCACGAATGTCCAGTCCGAGCAATTCCATTGCATCCGCTGCACGGGCTCGGCGACCGGCATCGTCACCTGCGCTTTCACGCCATGCTCGCCCAGTACCTGCCGTAACACGCTCGCATCCGTACCCTGCTTCAGGATCCGGCTGTCCTGCCGTGCCTTCAACCCCTGCAACCGGTGCTTGAGTCGCACCTTCAGGCGCCGACCCGTGCTACCAACTTGGACCTGCATCGTCGCCACCACGCCGGCAAACAGCAGCAGCTTGCCCGCCTTCATGCTTAAGCTCTGACCAATCGCACCCTGTTCAAGCAGACGCGTGAGCACCGAGTAGTCATCGTGCGGCGCTTGCGGCATTGTTAACAGCACCGTTGCTGTCGGAATTTCGTTGACCGCACGACGCACTTCAATGCGCTCTACCCATACGTGCTTGGGATCCAACGGTTGACCATTTAAGCGAATCTCAAGCTCAGCTGGCGCTTCGTCCGCCCCTGTTCTATTAGGCGCGTGCGCGCTGCCCGCGGTGCCCCGCAGCGCCGAGCCGGCTTCCAATAGCGCCGCGCTCGACTGCGCGGCCTGGCTGATCGTGTCCGCCCATGGGCTCACTGCATGGGTGACCACGGCCTGCGCGTCTGCGGCCACGCCCGCGACTGCTGAGCTCGCTTGACTCACCACCTGGTCCACGGCCGACACCGCCTGATCGGCCACCTCGCTCACGCTCGCCTCAGCCTGGTGTACCGCCTGTTTGATACGCGCCTTAAATGATCCGAATCCCATCGTCGTGTTCCCTCAACGGTTTTATCCCGCCTTGCCCGCGCGTCCGCTTTCGGCGCCCACCGCCACCCGACTCATTTAATCGCCAGCCACCGGCCTGGCTTCAATTCGCTCAAATTGGATAGCCCGTTGGCTCGTGCTACTGCCAAATAATCGGCCTTGCCCGCCGCACCGCCTGTCTGCTCGAGCAGGTTCGGCAGCGGTGTCTTATCGTCCGCGCTCACCAGTTGGCGTGACACCGGCTGTCCTGCCCGCAGCTTGGCCATGTCATCACTGGTCTCGCCTTTGAGCGTCAATGTCGCGCTGGCCCGCAGCGGCGCTGCGTTGCGATCGAATAGCGTATAGCTCACCGATAGCTGCTGCAGCCGCCCGGCAAAAAAGCCATGCCCGTGCCAACTCATCTTGCCCCATGTGACCCGCAGAAACGGCGCTTCGCCTTTCGGCCCGACGGTAAAGCACAGCGCACGCAACTGGCTCAGCTGAGCATCCACCGGCTTGCCGCCGTTAGGGCCTCGTGCATCCAAAATCAACTCCAGACTTAACGTCGGCGGCTCGACCTGCCGATACCAACTCACGTCATGATGCTGATTGATTCCACTCGACGTTTGGTACGACGCCGCATAGTCCAAACTAATCGTCTGCGGGTTATACATCGCCGTGAGCGTGCCAATTTTCTTTTGCCCATTGGCCCCCTGATATGCCTCTAGCGTCAACTTCGTCAGGCCTCGCTCGAGCAGCCCCATCACAGTTGCTCCCGTTGTTCGTTCAGCAGCTCCAGCGCCCGACGCGCCACCTGCTCCACCCACTCCTGCTCGCTGCGCATCGGCAGCGCCGTCGTCGGGTTGCATGGCGTGGGCGATTCACTGACTACCCGCGCTTCAATCACCAACTCCCGAATCTCAATGGTCATCCCCGTACTCCCACCCAATGCATTTGCCGGTACGCCAACTCCAGCGTATCAATTAGCACTTCATTTTTTGACGCATCTAGTTCTCCAGTCGTCCACGACACCGGCAAGGCATCGGTGAGCGTCCAGCTGCACACCGGCCGGTAATCGCCGTTGAGCAACAAAATCACCACGCTTATATACGTGCTCGCCACGTTGCTCAGCACGTGGTTGAACAGCATCGTCACCGGCGTGACCGACATCACGCCGCGCTGCAGCACCAACGTGCCGTGCTGCACCTGATCAGGCAACTGCACCGTGCCCAGGTTATCCCCGCCTTCGCGCAAGCCCGTCACCGCCAGCGTACGTCCCAATCCCGAAATCTGCGCAAAATGCATATCCAGCGGACTGGGCACCCGTTTGATAAAAAACGTCGCCTGGAACCGGTGCGCCAGGCTGGGCGCAGTCATGCGTGCCGCGATCGTCTTCATGCCAAGGGCCCTCCCACCGTCTCGGTTCCCGCCGCCGTCGTGTCACCCAGCTTCAGCACCAGCTTGATCTCAATGCACTCGGCCGCATGCAGCACCGCCACGGCCACTCTTATCATCAAGCGGCCTGCGTCGATGTCCGCCTGCGTCAGGGTCTCATTCAGGCCCACTTGCACCGAATACGCTGACGTTTCATCCGCACCGGCCAAGCCTCCCTCCAGCCACAGCTGCCGCAGCCAAGCGCTGCATAGCCCGCGCAATTGGAACCAGGTCACCTCGTGGTTCGGCTCGAACACCGCAAACCGGCATCGCTCACGCAAGTTGGCTTCAATCCACGTCACCAATCGTCTGACCTGCACATACCGAAAGGGCGAGTCAGCCTCGCCCGCTAGCGTGCGGCAGCCCCACACGCGCGTGCCCCGCCCCGGAAAGCTGCGAATTAGGTTGATCGACGCGCGGGATACGTCGAACCACCCACTCGCTTGCGTCTCTGGATACCTTGGCTGAAGCACATGCGACAGCGCCTCATTGGCTGGCGCCTTCCACACCCCTATCTCGCGGTCTGTGCGCGCGATCACGCCCAACACTGCCCCACACGGGGGCACGATCCGGTATTCGTCATACGGTCTGGGCGTCGACTCTTTCAGCCCTACCTTATTGTTCGAGCGGTAATCGGTCATCAGATGGGGGCCATACAGCGCGGCGTGCTGGCCCAGTTCACCCAGTGGCTGTTTTTTTCGCAGCGTGTCAATGCAGTGCTTTGCGACCCCCGGTTGACTGGGCGCATCCAGTACAAAAAATAGATCCGACCGGCTCGCATGTACTGCATTGAGCAGCGAGCGCCACACCTCAATCAGCGCGTCGGCCACTTGATCATTGATGGTTTGATCGTCGTGATGAAAGGAGGGTAACGCTTCAATGCATGGAACTAGTTGCGGCACCGCGACCAGCGTAATCGACGGCTCGCTCAATATCGGCGCCAGGTCACTTTGCAGCCGCTGGTTCCACCAGGTTTGCCACATCTGGCAAGAGGCCTGGTTGGCGGGTTCTGGATCCGCCCAGCTCAATACGAAGGCGCACTCTCCACCATTATCGAAGTACTGCTTGAGTGTGTCGTGCAGTACACCGGCTGGCACGTTCACTGCCATTGAAGCATTGCACAGTCTCAACGCAGCCTGTCCAGCGCCTGGCCACCAGCCAATGAACACCGGCACAGCACTGGCTTGCACATCCTCGTTGGCATCCACTGGATCGATCGTCGAGATCAACTTCACGCCCGGCTCTGGCCACGCTGTTTCGGTTGTTTTCATCACATTCATAGTGCCCACTCTTGCTATGCCATCCCGTCATCATCAACTGCCACCACTAGCTCGCCTTCACGACAAATCAGCGCTACGCTATCCTTTGCAGTCCTGATCTGCACAATCAGCTATTCCATCGAACATCTATCACGCCTCTGAGTGCGGCCGTGCGTAGCTTTCGTTGACCAACCCAGCACGGCGTAAGCTTCGCTCAGGATCCGCCTGCAGCCAGGGCTCGTGCGCCCCTTTAGTGCTGCTGCGCTTGCCTATAACAATTAGCTCGGCACCATGTCTTGCGTGAACTGCAACACGGTAAACTCCGCCGGCCGCACCGCAGCCATCCCCACTTTTGCTATCATTCGGCCATTAGCGACATCGTCCGGTGTCATCGTCACTCCCAGCCCGATTTGCACGAAATACGCTTGTGCAGGCGTCTCGCCCTGCAGTGCGCCCTTGCGCCACAGCGCAAATAAGTAATGATCCAATGCGCTGCGCACCGCCTCCCAAGTCGGTGCATTGTTGGGCTCAAACACTACCGTGCGCAGCGTCGCGCACGCATCGCGTTCGACCGCATTGAATAAGCGTCGCACTGAAATGTAGCGCCATGCGGTTTGATTCAGATCCGCCATCGTGCGCGCGCCCCACACCTTTATCCCTTGGCCATGAAATGCGCGGATTGCGTTGATTTTGTTATTGACTAATCTTCCGTTTAGCGCGTCGTCGAGGCGAATCGGTTCAGCCTTCCCGTCTTGCCGCACCGAGGCCAACTCCGTCACGCCCACCAGCGCTACGTTCGCCGGCGCCTTCCACACACCGCGTTCACGATCCACCCGAGCAATAACCCCTGCCATCGCCGCGCTCGCACGCACGATCACAGGCCCGGCTATCTTCTGTTGCGCGGAGGCACGGCACGCGTCGTAAGTTTTTTGTAAATTCTGGGCATTTTCACCGGCCCTTTTTGCCTCATCCCCATTCTTACTTGCTTCCTCGTCGAGCGATTTAATTTTTTTCTGCAAAGTCTCTAAGGTTAATTCTTCCAATTCATTGCTCGGCATACCCGCGTCGATCATCGTTTTTTTCTGGGGGGCCGTAAGATCAATTTTCTTCTTTTTATCGCTCAAATTCCTAATAGAAGGCTCATCGCAAATGGTTTTTAAAGCCTTGATTTTATTCGTGAACGCTTTCGCCTTATCTTTATTTCCCTTTGCTTTGCCCAGGAACGATTTGATAGCGAGATTCAAAGTCGCTAGGGTCGGGTTGCTCAGTCTACAATCCGGCACACCCTCCTTGATCAGATTATTCTGATCTCCCAAGAGCCCGGTCACCGTCACGCCAGCATCCGACACTTCACGAACATAGCCAGTAGCTAGCGCCGGGAAATACGTGGCCACCTGCGTCGATTCTGCTACGTTCGGCACCTCGAAATTCGTATTACTGCTGTCCTTTGCCTGCGCATCCCCCAACAAAAACCGGCCGCGATTGCCGCCCGACGTCGCGCTGGCACCTAACAGCGTACCCAATTTCTCGTACACTTTTTTGTCTTTTTCCGTGCACTCGCACCACACGAGTAACGTGATGTCCGGACAGTGTTCGATCGCCGCGGCCATCTCGGTTAAGTATTCGTCCTCTTGTTCCGGTAGGTGCAGCACGTAACACGGCCCACCCCCATTTTCGAAATACAACCGTACACTGTACGAGCCGAGAGGAAGCGTTGGATTTGTCGCCTGTTTCGTCGTAGGCTCCTGTCCCGCCAGTATCGCCGAAGCATCAATTGTGAGCGTCTCCAACGTACTAAATCGCTTCGTGAATGCCAGCCAACTCTGCACTGGTACACACCTTTTTAACGGTGCCCCATCAATCGTATTAAAATGCCCGATAAACACGGGCACTGCCGTTTCACCCGACTGGATACTCAACGCCCGTACATTGCTTTCTTCCACATAGACGCCTGGCACCGCATACGCCTCGCTCATAACCCGTCCTCACCCCAACGATGGTGTGCGGCACCGGCTGGCGCCGCCCAATCTAGTTTGCTCGCTGGCCGTCAGGCCGTTACCACGTTCTGCGTCAGCTGTAGCACGATAAACTCTGCCGGACGCACCGCCGCCAGCCCCACCTTGATAACCATCCGGCCGTTGTCAATATCGTCTTTCGTCATAGTCACATTCAGCCCGATCTGTACAAAATACGCCTGCTCAGGGGTACTGCCCTGCAACGCGCCCTGCTTCCATAAACCGTGCAAATAGTTGTCTACCGCCCCGCGCACCCGCTCCCACGTCGGCGCGCTGTTCGGCTCAAACAGCGCCGGGCTCATCGCCGTCCTAACATCCTTTTCCACCGCGTTGAACAGACGCCGCACTGGCACGTACCGCCACGTCGTCTGATTCGACTGCAGCGTGCGTGCTCCCCAAATCAGGGGGCCGGTGCCGCGAAACGCACGGATCACATTGATCGATTTGCCGCCTGAGTCCGGTACGTTGGCTTGTGCATTTACTGCATCCGAGACCTTGAACGCAGGCTGTGCGCCGATAATCTCGACGTTCGCCGGCGCCTTCCACACACCGCGCTCGCGATCCACACGCGCGTAGACACCCGCGACCGCCCCGCTCGGCGGAATAGGAATCGACTTTTTGCTTGCATCGACGACGCCGTCCATCGTCAACCACGGGTAGTACACCGCAGCATAAGGCGTGTCCGGGTAGCCCTCTGCCTGTTTGACTACATCATTAGGGTCACTGTTGCCATTCGTGTTCAGTTCGTTTTTCGGGCCATCGAAAATCGCAAAACACGTCTTGCCCACGCCGCATAACGTCGACACTGCAGTCTGAAAACTACCGGGGGTTGCACCCGCCTGCACCAGCAGCGTTACGTCGTCCAGCGCCGGTACCAACGCAGTGAGCTGATCGACCGGCGCGACATAGCAATACCCGCCGCCGTTCAAAAAGTACAGTTTTAGCGACTGGTAAAGCGCGTTTTTCGCAAGAGCATTATCGAAATTTTTGCCTGCCATGTCACCCGCTGCTTTTTGCTTGGCCTGGTCTGTTTCGCCATTTTTTGGGGGCTTACTAATCGCAGTCTGTACCACATTTTGCCGCTTTGGGTTCAGTGCCGCGGTAACTGCCAGCCACGAATCGAACTGCGTCACTTTCGTGCCATCGATCGCCTCGTTCCACTCCTTCAAATCATTGCCGTCAGTGCTGGTCTTCGTCGCGTTAAACGCAAACACCGGCACCGCCGTCTGCCCGGTCTGAATCGACAGCGCCAGCCCGAACGGCTCCTCCACATATACCCCAGGTACCTTGTAATCGGCCATGATCCCCTCTTTGCATTTGTTGCCCACTCATCGGCTCAACCGCTTGACATCGTGCGAATGGCTCAATGGAAATTCACCGTCACACGGTCCGCCGCCAGACTCAGCTCTTCGAAAGCCACCTCATTACTCGTCGCCTCCAGGCTCGGCGCGGTAAGTTTGGTCGGAAACGCATTACTCACGTTCCACGTGACTAACAGCTCCTTGCCCGACTCATCGGTCAAGCTAATAGAAATGTCTTTTTTATCCACTCGATTTAGTGAAATGGAACTCATCCAGTCATACAACTGGCTGTGCTTAGGCATCACCCCGCGCTTGAGCGTAAGCGTGACCGATTGCGCTTGCCCCGGCATCTGGTACAGGCCACCAAGCCCATCCTTGTACTCGATTTTTTCCACCGACTGCTCGAGCCCCGACACGCTGCTAAAGGCCATCTGCTCGTTGCCCACCGTGACCGTAAAGCGATAGGTCGGTATCGGATAAGTTGCCGCCATTGTCTTTGAATCCAGTGCCATGTTTTGTACTCCTACTTAAAAAAGCTTTATTGGTTCGCTTTGTTACACTCCATTTCGGGCCTTTGCCAAGCACAAAGCGCCCTCTCCCATTAAGCGGCACAAGTTAGCGCCAGAGCCGCCGTGCATTTCACAGGTTTAGTTCAGCGCTTCACGCGCCGCGTGCTCTGCTCGGTTTGCGCAGCGCATTGGCGGTACAGCCGCGCATACTTGCGCTCAAGCTCGTGCAGCTGCTCATGTAACTGCTCGTTGTCCTGCTCAAGCCTATGCAGCATCACCAGCGGATCGTGCGCGGGCCAGCGCGCTGACGTACACCCGTCCAACCATGCCATTAGCTTGTTCAACGTTTTCATCGGGGGCTTGCTCCGCTTAGGCTTGCGCCATCGTTTCCTCATGCACGCCCCGGCACCGGCGACCGGCCCGCGGCACCGTTCATCCGCTGATCGCCTACGGCCCCAAAGCGTGCATCGCCGTTAAATCAAGCTTAGACGATGCGCCGCTGTTCGATTAATACAACCTATTTTGAGAAAATCCGCCGCGCCCGTGACGGGTACACGCGGCGCAGGCGCGCTTAACCGGGACGACGAAAAGGGCTTGCTTGATAGTGGTACAGCGCACGCGACAGCCCCGCCAGCCGGCACGCTCGCGCCAAGCTCACGTTAAAACGCCGTCTTAGATAAACCACCAGCTCACGCCTCTTATGGGTGCACAATCCCTGTGCGCCCAGCGCTGCCTGCAGTAACTGACTGTCTAACTCTAGATACCTAACGCGCTTGCGCAGCCGTACGTTCTCGCGCTCCAGCACTTCGAGGCGCGCGAGTGTGCCTACATCCAACCCTGCATATGCTTTTTGAATCCGATACAGCGTTGCCGCACTGATTGACCACTGACGGCACACCTGCGATAGCGTTTCACCGGCCTGTCGTGCTTGCAACGCAGCGATCATCTCGACTGCACTGAGTTTTCGGCTTCTCATGTCACTTCTCCTATTGTTGAAATAACATGAGAAAGCAAACCACCGCGCTTTTTCAACCACTTCAATGATGCTGTTTTTGTCGAAAAGCTTAAGCACAGCATGATCAAAATAGCCTGTACTAGATTAAATGACAACGTTGAACTATGGGCGTAAGAGTCTCCGACTCTAGCTAGTGAATTGGAGCGGGAGAAATGAGCCTTTAGCCCTGCCATCCAACTGACCTGGTGATGACATGGTGGAATGATGCGCGATGACACCGCGCGATGTGTTTAACGCCATGTAAGCAACGGTGCACGCGAGGTGGATAATGAGGTAATTAACTATGTTACTGACGTTTCATACTAATATTATTCGGTCAATATCACAGCAATTTAAACGATCAAACTGCAATACAGTCACATTCAAACATTTATGAAAAAATAAGCCGTGTGTCAAGTATCGCGGTTACCGCGTTTGCCTTCTTCACATCATGGCTGGTCAACAGCGGGCATTGCGCCCGCCAACGCATAAGCCTTCGGAAAACCGGGAAGCCGGCAGTAAGCTTTTCGCGTTTGCAGACAAGGCAGTCCAGATGCGCGGACCGCGGCACGTCAGTGACGCCGACAAACTGTTCAACTGAAGGGTGCGCGACGCACTGTCGTGCCTCGGCTTACGGCTCCTGAAGCAGCCCACGCGTACTAGCTGAGCCAGCGCAGCCGACGGCCGGCGCCGTGCATCACGCGCTACTTATCTCTTTCGCTGTGGGACGAGGTCAAAGACTTTGTCAAGCCGCTGCCCCAAGAAACTGCAGCGCAGCAGCGTTTACTACGCCCACTGCCGCTGTCTAACCACGCTCTTCTACTACACAAGGCCTGCGCCTTTCCGAGGTCGCCCAAGGCACCATAGGCGACTTCTCGCGGCACCTAGGCCCGGACGGACAGGACCAGTAGTGGCTTGACATCGTGGGTAAGGGGCAACGCGCGCGGCTCGTGCCCGCGATCGCCAAAGTGGATCGTTGCGCTAGCCCGCTACCGGCAAGCGTGTGGCCTGCCCTCACTGCCCCGCCGGGCCGAGGGCACGCCGCTGGTAAATTAAAAAAGCTTTGATTTCTCAAAGCTTTTTTTGCTACTTCGGCTTTCTGTTGACTATGTCTTGGTGGAGGTAAGCGGGATCGAACCGCTGACCTCTTGCATGCCATGCAAGCGCTCTCCCAGCTGAGCTATACCCCCGACAGAGAACGAGATTCTAGGGACAAACCGACCATTTGTAAAGCCCCTTGACGCAAAATTCTGTCACCGCGCTCAAGACAGCACCGCCCTCAACCGCTCGAGTACCGTCTCGCGACCGAACAAATACAGCACCGCATCGATCGACGGCGTATGCGTCGTTCCGGCCACCAGCAGACGTACTGGCATCGCCAGCTGCGGCATCTTAAGCTTGTGGGCTGCCAGCACCGCCTTCAACGCCGTCCCGATCGCCTCCTTCGTCCAGTCGATCCCCGCAAGGGCTTCGATAAACTCGGCAAGCGCGGGACGTACGGCATCCGTCAGATGTCGCTCAAGCTCCTGCGCTGCCGGCGCCGGCGTCCGATAAAACATCACCGCGCTCTCGGCGATCTCCTTGACGGTGTTCGCACGATCCTTAAACAGCGCGACAACGCCGTCCAATGGCGCCCCCCGTGTCGCATCGACACTAAGCGCGGTCAGCATCGGCAACGCGAGCGACGCCAGGCGCGCGTTGTCGGCTTCCTTCAGATAATGGTTATTCAACCACTTCAGCTTATTGGCGTCGTACTGTGCCGGCGACTTGCCCAGGTGCTCGAGGTCGAACCATTCGACGAACTGCTCACGCGAGAAGATCTCCGCATCGCCGTGCGCCCAACCAAGCCGAGCAAGATAATTCAACACCGCCTCGGGCAGGTAGCCCTCATCGCGATACCCCGTCACGCTCATCGCACCATTGCGCTTGCTCATCTTCTCGCCTTGCTCGTTGAGCACCGTGGGCAAATGCGCATACACGGGAGGCGTGCCGCCCAGCGCACGCAGGATATTAATCTGGCGTGGCGTGTTGTTCACATGGTCGTCGCCACGGATCACGTGCGTGATTGCCATGTCCAGGTCATCGACCACCACGCAGAAGTTATACGTGGGCGTACCGTCGGGCCGCGCGATGACCAGGTCGTCAAGCTCGTCGTTCGAAATCTCAATGCGCCCCTTGACCGCATCGTCCCATACCACCGTGCCGCTCAGCGGATTCTTAAATCGCACGACGGGCTGCACGCCGGCGGGCGGCGTCGGCAGCACCTTGCCTGGTTCGGGCCGCCAGGTGCCGTCATAGCGTGGCTTTAAGCCCGCCTCGCGCTGCCGTTCGCGCAGTGCATCCAGTTCCTCGGGCGACATGTAGCACGGATACGCGAGACCCTGATCGAGCAGTTGCTTGATCACGTCGCGATAGCGGTCCATCCGCTGCATCTGATAGTACGGCCCTTCGTCAAAATCAAGCCCGAGCCACTGCATGCCATCGAGGATCGCCTGCGTGGCTGCCTCGGTCGATCGCTCGATGTCAGTATCTTCAATGCGCAGAATAAACGTGCCGTGATGTTTGCGGGCAAACGCCCACGGATAAAGCGCGGAGCGAATGTTGCCAAGATGGATGAAGCCGGTCGGGCTCGGCGCAAAGCGGGTACGTACGGAGGTGGTCATTGCAGATCAGGTGGTTCGAGGCATGGCCCGCGGTTCGAGGCAAGACTCGCGGGACCGGGCAAGCCATCATTATACCGGTGCGGCCGCGACGCCCCGGGCAATGTCAGAGCAATGCGCCTAGTCAAGGCAATACGCCTATAATGCGCGCGGGGCACCGTCGTTGCCGTGTCGCGGCAACATCGACCTGTGCGCCCACTTCGTGCTGGAGATTTCGTTGAAGCTGTTTGCTGTTTCGCCCACCCGCCGCCGCTTGCTCGGCGCCGCGACGGCCACGCTGCTTGCTGCATGCACCGGCGCTAAGACCCGCTCCAATATAGCCGCCCCCTCGCTGCCGCCCGCCACACCGCCCCGCCCGCTAAAGATCGGGTTGGCGCTCGGCGGAGGCGCGGCGCGTGGTTTCGCCCACATCGGTGTCATTAAGGCGCTCGAGGCGCGCGGCATCGAGGCCGATATGGTTGTCGGCACCAGCGCCGGCTCAGTCATCGCGGCCTTGTATGCGTCCGGTATGACCGGCCTGCAGATGAACAAGCTTGCGTTGACGATGAACGAGGCGGCGATCAGCGACTGGGCGCTGCCCTTGCGCTCACGCGGCTTCCTCAAAGGCGTCGCGCTGCAAAACTATATCAACACCACGCTGAACAACCGGCCGATCGAAAAGATGGCCCGTTCACTGGGCATCGTGGCAACCGACCTGAAAAGCGGCCAGCCGATCCTGTTTCAGCGGGGCAATACCGGCATCGCGGTACGTGCTTCGTGCAGCGTGCCGTCGATATTTGAGCCGGTGCGCATCGGCGATCGCGAATATGTTGACGGTGGCCTGGTGAGCCCGGTGCCAGCCGCGTTCGCCCGCAAAATGGGGGCCGATTTCGTGATCGCCATCGACATCTCGCAGCGCCCGGAAAGCGGTCTGACACGCAGTTCGTTCGACGTGCTGATGCAGACCTTCGCGATCATGGGGCAGTCGATCAAAACCTACGAACTCGACAAATATGCCGATATCGTGGTCCATCCCAACCTCGCCGCGATGAGCGGCAGCGATTTCGGCCAGCGGAACGCGGCGATCCTCGCCGGAGAAGAGGCCGTTAATCGGATTTTCCCGCAATTGCAGCAAAGGCTCGCGCTGGCCCGCTCACAGTAAACGCACAGACATGGGCGATCCGGTCAGCGCGCGGCCGGGAGCGTTCAGTCCGATGTCGATGTGCTGACGCGTTGCCGCAACGCGTCAGCCTTCGCCGGATACGCGGCGTCAAGCCGACGCGCGCCGGTAAACCGCTTTTCCCAGTACCCGCTATCCAGTTCATCGACGCGGATCGTACTGCCGGTCGACGGCGAATGCACGAACTTGTTGTCGCCGATATAGATGCCCACGTGCGAGAACGTGCGACGCATCGTATTGAAGAACACCAAGTCGCCCGGCTTCAATTCGCTCATCTTGACCTTTTCGCCGACGCGGCTCATTTCCTCTGCGCGACGCGGCAGCGTCAGGCCGAGCGTGTCTTGGAACACGTAACGGACGAAGCCGCTGCAGTCCAGACCCGAACTGGGCGAGTTGCCCCCCCACCGATAACGCACCCCGATCATGTTGAGCGCGCCGACGACCACATCGCCAGCCTTAGTGGCCATGCCGGAAAGAAACGCATGGGTATTGGACGAAAAGGTCTGGCTCGCGCTTTGCTGGGAAGCCTGGGCACCGCTCTGCGTCGCGCCGTCTTGTGCCGCCAGTGGCCGGGAACCCCGCCCCAGGTTGGCACTTTTTTGCCAACTTCCTGTTTCGTCGGCGTACGCCCCATTTACTCCAGCCATCAACGCGCCGAGGAACACGCTAGCAACAATTCGAACGCAAGCTTGTTTCAGATTGATATGCTGCATCGGATCGGTAGTATTTTCTGGGAAAACTTGAGAAATCAGGGGGATGCGGAAAAGTTTGGACGATACTAACCAGTGTTTATTACGCTGTCAAAGAAAATAGGCAATTCCAATTATTTTCATAAGGTTATTCGTTCCCGCTCGTCCGACTTCGCATCAAATTTGGCAGCTTTCAATAACTGACGCGTGTAAGGATGGGTCGGCGCATGCAGCAGCACCTCGGTGGGTGCGACTTCGACGACCGTACCACCCTGGATGACGACAACCCGATGTGCGATCGCCGCGATGACCTCCAGGTCGTGCGAGATGAACACATAGCCGAGGTTGTACTTTTGTTGCAACCGCGATAGCAAATGCAGCACTTGCTGCTGAATCGACACGTCAAGGGCACTGGTCGGCTCGTCTAGCACCAGAACCTGCGGCTCGACAATGAGGGCACGCGCAATAGCGATCCGCTGACGCTGCCCACCGGAGAATTCGTGCGGATAGCGTAACAATGCGGTACGATCGATGCCGACCTCCCGCAATGTGGCGATCACCTTTGCGCGCCGCGCGGCCTCGTCCAGACCCGGCGCATGCAGCGCGAGCCCTTCGCCGACGATTTGCTCGACCGTTTGGTGTGGCGAAAGCGAACTGAACGGATCTTGAAAGACGACCTGGATCTGCGCGCGCAACGCTCGGCGCTGGCGTCCACGGAACGAGCCTAGAGGCCGACCGCGAAACTCGATCGTGCCGGTATCGGTGTGCTGCAGGCCGAGCAACGCCATCGCCAACGTCGATTTTCCGGAACCGGATTCGCCCACCACGCCCAACGTCTCGCCCTGGCGCACGGCGACGCTAGCGCCCTCTAGCGCCACGAAGCGGCGCGGCGCGAACCACTCGGCAAGGGTGCGAGGCCGCTTCGGGAACGACACGCGAATGTCGCGCGCCTCCAGCAGCACCGGCGCAATCGGCAACACCGGCAAGATGTTGCGCACTGGCCGACTCGCCAGCAACCGTTGCGTGTACGGATGCTGCGGCGCGGAGAAAATTTGCTCGACAGTGCCCGTCTCCACGAGTCTACCCTGCTCCATTACCGCAATGCGCTGCGCGAAGCGCCGCACCAGGTTCAGGTCATGGGTGATCAGTAGCACCGCCATGCCGTGTGGATGGATATCGCGCGCCTGTTGCAACTCGAGCAGTAACTCCACGATCTGGCCCCGAATGGTTACATCCAGTGCCGTGGTCGGTTCGTCCGCGAGCAGCAACTGCGGCCGGCACGCGAGCGCCATCGCAATCATTGCCCGCTGCCGCTGGCCGCCGGAGAGCTGATGCGGGTAGTCGTCCACCCGCCGAGGCGCGTCGTCGATGCCGGTACGGGCAAGCAACGCGATCGCTCGGCGCCGCGCCTGGCGCTCGTCCACGCCGTCATGCCATCGGATCGATTCGATGATTTGCTTGCCGATTGTATACAACGGATTGAGCGCGCTCATCGGCTCCTGAAAAATCATCGCGATCTGGGCACCGCGCACACTGCGCATGCGCCTTTCGCTCAACGTAAGCAGATCTTCGCCAGCGAAACGGATCGCGCCGTCCAGTTGCGCGTCGCGCAGCAGACGCAGCACGGACAGCGCGGTCACGGTCTTGCCCGATCCGGATTCGCCGACCAACGCGACCCGCTCCCCCCGGCCAATGGCCAGACTGAGGTCATGAACGGCGATCGACTCGCCGAAACGCACCTGCAAGTGCTCGATCGACAGCAGCGGCTGCGACTGAACCGACGGAACGGCCACCTCAACTGTCGGCGGGAATGCTTGCGTCATTGTCATCGTAGGGTTCATTTCATCAGGCGGCTACCCGAGCAGCACGACGGCGCGGCACCGGCGGACACCACGTCACTGCCCGCCTGCCACGCCCAGCGCATCGGCCAGCCGGGCATCGAGCGCGTTGCGCAACGCATCGCCCAT
Source organism: Mycetohabitans endofungorum (assembly GCF_037477895.1). Taxonomy (NCBI): domain Bacteria; kingdom Pseudomonadati; phylum Pseudomonadota; class Betaproteobacteria; order Burkholderiales; family Burkholderiaceae; genus Mycetohabitans; species Mycetohabitans endofungorum. The sequence continues at coordinate 1,754,244 of NZ_CP132744.1, forward strand.
GAACGTGAGCAGCGTCAGCGTCAGCACCAGGACACCGAACGTCGACATGGATATCCACCATGCGTCCAAGTTCGCCTTGCCTTGCGCCAGCAACTCACCGAGGCTGGGCGTGGGTGGCGGCACGCCAAGGCCGAGGAAGTCCAGGCTCGTCAACGCCAAGATCGACGCGCTCATGCGGAACGGCAGAAACGTGATGACCGGCGTCATGCTGTTGGGCATCACGTGTCGGCGGATGATTTGCCAGTGCGACAGCCCCATCGCGCGCGCCGCCTTCACATAGTCGAGCGTGCGATTGCGCAGAAACTCTGCGCGCACGTAGGCGGCCAGCCCCATCCATCCGAACAGCGACAGCAGTACCAGCAGCAGCGTGAGGCTGGGTTCGAAAATCGACGCGAAGATGATCAGTAAATACAGTTCCGGCAATGAACCCCAAATTTCGGTCAGCCGCTGCCCCGCCAAATCGATGCACCCGCCGAAGTACCCCTGCAGCGCTCCGATTACGATGCCTAGCAGTGTGCCGATCGCCGTCAGCGCCAGCCCGAACGATACCGACACAGCAAAACCATACAGCAGGCGTGCGAACACATCGCGCCCCTGGCCGTCGGTCCCGAGCCAGTTCTCGCGCGACGGCGGCGCGGGATTAGGCACTGGCGAAAAATAATTCAGCGTATCGTACGAGTAGGGGTTCGGTGGATAGATCGCGAAATTGCCGGGTTGCTCGAAACGCGCTCGAATATACGGGTCGAGATAATCGGTCGGGGTCGGAAACTGCCCGCCAAATGTGGTTTCCGGATACGTCTGAAACAACGGAAAATACAGTGCATGCTGATAGCGCACGATGAACGGCCGGTCGTTCGACACGAAGAAGCCACACAGGCTGAACGCATACAGTGCGACAAAGACCACCAGACTCCAATAACCGACGCGGTTGCGCTTGAAGCGGCGCCACAATCGCTGGTACGGCGACGGCGACGCGAGCGCCGGCACGACGCCGCGCGCCATCGCATCCGGGCCGGCCGCATGGCCGGGCTTTACACGCCCTCTCACGTCAACGCTCCAAATTGTCAAATTGGATCCTTGGATCGACCAGCACGTAGCACACGTCGGAAATCAGCTGCGTGATGAGCCCAATCAGCGTAAAGAGATACAGCGTGCCGAGCACCACTGGGTAGTCGCGCCGCAGCACCGATTCATAGGACAGCAACCCCAGCCCATCGAGCGAGAACAGCGTCTCGATCAACAAGCTGCCGGTAAAGAATGCGCCGATGAATGCCGCGGGAAAGCCGACGACGAGCGGCAGCATCGCGTTGCGCAGCACGTGCGTGAACAGCACGCGGCGCTCGGGCAAGCCCTTGGCGCGCGCCGTCAGCACATACTGGCGACGGATCTGGTCAAGAAAAGCATTCTTGGTCAACATCGTGACCACCGCGAAGCTGCCGACCACCGACGCGGTCACCGGCAGCGCAATATGCCACAGGTAGTCGGCGATCTTACCCAGCATGCTGAGTTGCGACCAGTTATCCGATGTCAGCCCGCGCAACGGAAACAGTTGCAAGAACGTGCCCCCGCCGAACAGCACCAGCAGCAGCACACCAAGCACGAAGCCAGGAATCGCGTAGCCGACCAGCACGACGATGCTGGTCCAAACATCAAAGCGCGATCCGTTACGCACTGCCTTCGCAATGCCCAGCGGCACCGATATCAGATAGGTCAACAAAAACGTCCATAACCCGATGCTGATCGACACCGGCAGCTTGGAAACCACCAGCGACCAGACGCTCTGATGCCGGAAATAGCTGTCACCGAGATCGAATCGCGCATAATGCGACAGCATCAACACGTAGCGCTCCAGAGGCGGCTTGTCGAAACCATACAGCTTCTTCAATTGCGCGATCTGTTGCGCGTCCACGCCGGCGTGCGCCCTCATGCCGAACGGCGCGCCGCCCTGCTCCTGCCCCTTGCGCAACTCGCGCACGGTCTGCTCGACCGGGCCGCCGGGCACGAACTGGATCACGACAAAAGTCAGCGTCAATACGCCGAACAGCGTCGGGATCATCAACAACAGGCGCTTCAGGATGTAGCTCCACATGCCGGTTCAGTGTGCGTCATTCGAGGATGGGCGCTCCTGCGGCGCCTGCCACCATAGCGAGCGTACCCACTCTTCGGCGGTATAGTAAGGTGGCTCGATCCGGGGATACGCCAGCGTGCAACGATAGGCGATCCGGTGCACCGGACTGTACCACTGCGGCACCACGTAATAGCCGTGCAACAGCACGCGGTCCAGCGCGCGACTCGCCGCCAACAGCTCGTCCATCGTGCGCGCGGCCAGCAGCGCGTGCAGGATAGCATCAACCGCAGGCGATTTCAGGCCGAACAAGTTGTCCGAGCCCGGCTCATCAGCCGCATGGCTGCCAAAACGCGCCAGCTGCTCTGAGCCCGGCACTTCGACATCCGGATACCGCAACGCGGTCATGTCAAAATCGAATGCGTCCAGCCGCTTCTGCAACACCGCATAATCCAGCTGCCGGTACGCGACCCGGATGCCGAGCTTTTGCAAGTTGCGGATATACGGCGCCGCGACCTGCGCCATGCCGCCGCCCGAATCGTCGATGATCTCGAACTCGAACGGCGTGCCGTCGCGTGCACGCAATGCACCGTCGCGGTACGTCCAACCCGCCTGGGCGAGTAGTGCGCGCGCCTGAAGCAGATTGGCCCGTAGCGAATGGGGAGGCGGCGCGGTGACCGGCTGCGCCGGCAAAGGCCCGAACACGGCCGGATCAAGTTGCGCGCGCAACGGCGTGAGGATGGCAAGCTCAGCCGCATCCGGCATGGCACGCGCAGCCAGCGCGCCATTGGCAAAATAACTGTTTAACCGGGTGTACTGTCCATAAAACAGTTGCCGGTTCAGCCATTCGAAATCGAGCGCCAAACTGAGCGCGTGTCGCACCCGTACATCGCGGAACAGCGCGCGCCGCGTGTTGACCACGAAACCCTGCATGCCCGCACTATTGTGGTGGCGGAACTCGCGCTTGACTAGCGCACCGCTGCGGAACCGCTTGCCGACATAGCCGCGCACCCATTGGCGGGCAATGTACTCGACGTTCACGTCGAATTCTCCAGCCTTGAAGGCTTCGAGCTTGGCGACGCTATCCCCATAGAGCTTGTATGTGATCCGCTCGAAGTTGTACATGCCGCGCCGCACCGGCTGCCCGGCTGCCCAATAGTGCGGGTCCCGCTTTAACGTGATGGTGCGGCCATTGTCGTAGCGCTCAATCCGATACGGGCCGCTGGCGATCGGCGTCTCGAACGCCAGTTGGTCGAATGGGATACGCGAGCCATCCACGCGCAGCCCCCACTTACGGGAGAACACGGGCACACTGCCGGCCAGCAGCGGCAATTCCCGATTCGGACGCTTGAACTCGAACCGGACCGTCGCGGCATCGATCACCACCGCACGCGTGATATCGCTGAACACCGCAGCAAACTGCGGGGCAGCCAATGGGCTCTTGAGCGTATCGAACGAATATTTGACATCCTCCGCCTGCACCGGGTCGCCATTCGAGAAGCGTGCCTTTGGATTCAGATGAAACGTCGCGCACAGCCGGTCGGGCGCAATCTGCACGTCATCGGCAAGCAGGCCGTAGGCTGACGCCAGTTCGTCCGCGCTGCCGGTCATCAGCGTCTCGAACATCAAGTCGATGCCGGGCGCGACGTTGCCGCGCAGCGTGAACGGATTGAACTTGTCGAAACTCGTGAGCCGGCTCGGGTTAGCCAGCGTCAGCGTGCCACCTTTCGGGGCGTCGGGATTGACGTAGTCAAAGTGCGAAAAACCCTGCGCATACTTCGGCTCGCCGTACTGTGCGATTGCATAGGCGCCATGCGCGGCGCACGCAGCCAATTCGGAGATGACCAGTAAAGCGGCGATGAGACAAGGTTGCAATCGACGACGAAGCCATCGCAGGCCAGGGGTCATGGAAACGGTCCAGGGTTGCACTGTGCGACAATTCTATAGAAAATCGGGCGCCGCACCGGCATCGGGCACCCCGCGCCGTTGCGCGACATGCCGTCGACGGCCCCGACCGGCATACGACTGACATAGGGAGTATTCATGGGTTTTCTGGCTGGCAAACGCATCCTCATCACGGGTCTGCTGTCGAACCGCTCGATCGCGTACGGTATCGCGCAGGCCGCGCATCGCGAAGGCGCCGAACTTGCGTTCACCTACGTGGACGAACGCTTCAAGGAACGCATCACCGAGTTCGCCGCCGGGTTCGGCAGCGAGTTAGTCTTGCCTTGCGATGTGGCCGACGACGCACAGATCAACGCGTTGTTTGCATCGCTGAAGCAGCATTGGGACAGCCTGGACGGGCTTGTGCACTCCATCGGCTTCGCGCCGCGCGAGGCGATCGCGGGCGATTTCCTGGACGGCCTGTCGCGCGAAGGGTTCCGCATCGCGCACGACATTTCCGCCTACAGCTTCCCGGCCATGGTCAAGGCTGCCGCGCCGATGCTGGCGGACACTGCGTCGTTGCTGACGTTGACGTACTTGGGCGCCGAGCGCGTGGTGCCGCACTACAACACGATGGGACTGGCCAAGGCTTCGCTGGAAGCCAGTGTGCGCTACCTGGCGGCCTCGCTCGGGCCGCGCGGCGTGCGCGTCAACGGCATCTCGGCGGGTCCAATCAAAACGCTGGCGGCCAGCGGCATCAAGGACTTCGGCAAGATCCTGCAATTCGTTGAGCATAACGCGCCGCTGCGCCGGAATGTGACCATCGAGGAAGTCGGCAACGTGGCCGCGTTCCTGCTCTCGGAGCTGTCCTCCGGGATTACCGCCGAGATCACTTATGTCGACAGCGGCTTCAACGCGGTGGCCGGTGGGCTACCCAGCGCAGGCGAATAAGCTGAGTCACGCGAACCGCACGCGTGGCGCCTAGGTGCCCGGCGAAACAAGAACCGCCGGGCTCTTGAACCACGTCCCAAGCCAGCCTTTCATTGCACGCCGAAGCGGGCGATTCATCCAACCTTCGGCACCGGCCGTACGGTTTTTATGCGTTGCCCCATGATATCAGCGTTGCAATGTCAGCCAACATTGTGCATCGTTGCATCGTGCACCATGCATTCCAACCTTAACTGTTCACTAGAGATAGCCGACACGATGGCCACTTACAAGGAACTTCAGGCACAGCTCGCCACGCTGATCGAGCAAGCCGAAGCGGCAAAACTTCAAGAACGGGAAGCGGCGCTCGCTCAAGCCCGCGATCTCGTCGCCACCTATGAATTGACCGAAAAAGAAGTATTCGGCCAAGCCAAGCGCGGCGGGCCACGGGCGCACCCGGGCGCGCAACCCAAATACCGGGATCCGCAGACCGGCGCGACATGGAGCGGCCGTGGCCGTGCGCCGGCCTGGATCAACGGCAAAAACCGCAATCGCTTCCTAATCAAAGATTGACGGTGCAGTACACAGCCGGCACTACATTAGTTATCTATAACGACGATACGACAATGCTGAACGGTCGATCGGCTCATGAAAAAGGCCCTCACAAGGAGGGCCTTGCATTTGACGCCTTCGACAGTGGAGTATGACGTCGCTCGATCGCAAATGCGAGCGTCAATGCCGACGCGCTAACCGTCGGCCGCGTCCCCCCAGCTATGCCGCGTCGAATCCGGGCGCGACGCGTCAACCAGGTCAGCATGCGGCGTCCCCGTGCTCTTCTCAATCATTTCGACCAGAAAATCGATGAACGCGCGCACCGCTGGCAGCAATCCCTGTCGGGACAGGAACACCGCGTAAAGCTGCGGCGGCGGCAATGTCCAGCCGGGCATCACCGGCGACAATTGCCCGGCGTTCATCGCCGCCTGGTAGATATTGTCCGGCAGTACCGCAATACCCACACCAGCCAATACCGCCTGGTGGATCATCAGCAAGTCGGCGGTCACCAGCCGCGGTTCATGCTCGTAGTCATGACGCTTGCCATCCGGCGCAATCAGCTTGAATACGTACCGGCCGTCGGCACTGGGCACCGACAGCGTCGCATAGCGCGCCAAGTCAGCCGGCACCATCGGCGGATGGTTCGTGTCCAACAGGCTCGGCGAGCCGACCAGCATTTGCTCCCTGCGCCATAGCGGCCGCACGACGATATTCGCGTTCGCGTGCGGCTCCGAGCGCACCCGCAACGCGACGTCGATCTCGTCCTCGAACAGGTCAATCACACGGTTTGTGACGTGCACCACCACTTTCACGTCTGGGTAGCGACGTAGGAACTCCGGCATCCAATGCGCCAGCATCGTTTGGGAGACGGTCATCGGCACGCTGACACGCACCGTGCCGCGCGGTGTCGAGCCGAGTTGGTGAACGGCATCCAGCGCGGCCCGCGCTTCGCCGAGCATCGCCACACAATGCCGATGGAACAGCGCACCCGCCTCGGTCAGCGCAAGCTTGCGCGTCGAGCGCTGCAACAACCGCACCCCGAGCGCCGCCTCCAGGTCGGACAGCCGCCGTGACAAGCGCGATTTGGAAATACCCAGCGCGCGCTCGGCAGCAGAAAAACCACCGTATTCGACCACCTGCGAAAAGTACAGCAGGTCGTTCAGATCATGATGACCGAGGTTCACGTCGCCGTTCCATCAGTAAAACAATTCGTTGCAGCACGGCCCGCTGGCAACCCACAACACCGCGCCTATAATCATCTCATGTTGCATAAATGATGCAAATACTCCAGTTGAATAACGGAGATTCTGATGATCGATCACTTCAGCCACACTGTCGCGTCAGCACACTTGCGGGACATGGGGGCCCGCGCAGTCCGGCAAGTGGTTCCCGCGCAGCGCACCGTGGAGGGTGCGGGATTTGTCGTATACCGGCCGTTCCCGACGCGGACACTGACGGACTTCGATCCGTTCTTGCTGCTCGATGAGATGGGCCCGGTTGACTACGCGCCGGGCCAGGCCGTCGGTGCACCCGCACACCCCCATCGCGGCTTTGAGACGGTCACGTATATGCTAGAAGGCGAATTCGCTCATCGGGACTCCGCAGGTCACGCCGGTACACTCGGCCCAGGCGACGTCCAGTGGATGACGGCCGGCGTCGGCGTGGTCCATAGCGAAATGCCAGCCGCTTCGCTGCTCGAACACGGCGGACGCTCACACGGCTTCCAGTTGTGGGTCAATCTGCCGCGCCGCGACAAAATGATGGCACCGCGCTATCAGGAACTACCCAGTGCGCACATTCCAGTTGGACGCACGCCGGATGGGCGCATTGACGTCAAGGTCATCGCCGGAGAAGCACTCGGGGTAAACGCCGCGATTCAGACACGTACCCCGATCCTGTTCCAGCATTTCCGGATGCAGCCCGGTGCAACCCTGGTGCATCCGATACCGGATGGCTTTCGTGTATTTGCCTATACGCTCGACAATGGCGGCCGCTATGGCGCCCAGCAGACGGCGGCCGGCGCACGGCAGATGGTGATGTTTGACAACGTCGGCGATACGATCACGATCAGCGCCACCGATCGGCCACTGCAATTTCTGTTGATCGGCGGCGTGCCGCTCAATGAACCTGTCGTGCGCTACGGTCCATTTGTGATGAACACCGAGGACGAGATCCGCCAAGCCGTCGCGGACTACCGCAGCGGCAAATTTGGACACATCGCTGCCTGAGCAGGGGGCAGCGAGCACCCTGCGGCACAATTCAAGGATGGCAGCCAAGACGTGATGGCAGCGCAATCGTGCACGCATGCGTGCGGCAGTCGTTTCGGTCACAATGATGACTCGCCGACCGTGGCTCAGCCACTTTGGCCAACTTGGAGGACTGACGACAATGAAAGAAGCAAGCGTCACCGCGCACATCGGCCACCACGCGTATCGGGTCCTGCTCGACGATGGCACCCACAACTGGCTAGCGGACGAGCCGGCGTCAGCCGGCGGCGGCGACCGCGGGCCCACGCCCCTGTCGCTGCTGCTGTCCAGCCTGGGTGCGTGCACGTCGATTACATTGAAAATGTATGCGCAGCGCAAGCAATGGCCCCTAGCCGACGTCGATGTTTCGCTTGATATCGTGAAGGACGATAAGGGGTCCACTATCCGTCGCACAATCGTGCTGCACGGCGAGCTAGACAACGAGCAGCGGGAACGATTGTTGCACATCGCCAATGCGTGCCCAGTCCATCAGCTGTTGACGCATCCGATCGCCATTCAGAGCGGGCTGGCAGCGGTCGCGTAAACTAACGTCGATCCGCGCTATCATCGCGGCACACGGCGCTTGCCTGTTGAAGGACACTGCTGCTTTGAACTTCGAACACCTGATTCAAGTCAACGACCCGCTGAACCCGTTGACCACTACACTGACTCGTGACGAACTGTGGGCCGGTCTCGTGCTGCGTGCGGAACAGCCACAGTTGTTCGTGCTCGGCCTGGACAGCTGCACGATCCTGTCACGCCACGGCGATACACTGGAACGAGAGTTGCACTACGGAACGGCCACGGTGCGTGATCGCGTGACGCTAAGCCCCGGGCACCAGGTCCGGTATGACATCAAGGCGACCGACGCCCACGTCGGCGGATCGCTAACGATGACGATCGAGCAGCCAGACCCGGTGCAATTGTTCGTGCGCTTCGAGTACCGCACCACGCTACCCAGCGCCGTGCAAGGTTCCGATGACGAGCAAATGACTGAAATCGTCAAGTCGGCCTATCGCGAGGCGGATCTCGATACCGTACGGCTGATCCGAGAATATGCGGGCAACGGTCGGCTGTCTACACACGTGCATTGACCCGCTGCGTGGGCTATCAACTTGCTGCGACGATTAATAGACGCAATTGCAAATAAGAATAATTATCATTTAAACTCGTCGTCAACGATCAACACACCGCATCTTCGATGACGACCGTCAACCGCTTTTCCAGCACTCTGCGTCTGCCTTCGGGGACGACGACCCGCCCGATGTGCAGTTCCGCTGCCCAGCCCGGGGACCGGCGTGCCGCAGCAGCGCTCACCACGTCGGCCCCGCAGCCGGTGGGCACGGCTCATGCCACGCATGCGTTGCAAAGCGGCGACTTACTGCAAGGTCGCACGCACGTGAGCATCCTGCACAACGGTGAAACGTATCAGCTACGCGCAACGCGGCTGGGCAAGCTGATTCTGACCAAATGACCGGCATGCTGCCCGGCAATTACCAGGCGGCATGTCCAACCGAGTATTGTGGGGACCACCTCAAACCGAGGTGTTTGGCACTAGCCAGCCTTGACGGCATCATCGCGAGACCTAGACCCCTTCGCGCCTGACAAGCCTGCCGCCATAGCCAGCGAAGCCGTTTTTTTGCGGCGATTCCCCGCCCAATCTCCGAATCCTGATCTAAGCGCCGACTCGGGCTTCGTCACAAGAGAAGTTCAGACGTCCCCGGGCCACCACGGTCCGGCCCTCAAGGGGGCAACCTTGCCGTAGGGCAGGCCGTGCCACAGGCAGACGTTGCCGCAACAGCGGACTTTGCCACATGTCGGAACTTGCCACATGCTGTAATTTGTCACAGGTCGAAACTTGTCACAGATCCAACCCTGTCACAGGTCGGACCTCGCCAGGCCTCTGCGCCAGCCGGATTTCGTTATCCATTTGGACTTCAGCGCGATTCAGGTCTTGCGAGGCCCGTGCTCAGGCCCAGCCCCAGAACATCAGCCACCATGCGCTGTCGACAACCGCCAACGCCGCGACAAAGCACAGTAGTGCACCTACGCCCCGTGCGACACCGGCGCTGCTGCCGTGTACGTGCTTGACGACGATTTTCACCGCGAGATACAAGCTTGCCGTGTTGGCCATCGCCAGCAACGCGAGCCGCACGTCTGGCACCCAGCCAAGCGGCAAATGCTCGGCGCGCAGCAGCGACACGGTGGTGGCCGACAAACCAAGGAACACGCCCATGCCGGCCAGCGGGATCAATGCCTGCACAAAGTGATGCAGCCGCGACGTACGCCACCGGCCGAGTAGTAGGTTGCCAGTCGCGATGCACGCCAGCAGCGCCGTGCCATACAACAAGCCCGTGGTAACGATATAGCCGATCACCAGGCCGCCGTCGAGCCACGAGAACGCATCATTCTGCTCCGGATAGTGCGTGAAAATGAACCATGGCGCGTTGGTCTGCAGTGGCCACATGATGTCGTGGTCAATCAGCCACGCGGCCAGCGATTGCTTAATCGAGACAAACAGCGGGCTGACGGTCCAGTGGAACGCGCCGATCGCGATGCCGAGCAGCCCGTACAGAATCAACGCGGTGTCCCACCGGTTCGCCCCCTCCTCGCCCAGCTCAACGACTTCCTGCGCCGGCGAGCGCCATGTCAGCTCAATCGCATCGCGATGGCCGCTGCAACGACCACACATATGGCAGGCCGACGCGCCCTTCATGTTTCGCAACGGCACGAGCGGCGCGCAGTTCACCGGGATCACACGGTGCCCATGCTCGCCCTGCGTGTATGAACGGCGCCACGCCTGCTCATCCACCCGATAGCGCAGCGGGGCGAGCCGCGCCAGCAGCGCAAATACGCCATTAACCGGACACAGGTATTTGCACCACACCCGTTTTTCCCGGCCGTACAGCAGGCCAATCACGATGGCAGCAACGGTCGATCCCCCGAGCACCAGCAGCACCGCCTTCGGATACTGGTACACGCTGACCATTTGCCCATAGATCGTCGTGAGTCCGAACGCGACGAACGGCCACCCGCCCCAGCGTATCCAGCGCGGAATCGGACGGCCCAGCCCATGCTTGCTCGCGAACTCGGACAATGTGCCTTCCGGGCACAGCACGCCGCACCATACACGCCCGAGCATCACCATCGACAGCAGCACGAACGGCCACCAGATGCCCCAGAATACGAACTGCGCGAATACCGTAAGGTTCGACCAGATATGCGAGGTATCGTCCGGCAGCGGCATGAAAGCCGGCACCAGGATCAACAGCGCATAAATGAGCACGACAACCCACTGCACGTTGCGGATCACCGTGTGATGGCGCTGCATCCAGTGCCCAGCCTCGGCCAACCAGCCGGAGCGTGGAGCAAGCATCACACTCATGCGGGCTTCCTCTGCGCGCCCGAGGATTGGCGCTGCCGGGTCCGGCGCAGCAATACCCAGACCACCAGCCAGAACAATGCATACGCAATGACGTTAGCCAGTGCCGGATGGGCCCGATAGCCGGTCAGCGTCGCCACTAGCGAGCCGACTGTACTCGAGTCGTCCAGGATGTGCGACGTGTCCCACACCATATCGATGCCGGTCGGCACGATTTCCTTGTCGATCAGCTTGTCGATACCCGCCTCGAATAGCCCCGCGCCGAGGAATAACAGCATGACCTCGGTGACGCGGAAAAACGCGCGCCACGAGAATATCCGGCCACCCAGTTGCAGCAGATAAAACGTGAGCAACGCGAGCGCTAGACCGATCAGCACGGCCAGCCATTGCATCACATCGACGTGGCCCGACCGGCCGAAGCCCAGCCCATACAGGAAGATCACCGTTTCACTGCCTTCGCGCGCGATCGCTAGTGCCGCGAGTACGGCGACACCCCACCAGTTTGCATTACGCCGGCTCTCGGCCAACGACATTTCCATGTCGCGCTTGAGCGTGCGGCCATGCCGCTTCATCCACAGCACCATCTGCACGATCAGCACGCACGCGACCAGCACCATCGCCGTCTGAAAATAATCCTGCGCATCACCGGACAGCACTTCGGTAAAGCCGACTAGCGCGGCACCCAGACCGACTGCCGCCAGCAATCCCGCACCGACGCCAAGCCACAGCCACGGCAACCCCTTACGCGCGTCGGCATCGCCATTAGTCAACCAGGCATGCAAGATGCCGACCACGAGCAGCGCCTCGACGCTCTCCCGCCATACGATGAACAGAATTTGACCCATTACATCTTCCTTCGCGCGGCTGCACGGCCCATCACTTTGCCACTATCACGCCTTGCGCGCTCTGATGAAAATCATCGAAGAACTTGTACTCACCCGGCGACAGCGGCGCGATCACGACAAACGACTGGGCGCCCGGCGCCAGCACCTTCTCCTTGCGCAGTTGCACACTCTCGAACTCGACAGCGCCCTTGCCAGTGTTGTAAATCTCGATCTTGATGCGCTGGCCGGCCGGCACTTCGATGCGCGCCGGATTGAGCTTGCCGTCCGCCATCTCGAGCCGGAACGTGGGCAGGTCCGCAGCGCGGGCGACGCCGCCGAACGCGGCGCTCCACGCAAGCAGCCACGCCGCAACCTGTAATTTGAGCGTGCGCTTCATCGATTAGTAACCACCCTTTTTGCCGATGCCGGCGAACGGGAAGTCATAGTTCAACTCGAACGGCTTGAACCACGGACCGACGCCGGTTTCCTTGTCAACGTGGCGGCCGAACGCCATATGCCCGGTCTGCGCGGGCGGCGCGATGAACAGCTTCAGGTGGTACTTGCCCGGTCCCGCGAGCTTTACATTGTCGCCGTAGTGCGGGCCATCGCTCGCTACCATCGCCATCAGATCACCCTTTTGCACATAGTTCGAGCCGGGCTTGGTCAATTCGTAGCGCACCTGCAAGTACGGCATCCAATCGCCTTCGGCAAAGCCGGTCGGGTTGTTCTTGACCGCATGGATGTCCGCCTCCAGATGGATGTCCGAGTCGGACGCCTTGCGCATCATGCCTTCCGGGTCCATCGTGATCGGTTGCAGATACACCGCACCGACTTCCATCCCGCCCTGGATCTGCGGTTTGCCAATCGGATACTCGGCTGCCGACGCTACGCTTGCGGCGCCCATTGCCAGTGCAAATGACACCACCGCGGTGGCGGTACGAACTAGACGAAAAACTGCCATCGACATTCCTCGTTGTAATGTGTGTGAAAACTGGAATAAGAACAATTCTCAATACACTACCAGTGTAGCACTGATCCGTGCGTTACCCCAAGCGGCAATGTGCGCCGCACCGGCACATCTCGTCACCGCGTCGTCACGCGGGCTCGCGCTCCGGGCACTCCGGGCACTCCGGGCACTCCGGGCACTCCGGGCACTCCGGGCACTCCGGGCACTCCCGGGCACTCCGGGCACTCCGGGCACTCCCGGGCGCCCCGCGCCCCACGCGGCGTCGCGGCCGCGGTCTAGCGCAGGTCCGGCACGTGGTCGCCGACGCTCGCGCCGAACGCGCGCTGCTTGAGCCGCGCCAATTGGTCGCGGGTCTGCGCCGCCTTCTCGAACTCGAGGTTCTTTGCGTAGTCCAGCATCTGCTTTTCGAGCTTTTTGATTTCCTTCGCAAGCTGCTTGTCCGACATATCCTCGATTTTCGCGCGCTCCTGCTGTGCGCGAAGTTCAGCACGCGCGTCGTCCACGTCGTAGACGCCGTCGATGATGTCCTTAATCCGCTTGACGACGCCACGCGGCACGATGCCGTTGCGCTCGTTGTATTGGATCTGCTTACGACGACGCCGCTCGGTCTCGTCGATCGCGCGTCGCATCGAGTCGGTGATCGTGTCGCCATACAGGATCGCGCAGCCGTTGACGTTGCGCGCAGCCCGCCCGATCGTCTGGATCAGCGAGCGCTCGGCGCGCAGGAACCCCTCCTTGTCCGCGTCCAGAATCGCCACGAGCGACACTTCCGGGATGTCAAGCCCTTCGCGCAGCAAATTGATGCCGACCAACACATCAAAGGTGCCCAGACGCAGGTCGCGGATGATCTCCACCCGCTCAACCGTATCGATGTCGCTATGCAGGTAGCGTACCTTCACACCGTGGTCGGCAAGAAACTCGGTCAGTTGCTCGGCCATGCGTTTGGTTAGCACGGTGACCAGCACCCGATCGCCAGCCACCACGCGCTGGTTGATTTCCGACAGCACGTCATCGACTTGCGAGCTAGCGGGACGGACCTCGATCTGCGGATCAACCAGCCCGGTGGGACGTACCACCTGCTCGACGACCTGGCCCGCGTTGCGCTGCTCGTAGGCAGCCGGCGTCGCCGACACGAACACCGCCTGGCGCATCTTGCGCTCGAATTCGTGAAACTTCAGCGGGCGGTTGTCCAGTGCGGACGGCAGCCGGAACCCGTACTCGACCAGGTTTTCTTTGCGCGATCGGTCCCCGTTGTACATAGCGTTGAGCTGGCCGATCAGCACATGCGACTCATCCAAGAACATCAGCGAGTCAGCCGGCAGATAGTCGCACAGCGTTGGCGGGGGCTCGCCAGGCGCGGCGTCCGAGAAATGCCGCGAGTAGTTCTCGATGCCCTTGCAGAAACCGAGTTCCTGAAGCATCTCGAGATCGAACCGGGTGCGCTGCTCAAGCCGCTGCGCCTCGACAAGCTTGCCCTCCTGGTGGAAAAACGCGAGCCGCTCGCGCAACTCCTCCTTGATCGTCTCAACCGCTCGCAACACCGTGTCGCGGGGCGTCACGTAATGTGACGACGGGTAGACGGTGAAACGCGGGATACGTTGCCGCACCCGCCCGGTCAGCGGGTCGAACAAATGCAATGATTCGACTTCGTCGTCGAACAACTCGACGCGCAATGCCATTTCGGCATGCTCGGCTGGGAACACATCAATGGTGTCGCCCCGCACGCGGAATGTGCCACGCTGGAAATCGACATCATTGCGCATGTACTGCATGGCAATTAGCCGGGCGATGATATCGCGCTGGCCGATGCGGTCACCGTCGCGCAGCGTGAGGATCATCTGATGGTATTCCGACGGATTGCCGATCCCGTAGATCGCCGAGACCGTCGCGACGATCACGACATCACGCCGCTCCAACAGACTCTTGGTGGCCGACAGCCGCATCTGCTCGATGTGCTCATTGACCGCCGAGTCCTTTTCGATGAACAGGTCGCGTTGCGGTACGTACGCTTCGGGCTGGTAGTAGTCGTAATACGACACGAAATATTCGATCGCGTTGCGCGGAAAAAACTCACGGAACTCAGAATACAGCTGTGCGGCCAGCGTCTTATTCGGGGCGAATACAATCGCCGGGCGGCCGAGTCGCGCGATCACGTTGGCCATCGTGAACGTTTTGCCCGAGCCGGTCGCGCCGAGCAGCGTTTGGAACGCGAGGCCGTCCTGGATACCCTCGACCAGCTGGCGGATGGCCTCCGGCTGGTCACCTGCCGGTGGAAACGGCTGATACAGCTGGTAGGGCGATCCATCGAAGACAACGAATTTGCTCTCGTCGAGCACGTTATCGTTCTCGGTGTGCGATGCGGACATGGGTCATTCCTTCCGGCCGGGACAAGCAAACGTACATTCTAGCGTTTTGGCACGACACGAGGCCGAGCGGGGTCTCGGTGAATAGCGTTTTGGCACGACATGAGGCCGAGTCTCGGTGAAATCGCCACGCCCGGCCGCGCACCGGCACCCATTCGAGTCCCAGCACGGGCACCGTGACCGGGAAGGCAGCGCAACCATACACAGGCGCAAGCCATGCGTCGGAGCAGATCAATGGGGCATAGTTCTCTGCTGCCCGCCGACGCGGAACAATGCGGCCGGCATTGGTTACAATGCTGGAATGGGTGGTTGCATGGCGTCGATTCCAAACATGCCATGGCCGCCGTTCGCCGTCTTTTCGAACTCACTGCCGATACGATCATGTCTCTTTTCTCCGTCGTCGAACTCGCGCCGCGCGACCCGATCCTGGGCTTGAACGAAGCTTTCAATGCCGATATCCGTCCGACAAAGGTCAACCTGGGCGTGGGCGTCTACACGAACGAGGAAGGCAAGATTCCGCTGCTGCACGCGGTACGCGAGGCTGAACGAGCCCGGCTGGAGCAAGCGTTGCCGCGCGGCTACCTGCCGATCGATGGGATCGCCGCATACGATACAGCAGTACAAAAACTGTTGTTGGGTAACAACTCGCCGCTGATCGCTGAGGGCCGCGTCGTTACCGCGCAGGCGCTTGGCGGAACCGGTGCGCTGAAAATCGGCGCGGATTTCCTCAAGCGCATCGAGCCGAACGCGAAGGTGGCGATCAGTGACCCGAGCTGGGAAAATCATCGCGCACTGTTTGAAAGCGCCGGCTTCGAAGTTGTGGCATATCCTTACTACGACCCGGCGACCCACGGTGTGAAGTTCGACGCGCTGCTTGCCGCGCTGAACAGCTATCCAGCCGGCACGATCGTGGTGCTGCACGCCTGCTGCCACAACCCGACAGGCGTCGATCTGGACAAGGCGCAGTGGCGGCAAATCGTCGATGTGGTCAAGGCTCGCGAACTGGTGCCGTTCCTGGATATGGCCTACCAGGGCTTCGCGCAAGGCATCGACGAAGATAGCGCGGCGGTACGCCTGTTCGCGTCGGCGGGTATCGACGTATTCGTCTCCTCGTCATTCTCCAAGTCATTCTCGCTGTACGGCGAACGGGTCGGTGCGCTGACGATCATCACGCATGGCGATGAGGAAAGCGCGCGCGTGCTGTCGCAATTGAAACGTGTGATTCGCACCAACTATTCGAATCCGCCGACACATGGCGGCGCGATCGTGGCGGCGGTGCTCGGCAATCCCGAATGGCGCGCGCTCTGGGAACAGGAGCTTGGTCAAATGCGCGAGCGCATCCGCGCGATGCGCGGCGGCCTGGTACAAAAGCTTAAGGACGCCGGCGTGCAACGCGATTTCGAATTCGTCAACCGGCAACGCGGCATGTTCTCGTATTCGGGGCTCAACGCCGCGCAAGTCGAGCGTCTGCGCGAAGAGTTCGGTATCTATGCGGTCAGCACTGGACGGATCTGTGTGGCCGCGCTCAATACGCGCAACCTTGACGTGGTGGCCGACGCCATCGCGCAAGTATTGAAGTGACCTGGGCGAGCGATGGCGCGACGCCCGCCGTGCCATCGCACCGAGCGCACCGCCGCCCGCAACACCAATGCCACCGTCTCGTACGGCGGCGGTGGCGCAAGCAGGGGCCCATCGCTCGGATGGGTCGGGGTTCATGGCAGGCTACTTCATCGACCAACCGTGCGAGACGAGAAACGACTGGCCAGTGAGTGCTGCACTCGGATACGCGGCCAGAAATAGCGCCAGTTGCGCGACGTCGTCAGCGGTAGTGAACTCGCCGTCCACGGTGGCACCAAGCATCACGCGCTTAACCACCTCTTCCTCGCTGATGCCCAGTTCCTTGGCCTGCTCCGGAATCTGCTTGTCCACCAGCGGCGTGCGCACGAATCCTGGACAGATCACGTGCGAGCGCACGTGATGCGCGGCCCCTTCCTTCGCGAGCACACGCGCCAAGCCAAGCAGTGCGTGCTTGGCGGCCACATACGCCGATTTCAGCGGCGACGCCTCGTGTGAATGCACTGAGCCCATATAGATCACGACGCCCCCGCGATCGCCAGCGTACATGTATTTGAGCGCCGCCTTGGTGGTCAGAAACGCACCATCGACGTGAATCGCCTGCATCTTCTTCCAGTCCGAGTACGCATAGCTTTCGATCGGATTGACAATCTGGATGCCGGCATTGGACACCAGAATGTCCATCGAGCCGAACGCCTCGGCAACCTGGTCGATGCCGGCATTGACCGCATCCTCGTCCGTCACGTCCATCGCAACGCCGAGCGCCCGGCCGCCTTGCTCGGCGATCTCCCGTGCGACCGCCTGCGCACCTTCGAGGTTCAGATCGGCGATGCCGACCGCGGCGCCGGCTTGCGCGTAGACGCGGGCAATCTCGCGGCCGATCCCGCTTGCCGCACCGGTGACGATGGCTGTCTTGCCGCTCAGATTCGTATTCAAAGTCGACATCGATTTTTCTCCTAGCCAGTGGGTAACGTTAACGTGACGCGTCATCGCGACCGGCGACCGATGCCCAGGCCCAGTCTGACACCGCGCGGCGAACGAATTGCGCTATTGTGCCTGGAACCGGGGCTCGTGCTGCAATGCGATAGCCGTCAGGCTCGCGCGCGACGCCGGTGTGAACTTTTTCGATAACGCCGAGGTGTACGCGGGCGGCCACTCCGAGCAAATTATGGGTGGGGCACTGCGTGCGCTTCGCTGGCCGCGTGCCAGCTATATCGTATCGACGAAATTCTTCTGGGGCATTGAGCACATTGTGGGCACCGCGCACCAGTGACAGCGCCGCGCTCGCATCCCGGCAATGCAATGCGCCCGGTTCACAGGCGTAGAATAGCGAGCTTTCCGCGCCCGCCCACCCAGCATCATGCTCAGTTACCGTCACGCCTTTCACGCCGGCAATCATGCCGACGTACTCAAGCATTGCGTCGTCGTGCACCTTCTGCGCTATCTTGCTCAGAAGGACAAGGCGTTCTGGTATATCGACACGCACGCGGGCGCCGGTGCGTACGCGCTGCACGAAGGTTACGCGCAGAAGCGACTCGAATTCGAAACAGGTATTGCGCGGCTGTGGAAACGCACCGATCTACCGGCGCCGCTGGCCGATTACGTGGATGCCGTACGTGCATTGAATCCGGATAACGAACTGCGTTTCTACCCCGGCTCCCCCTATCTCGCTTGGCAGACGCTGCGCGAGCAGGACCGAATGCGGCTGTTCGAGATGCATACGACAGAGATCGACGTGCTGCGCAGCAATTTTCGCGATGCCGGGCGGCGCGCGATCATCGCCGGCGGCGACGGCTTCGAGGCAATCAAGGCATTGCTGCCGCCTCCGCCGCGGCGTGCCCTGACACTGATCGATCCTTCCTACGAGGACAAGCGCGACTATGCGCGCACACTGGGTTGCGTCCAAGAGTGCCTGAAGCGCTTTGCGACGGGCGTCTATGCGATCTGGTACCCGCAAGTCACACGGCCCGAAGCGCAGCGCTTTCCCGCTCAACTCAAGCGCTTGCGGCAAGACCGTTGGCTGCATGTAGCACTGAGCGTCGGCACGGTGCCCAAAGACGGTCTGGGGCTGTACGGCAGCGGCATGTTCGTGCTCAATCCGCCGTATACACTGACTGCGGCGCTGCACGAAACCTTGCCCTGGCTCGTCGACGCACTGGGCGTCGACCGGCAAGCCCGCTTTGTACTGGAGGTAGGCAGCGACTGAAAACGGGAGACTAACGCGGCGCGGTGCGGCAAACCACACTGCATTGCGGCACCGGCATAATTAATATGAAGTTGTCCCAGGCCAATGGGACATCGTTTCGCTTGAATGCGGACGGCAACGCGGTCTCCCGTCACCGCAGCGCACGAGAACCCGGCGGTTGACGGCTTCGTCAGTTTCGGCAAACCGGACGCCATCAACGGCCCCATTCGGGAGAGACGAGACGGCAGCAGATGAACGCCGCCGGTCGCGCGCGGCGGCGGAATGTCGCATTGCGCGCCGTTCGACGGCAAGTCGGACAGGGAAGGATTCGTCGGCGACGAGCTTGGGTCGCGTAGAATATCAGGGCCGCGGTATGTGGTCTGTACCGGCTTCGGTGCAGGTGTCCCTACCCGTTTCACCGCCAAGTATCAAGCCAATCCTAACCCGACTCGGTCGGCTCCCCCTACCGCGCAGCGTAGGATTAGAATGAGCGGTAACCGTTGTGTTCCAGCGCGCGAATGCGCCGCTCGAGTTCGAAAATATCAGCCGACTGCGCCAAATAAGCCTCGCGACGGCGACGTTCGGCGTTCTCGAACCAGTTCGATAAGGCCATCATCAGATAGGTCAGCATCACAATTCTCCAGGGAGCCGGGGGACGTCCCGCCGGAATGACGTCAGGGATTTCCCTTAATCGGGTTAACCCGAGTATAGAAATCCGCCTCTAAAAAGTCCAGCGAATTGCACGAATAATGGGCATGCCCGTTTGGGATGCCCATTCAGTGTGAACCGCCGGATCCGTCCGCCCTGCCACGCACTACGGTGAAAAAGCGCGTTGCACGGCCCATCGTCAGCCTGATAAATGCACACTTTTGGTGCGCCTATCCGGTGGCCCGCTGCGCGCCGCGCTCGGCTCCGGCGCGCCATGTGGCACGGTCCTGCGACTATCCGTTGGACTCGAGCGACCCGTCCGGCATCGTCACCACGCCTATTCCGGGGCATGCAGTGGAGCGGCGCGGCCACGCTGATCGACTCGCCGTACAAAGCGCTGGCAACAGGTGTTCAGCCTCGCGAACGCGAACTTCTGCTTTGGGGTAATGCTGCTGCGTCAGTGAGCGCGGCCTCAACACGTTGTCCGCGTGCCGCACGACGGCTGCGGGCCACGCCTGCCTCGGGCAGTAGCGATGCATAATGCGTACATGGGCCACTGTCGGCCAACGCCAGATGTTCGATGATCGGGCAATCCGGCCGCGCATCGCCATGGCAATGCGCAGCCAGGTGCGCTAGTGTGTCACGCATCGCCGACAGCTCCGCGATGCGCTGCTCGAGTTCGGCGACGTGACCTAGCGCGATTGACTTGACCTGTGCGCTGGCTCGCTCGCGATCGTCCCACAACGCCAGCAATCGCCGGATATCGACGACCGAAAAACCCAGCCGCCTCGCATGGCGCACGAACCGCAGCGCGTGAACCTCCTTGTCGCCATACACGCGATAGCCGGCATCGGTGCGGCTGCGCGGCATCACGAGCCCAATGCTCTCATAGTAGCGGATCATCTTTGCGCTGACGCCTGACGCGCGCGCGGCCTGGCCTATGTTCATGATTGTCGATGCACCGCGTGCGATTCAATACAGTAAAAATGCTACACCTTGCCACAATGGGAAGGTGTACGCTGATGTGGATTAATTTGATCAATTTGCGCTTTATTGACAGGAGCCCCTCATGATCGAATTCAATGTATCCGGCATGAACTGCCAGCATTGTGTCAAAGCAGTTACCGAGTCGCTCCACGCGCGCGATGTGCATGCCCGAGTCGATGTCCACCTCGAACGAGGCCACGTGACGGTCGACAGTACCCAACCCCGCGCCGCGCTGAAAGCGGCGATCGAGGATGCCGGCTATACCGTGAATGAATAAGCGAGGCAGAATGAGTCAGCTCGTTGTGCCGCGCGGCGGCGCTAAAGCGGCCATCATCGGCGCATCCGGTCTGCTTGCCGGGCGCTTGCCGCCGAATTCGCAGGCCAGCCGGAGTGGAACGGCGAGGATGCCCACGTTCACCTTCTGGTGAACTACCCACCGAAGGTCGCGCTGTCCGCGCTGGTGAACAGCCTGAAAGGTGTATCGAGCCGTTTGGTGCGAAAGAAAAGCGCTCCGAGCATTCGGCGCAAGCCGTGGGGCGGTGCGCGATGGTCCCCATCCTACTTCGCCGGTAGTTGGGTGGTGCGCCCATCGAATTCGTCCGTCAGTACATCGAACAGCAGCGAACGCCGCACTAGCGCCATAGAAGGATGCTGCCGGCATCCGCGCTATCCTTCCCCGCCATGAATGGCGAGGGTTGTCGCGCAACTGATCAACTCGCTTGTTCGCGTCAACTCGGCCTGACGTAAGCGAGCCGGCGGCTTTTTCGGTCACGGTGCTCGCAGCGCCGATACGCTCGGCTAGCTTGACAGATTCTCGACGATAATTGTCCTGACAGCGCGTTTAAGCCAAATTAAACTCAACGTCGCACCATGATGGTACGCCCGCATCGGCTACCTCAGCCCTCGACCCACAGACGAGAAAAATCGATGTCCACGCTCGACAAGCAGACCGCGGCCACCGCTGGGACTTCCGGCGGCGCCACACTCAGCGCCGCCGCCACGCGGACCAACGCAATCGTGTTCCCGGTGCTCGGTGCAATCAGCGTCTCGCACCTACTCAACGACATGATTCAGTCATTGATCTTGGCAATTTATCCGATGCTCAAAGCCAACTTCCAATTGAGCTTTGGCCAGATCGGGCTGATCACGCTGACCTACCAGGTCACTGCCTCGCTGCTGCAGCCGCTCGTGGGCCTGTACACCGACAAGCACCCGAAACCGTTCTCGCTGCCTATCGGCATGGGTTTCACATTGTGTGGATTGCTCCTGATGTCCGTGGCCAGCACTTTCCCGATACTGTTGCTGGCCGCATCGCTAGTCGGTTGCGGCTCGTCGGTGTTCCATCCCGAATCCTCGCGTGTCGCGCGCATGGCCTCTGGCGGCCGTCACGGACTCGCACAGTCGCTGTTTCAGGTTGGCGGCAACTTCGGCACATCGCTCGGACCGTTGCTGGCCGCTTGGATCGTGATCCCGCACGGGCAGCCGAGCATCGCCTGGTTCTCGCTCGCGGCGCTGGTCGGCATCGTGATCCTGTTCAATGTCGGACGCTGGTACCGTAGCCATCCGTCTACAAAGAAGCCCCGCTCCAGCACGGCCCGCGTGGCGTTGGCACGATCGCGCATCGCAACCGCCATCGGTGTGCTGATGCTGTTAATATTCTCGAAATACTTCTACTTGGCCAGCATCAATAGTTACCTTACCTTTTACCTGATCGACAAATTCCACCTGTCGGTGCAATCGGCACAGGTTCATTTGTTCATCTTCCTCGCGTCAGTCGCCGCCGGCACGGTGATCGGCGGGCCCATCGGTGACCGGATCGGTCGCAAGTATGTCATATGGGCATCGATTCTCGGCGTCGCCCCCTTCACATTGGCGCTGCCGTACGCCAACCTGTTCTGGTCCAGCGTGCTGCTGGTCATCATCGGCGTGGTGATCGCGTCGGCCTTCTCCGCGATCCTCGTGTATGCGCAGGAGCTGGTCCCCGGCAAGGTAGGCATGATCGCCGGCCTGTTCTTCGGCTTTGCGTTCGGCATGGGTGGCGTGGGTGCCGCCGTGCTCGGCTGGCTGGCCGATATCACCAGCGTGCGGTTCGTCTACCATGTGTGTGCATTCCTGCCGTTGATCGGCATCGTCACCATCCTGCTGCCGAACCTGGAACGCCCGCGCGCAGGTCAGTCGACATGATTCGCGCTTGCCGCGGCCACCATACCGCTGTTGCGCGAACGCTGTCGGCGCCCGGCCGAATGTCGCGGCCAAGGCACGCCATGCACGCGGTTATACTTGTGCCATACCGCAACCCGTCCCTTGTCGATTTCGCGTCATTGTCCCCACCATGCCAGACCTTGCGCCGACCACCTGGGCCCTCATTACCGCGTTCGGCGGAGCAGGCGCCATGCTGCCTGTTGCCGCGGCCATCGCGCTGTGGCTCGCCGTAAGCCATACCTGGCGCAGCGCGCTTGCGTGGTCCAGCTTTCTCGCTGCTGGTATCGCGCTCGTGCTGGTTACCAAGGTGGCCTTCCTCGGCTGGGGCATTGGCATACGCTCACTGGATTTCACTGGCATTAGCGGCCATTCGAT
The DNA here is from genome assembly GCF_037477895.1 of Mycetohabitans endofungorum. NCBI lineage: Bacteria > Pseudomonadati > Pseudomonadota > Betaproteobacteria > Burkholderiales > Burkholderiaceae > Mycetohabitans > Mycetohabitans endofungorum. Next base: position 1,777,426 of record NZ_CP132744.1, read on the forward strand.
GCTGGCGAGCGCGGTACTGCCGGCCGCAGCGTTCCTGAGCACGCGCGGCGCACCGGTCATGCTGCGACTGGCAGTGCTAGCCGCGGGACTCATCGCGGGTGCCGCGATCGGCGTATCGCGGGTCGCGCTAGATGCACATTCGGTGTCCGAAGTGGTTGCCGGCTGCGCACTTGGCGCAGCTGTGTCGCTGGGCTGGATCGCATGGGCAGCGACGCGCGAGCCCAACCCGGCCGCACGTGTATCGCGCTGGGTCGTAGCCGCGAGCCTGCTCGGGCTCGCCGTATCACTGCACAGCTATCATGCACCGACTCACCGGTGGGTCACACGGATTGCCCTGTACCTGTCCGGCCACGAGCGACCATTCGTGCGAGTACGCTGGAAAGCCTACCGGCCGCCGATACTGAGCCAGGCGCTCGACGTGCAGCCGATCGACAGGCGGCCGCGCTCATAGCAATGCTTTCGCACCGCGAGCCGCCTTAGCCGGCTTCGGCCATTCCAATGGGGACAATTGCGGGTCCGGGGCAGCATTGATCGACTGTCTCGCCGCCGCATAGTCGCGGATGAACCCGCGTTGCATGTCACCGAGCAGCAGCCGTGCAGCCAGCTGCAACGCGATCACCGCGTCATTGCCGGCGCCGAGCGCGCTCTGAATGGCGGAGGCCACGCTCAGCTGGCGCCATTGCGCGGCGCGCGGACATCGGTGCAACAATCCAAGCGCGTACCGGAACCGCTTGACTCGGATACGCTGTACATGCCGCTCGCGGACGGACTGACACGCCGCCGGGACCATCCCCTCTTGGATGGATGAAGGAATATCCCGATGCTAAGCGTTCAGCATGCGGGTACACATGCCTCATCGCTGCATGCGCGCCGAGCCAAAAGACGTCAACGATGTTGCACTTAAGAGAACGTAGCTAGCGATAAGCGCATCAGCCAACGTAGAATAAGCCACTCGTCGGATGAACGTGTAACGCTCGGCTCCGGCGAGGGTTCTCAACTACTGGGCATTTCAATACGATGGCCACGAAAAAACCAACGACGAAAACCTCTGCAAAACCTGTAGCGAAAAAAGCCGCTGCGACCAAGGCCCCTACTAAGAAGGCCCTTGCAAAGAAAGCCCCGGCGAAAAAGGCGGCTGTCGCCAACGGCGTCGCTGCACCGATCAAGGAGACTTTCACGAAGGCCAGCCTCAGCGCCCATATCGCCGAACGCGCACAAGTCGAGCCCAAAGCCGCCAAGGCCGTGCTCGCCGCGCTGGAGCAGACGGTCCTCGGCGCCGTGCACAAGAAGGGGGTGGGCGAATTCACGCTGCCCGGTCTACTGAAAATCACGGTGCAAGCCGTGCCGGCCAAGAAGCGCCGTTTCGGCAAGGATCCGTTTACCGGCGAGGAACGCTGGTTCGATGCAAAGCCGGCCACGGTTCGCATCAAGGCACGCGCGCTGAAGAAGCTCAAGGACGCTGCAGCGTAAGCACGCAACGCACATGCCGCGCCCGTCGTGCGGCGCGTACATAGAGCGGGTGCCGCAACCGGGGAATGTGCCCCGAGTTGCGGCATTTTTTTGTGGCGTGACACCCCACCGGATTCTCATGCCGGCGACGCATACGCTACGATTGAACGCATAACGACACGCACGGTATCGTGCCGGTCAGCGCGCCAAGCCGGCCGGGCAAACTTCCGCTACGATGCCCCCTGACGACCTCCTTTCACTTTCAACAAGGGGAGCATTCGCGATGAAAATCGATCTGTCAGGAAAAACCGCCGCCGTCAGCGGCTCGACCGCTGGCATTGGACTCGCGATCGCAACAGGATTGGCCGCAGCCGGCGCGCTCACGATCGTCAACGGCCGCAAGCAGGATTGCGTGGACAACGCATTGCGCACGATCCGCGCGGCCGTGCCGGAAGCCGCGCTGCGCGGCTTCGCCGCGGATCTGTCGCATGCGCACGGTTGCGATGCGTTCAGCGCCGCGTTCCCCGACGTCGACATCCTAGTGAACAACCTCGGCGTGTTCGGGTCCGGTGACATCTTCTCAACGCCCGACGAGGATTGGCACCGCTATTTCGAAGCGAACGTCATGTCTGGCGTGCGGCTGACACGCAGCTACTTGAAAGGCATGATGGAGCGCCGCTGGGGACGCGTGGTGTTCATCTCATCGAAATCGGCGCTCAACATCCCACCAGACATGCTTGCGTACGGCTTATCCAAGACCGCGCAGTTGTCGATCGCGCGCGGCATCGCGAAATACGCAGCCGGCAGCGGCGTCACGGTCAATGCCGTACTACCGGGGCCCACGCTGTCGGCGGGCTTTCGTGCAATGGTCGAACAACCGGCGCTTGAACAAGGTAAAAGCGTCGAGCAAGTCGCTGACGAATTCGTCATGGCCCATCGCGGCAGCTCGATCCTGCGTCGTGCAGCCACGCCCGAGGAAGTCGCAAACATGGTCGTGTACGTGTGCTCGCTACAAGCCAGCGCCACAACCGGTGCCGCATTGCGTGTGGACGGTGGTGTGGTCGATACGATCGCATAATCGCGACCGGCGCGCGGTACAGCGGCCGCAACGCATGTTAATGGCCGCGCGCCCCGTTTGCCGCCACGATGACCGGCACGCGCACTCACCCGCTCGAAGACCGCCTGTCGCGACGCTGTGCACGGCAGCCAACGCACCACGCGGTGTGCACGCCCACGCGACCCCGTCTCGCGCTTTCGTTAATCGCAGTGTGGGTGGCAGATCACTTGCTGTTCGCACGCCAAAACCGAGCGCGGAGCGCTAAAGAAGCGAATTAGCCGTTTGGCCGACTTGTAAAAATCTTTATCTGGACTATATTAGATTCATAGTTCATATATAGATAGGGTACCCGATGAGCCGTCCGATCCGAATCGCTGAAGGCGCCGCCGCACCGATACCGCCTGCCCGTCAGCCAACACTGGCCGAAATGTCCGCCGCTGGACTGCGCGCATTCTTCAATATTGCCCACGACTGGCAACTGTCGGTTGATGAACAACTCGTGCTGCTAGGCTCCCCGGGGCGTTCGACGTTCTTCAAGTGGAAAGCCGCGCCCGATGCGGCACGACTGTCACGCGATACACTCGAGCGACTCTCGCATTTGCTCGGCATTTACAAGGCGCTGCAGATCCTGCTACCGCAGCCGGATGCCGCCGACGGCTGGGTGAAGCGACCCAACAGTGCACCACCGTTCAACGGCAAACGCGCGCTGGACCGGATGCTAGCAGGCAATCTCAGCGACCTGGTCGCCGTGCGGCAATATCTTGACGCGATGCGCGGAGGTTGGGCTTGAACGACAAGCACAGCACTGCCCAGCCTTCCGGCAACATCCAAGACAGGGCCCGCGAGCCGTCACTTGCGGCACTGCGCGACCCGGGCTGCTGGCCCATCGCCAGGGTCCAATGGCAGCCTGCCTACCGTGTCGTGCCGACACGCTTGCCGGCGATCAACCTATTCGATCGCGTCGCATCGGCCAGCGACTTCGACACGCTGTACGCGCTCGAGGCGATCACCAACGATCGCCTGCGCACCGAAGTCGGCGAAATCGACTTGGTGCCGCCCGAAGAGCGCCGCTTCGGTCCAGGCTACGGTCCAATCATGGCGGCGCTCACCCATCTGAATCCCGCTGGCAGTCGCTTCTCGCCGGGTACATTCGGCGTGTTCTATTGCGCACGCGACGCACGGACCGCGATCGCCGAAACCCGCTATCACACCGCGTTGTTCCTGTCTGCGACGCATGAGCCGCCGATGCGTCAGCCCATGCGGCTCTACACCGTTATCGCGCAAGGCAGCGTGCTGGATCTGCGTGACCAACGAGATGCCCTCGCGCCGACCATCCTGCATCCACACGATTACACGTTCGGCCAGGCGCTCGGTACAGCCGCTCGCCATGCAGGCCACGCGGGCATCGCATATCCCTCCGTGCGCGACCCGCATGGCGAGTGCCTGGCGGCGTTCCGGACCACGCTGCTACGGCAATGCCACCATGCCGCCTACCTGGAATACAACTGGAACGGCAACCGCATCGACGTCGTGTTCGAATTGACCCAGGTCGGCTAACCGTGCGTTGGCCAGTCCAACGACGCGGCGCCACGCCGCAGCGCCTCGCGAGTCGAGATCGCATGGATGCGGCCGCTATGCACGTCCACTATCGACAGTGCACCATGCGGCGAGAACGCGCCCGTATCGACGAACGTCTGCGCGCCGACCGTGCGGACCTCGGGCACCGGCGTATGCCCGCAGTAAGTATGCGACAGTCCCCGCTGCACGCGTGGGTCGCCTGCGCCCGCGATCAACTGCCGTCCCCACAGCAAGTGCGCGCGCGTGCGCTCGTCGAATTGCGCGGCATCCAGCGTGAGGTCGTCGCCAAAGAATTCGGCATGCAGCACGTTGAAGCGCCGCGCACCGGTGCCTACGACACGCGCCAGTGGCAAGCGCCTAACGCGCGCCGCGTAGTGGCTCAGCATCCCGGCCGGCAGGGCGCGCGCCCACGCACCGCCTATCGAGTCCCAGGCTGTCTGTGGCAACACGCCGTCGGCCACGTCGCACATCACCTCTTCGTGATTGCCCTTGACCGCGAAGAACCATGGCATCTCCAACAACGCAAGCGCCTCGACGGGATGATCGCCGCGATCGACCAGGTCTCCGACCGAAAACAGACGGTCGTGCGCCGCATGGAACCTCACTTGCGCTAGCAAATAGCGCAGCGCATCAGTGCAGCCGTGCAGGTCACCGACGACGAAATCGCGTCCTGTGTCATTCCACGGATGGCACGCGACAAAACGGTAAGCAGCATCGTTCATGATGTCGATGATAGCCCCGTCGCACCGTCTCCGTATGCGCCTCGTGTAACGTATCGGACGCCGGACAGCCCGGCTGCACGGCATCGCGCGCCGCCTCAACTGTTGGAACGACATCGCGATGAGTCGAAGACCGCTGAACACCGCCACCCACGACCACAAGCGCGGCGAGGACGTGCGCGCCAGGCTGGCCGTGCTGTCCGAGTTAACCGACGGATGGCTGGCCGCGTGGCGCAGTTGGTCCAAGCTCAATACGTCGCAGCGTCGCGCCGTTGCCAGCGGACAAGCCGACGGCTGGACGCCGGGTGCCGCGGCCGAAGCGATGCTGTACCAGACGCTGGTCGGCTGCTGGCCGACGCGCACCGCAGCGCGCAAGCCGGCGCCACGGCCAACGAGACGCGCACGCCGCACGCGCTATGATCACAGCGGGCCAGCGGTTGACAGGTCGGCGCCCGGCGGCTGGCTCATCCGCGCTCGGGCAACGTCAGCGCGATCGAGGTGAAACCATCGGTCCCGCTCGCCGCGCTCGATTTGCCGCCGTGCGCCAGCACGACGCGCTGCGTGACGGACAGCGCGAGCGGCATCCCGTCGGCGCCCTGCACCGGTGTCGTCCCGCGCAAGAATGGTTCGAACGCATGGGGCAAGTCCGGATTAGTCAGCGCATCAGACGGTTGGAACCGGATGACCGACCGCCATACACCGTCGTCAAAGACGTTTTCCATGCTAACCGTCCCACCAGGGCGCGACGCGTCCACGGCATACGCCAACGCCGCCCACAGCGCCTGCGCAATGCGCGCGCCGTCCGCTACAATCGAGATACGCGACGGCGGCCAGCACACTTCGATCGCCGTGGCACGTTCGCGCGCGAAAGTCGCATCCAGGCACTGCACAACGTGCGCGACGACACGTTCGACGTCGAGCATCGTCTTGTTTAGCGGCAGCGCCTTGCTTTGCTCGCGAGTAGCATCAATGACATCTTCGATGATGCGTACCTGCTGTTCCACGCCCGTGCGCAAGCCGGTCAATGCCCGTGCAATGGTGGGCTCGGCCTGCCCCAACTTGCTCTCCAGGACGTAGATCCAACTGTGAATGCCGTTGAGCGGACTGCGCAAGTCATGCGACACCGCCGACAACACGCGATCGCGCGCAAATAAAGCGGCAACGGTCTGCAGGTAGGCCGCGCGAGCGACCAACGCATCGTCGGGCTCACCGTCGAAGTTGCCCGATGCAGGAATAGAGCGACTCAATACAATTTCTCCGTTTGGCAAAGCACGGACCGGAACGCCAAGCCGTGACAGGTATTATAGGCATCGCGCCGGCGCTGTCACGATCCGCGCCGGCGAAGGATCCAGCTCGCGCTGCTGGGCAGGCTGAAGCCGAACCTCAGCAAAGCTCACCCTTCTAGCAAAGCTCGATCCCGCCGGTGCCCGGCCGTTTGCGCTACGATGTCGGTTTTTGACTCAAGGAATCTCGCCATGGCCACTGTAACGACTGTCTCCGGGCTGCAATACGATGATTTGATTGAAGGCACTGGCACGCAGGTTCAAGCAGGCCAGACGGTCAACGTGCACTATACCGGCTGGCTTACCGACGGACAGAAGTTCGATTCCAGCAAGGATCGCAACCAGCCGTTTTCGTTCGCGTTGGGCGCCGGCATGGTCATCCAAGGTTGGGACGAAGGCGTGCAGGGAATGCGTGTGGGCGGCGTGCGCCGGCTAACGATCCCGCCGCGATTGGGCTATGGCGCACGCGGCGCAGGCGGTGTCATCCCGCCGAATGCAACGCTCGTATTTGAGGTGGAATTGCTCAGCGTCTGAGCCCCCTGCGCTTCCGCCGGCTAAGCCGTCCCCTTGATAGTACATGCCATGGCCGCCGTCGCGCCGGCGTCCTCGTCCACCGTGTCGTAGCGCGCACGACATTGCGTGCGGCCAGATTGACATCGGCAATGCGGGCGACCAAGCTGACCGGGCGCAGGGCCGCCAGCGTCCTTTAGCTAAGCGGCCAGGCAGTCGCTGAACCGACGATAGACGTGTCGCACGTCGCCAGCGCAGTGCTCTACATGGCTGGCTTGCCGCTGGACGCGAACGTGCAGTTCATAACCGTGATGGCGATCGAGGTGCGATACATCGGCCGCGGCTGACAACCTGGCGGCCCAGGTGCCATCATCGACCGCGGCTCACGGCCCCTTGGCGCCCGACGGCTAGTGCAATTGCCAGTTCGTGACCTTGACGATCGCCGCGTCGGCATTCTTCAAGTTCATCTCGCCCTGGTCCATTAGCTTGCTCCATTGCTTGACCCGGTTCTTCCCGTTGGGCGACGTATTGTAGTCGTGCGTGTCGACGACCTTAGCCCGTTCGGCATAGAACCGCGTCATGAAGGTCTTCTCGTTCGGGCTATCGCCGGAGCGCGCGAGCAGCGCCTTCAGCGAGTCCCCGCCGCCGTCCGCCCCCTGGTTCAACGCCGTGTCGACGAACGAGCCGATCGTCAGCGCGCTGTTAAAGCCGCGCTGACGAGCCTGTTGCACACTGTATTGGATGTCCACGTTGTAGAATGTGCGCCACATCGCCTCGCGCCACGTCGGGTTGTTCTGTTGCGCACCCACCTTGCTGCAAAAGGTCTTACTGCTGTCCGAGATCTTCAAGATTGAGCCGGACATCTTGCCATGCGCGCCAATGCGGGCAAGTCCGCCTTCCGCAGACAGAATCTTGGCACCGCTGAGCGCATCGAACGTCTTGAACAGCTCGGGACCGTCAGGCCCGGTATCGTTCGAACCGCCCGTGGTCGCGCCAAAAATCCCGATCGTATAGCCACGATCATCGTGGATGTTCTGACAGTACCCATAGTACTTTGTCCATTGCAGCGAGTCCTGCTCCGGCTTGTTGATCAACTTCATGATGTTGTTCCACTGCTCGCCGTCCAAACCCGTGTTCTTCTTCAAGAACTGCAGGGTCGCAGGAGAGAAATTGGCGTCCGGATTACCGCTGGCCACGTTGGCAACCACGTTACAAGTTTGCCCGACACGCCACGGCTGGCCAGTATTGCCGTCGCCACTATTCAGGTCCGGCGCGTTGCCCTGCGTCCAATAGGCCGCAGTGTAGTTTCGCCCAGCGTAACTGACCACCTCACCGCCCTGGTAGATCGTCTTGGCGTCCCAAGGCGCGTCGCAAGGTTCGCTGTTCGGCTGCGCATCGTCGGCGCGTGCCACGCCGGAGACGGTCAACAGGCCAAGGCTCATCGCAACAGCCCAAGACATGCGTGTCAGCGTCTTCGAAATCGAATGGTTCAAGACAGACTCCATATTATTTATGCGTTGAAAATTGCAAGCGCGCCGGCGACGAATAGCCGATACCGTAAAGCAAAGCGGGACCCGCGGCGCGCCAGGGCCGAAGCGCGCGGCCACTTGCACGAACCAGGTCCGCCATTTTCGCGATCCCGTCCTCCACGACGGATACCGGCGCACGGGCAAGCCTAGGGGTAGCCCATCGGAGTCGCGACAAACCGATAATAGGCACACCTGTCTATCTAATCTACGTGAAAAAACCTTCAAATGGATCGAACAAACATTCCAATACTGAGGACGGCGTTTATGCGATCATCGCGGCAATCCATTCCAGCGGGAACGCGGCATTGGCTTCCCGGATATGTGCCGGCCCGGATGCCCACGCTACACGCTACGCTTGCAACACGCTCGCGAGAATCTTGTCCAGCGCCTGGGCTAGCGTCGCGCGTTCAGCCTCGGACAACACCGCGAGAATTGCATCGTTGCGTTTGCGGGAAATCAATGCGGCCTTGCGAAACAACGAGGCGCCTTTTGCCGTGAGCGCGATGCGCACGCCACGGCCGTCTTCCTCATCCGCTTCTTTGGTCAGCAAACCCTTCTTGCCCAGCACGTCAGTGGCGCGGCTCGCCTGGCTGCGATCCAGGTTCGACGCGCGTCCGAGATCCGATACCGACAACGGACCGAACGAGCCAACGCTGAGCAGCACGCGCGCCTCGGTCAGGGGCAACCCCAAGCGGGCAACGAATGCGTCGTCCATTGCCTTGTCGGTCAGCTTTTTGAGCCAATGCAGCCGGTAGGTGAAAAGCTGTTCGAACGGGCTCGGAGCAGGACGTCGGGTACGCATGGACGATCGGGACATTGACAATCTATGGTGAAACGAGCATCCAGCATACCATTGCTACCCCGACGCTCTGTTTAAGCCGCCTAATTAAAATTTTCGGCAATACCCTCTGCCAATCCGCTCCACCAATTTGCTCCATCAAATCCCTCTGCCAGCGCTCTGCGTTAGCTTCTCCATTAGTCCGCCCACCTATAATATGTGTGCGCACACATCATATTGGTTGCACGTACATCGATAAGCCGTTACGATAGTCACCGATGCCTGATCCGGCACTCCGGTGTGATCGTGCGCAACAAGGAGAATCTGCTGATCGCTCGGGCACCGCACGACACCGGCAACGCGGTCCAGCATGACATTGTCCGGCTGCTGCAAGACGCCCGTTTCGACGGGTCGCTCGCCTCTTCGATCCAACATGAGATTTGGGCGAAGCTGTGGGGCAACGTGACGATGAACCCAATCAGCGTGCTCACCAGTTCAACCGCCGACGTAATCTTGGACGATCCGCTCACAGCACGCCTGGTTGCCGAAGTGATGCGGGAAGCGCAAGCCATCGGTGCGAAGCTGGGGTTGGACATGGGCATGAGTGTCGAGCAACGCAATGCTCAGACGCGCCAACTCGGTGCATTCAAGACATCGATGTTGCAGGATGCCGAAGCCGGCAGGCCGATGGAAATCGATGGAATCATCAGTGCGCCAGATGAGCTTGCCCGGATGAACGGCCCAACGCACGACCTTTCAACGGTCAATATCCGACAAGCCGCCTGTCCCTATTAATAATACTTGAGCGCCGCCCTCTCGACGCGGCGTTTCTAGACTGCTACTCTGCGCGGCGCAGAAGCAGCACGCACGGCTCACCGGTTCGTGCATGATGCATCCGCCGAAACGTTCCTTTCACAGAAGGGATGCATGAGAATCCACAACCCACCAAGACTCAAAGGGAACTAAAAGTGAAAAAGCTATTTGCCGCTGTGTCTGTCGCGGTTGTCGCCTTCAGCGTATCCGCCAGCGCTTACGCCAAGGACTGGTCCACTATCCGCTTCGGCGTCGACGCGAGCTATCCGCCTTTCGAATCGAAGGCCGCGGACGGCAAACTGGTCGGCTTCGACATCGATCTAGGCAACGAGATCTGCCGTCGCTTACATGCCAAGTGCGTGTGGGTCGAAAACGATTTCGACGGCATGATTCCCGCACTCAGGGCGCGTAAGTTCGACGGCGTGCTGTCGTCAATGACGATGACGCCGCAGCGCGCCAAGCGGGTTGCGTTTTCGGCCAAGCTGTTCAACACGCCGACGCGACTGGTAGCCAAGGTCGGTTCGAGCATCCAGCCGACGCCGGAATCGCTCAAAGGTAAGCGCGTGGGCGTCGAACAAGGCACCATTCAAGAAACATATGCAAAGACGCACTGGGCGCCCAAGGGCGTCCAGGTCGTTCCTTACCAGGATCAGGATCAGGTCTATGCCGACTTGCTCGCCGGCCGCCTGGACGCGGCGCTGCAAGACACAGTCCAAGCCGACGTCGGCTTTCTGAAGACGCCGCGCGGCAAAGGATACGCATTCGTCGGCCCTGGCCTGCAAGACGAAAAAACCCTGGGTATCGGTGCGGGCATTGGCCTGCGCAAGGAAGACACCGACCTGAAGGTGAAAATCAATAAGGCCATCGCCGACATGCTCAACGATGGTACATACAAAAAGCTTGCGCAGAAGTACTTCGATTTCGATATATACGGGGGCTGAGCAACGCGGTGCGCGGCCACGTTGATGCGGGGGCACGCCCGCGCCAAGCGCCGCGCTGCCAGAGCGCCAACGACGACTTTACATCTGCCGGCGCAACTCTGCCGGCGGCACCTTCATTTGCTGCCGGTACTTAGTCACGGTACGCCGGGCCACCTGGATGCCCTGCTGCGTTAGCATCCGCGCAAGCGTGACGTCGGACAAGGGATCGTGCGCATCCTCGGCATCGATCATTTCCTTAAGCAATGCCCGCACGGCCGCCGCGGAACACGTTCCGCCGCTTTGGGTGCACAGTTCACGAGGGAAAAAGTGCTTGAATTCGAATATGCCGCGCGGCGTCGCCATGTATTTGTTGCCCGTGGCGCGCGAGATCGTCGACTCGTGCAGGCCCAGCTCGTCCGCGACGTCGCGCAGCACGAGCGGCTTTAGTGCGATTTCACCGTACAGGAAGAACGCTTTTTGGTGGGCCACAATGCATTCGGCGACCCGCTGGATCGTATCGAAGCGCTGTTGCGCGTTACGCAACAGCCAGCGCGCTTCCTGCAATTGCTGCCCCAGCGGCGAACGGTTAGTGCCCGATGCTTGCGCAAACAAATCCGCGTACATCCGGTTGATCCGAGCGCGCGGTAGCACTGCGGGATTCACGGTGACGACGAACTTGTCCCGAGCCTGCCGCACGATCACGTCCGGCACGACATAGTTGTCCTCAGCCCGTCCATATGCATTACCGGGCTTCGGATCAAGCTTGCGGATGAGCGCACAGGCCTCGTGCAACGCACGCATGCTGCAACCAATATGCTTCTGCAATTCACCGAGTTCGCGCCGTGCCAGCCGCTCCAAATGATGCACGATGATCTCACGCGCAATGTCGCGCCGTGGCGTGTCATCCGGCATCGCGTTCAACTGCAACAGCAGGCACTCGGACAATGAGCGGGCACCGATACCAGGCTTGTCCAACGATTGCACAAAGCGTAACGCAACCAATAGCTCCTCGTCGGTGGGTGGCGTGCCAAGCTCGGCAAGCGCGGCCAATTCCGACAGCGATTGTCGCAGGTAACCATCGTCATCCAGCGCCTCGATCACCAATTGAGCCAGTTCCCGGTCACGCTCATCGAGGCGATACAGGCACAACGTACCCTGCAATTGCTCGCGCAGCGACGGCTGAGTGCGTACCCAGGCGATCGGATCACTGTTGTCCGCGCCACTGTGTTCGCGAATTGGGCCGTGATCATACGGATCGCCAGCGAAATCCGTGGTGACCGTATCCGAATAGGGCGTCTCCGCCACCACACCGGCGGCCTCCGCGCCGCTGGTGATGGGTTCAGCGCAGGACGGCAACGCACCGTCCCCACTCTCACAGTCGGCGCCGGCCAGCGTATCCGGTGCGGCGTCTTCGGCTCCGCTCAACGAGTCGTCTTCGAGAAAAGGATTGGAGTCCAGCGCCGCGCGCAGTTCTTGCTGGAACTCGACGGAAGACAGCTGCAAAAGGCGTACCGACTGCTGCAGTCGCGGCGTCAATGCCAGCGACTGACGCATGCGTTGTTCCAGTAGTTGGGGCATTTTCGGTAATCCTTCAATTTGAGTAACAAGCGCGACCGCGCACGCGCAATGCGGCGTGGAGCGCTGTTTCATTAGCAAGCAACACTCGTACCAACTGCATGATGGGCCACTATGCGGCGAGCACATGCCGATCCCGGCGCGCTGTGGCTACGCCTGCCCGTGCCCTTTTTACAACGCTTCGGGAAGACATTCACCGTCGGATACCGGGCCAGGTCAGCAGTGTGCTCAGGCCTCCTCGCCGCCCGGCTCCAAGCGTTCAAGCATTGCCGCTGTGACGCGCTGGCGCGTGTTCCAATAGTCGGCCCAAGGGTCTGCGCCTAATTGGTCGAGCCGTTCGGCGACGTTGCGCAATGTCCATTGCGTCGCGCTGCTCGTACGGGGCACCTCGTCCCACGTGAGCGGCATCGACACAGCAACCCCTGGGCGGGCGCGCGGCGCGTAGGCGGCGATCGTGGTCGCACCGCGGCTATTGCGCAGGTAATCAATGAAGATCTTGCCACGGCGGTTCTGCTCGCCCATTTTCGCGCCAAACTGCTCTGGCCAGACGGTAGCCATATGGCAGGAAACGCGCTGCGAGAACGCCTTGGCGTCGTCCCAACCGACGTGTGAGCCTAACGGGACGACTACGTGCAATCCCTTTCCGCCGCTGGTCTTGCACCAGCACCGCAAGCCAAGGTCAGCCAACACAGTACGCAGACGTTCGGCGGCCTCGAGCATAGCGCGCCACGGCAACGTTGGGTCGGGATCGAGATCAAAGACGACTCGGTCGGGATGTTCAATGGCAGGGATCTGTGCGTTCCATGTATGGAGCTCGATCGCGTCCATCTGGGCGGCCCCCACCAGCGCCGCCGTATCGTCGATGGTAATCAGTGGCTTGTGTTCGGGGTCCAGACCTTCGTGCTGCGTGACATGCGGTATCGCAAGCCGGTCGCTATGCCTTTGGAAGAACAACTCTGCATCGATCCCGCCCGGCGCGCGCAATAACCCGACGGGCCGTGCGCGCAGATGAGGCAGCAACACCGGGGCCACCCATTCGAAATAGCGAACCAGGTCAATTTTGCGGGTGCCGGTGTGCGGATCCATCACCCGATTAGGATGCGAAATCCGAACACCCGCCACCGTCTCATATAGGTTACGTTGCTCCGAGTCTTTCACTTTCATACAGTAGGGGTTATCGCCTAATCAGGCCAAGCAACAACGTCGCCAAAAAAATCACGAGGAAGATAAAAAACAGTATTTTCGCGATTTCAGCTGCGCCCGTAGCGATCCCGCCAAAGCCGAACACGGCGGCGATAATGGCAATGATGAAAAAAATAACAGCGTAACGAAGCATGGCTTTCTCCCCCAGATCAAAGACCGACAATGGCCATCGGCACATGACTCAACCCCTTGCGCGCGTGCCAGTCATGCATGCAGATGGAACCCGTCAGATAATGGGACGCATAGCTTTTCGTGCATGACCAACGCCGCTTCCATGGTACGCCGGGATGTCGCCATGCCAATGTACTCGACGATCTCACGGTAGCTTTCGACCGCCACTAGGTTCTGCTCAAACGCGTCGTTGAACAACTCAGCGACCGTTTGCCGGTTGGCGCCGTAACCGACAGTCACCATACCTTGCACGAGCCGTTCGACGGCAAGCTTGTGGATCGCCCGTATGTCCCTCAGCGTCGACATCCGTGACATGGCGTACCTCGAGTTTGGACAGTGTGAGTCATACCGCCGGACGTGGCGGACCCGGCGTCTCAGCTTCCTTCAGCACAGCATCAATCATGCCTGGTTGCTCTGCCGCCTCCATCCCGGACAGCCAAGTCGGTGACGCATGGGCATGAACCTTGCAATAGCGCGTTGTCGCATACCGGGAGACCACCATGACAAGCAGCACCCGTTCCCACCCGTCTATCCGGCACCGTAATGGCCGTCCGCCGCGCCAGCGTCACGCGGCAGCGCGCGCCGCCCATCGCAGCAACCGTGCAAAGCACTGGTCACGCGACGTGACTCAGCACAGCCACGCATTGGACCTGGAGTCGAACGTTTTCACGCTGGGCACGGCGCAGCAAATCGCTGAATCGCTTAAGCGCTCGTCGATGCGCAGCACGCGGCGTCGCGGCACACCGTTTCAATCAGCCATGTCGATGCTGAATTTCTACATCAACCGCGCTGGAAAGCACTTACCTGCGTCGCGCCGCCAGGTCCTGGAACGGTCCAAACAGGCATTGCGGCACGCATTCGGCCGGCGCCGGGGATCGTGACGATGCGCGCCCGAGCGTCTATCCGACAGAGCGCGCTTATGCATCATGCGTGAAACAACCTGGTTCTTCATCGTGGGCGGCGTCTTCGTCGTGATGGGCATCACCGGCTCGATGCTCAAGCGCCTGCCTTGCAGCAGCGCGATGCTGTATCTGGCAATAGGCGCTGCGCTCGGCACGCCCGGGGCCGGAATGCTCGCACTCGATATTTTTCGCGACGCGCATTTGCTGCGAATGTTGACCGAAGTGGCCCTGCTCGTGTCACTGTTCGCCATTGGCTTACGGTTGCGGGTGCCGCTGGCCGATCCGCTTTGGGGCTTGCCGCTAAGACTCGGCGTGCTGGCAATGCTAGTCACGATACCGTTACTGACTGCGTTCGGCATGGTAGTACTCGGTCTGCCAGTCGGTCCCGCACTGTTGATAGCCGCCATTCTGGCTCCGACCGATCCCGTGCTGGCCCACGACGTTCAAGTACAAGACTCGCGCGATCAAGACCGGATGCGTTTTGCGCTGTCCGGCGAAGGCGGATTGAACGACGGAGCGACCATGCCGTTCGTGCTCCTAGGCATTGCGTTATGCACCCAACCGGATAGGTCAGTCGCCGCGGCGCTGTCCCCGGTCTTCGTTGCTCATGCGCTCTGGGGCTGCATCGGTGCAATCGGCATCGGCGGCGCCCTCGGATGGGCAACGACCCACGTAGTGACATGGCTGCGTACACGGCATGCACAGGCACTGGACCTGGAGGGCTTTTTCGCCCTCGGGCTGATCGGGTTGTCGTACGGCGCTGCAGAGCTTGCCCATACCTACGGATTCCTTGCAGTATTTGCCGCCGGTGTCGCGATGCGCCGCGTCGAGCATCGCGCCAGTGGCGAGCGCACGGCGCAAGCGGCGATCGGCACACTCAACCCACAGGACGTTCAAGCTACCGCAGCACATCCAGACAAGGCTCATGCCTACATGGCCGAGTCCATTCTCGGCTTCACGATCGAACTGGAAAGGATCGCGGAAATGGCCACCATGATCGTCATCGGCAATGTACTGACCACCTTGCCGATGCCGTTGTTCAGCCCGCGCAATGCGATGGTGGCGGCTGCGCTGTTCCTGCTTGTTCGCCCACTCGCGGTGGGTATTTCGCTGGCCGGCTCCCGCGCATCACCGGCGCAGCGTCGCCTGATGAGCTGGTTTGGCATCCGTGGAATCGGTTCGTTTTACTACACCGCCTGCGCGATTGAGCACGGTGTACAGGCCAGCACGACAATTGTATCCATTGTATTGTTCACCGTCACCGCATCGGTTGTGGTCCACGGCATTTCCGCTACGCCGTTGATTAACTGGTATCAGCAATGGCGACAGGCTTATTAATAAAGCGCCAAATTGGGAATTCATACCGCTATGCAAGACAGACCTCCAGTGCCACTAGCCAACCTGTGGAAACAAAGGTGACCACGATGCCAGGGCGAGCCGTGCTGCATGATCCCGCCACTTTCGAAATGATGGTCCAGAATATCAAGGACTACGCGATTTTCATGCTTGACCCACAAGGCCATGTCGCGAGTTGGAATACCGGTGCTCAGTACATTAAGGGATACCGTGCCGATGAAATCATTGGGCGCCACTTTTCGGTGTTCTACAATCCGGCGGACATCGCGGACGGCAAACCCGAGTATGAATTGCAGCATGCCGCTGAATTCGGCCGCGTTGAGGATGAGGGTTGGCGCGTCCGTCAGGATGGGTCGAGATTCTGGGCCAATGTCGTGATCACAGCGCTGCGCGCGCCATCGGGCGAACTGTGCGGCTTCGCGAAAGTCACCCGAGACTTGACCGAGCAACGTGCGGAGGAGGATAAGCTTCGCCAGAGCGAAGAACGGTTCAGACTGATGGTCGAATCAGTCAAGGACTACGCGATCGTCACGCTGGATCCGCAAGGCCGCGTGGTGAGCTGGAATGCCGGCGCCATGCAGATCAACGGGTATCGTTCAGAAGAGGTGATGGGTCGCCATATGTCTATCTTCTATCGCGACGACGATGACACCAACGGCATGCCCGAGCAGCAGTTGCAAGCCGCGGCGAACACGGAACGTGTCGAAGACAATGCATGGCGCGTACGCAAGGACGGCACATTGTTTTGGGCTAATGTCGTGATCACGGCGGTACGCGACGCCGCCGGCACACTGCTCGGCTTCACCATGGTGACGCGCGATATGACCGAGCACAAACGTCTAGAGGAACTAGAGCTGTCCAGCCGCCGCATGAGCGAGTTTCTCGCGATGCTTGCTCATGAATTGCGCAATCCGCTCGCTCCCGTGCGTAATGCAGTCAGCGTCATGCAGTTGGTCCCGAACGTCGATGCGACGATGCGTCATTGCCGTGACGTGATCGATCGGCAGGTCAGCCATTTGACGCGACTTGTCGACGATCTGTTGGACATCGGGCGGATCACCACCGGCAAGTTGGAGCTGCGCCTGGCCTGCGTCGACATAGCGGAAGTCGTCGCCCGTAGCGTAGAAGCGGCCCGCCCCTTCATCGACGAGCGTTGGCAGACCTTGCATGTACAATTGCCGCACAGGCCGGCCTGGGTCCGTGGCGACATGACGCGATTGGTCCAGGTGGTGCAGAACTTGCTGGACAATGCCTCCAAGTTCTCGCCCAGCGGCGCCGGGATCAGCATCGAAGTCACCGTCGAAAAGCGCATGCTCTTACTGCGTGTGATCGACCAGGGCCGGGGCATCTCGCAGCAGGGACTGAAGTCGATCTTCAACCTGTTCGTGCAAGAAAACCACGCACAGAATCCAACCGATACTGGCCTGGGGATTGGTCTCACGCTGTGCCGTTCGCTGATCGAACTTCACGGCGGAATGATCGACGCGTCCAGTGATGGGCTCGGCTGCGGCAGCACGTTCACGATACGTTTGCCGATCGCCCGACATCAGGCACTCGCGGATCCGCCGGCATCGTCCAGCGTCATCATGTCTACGCCGTCAATACCCCTACGGGTGCTCGTCGTGGACGACAATCGCGATTCCGCCGACAGCCTCGCCATCCTGCTCGAACTCAAGGGCCACATGGCCCGCGTGGCCTACGACGGCGCGCACGCAATCGAGATCGCACGCGTGTTCCTGCCGGATCTCGTGCTGACTGACCTGGCCATGCCCAATGTCGACGGGTTCGGCGTGGCGGGCGTACTGCGTTCGAACGTGGACCTGTCCGGCTCGACACTTGTTGCGATGTCTGGCTTCGGCCAGCCGGGAGACCGGGCTCGATCGTTGGCCAGCGGTTTCGACGCGCACTTGGTCAAGCCGATCGAACCGACCCAGTTGGACAAGCTGCTCGAGCACAGCATGCGGCAAGCCGGCAAGGACTCCGTGCAACGCTGACGCCTCGCGTCTCGATGTACCGTGCACCGTGCTTCGGTGTTCGGTGTTCGGTGTTCGGTGTTCGGTGTTCGGTGTTCGGTGGTCGGTGGTCGGTGGTCGGTGGTCGGTGGTCGGTGGTCGGTGGTCAGCGCATCTGTCATCGGCGCATCAGTTCAACTGGGCGACTGACGAGTGATGCTGGTAAATTAAAAACGGTGGCGAACGCCTGCGGCGATCAATAGCTGGCTCCCACCAGATGCGGGATCGGCGGTATTGATCATGGCTGGCATGCCGGCTGATGCTCGCTGATAAATTGCCTCCACGTAGGTGTCGGTACGCTTGGAAAGTGCATAATCGAGTTGCGCGGCACCCTGGTGCCAGTGAGCATCGGACGCTTTCGTATACGTGTATAGGCCGGCCAGCGTCAACGTGGGCATGAGTTGATATACGCCATTGACCTCGTAGTTACTCAATCCGATCGAACGGGCACTAGCGCCCATGTCGGCATCCACGACACCCGTATAGGTCGCACGGGACCACGCGGCACCCAGCGTCAGGTCTCCCAGCGAATAGTTCGCGCCGACGCCGTAGGTATTCTGCACGCCGACGGCGGCGTTGAGCACGTCGCGGTTTGAGCCGGGCAGCGCCGCAATATCGTAGGCGCCGGCTGCCGTCCTGCCACGGCCGCCCACGTGAAGGTATGCGGCGCCCGCATTAAACGGGCCGTTTTGGTAGTTCGCCCCAACGCTGTACGCACGGTTATTTGCGAATTGTCCCGCCGCGTTCGAGAACGCATACATGCCGCCCGCGCTGAAACCCGCGAACTGGGCACTGGTGTACTTGATCGAATTGCGCGCGAGGTACGAGTTGTTCGCGTTATCGTTGTCAAACGGATGGGCAAACGCAGTGCCTCCCGCCCCGCCCGTCAGCGTGAAGGGGGAAAAATAGTCATGAACCGCATCGTACTGGTGACCCAACGTGATCGTGCCGTATCGCTCGTTGCCTAAACCGACGTAATACGGATGGTCATTCAGTGATTGCCCGTTGGTCACCGCGAAGCCGTGTTCGAGCCGGAACACCGATTTGTTTCCGCCACCGAGGTCTTCCGAGCCTTGCACTCCCCAATAGCTGCCGTCGATCAAGCCACTGGTCGCCTTGTACTGCGCATGGTCGGCGACATTGCTCAACCATGCGACGCCAGTGTCCAATTCACCGTACAGCGTTACACTGCTCTGTGCGTACGCTTGATTTACGCAGGCAGCTAACATGATTAAATAAAGGCGCCTGTCGACCAGGCGCCGATTTTGTTTGCCAGACATGGGTAGGGGTCACTTGAAAAGAGGAAAGCTGCGATAGTCGACTTGTCGGGACAGCCGCAGTTGTGACTATAGCCCCGCCGTTCGGGCCGCCATGATCGCAAGTGCGCCACGCGCTCTACTGCTTCGCATCTGTTGCCGTGACCGAAATCGCTACTACCTGCTCCCGCCATGCTGGCTGCAAATCCCCCACACTCGCTGCGCCGGCCGCCCACCGGTCCAACAGTCCCATTACGCCACCAGTCCACTATTACGCCAGCCCACTGGCGCGCCAACCAACCGGCCATGCAAGCCACACTGCCCACAAGCCACGCCTGACGCTACAGACCGTCATTAATCGAGCTGAAGGCTCTGGAGGTACCGCTCGGCAGGCGCTGTTCGTGCGCAAGCCCCGCGGCGGCGTGCCGTCCCAGGACGGCGCAGGGCTGTTCGCCTTCGCCCGGTGATGCTGACTTTGCGCAACGAAATCCGGTATCCCGACCGCCCAATGCGCGTAGCGGATCAATGCATCCGACGACACCGCGCATCAGTCAGCTGGATGCGGTTCGCAATCGTGCACATCTCTGCTATACTTCATCGCTTTCGGGGCGTAGCGCAGCCTGGTAGCGTACCTGCATGGGGTGCAGGTGGTCGGAGGTTCAAATCCTCTCGCCCCGACCAGCCTCAAACCCGCGTCAGCTAAGGCTTTCGCGGGTTTTCTCGTTAGTGCCTGTTTTTTATGCAATGGGGAGGCAATTAGAAAATTTCTAATACGTCTCATGCCTTCAGTACCGCTCGGCCCTTTCGACGTCCGCTAGTGCGACGCGCACTGGCCTACCGCCCGGCACCACGTCGAGCTAACGAGCGGCGCGTCATCGGCAGGATCTCCGACCCACCACACACGCGCGCGAAGCTTGTCTATTCGCACTGGTCGTCGGCCGCGACGGCAAAACGCGTGGCCCAACCGTTAAGTTGGAGTTTGCATAGATAGCGATTCTTTTACACGAAGAACCGATAATTAAGATCGATTCGCATTCTGAAAACCCTTGTCCAGCTTGGGTGCTTTTGACATTGCGGAATAGAAGCCGGGCACTGGAGAGACCCTCGGGTCAGCATCTCCGGCAGGACGCCGTCCGGAAATTAGCTTGACAATAGGTGTCAATATTACCACCATGATCTTGGCATCTTTGCAAAGCAATCCGTGAATGGGCATATTCAATGCCGACTGTTTTCAGGTACAAAGGCATCCGGTTTTTCTTCTATTTGAACGAAGGCACGCCGCGTGAGCCGCTGCACATCCATGCGCGGAGCAATGGCAATGATGCGAAATTCTGATTGTATCGTGATGTGCGAATTGCCTACAGCGACGGCTTCAACCGTCAGGAGCAGTTGGATTTAATCCGCGTCGTTCAGGCGCGTCGAGACGAAATCGAGAGGGCTTGGGATGAGCACCTCGGCTAAAGAGCTTCGCTTTGATGATTGCACAATGTGGGTTGAATTGTCAGACGGCCGCACACTCGGCGTGCCGCTGGCATGGTTTCCGCGTTTGTTAAACGCCACGCCCGAACAGCGGGCCTCATATGAAATTGGCCGATACGGCCTACACTGGGAAGCGATTGATGAGGACATTTCCATCGATGGTCTATTGGCCGGACGCGGAGATATGACTCATCGCCCCTCTCACGCGGCCTAATATGCAGACCGACCACTACACTTACCGCATCACATGATCATCTGAAGATGGCGAACACGTGGGACTGTGCGTAAAATTCCCTTCGCTTTCGTGGCTTGCCGCCCGCTACCTCTGAAGAGGCACTCACCGGGATTCGTCAAACGGGTCGCTTCTACTGTAGCTGATATGCAGGCCAGCGGCGAACGTATCCCCGGGCCTATTGCCGATTGGCATTATAGTGGAGAAGTTTCGAGTCCGTATTCCGCCGCAGCTACATCGTATGCTGGCGTTGCAAGCCGCTGAAGAAGTCGTAAGCCTGAACCAACTCGCTAGTGCGAAGCTGGCAACGCCAGGATAACCTATATTATCGGCATTGTAAGCGTCCTGGGCGCAGTTTCTGCGCCCAGGACACGCGCGATCCCATTTCCCGAAGACATTGATACGCTCAAGACCATGCTGCTCGAGCAGGCAGCGGCGGCTTCGCGAGCATGACGCCCAAGTCGCCAACCCCCAAGAGAGGGTGGATTCGCAAAAAAGTGGCGCTGGCTTCGCGCACTGCCAAACTCGAGCAACTGAAGCTACTCATTACCAAGCTTCATCGTATGAAGTTTGGCCGCAAATCGGAGAAGCTGGATCATCAAATCGTACAGAATCCACGTCAACAAGTCCAAATAAGCCCGTCTTGAGCGTTGCCGCAGTCATCAAGACGGTATGCGATCAACGCTTACGATGCGCTTGTCAGGCTAATTGACGCTGCTGTAATTCATCCAGCTTTTGCGCCAAAATACGGCCTATTTCAATGGCTGGCCCTGGCCCTCCCATGTCTCTATGTTTGCAATGAATATGATATGTTTCAATATTTTTAAGAACATAAGGCTTCCATAAATTAGGAGAAGCAAGAGGAGTAGCTTCGTCTTCCGCCATCGTTGCGTAAAAAAACAGCACGTCACCGCAATAAATAGGCGGAGCAGCCTCCTTTAAAAGACGATGATTGTTCTTTATAACATCTCGGGTTTTTTCCCATAAATATTCCCCCACATTTGGAATGCTTTCATCTCCATATCGGGCAAGCAGCTTGATATAAAAGTCCTTTTGGATCATCTCCGGATCCTCGGCTCGCTGAGCATAGTCTGGATAACTATCCAGCAAAGCCAACAGTGCCACCTTTTCGCCCTGTTGCTCAAGCTGTGCCGCCATGCTATGAGCTACATTGCCGCCAAAAGACCACCCCAATAGATGGTAAGGCCCGCCTGGCTGAATGCGGCGGATTTGCTTGATGTAGTCCGAAGCCATTGCGTCAATTGTGTCCGCAAGTGGCGGCACGCCGTTCAATCCTCGGGCTTGTAAGCCATAAACGGGTTGATCAGTATCTAAATGATTGACCAAATTCCTATAAAGCCAGCTTAAACCACTGACAGGATGAACACAAAAAAGAGGCGGCCGGGTGCCGTTGGGCTGAATAGGAAGCAAAATGGCAAATGCATCGTCTTGGATGCACTCCCGCGGCAGTAGGCGTTGGGCCAGCGCAGCGACAGTAGGCGCTTCAAATAGTGAGAGAATAGTGATCTCGGCACCCAACGTGGCGCGAATGCGCTCAATCATTTGCACAGCGAGCAGCGAATGCCCCCCGAGCGCAAAGAAGCTGTCGTGACGACTAATATGCTTGACGCCAAGCAACTCGGCCCAGATTGTCGCGAGCGCATCCTCAATCTCGCCTTGTGGTGCTTCATATATTTGCCGTGCGAAGGCATCGCCTTCCGGCGCAGGCAATGCACGCCGGTCCAGTTTGCCATTGGGCGTAACCGGGAATGCGTCCAGCCGCACGAATGCAGCCGGCACCATGTACTCAGGCAGCGCAGCTGCCACATGAGCGCGCAGCATGCTAGCGAGTTGTTCGTCGGGCTCAACAGCTATCACATAGGCAATAAGCCGCTTGTCGTTATCCTCACCGAGTGCGAGCACCAAAACGTCGCGCACTTGTGGGTGCTTAATCAGGTGCGCTTCGATTTCACCAGGTTCAATTCGAAAACCACGAATTTTGACCTGGTAATCGTTGCGTCCCAGGTACTCTATATTGCCGTCGGGCCGGTAGCGAGCCAGATCGCCACTCTTGTACATCCGCGCGTCAGATGCGCCTGAGAACGGATCGGGCACAAAACGCTCGGCCGTGAGTTCGGGGCGATTGAGATAGCCGCGTGTCACCCCTGTTCCGCCAATATACAATTCGCCAACCGCACCCTGAGGTACCGGCTGGCCATGTACATCAAGTAGGTAAAGCCGCGTGTTCGCAATCGGCCGACCAATCGAAACATTTTCCTCTGTGCATTCTGCTGGACAAGTCCAGACTGTCGTACCAATAGAAGTTTCTGTGGGCCCATATAAATTATGCAGTTGCACTTGGGGAAGCAGCGTTTGGCAAAGTCGGACGCTCGCACCCGACAACGCTTCGCCACTGCAAATTAAATGTTTTAAGGACGTACAGTGCTGGATGCTTCCGCTGTGTAAAAAAGTACGAAGCATAGACGGCACGAAGTGAACGGTAGTGATACGCTGCCGGATAATTAAATCCATAAGCGCAAAGGGATCTTTGTGCGCGTCCGGAGCCGCTACCACAAGGGTGGCGCCGTTCATCAATGTCCAAAATATTTCCCACAGTGAAACGTCAAAACTAAAAGACGTTTTTTGCAAGACGCGATCGTCAGGCGTCAAGCTATAGGCTCGTTGCGAGCGGTTCGGTACCTGGTTTCCTTTTTGCAGGCTGGTTAATGGCGTGGTTTCAAACAGGCGAACAATTTGAGCATGCTCGACCATCACACCCTTTGGGGTGCCGGTTGAGCCGGACGTATAAATGACATACGCGAGATGGTGAGCAGTAAGCTCAGGCACATTGGGATTGGTGCTGGTGGTTTCTGGTAACACAGCTGGATCGAGCACGGTCAGCGAATCGAGGAGTGTCCCGCCCAGCGCAGCACGACCGGCCGCATCGGCCAGTAGAATCGCTGGCGCAGCATCGGTGAGGCAATAGGCGAGGCGCTCAAACGGATACACTGGGTCGAGCGGCACATAGGCGCCGCCCGCCTTTAAAATCGCGAGCAGTCCTACGACCATCGCGGGGCTGCGCTCCATGCAGATTGCAACACGCGTGTCCGGTCGAACACCGAGCTCGATCAGACGATGTGCAAGATGGTTGGCCTGCGCATTCAATTGCGCATAGCTGAGTGTCTGCTGTTCGTACACCAGTGCGGTGGCCTGTGGCGTGCGTTCAGCCTGGGCTTCGAACACCTGGTGAATACAAGTGTGTTGCGGATACGGCTCCGTAGTCGCGTTCCACGTTTCGAGTAAACGTTCGCGCTCTTCACTGGATAATATCTCTAGTTGCCAAACTGGCATGTCGGGCGTGTGCTCGAGCGCTTCGGCCAATCCCTCCAACGCCTGTTGCATATAACCGCACACGCGAGCCGGATCAAACGGTTGCGCAATTTGAGTTGTCAATCCCAGCGCGGTGCCGAAGTCGTCCACCGACAGTATAAGAGGGTAGTTCGTGCGTTCCTCAAAACTAAGGGACTCAATGCCGGATACCGTTTCGCTTTCAACTGTCTGTATTGCATTGTGTCGGTAATTCAACAGTGCACTAAAGAGCGGTGTGCCAGCCGGTACACTACTGCAGCGTTGCGCAAGCGCCAGCGACGCATGCTCATGTTCGAGCAGCGCAGCTAGCCGCGCATGCGTGGCACGCACACTCGCCTGCACACTGCCGTCCAGGTCCACGCGCAACGGTAAAGTATTGACAAATAGCCCCATTGCACTGTCCGCGCCGTCGCCCGCGTGCATTCGTCCGAACAACACGGTGCCGAATACCACACGCTGCTGCCCGCTCGCGCGTGCGAGCACCTGCGCCCAGGCCAAATGACACAAACTGGCTAAGCTTACGTTTAACCGTTTGGCTTGGGCGCGCAGCCGATCGTTTAAAGCCTGCGGCAGCCTCTGGCGTACCTCGGTAATTCGAGTGCCGTCATGATGCACGTCGGCCAGCCCGAACGGCAGCGTCGGTTCTTCCACGTCGGCGAGCATTTCGGTAAAAAAGCGCTCGTGCTCGACTTGTGACACGCCCAGGTACGCTTGCGCAACCAAGTTACGAAACGGCTGTGCAGGTGGCAACGTCTCGCCTCGACCTTCGATAAAAGCTTGGACCTCTGCCTGCATCACTTCTAACGTCGAGTGATCGTGGATTAAATGGTGCAGCAACTGAACAAGCAACCAGCGACCATCACCATTCTGCGTAATCACAAAGCGCAACAACGGAGCTTGTGTCAGATTAAGACAGTGATGTCGGGGATCGAACCGTTGGGCCAATTGTTCAGTGACCTGTCCGGCGGCCGGATCGACCGCGATTTCGGTGATCGACAGCAGCGCGTGACGCCAAACAACCTGCACGGGTTTGGATAGGCCCTCCCAGAAAAACGCGGTACGCAGAATATCATGTCGATTGACAACTTGTTGAACCGCATTCAGGTAACGGTCGAGCAGCGCCCGGTCATCAAAAGCCATTTGGACGATCAGCAGATATGGATCGCCTTTGGTCGACAGTAGATGGTGAAATAAAATACCGTCCTGCATCGGCGACAATGCATAAATGTCCTGGATGTTCGCGACGCCCCCCGGGACCTGTTCGACAATCCGATCAATGTCGGCCTGATTAAGGTTGGCCAGTGGCAGTAACTGGGGGGTCAGCGTTGTAGTGTCGGAGGTAATGAGATTGGGTGGCACAGCCACTTCACGGTGTTGACCTAGCGATCTGGCTAACTCGCTGAGTATCGGCGTTTCAAATAACGCACGCACCGACAGACTCAAGTCCTGGCGCCGCAAACGCTCGATCAGTTGCACCGCGAGCAGTGAATGACCGCCAAGTGCGAAAAAGCTGTCGTGCCGGCCCACGCGCGCTACACCCAGCAATTCGGCCCAGATCGTCGCGAGCGTCGTCTCAAGCTTGCCTTGCGGCGCCTCATAGGCTTGATGCGCAAGCGCCTCGTCATCCGGTGCGGGCAACGCACGCCGATCTAGCTTGCCGTTTGGGGTCAATGGGAACGCGTCAAGCCTCATGAACGCGGCCGGCACCATATACTCGGGCAGTGCCGCGGCCACGTGCGCGCGCAGCGTGCTGGCAAGCTGTTCATCGGGCTCAGCGACCACATACGCGACCAGGCGCTTATCCGCGCCGGCGCCTGTTGCCAGCACGACCGCTTCACGCACCTGCGAATGACCAGCCAGGCGTGCCGCGATCTCGCCCGGCTCGATGCGGAAGCCGCGAATTTTGACCTGCTCATCGTTGCGCCTTAAATACTCTAAATTGCCATCAGGCAAATAACGCGCCAAATCGCCCGTCTTATACATGCGTGCATCGGCACAATCGGAGAATGGATCGGGCATAAAGCGCTCGGCGCTTAGCTCTGGTCGGTTCCAATAGCCGCGTGCGACCCCGGCGCCGCCAATGTATAGCTCGCCGACTGCACCGAGTGGCACAGGCTGGCCGTGCGCATCGAGCAAATAAACGCGCGTATTCGCAATCGGCCGGCCGATCGGTAAACGTTCAGACCGATCGCTAAGCTCAGTTACCTCATAGGTCGTTGAAAAAGTCGTACTCTCGGTTGGCCCGTAGCAGTGAATCAAATGCGTCGGCCCGGACTGCCTTAGCAGCTGCTTGAAAGAATCCAGGTTTTCTTGCTCTCCTCCACAGAGCAGATATTTTAAGCGTGACAAAGCTGGAGCCATGACCGGAACCAGCTGATTAAACAACGCGGTCGTTAAAAAAAGCGTAGTCACCTGATATCGCGAAAGCGCTTCTTCGAAACGGGAGGGATTAAGCACGGTGTCCGAATCGAATATCGCAACACCGCCACCATTGAGCAACGGCGCCCACACTTCAAAGGTACTCGCGTCGAAAGCAGGATTGGCGGCAAACGCGACGCGATCAGCGCCCCCGATGTCAACATAGCCATTGTTGATGGTTAGACGGGCAATAGCATGGTGCGGCACAAGCACACCCTTAGGAGTACCAGTCGAGCCTGAGGTGTACATCATATAGGCCGTATCGAGACTAGTGCGGACTGATTGTTGCAAATCGCTCGCCGGTATATCTGCTATTCCATTGACATCCGTCTGAGATAAATACAACACGGCTGTAGGCAACGTGTCGGGTACCTCGATATGCGTATCGGTCAGTACTAACCGGGCCATGCAATCGGTAACGACCCAAACTTGCCGTTCTGCCGGAGCTCGAGGATCGATTGGGACATAAACTGCGCCCGC
This sequence comes from Mycetohabitans endofungorum, assembly GCF_037477895.1. NCBI lineage: Bacteria > Pseudomonadati > Pseudomonadota > Betaproteobacteria > Burkholderiales > Burkholderiaceae > Mycetohabitans > Mycetohabitans endofungorum. Next base: position 1,804,515 of record NZ_CP132744.1, read on the forward strand.
TTTGAGAATCGCCAATTGCGCGACGACTAGCTCGATCGAACGTTCAAGTAATGTAGCGACATAGTCGCCTGGCTGGACGCCCCACTCAACGAGTCGATGCGCAAGACCATTAGCCTGCGCATTGAGTTGGGCATAACTCAGTGTCTGCGCTTTATCCACCAGCGCAATCGCGTCTGGCGTGCGTGCCACCTGCGCCTCGAACAGCTGGTGGATACACAAATGTGCTGGGTAGTCTCGTTCCGTCGCGTTCCAGGTGCTCAACAGCAATTCTCGCTCGGCTGCCGGCAATAAGTTTAATTTTCCAGCTGGCACTTCAGCGCCCTCTGCCATCAGCGACGCATGACCCAACTCACGTAAATGCTCGCTGATGCGCTGAACCTGATCGGCATCTAAGCGCTTGGCATCATACAACCAGCGAAATGCGCCGCGCGTATCGATTTGAAGTGTTAGCAGAGCACCGACCGCCTCACCATACGCAACAAGATCTGGCTGCGTTTGATCAGGTAATACCGACACTGCCACTGACCAAGAGTGTGTGGTACGTAAGTCGGGCAGACTACGCAGCGCTGGGCAACGCGCGATTAGATCGCGCACGAATGTGTGGTGGTGTTGGACGCGGGCGTACTCTGCGTCGATATGGGCTAAGTTCCTCGCAAAGGGCTGGTCCAATTCTACCGTGATGTCTATCGGCACCACTGGCGCCAAGCAAGCGAGCGCTTTCAATGGGTCGTCAGCGTCGTTCACGCGCCAGCCGATTTGAAACTGACTCTGCTCTGTCAGACGAGCCAGATAAATCGCCAATACCGTTAGTAATGTCATTACGGGCTGATTTGCCTCGCTTTTCTCCTGCAATGGTGGACACCATGCACTGGTGGCCCAATTAGGTTCAGTGTCACGCTCGCCATGCTCGAAGGGCAGTGTCCAAAACTGCCAACGCGCCAAGCGCTGCTGCCAAAACAATTCATGAGGGGCCAGCGTTTTATGAATCTTTGTGACGGCATCGGACTGTTGCTGGGTAAGCTCAGGCAGTTTCGTGCCTTGAGCAAGACCTGACTGCACTGCCAACGTTTGAGCTGACAGCGGCTCGCCTTCCAGTGTCGCAAAACCACTGATCAACACATCTTCGCTGCCTGTGGCGATTTGCCATGCATGGGGCGTAATGCGAATCACCGTGCCAGCCGCAGCGCCCGAGCGCTGATCTAGTCGTTCAACCCGAGCCACTTGCACCGTTCCCTGCTGAAGCCAAAGCTTGAGACAACCCAACGGATTTGGATAAAGTTCACCGAACGTCAACGCGCGAGCCAATGCGGATAAATCCCGAGCCGAACTCGTCCAACGCAAATAGGCGCCAGCTGGAGGGCGACGATGCTTGGCATAAAAGCTGCGATGGGTTAGGTCTTGCGGACGCACTGTCAATGAGCATTGCCCTAGGTGCGACAATAATTCATTAAACCCTTCCCGCGCTGCCTGATAACACTTTAAATTTAAGGTTAGCGCGGTCTCGTTGGCATCAATGACAACAGGATGTTGGACGGCAATATGTCCGGCATCCACCGCAGCGGCAAGGCGGTGCCAAGTGATCGCATAATCTGATTCATGAGCCAGCAATGCCCATGATGTGGCGTAATGCCCCGCGTAACGAGGCAGGGGCGCGTCATGGTAATTGAACGCGCCTTCGCGGATTTTTTCAATCAGCGACGAGGGCAGGATCAGTGGATTGACAACTGAGAACAGCCAATCAACTGGATGCTGTTCAACATAGGTATTCAATCTCTCAATCGTGTCGACACAATGAATCCCTTCGTCAAGTGCCCATGTCTGCAACACTGCATCGGTAAACAGTACCACCTGAATAATATGCCCTGCGGCCATCAGCTGCCGCGCACAGTAGACGGCTAATGTGCCGCTGCCCACGATTGCGCAGGAACGAGATGGAACCGGTTGGTGTGGAGCGGGCTGTGCACCGATGGCCGTACTGGATGAAAGCGAGTGAATTGCGTTTTTTTCGATCGAAAATTCAAGCCCCACTATTTTATTCTTCATAGCCGCTCCACGTTTATTAACGAGAATGTTGCATTACCGTGCACAACTCTGTCAGCCACCTCTATTTACACAGCGTGCACTGTACGTTGTTACATCGTTCTGCTTCCAGGCTCTTCAAAGTGTGTTATCCACCATTGCTTTAATAAGAGATTCAGCAAAAGTATGCAATGCCCCAATTGTCTAAAAGGCAAGCGGTTTGTCTATTTATGACAATAATTTCGTTTTTGTACTTTTTGTCCGTTAGTAAATCGTCTTATCAACCATGACCGTAATGACGGCACCAACGGTTGACCGGTCCTGGAAACAATGCGATGCTGTAATTAGAGAGATAGTTACGTTATAGGAATAGTCATCAAACTACGCTCCCCTTCCAACGTCGCCAGTTTGTCAGATTCATATGTTTCTTCCGCGCAACGCGCCGATGAAACAGTCCAGTTTTGTATAGGCTATCGCGAACACTGACGCATTGGGGGAGACGTGAGTATCTGGGCATGGCGACTCCCCTCAAAAATAAGACGGCAGGAAGAAAGTACTGCAAATTATGGAAGGTTGCTGCGCTGGCTATACATTTAGAAGGCCGTGCAAACAGATGCCGCCGCCGTCACTTCAGAACTAACTTACGATAATGACAAAGTCACAGCAGCTGCTGGACGACGCGCGGGACGCGCCTGATCATTCTCATACGAAGCGATTGAAGCTCTCCCCCGTTTCCCAACGTCCGAAGGTTGATAGCTGGCCAAACTGCGTCATGAACAGCTCACGCGCTTTCTAGACGGATAACCGAATGGGTCACACATACCAGGCGAATCATCAGGGAAGCACGCACCCGTCGATACGTCACGATCGCTTGCCGTCCGTCAGTAAAACGATCACCTGTCGGATTTCGTCACGCAGTGCATCCACATCGACGGCAACAAGCCGAGGATCCGCTGGCGACACGCCCGCGTCGCCTGGCGGCGGGACTGCACCGCCCGGCTCGTCCGGCAACAGCGCACCGCGTGAATCGAGCCGGTTGCGCGCACCGTTGATCGTGAATCCTTGCTCATACAACAGCTCACGGATCCGCCTGATCAACAGTACTTCATGATGCTGATAATAGCGCCGGTTTCCGCGGCGCTTGACCGGCCTTAACTGCGTAAATTCCTGCTCCCAATATCTGAGCACGTGCGGCTTGACGCCGCACAGTTCGCTGACTTCACCGATCGTGAAATACCGCTTCGCGGGTATCGGGGGCAACGTGACTTTGTCCATCGTCACACGCTCGTCATGTCGGTCTTGGATGCGTCGCGGGGGGCTAAGCACAAGCGGACCCTGACGTGGCTACGTTCAGCGTGACTGCAGGTTCGCAGCGCCGGACTCGACCTGCGCCTTCAGCTTTTGGCTCGCATGGAAAGTCACCACGCGCCGTGCCGCGATTGGGATAGCCTCGCCGGTCTTCGGATTGCGTCCCGGACGTTGCGGCTTGTCGCGCAACTGGAAGTTGCCAAACCCCGAGAGCTTGACGCTCTCACCGTTTTCGAGCGCATCGCGGATTGCCTCAAAGAACGCTTCGACCATGTCCTTTGCCTCGCGCTTGTTCAGACCGACCTGATCGAACAACAACTCGGCCAACTCGGCTTTTGTCAACGTCGGCGTCTCGGATGAAACCGGATTGCTGTAAGCCGGATTATCGCGACTCATCGCACTGCGTTGCGCAGACAGAAGTGCTTCGAATTCACTCGAGTTCATTGGATGCTTATCATATAACAATAGCCTCTGGTTTTTTTGGGCAAATCGGATTTGATTTAGCCGCGCAACCTCGCACCAAAGACTCGAGCCAAGCGTTCCACCAGGGTTTTGACGGCGAGATCAACCGTCTCGTCCTGGAGGGTCCCGCCAGTATCTTGCAAGGTTACCCGGAACGCAAGGCTTTTCTCGTCAGCCGAGAGCCCTCCTGAAACAGCACCAGAACCGGTTTGCTTCGCGTCGAATTTCGGCCGAAATTCGTCAAATAGCATCATTTTTTGCACGAACCGGAGTGCATCGTTGCCGACCCGAGCCTGCGCGAACTCATCGAGTATCGCTTGGACTTCGACATGCTGCGGTACGACCAACGCGATGTCACGGCGCACCGGCGGGAATTTCGAGATCTCAGTCACGCTCGGTAGTGCACGCCCCGCCACCGCATCAGCCTCGACCTCGAACAGTACGGGTGCATGTGGAAGGTCGTATTTTCGCATCCAACGCGGATGTAGCTCGCCGATCCAACCGACAATGCGACCATCGATCTCGATCCGCGCACTGCGCCCCGGGTGCAATGCCGGATGCGAAGCCCGTGTGAAGCGAGGCACCGTCGGTGCAAACAGCGCCTGCACGTCGCCCTTCACATCGAAGAAATCAACATGCCGCGCCGATACCCCCCATTGTTCGTCGACGACCGGACCATAGGCCAGCGCACCGATCATCTTTGGTTGGACAAAACCTTCTACCGTCAATTCACCTTCCTTTACCGTCGGATCCGCGCGAAAGACCCGCCCAGCCTCGAACACGCGCACGCGCTCCGCACGCCGATTTAGGTTATGCTGCAGCACGCCGATCAAGCTGCCGAACAGTGTCGAACGCATCGCCGACAGCTGGCTCGCGATCGGGTTGAGCAGCGCGACAGGCCGCTCGTTACCGGCGAAATCTCGTTCCCACTCGGCATCGACAAAGCTGAAATTGACCGTTTCCGCGTAGTCGCGTGCCGCTAGCGCACGACGCAACGCATGAATTGAGCGCCGCGTCTCGTTCGTCACTCGCATCTCACTCGTCGCGATCGGCGCACGCACCGGGATCTTTTCGAATCCGTGGATGCGAGCGACCTCCTCGATCAAGTCCTCCTCGATCTCGATGTCGAAACGGTAGGTTGGCGGCGTCACAATGAACGTATCGCCGTCCGCCGCACGCTCGAACGACAGATTCAAACGCGTGAAGATACTGGCAATCTCGTTCGCATCGATCGGCACGCCAATGATCCGGTTTGCCCGCGACACGCGCATCGAAACGGGCTTGCGCTGCGGTAGGTTGACGATATGGTCGTCCACCGGACCGGCGTCGCCACCGCAAATCGTCGTGATCAAGTGCGTCAGGTACTCGATGTGCTCAACGGTGGTCGCGTAGTCCACGCCTCGCTCGAAGCGATGCGCAGCATCGGTCGAGAAGTTGTATTGGCGGGCACGTCCACGGATGCTGTCCGGCCACCAAAATGCCGCCTCCAAATAGATATGCCGCGTATCGAGCGTCACCGCGGTACGGTCACCGCCCATGATACCGGCCAGGCTTTCGACACGTCCCTGATCATCCGCGATCACGCCAACCGTTTCGTCCAGTTCGATCGTATTGCCGTTGAGCAGCTTCAGCGTCTCACCGCGCTTGCCCCAGCGCACGTGCAAGCCGCCGCTAATCTTGTCCAGATCGAATAGGTGCGATGGACGTCCGAGCTCGAGCATCACATAGTTTGAAATGTCGACGAGCGCCGAAATGCTGCGCTGGCCCGCTCGCTCAAGCCGCTGAACCATCCATGCAGGCGTGCTGGCCCGCGCATCGACATTGCGGATCACGCGGCCGGAGAACCGTCCGCAAAGCTGCGGCGCCTCGATACACACCGGCAACCGCGCGTCGCAGGTGACCGGCACAGGGTGGTAGGATAGCGCATTGAGCGGCGCACCGGTAATTGCAGCCGTCTCGCGTGCGATACCGAACACCGATAAGCAATCGGCCTTGTTCGGCGTCAGCTTGATCTCGAAAATCATGTCGTCGAGCTGCAGCACGTCGCGGATGTCGCGTCCGATCTGCGTATCGTCCGGCAACACCAACAGTCCGCTGTGGTCGTCCGACAACTTCAGTTCACGAGCCGAACACAGCATGCCCTGGCTTTCAACGCCGCGCAGTTTCGACAGCTTAATCTTGAACGGCGCACCGCCCGCTTCCGCGGGCGGCAGCGTCGCGCCGACCAGCGCGGTCGGCACCTTGATGCCAGGTACCACATTCGGCGCACCGCACACGATCGTCAACGTCTGTCCCGTGCCCACGTCAACCTGACACACGTTCAGCTTATCGGCATTCGGATGCTTGACAACCTCGAGCACCTTGCCGACAACGATCTTCGATGTCGGCGGCGCCACCGGCGCCAACGTCTCGACCTCGAGCCCCGCCATCGTCAGCGCATGCGACAGCGCCTCAGTCGACAATGGCGGATCAACAAAGCTTCTTAACCAGGATTCAGCAAATTGCATGGGGTGTCGATAAGGAAAGTCGGGTCACGCAAACTGGCGCAGGAAACGCAGATCGTTCTCAAAGAACGCGCGCAAGTCGTCCACGCCGTAGCGCAGCATCGTCAGTCGCTCAAGGCCACTGCCAAAGGCAAAGCCAATATAGCGCTGCGGGTCGAGCCCCATGTTGCGTACCACGTTCGGATGCACCTGCCCCGAGCCGGAAATTTCGAGCCAGCGCCCGGCGTTTCTGCCGTGCTCAAATTTCATGTCGATCTCGGCGGACGGTTCGGTAAACGGAAAGTACGATGGACGAAAACGCACGAGGATATCGTTGCGCTCGAAAAACTTCTTCAGAAAGTCTGTGTAGACGCCCTTCAAGTCTGCAAAGCTAATATTCTCGTCGATCCACAGCCCCTCGACCTGGTTAAACATCGGCGAATGCGTCGCGTCGCTGTCGACACGATAGGTGCGCCCAGGGACGATGACCTTGATCGGCGGCTTGTTCATCCGCGCATACCGCACTTGCATCGGACTCGTATGCGTGCGCAGCAACAATGGCCTGCCTTGCGCGTCGTTCGCGTCGAGATAAAACGTGTCCTGCATCGAGCGCGCCGGATGGTTCTCGGGGCTGTTTAACGCGGTAAAGTTGTACCAGTCGGTTTCGATCTCCGGACCGTCGGCCACATCAAAGCCAATCGAATGAAAAATCTGCTCGACGCGCTCCCACGTCTGCATCACCGGATGCAGACTGCCCCCCCCCATGCCGCGCCCGGGCAGCGTCACGTCGATCGCCTCGGCCGCCAGCCGCTGATTCATCAACGCATCGGCGAGTGCCTGTCGACGCGCATTCAATGCCGCCTCGACCTGCTGTTTTGCGACGTTGATGCGAGCACCCTCGCTCTTGCGCACCTCCGGGTCCAGCTTGCCCAAGCCCTTCAGCAATTCGGTTAACGCACCGGCCTTGCCGAGGAAACGCGCCTTTTCGTTTTCGAGCGTCACGGTGTCCGCAGCATCCGCAAAGGCGCGCTGCGCGTCGGCGACGATCTGCTCAAGATCGGAAGATCCCATCATTTCAACGTCTGTCAGTGGATCAAAAAGCTTGCGGCCAACAAAAAAACGGGGGCTCCAGCAAGAGCCCCCGTTCAAGTCTGCGGGTCGGCGTACGGCCCCATGGGCACGGTACGACCGACCCAGCACCGACTGTCCTTGCGCTCAGCGGGCAACGGCGGCTTTCACCTGCGCCACGATGGCGGCAAAAGCGGCCTTGTCGAACACGGCCATGTCGGCAAGTACCTTGCGATCGAGTTCGATCGACGCCTTTTTCAAGCCGTTCATAAACACGCTGTAGGTGATATCGTGTTGCCGCGCCGCTGCATTGATACGCGCAATCCACAGGCGTCGGAACACCCGCTTCTTGTTGCGGCGATCGCGGTATGCGTACTGACCGGCACGCATAACCGCCTGCTTCGCGATCCGGAACACATTATTGCGACGGCCACGATAGCCCTTCGCAAGGTTAATGATCTTCTTGTGACGGGCCCGTGCAGTAACCCCACGTTTGACTCGAGGCATGTTTCTCTCCTATGAGTTCGATTCAGGGTTACGCGAACGGCATCATCGCGCGAACGGAATTGACGTCCGACGCATGGACATCCGTGCTGCCACGCAGGTGACGCTTGTTCTTCGTCGTTTTCTTCGTCAGGATGTGACGCTTGAAGGCCTGACCGCGCTTGACGGTACCGCCCGGACGCACGACAAAGCGCTTAGACGCGCTTTTCTTGGTCTTCATCTTAGGCATTGCTACCACTCCAGTTTTTATGGCCACGGGTGTGCGGCTGAGCACTCCGCCCTTGCGAGACCCGGGGGCCACTTGTCATCGGCGCGCGTTGCAATCGCGTCACGCGCCGTCTTTTCGGAAGACGCCGTACCGGCCGCCTTCGAAACCTACATCGCGCGTTGCATCGCACGCGGCAGCGTGCCGCGCGCGCAACGCACGCCCATCACTTCTTCTTTTTCGGCGCCAGCACCATCACCATCTGGCGGCCTTCCATCTTCGGCATTTGCTCGACCTGACCGTATTCGTCTAGATCTTGGCGCAGACGATCCAGCATCCGCATGCCGATTTCCTGGTGCGCCATCTCGCGCCCACGGAAACGCAACGTGATCTTCGTCCTGTCGCCTTCCTCAAGGAATCGCGTCAGGTTGCGCAGCTTGACGTTGTAATCCCCGTCGTCGGTGCCCGGGCGGAATTTGACTTCCTTCACCTGGATCACCTTCTGCTTGAGCTTCGCCTCGTGCTGCTTCTTGGCTTCCTGATACTTGAACTTGCCATAGTCCATCAGGCGGCACACCGGCGGCTGGGCATGCGGAGCAATCTCGACAAGGTCGACATCGTGCTGCTCCGACAAACGGAACGCCTCGGCCAGCTTCACGATGCCGATGGGTTCTCCATCGACCCCAACTAGACGCACCTCCGGCACGCTAATTTCACCGTTGATGCGATGCGACGACTTATCAGTAGCGATGTTACGTTTCCTTTAAAAATCAAAAAACTAGCCGCGCTGCTGATGGCTCACCCAAACACCCGCACTTCATTGTGCAGGCGGTCGAGGAAGGCTTCGACCGGCATCACGCCCAGATCGACGCCGCCACGGGCGCGCACGGCTACCGTTTGCGCATCACGCTCCTTGTCGCCGACGACTGCCAAATACGGGACTTTTTCGAGCGCGTGTTCCCGTATTTTATAGCTAATCTTTTCGTTACGCAAATCGGCGCTCGTCCTAAACCCTTGTTTTTTCAATGTTTGGGCAACAAGGTTTGCGTAATTGGCAGAACTTTCTGCAATATTCATCACCACAACCTGCGACGGCGCCAGCCACAGCGGCATGGCACCAGCATGGTGCTCGATTAGGATGCCCAGGAAGCGCTCCATCGAACCGACAATCGCCCGGTGCAACATCACCGGCCGGCGGCGGTTATTGTCTTCGGCCACATATTCCGCGCCAAGGCGCTCCGGCAACACGAAGTCCAATTGCAGCGTGCCGCACTGCCACGATCGCCCGAGCGCATCCTTGATGTGGTATTCGACCTTCGGACCATAGAACGCCCCCTCGCCATCGAGCTCCTGCCACGACAGACCACACGCGGCCAGCGCTTCACGCAGACCCTGTTCTGCACGGTCCCACGTATCGTCCGTGCCCGCGCGCTGCTGCGGCCGCAGCGACAGCTTGATGTCGATGTGCTCGAAGCCAAAGTCCTTGTACACGCTCATCGCCAGCGAATTGAACGCGATCGACTCGGCAATCACCTGATCTTCCGTGCAGAAGATGTGCGCGTCGTCCTGCACGAAACCGCGCACCCGCATTAGGCCATGCAGCGCGCCCGAGGCCTCGTTGCGGTGGCAAGAACCGAACTCGGCCAAACGCAGCGGCAGGTCGCGATACGAACGAAGGCCGTGATTGAACAATTGCACATGTCCCGGACAGTTCATCGGCTTGATCGCGTAGTCGCGTTTCTCCGATTCCGTCGTGAACATGTTGTCTCGATAGTTCTGCCAGTGGCCGGAGCGCTCCCACAGCGAGCGATCCATAATCATCGGCGTCTTCACTTCGAGGTAGCCGGCCTCGCCGAGCCGGCGTCTCAGATATTGCTCGACCTGCTGCCACAGCGTCCAGCCCTTCGGGTGCCAAAACACGAGCCCGGGCGCTTCCTCTTGCAAGTGGAACAAGTCTAGTTGCTTGCCCAGCTTGCGATGGTCGCGCTTCTCAGCCTCTTCGAGCATGTGAAGGTACGCGTCCTGGTCTTCTTTGCGCGCCCACGCCGTGCCATAGATCCGCTGCAGTTGCTCGTTGTTCGAATCGCCACGCCAATACGCGCCGGCCAGCTTCATCAGTTTGAACACCTTGAGCTTGCCCGTGGACGGCACATGGGGTCCGCGGCACAGGTCCGTAAAGCCGCCATGCGAATATAGCTTGATCTGCTCGCCTTGCGGAATCGACTCGATGATCTCAGCCTTGTAGCGCTCGCCGATGCGCTTGAAGTACTCGACTGCCTCATCGCGCGACACCACGCGCCGCGACACCGGCTCGTCCTTCTTGGCAAGCTCATGCATGTGCTGCTCGATGTTTTGCAGGTCTTCGGGCGTAAACGCGCGATGATAAGCGAAATCGTAGTAGAACCCGTTGTCCACGACCGGCCCGATCGTCACCTGGGCCTGCGGAAACAGCTCCTTGACCGCATACGCGAGCAAGTGCGCCGTCGAGTGGCGGATGATCTCAAGCCCCTCCGGGTCCTTATCCGTGACGATCGAGACATTGGCGTCGCGCTGGATCACGGCCGACGTGTCCACGAGTTCGCCATCGACCTTGCCACCAAGCGCCGCCTTCGCCAGACCCGGACCGATCGACGCGGCCACTTCGGCCACCGTCACCGGATGATCGTATTGCCGGATAGAGCCATCGGGCAGTCGTACCGAAATCATTGCGTTCTCTCCTGGCGCCGTGCCATGTACGGTTAAGTCGGGGGCCGGAAACAAGGCCAAAAAAAATGCGGCCCTATCGAGGCCGCATTTCAAATTCAACACAAAACAAAGGTCGAAACAGATCCTCGACTAGCGCCGCCCCGAAAAAGTCCCGGTCAACGTTCGCGATGTCATCACCATTTCGCCCGATGGCCGCCGATGAGCGGCCTTTTGTCTTGCATTGGATCCCACTAAGAATCCATATTCGTTGGTAGGCTCGATTGGACTCGAACCAACGACCCCCACCATGTCAAGGTGGTGCTCTAACCAGCTGAGCTACGAGCCTGAAGAAACCGTGATTATAGGGAAGTTTTCATCTGTTGCCAAGTGGTTTCTGCAGGGGTGTGTCGCGAGCACATGAATTGTCCGGGTTTGTAGCACGTCATGTGTCCGGTTTTTGGGTGTTGTATGGAACCACCCGTGAGCCGGGCGCGTTGGTTACAGGAAACCCAGAGGATGAGATTTGAAGAGGTCTACAGCGACTGGCAGGACAAGCGGCTCACGCAGGCCGAGGCGGCGCGGCTATTGGGCGTTTACGAGCGCACATTTCGGCGGCAGATTGGACGCTATGAGGCCGACGCTCTGCAAGGGCTGCTCGACAAGCGGCTGGATCAGTTCTCGCACAAGCGAGCGCTGGTGGACGAAGTGGTCAAACTCGTGCAGCTGTACCGGCGCGACTACACTGGCTGGAACGTGCGGCACTTTCACAGCGGGTACCGAGGCGAGCACAGTGGCATGCGCAGCTACACATGGGTGAAGAACCAACTCCAACAAGCGGGCGAGGTCAAACGCGCCAAGGCCCGTGGCAAGACGATCGCGCGCCACTGCGCGGGATGCTCGCCAGTACTCGTAAATGGGTGCCAGGGAACGAGTGGGACTGGGTGGTCACGATGGACGATGCGACTGGCGAGCATCTGTCGATGTTCTTCTGCAACGAGGAAAGCACGGCCTCCAGCTTCCACGGCGTGGGGCAGACGATTGCCCGCCATGGCCTATTTTGCGCGCTTTATACCGACCGCAGCAGCCACTATTTCCATATGTCTAAAGCCGGCGAAAAGGTCGATGCGAACACAGTGACGCAGTTCGGCCGAGCGCTGGCACAACTGGGTATCGAGTACATTGAAGCACATTGCGGCCTATTGGCCGCAAGCTCATGGGCGTTCAGAGCAGGCCTTCGGTACGCAACAGCAGCGCTTACCTCGCGAATTGGCCAAGGCCAGCATCACCGACATGCAGCAAGCCAGCGCCTATCTGGCACCGCTCTACATGCCACGTCACAACGCCGAGTTCGCCGTGCCGACCGCTGAGCCAGGCAGCGTCTTCGTGTCCTACCGGCAACAGCTTAGCGGACATTTTGTGCGAACGCCACGAGCGCGTCGTGGGCAACGACAACTACGTGACGTTCGGGCAGCTCAAATTGCAGAGCCCGGCCGAGCGCACACGGGCTCATTACGTCAAGCGGCGAGTGCGGGTGCCTCGCTAAGTGAATCGATTGCGCTATATCGACGCAAAACGCACTGTCTGATTGGTTACAAAATTTGCCGCAGGTCACTCGGCACTTTCGGCAATACTTCGCCCACGCAAATCGAAGTTGCTTACGATAAGCAACTTGCTGGGGCTGCCATCGAGGAGAGACCCAAGCAAAACAGTTTTCGAATTTTCGGAACAATTCGCAATACCACATTTGGGGTACTGACTCATGGAATTCGATCCAAACTTTGCATTCAGCAACACTCACGTAGCGCTATACGCTATAGAGAATCAAGCCAGCCGTCCTGCGGCAGCTACGCCGCCCCGCTCGCCGTGTCTACTCGCACCGGCGCGCGCCAGCGTGCAGCACCTCCCGGTGGCAGGTCTTTCAACCCGCGGTGCGATGAATAGTCTAGTGGCAAGCCGCTCGACGACTTACCGCGAACTGCCGCCAGAAATCCTTCAACAAGTGGCGAGCTACACGCCATTTGACGACGTTGGCAGCTTATCAGGTGTGGATAAGGGTACCTACCAAGCGCTGCAGGAATGGCGGCTCAGCTGGCTTTGTCGTCAACGCGCCGAGAATGCCGCGGCGCTGGATCTCCCGTCGGTGCAACAGTTGCTCACCAAACTTGAAGATATTCGCGCCAAACCAATGCTGCGTATTCAGCCTCTTCAGGCACTGTGGCGTCGAGTAATGAAAGATTTGCCCGACACGCAACATCCAGCGGCATTTCAACAAATTTTTGAGGCAGCGGGCCGTGTGCCAAAACACGGTCTGCAGTTACAAAAAGACATGATTGTGTCTATATGCGATTTTCCGTATTGGCAGCGACCCAATTTGTACCAAATTGCATATGCAGACGCCGAACGACGGAGTCTTGAACAGGGTAGCACCTGGGCTACCCTCTTATCGCTGCGAAGGTACTGTTCATTTTCTCCCAAGCCATTAAGCGATTTTTTGGCCCGACTCTCCACGCTAAACGTGGAAGATCAGTTTGATTTGCTCATGGAACTAGCTGGACAGATAAGCGACTTTCGCTCCCGCAAAACGATCGTTGAATTCTACGAAGCATTGTTCCAAGGGGTGCAGCGCCTACCTGAGTCTTACCGTGGTGCGCCGATCGGCGCATTGGCCCAAAAAATGCGATCGTTACCGAAGGCACAAAGACCCGTACACTACGCCAATCTATCGCGCTTAACGTTGTCACTGCCCGATCATCAATTAGGTAGCGCGCTAGAGTATTTGCCATCCGCATTGGCAACGCTGCCACTGGCTCAGCATACGCACGAGCTTTCACTGCTGGAGCCCGTTATTCAGCGTGTGCTGCCCGAGCAGCGTGTACAGGCGGCGTTTGGACTACTCTACGGCACCCCGCATCTGAAACAGGGATGGCAGCGTGCACTGCACCTGCTTGATAACGGCAGCGAAGCGGACATACTCCATATGTTCTCCAAATTAGAAAGCTTGTCTATGCGAGTACAGCTGCCTGAGCAGCAATGGGAAGAAGTCAAAACCGAGGTTAGGGCCTTCGTTGAGCGCAACCGGTTCAGCCAGGAGACCCGCGCCGCGCTCCTCGCCTATATTGCAGGATAATTGGGCGACTAAGACGTGTATCAAGCCTTGCGGTAGCATGGTACTCGAAGTCTGCGCACCCAATCACCGGCTCTGGTCAATATTGTGCTTCGTTTTACGGCAGCTGTATTCGCGTCAAGAGCACCAAGTCCGGCAGATTGTATAGGCTTGTCTGTAGATACGTGGCGCTACGTTGTAGCGCCACCGCCCCATCTACCCTATTATGCGGAAGATAAGTCATGTCATCGCCTAGACTGCAAGGTCATTTTCAAATTGATGACGGATTGTGCTCGACACCGGCACAACCGCATGAAATACGGCCGGATACCGCATCGCACTGCGCCGCGCCGCGCCGCGCCTCGACTATAGCCTCGCCGTCACTGACGGAGCTTCGTGCATCCCGAGCACCCTCCCGCCCGGCCAGAATTGCTGACAATGAGCTTGCAGTTGCAGCTTATATAGTCGGGCGAAACAGAATAAATGGAACACCTGCAGCTGACGAGCAGGTCCAAAAACTCAGAATAGGTCAGACTATTATTGATAAGACACGTCAGCGTCTCGCATTTGGCCGAGGCAATATACATGAAGATTATGACAGCAAGGGTTTTGATCCTTATGTGCGCACCCAGGTTTCGCGTACAATGGCAAATATAATGGGATCAGTTTTAGTTGACGCACTAATACATAATAAGTTTCCCACAGACGATAAAACCCATTATCTTAATTGCATTCCTGCCGATTTTTCATCTCGGCTACAAACTAGCTTGTTGACAGATGAAAATCAATATTTAGCCAACCATATAAAACAGATATGCTCGTTGGCGGTTTCTCGCTTTGTTGGAGCCGGTAATTGTGGTGAGCATGCACAAGAGGCGGCGGCGATCGGCGGAAAAGACGCTTTTATCTTAAACAGCAAAATAAATCAAACTGCACTTCTTGTAGAAGCCCCGCCAGAAAAATTAGATCATGCATGGTCTGAAATACGTACCCGCCCTCAACCCAGAGATGGTTTGGCATTTCTCCCAGAAAACAATGTCTTTTCTCCCCAAAACGATGACGTTATAGTAGACGCATGGGTGAATGGCCCGCCAGTGTTTAGAGAGGACTCACGGTACGCATCGGCTAAGCCAGAGGAGTTTAAGTTAAGCTACATTCCACCGATAGTGGATCAACTTGCGTGGGAAGTAGAAATGGCAATGAATAACAGCGAAAGTATAAAACTGGATTTTTACACGTTATATTTTCAGCACCAGCAGCAGCTTCCAAATCCTTCTCAATTCTATGGAGAACCTCCTTCGATCAACGATGAATATGAAGATAGCTACGTTAATAAGGTAGACAATAGCCCTCGTATCACGGGGCATGCTCCACTCGAGGAGTTGCAACTTGAGGTTGCCGCTGTACAAGTCAATCGTGCTTTCGGCTTACCGTTGAGCGCAGCAATGAAAAAGGAGAATGTTACGCGTATTACGAGAAAATTTGATGAGCTACTAGAGTCGATTGGGCCAGAATCCGACGATGATTCTGACAATGGCTCTGCCGACGGAACTCGTCCACGCGCATTCGAGCCAATGCAGCGAGATTAATTGTGTGAGCTGCTTCGGGATAACCTGCCTGATTTTTTGGATCATTTCATTCTTGAAGAACGGCCTCGATTAATTCGGTTGGTCTCTCGCTACATAGGATCTATTGAGCCGCTATGATGCGAGCGGTGTGCTCATCAGTATCTCAGTTCAATGGGCCACCTGATCGTCCGCCAGACGGCCGTCCGGCAGCGCAGATCGGCTTCGGGCTACGTCCTACGCCGCGTCGCTCCGCCTATTCGATGCGATGGCTTGGACCGACACGATCCCTACGCCGACGCGGCGAGCCATCCCCTTCGTCTGCGTTCATTGACGCCGCTTTGCCCGGACCACGCCTTGCACGTCACCGAGCAGCGTGGCGGCACGCTGCACCTGCGCGCTGTTGGACACTTCCACAGTGAATTGCATATACGCAACGTTGCGGTGCGTCTGGGTCTTCACGCCAACTAGATTAATCTTCTCGCGTGCGAATACCTCGGTGATGTCGCGCAACAACCCCTGGCGATCGACGGCTTCGACCGCCAAGTCGATTGGGTAGACGCTTTGGCCGCGGCCGCTGAGCACGTCGTTGGACCAAGCCGTATGCAACACACGCTCCGGCACGCGCGCGGCCATGCGCAAAAAACTGGCGCAATCACTGCGATGGATTGATACCCCTTTGCCGCGCGTCACAAAGCCGGCGATCTCGTCGGGAGGCGCCGGCCGGCAACATTTCGCCAGTTGCGTGAGCAACGCGTCGACGCCCACGACCAGCACGCCGGTCGATGCCCCGGACGCAACACTGGCGCCGCTGCTGCGCCACTTAAAGTTCGCGGGCTCTAGCCCAGACGGCTCCGCGGCGGGCGCATCGCGAAGCGCCTGCTCAACCGAGCGTAGGCTAAGTTCGTCTTTGCCAACCTGTAGGAACAGCTCGTCCGTCGTCTTGAAGCCGAGCTTCGCAGCAAGCTCCTCGAGATTGACCGACGTGCGCCCCTCGCGTTGCAGCGTCTTTTCGACAGCGGCCCGGCCCGATGCGACGGTCTCCTGCAACTCGATTGCGTTGAACCACGCCCGCACCTTTTGCTTGGCGCGTGCGCTATGCAGATAGCCCAGTTGGGGATTGAGCCAGTCACGCGACGGCCCCCCCTGCTTAACCGCGACGATCTCGACCGTCTGCCCGTTCCGCAGCGGCGTGTTCAACGGCACCATCGCCCCGTCCACGCGAGCACCCCGGCATCGATGCCCGAGTTCGCTGTGCACGTAATAGGCAAAATCGACCGGCGTCGCCCCCTGCGGCAGCGCCACCACACGCGCCTGAGGCGTCAGCACGTAGATATGGTCGTCTAGCGGCGTCTGTCGCAGTTGCTCCCACGGTTGCGACGACGAGTCGCTGCCCGACACTTCATCCTTCCACGCAAGCAGCTGCCGCAGCCACGCGATCTTCTCGTCGTACTTGTCGCTGGCGGCAAACTGGCCGTCGTATCCGCGGGTTCCCGCCTCTTTGTAGCGCCAATGCGCGGCAATGCCATATTCGGCAAAATGATGCATGTCGTGCGTGCGGATCTGCACTTCAAATGCCCGGCCGTCATCGCCGATCACCACCGTATGCAACGACTTGTAGCCATTGGGCTTCGGCCGGGATATATAGTCATCGAACTCGCGAGGCACCGGCTGCCAGATGTTGTGCACGATACCAAGCACTGTATAACAGTCCTTGACGTCCGGCACGATCACGCGGAACGCGCGTACATCGTTGAGCTCGGAGAACTCGAGTTTTTTGCCGCGCATCTTGCGCCAGATGCTGTAAATGTGCTTAGGACGTCCGCTCACGTCCGCCTCGATGTTCGCCGCCGCGAGTTCACGCTTCAGGCGCGCGATCGCATCGCGCACGTACGATTCACGCTCGACCCGCCGCTCGTCGAGCAACTTCGCGATACGCTTGTAGGTCGCCGGCTCCTCGAAACGGAACGCGAGGTCCTCCAGCTCCCATTTCAGTTGCCAGATGCCGAGGCGGTTCGCAAGCGGCGCATAGATCTCCAGCGTCTCGCGCGGCAACCCTGCCGGCGGCGTCAGCTTGTGCGCCGCATAAAAGCGCAGCGTCTGCAGCCGCGACGCGAGCCGGATTAGCACAACGCGGATATCCTGCGCAAACGCCACCAGCATCTTGCGCAGTGCCTCAACCTGCGCGCGACGATGCGCCTGCGCGTCGCGGCCCATGTCGCTATCGGGTCTCGTCGCCTGCATGCCAATCACGCTGAGCCGCAGCAGCTTGCGCACATCCGTGACCAGTTGCAGTACGTCTTCGCCGAAACGCTCGCGCAGCAAACGTTCCGGTTCGCTCAGGTAGGGAATCACCGGGAAGAGTGCCGCCGCCACGGATGACGGAAGATCGACGTTCAGCGTATTGACGATCTGCGCGGTGCCCTGCGCGTGATCCACGAGCATCTCGCCCGACCCAAGGCGCACCCCACTGGCGTGCTCCTGCACAAAAGCAAGCGCGTCGTCAAGCGTCGCTGTCGGCGACTGGGCGCGGGTTTCGGATTCGGGACTCATCTGTCAAGCCAGTACGACGCCGGCGGCTACCGCACAGCGCGATAACACGGGAAACGCTCAGCTTCGCTGCGCGGCAAACACCACGACTTCGACCAGGCATTCCGAATTGGCGAGCTTGGCCTGCACAGTGGCGCGCGGCGGTGTATTGCCACTGGGCACCCATTCATCCCACACGTCATTCATTGCAGCGAAATTCGCCATGTCGGAGAGATAGATCTGCGTCGACAAAATCAGCGACTTGTCGCTGCCGGCCTGCGCGAGCAGCCGGTCGACGTGGCCAAGCACCTCGCGCATCTGTCCGGTAATGTCTTGCTTCGTATCCTCGGCGATCTGACCAGCCAGGTAGACGGTGCCATTGTGCACGGCAATTTCGGATAAACGGGGACCGACATGAAAACGTTGCACTGCCATAGTCAATATCCTGTGAAGTCGATGAAATCAGGCGCGCCATCGCGCGGCTCATTGCAGCGTCGGCGCCGGCCGATGCGCGAGCGCCGGCTCGCCGCCGCAAAAGAATGCTTCGGCGATCGCGATCTGCTCATCGTGCACGAACGTGGGTGCATGGCCAACGCCGGCAATCTCGGCGGCCGACACTTGGCGGCCACGCTGCTGCATTGTCTCGACGGTCTCGCGCGACAACAGGTCGGACTGCTCGCCCCGCACCACCAGCGTAGGCCCTGAAATCGCCTCAAAGGCGCGCCACAGCAACGTTTGGCCGCTACTCGCGAGTTCCGCCTTGCTGGCCTCGAACGGCACCGCGATGCGCGGGTCATAGTGCAGCACCCACGAGCCGGCATGATGCCGCAGTAACGGCCGGTTCAACACACGCCACTCGTCTGGCGTATGCGGACCGAACCCCGGCAAGATCGAGGCCAGATAATCGTACGCCTGCTGCTCGGTGTCGAACTTCGGCGCGTTGCCGACGTACTCGCCAATCCGGTGCAACGCCTCCGGCTCCAGCGTCGGCCCGACGTCGTTGAGCAGCAGCTTGCGCACCGGACTGTTCGGCAGCCCGGCCAGCACCATACCGATCATGCCGCCCATCGACGTGCCGAACCAATCCACGGTCTCGACATTCAGCCGAGCAATCAGCGTCACCATATCCGACACGTACTGCGACAGTGCGTACTGCTGCGCATTGTCGAGCCAGTCGGATAACCCACGACCAGCGACATCGGGGCACACGACGCGAAAACGGTCCGCGAGGCGGCTGGCCAGCACATCGAAATCCCTGCCGGTACGGGTCAGGCCATGCACGCAAACCAGCACGCGCGGATTGGACGGGTCGCCCCATTCGGTGTAGGCGATCCGGTGCAGACCGGTGGGACTGATACAGCGCACGAAGCCCTGACGCGGCGTATGCGGGTCGGGCAAAGCAGACGGAGCCGACATCGACGTATCCTGAAACGTAACAGTTCAATTTTAGCGTGCTTTGTGCACGCAGAGCCTGCCGGCTCCGTGCATAATGGCCGATCGGCCGACGCCCACGCGGCCGCGATCCACCGCGGTACGGCGGCGCAGGCGCGCCGCGGCTGTCGTCCAGACTATGTGAGCATGCTCACGTCGAGCGGCGCACCGGTCTTGCGCTGGATTTCCTCGATGCTTACGCCAGGCGCGATCTCGACCAGTTTCAGGCCGGCGTCGGTCACGTCGATCACGCCCAGGTCGGTGACGATGCGGTCCACAACACCGACGCCGGTCAATGGCAGCGTGCATTGTTCGAGGATCTTGTGCTGGTCGCCCTTAGCCACGTGCTCCATTAGCACGACCACCCGCTTGACGCCGGCCACCAGGTCCATCGCGCCGCCCATGCCCTTGATCATCTTGCCGGGGATCATCCAATTGGCGAGGTCGCCGCCCTTGCTGACCTGCATCGCGCCCAGGATCGCCAGGTTGATGTGCCCGCCGCGAATCATCGCAAACGAGTCGGCAGACGAAAAGATCGAAGAGCCGGGCAATGTCGTCACCGTCTGCTTGCCGGCGTTGATCAGATCCGCATCGACTTCGTCCTCGGTCGGCGACGGACCGATGCCAAGCAATCCATTCTCGGATTGGAGCCACACTTCGATGCCGTCCGGTACATGGTTGGCAACCAGCGTCGGCAGCCCGATCCCCAGGTTCACATAGAAGCCGTCTTGCAGTTCCTGCGCAGCGCGCGCCGCCATTTCATCTCGATTCCAGGCCATTTCAGTCTCCTTTGCGCGCTTATTTCTGGCGCACGACGCGTTGTTCGATGCGCTTTTCCGGGTGGGCATTGAGCACCAACCGTTGCACGAAGATGCCGGGCGTATGGATCGCATCCGGATCGAGTTCGCCAGTCTCGACGATCTCCTCGACTTCAGCGAGCGTGATTCGGCCCGCCATCGCACACAGCGGATTGAAGTTGCGCGCGGTACGGTGATAAATCAAATTGCCCGCCTTGTCGGCCTTCCAAGCCTTGACGAGCGCGACATCGGCAGTCAATGAACGCTCGAGCACGTAGTGGTTGTCGCCGAACTGCCGCGTCTCTTTGCCTTCGGCGATCACCGTGCCGTAACCGGTATGGGTGAAGAAGGCCGGAATGCCGGCGCCACCGGCGCGCAACTTCTCGGCCAGCGTGCCTTGCGGCGTGAACTCCAGTTCCAATTCGCCTGCCAAGTATTGGCGCTCGAACTCTTTGTTCTCGCCCACGTACGACGAGATCATCTTCTTGATCTGTCGCGTTTCAAGCAGCAGGCCCAGTCCGAACCCATCCACGCCCGCATTGTTGCTGATACAGGTGATGTCCCTGACGCCCGAATCGCGCAGCGCGGCGATAAGTGCCTCGGGGATCCCGCACAGGCCGAAACCGCCGACCGCGAACGTCTGGCCGTCCTTGACGATGTCCGCCAGCGCCGCCTGGCCGCTCGGATAAAGCTTGTTCATGTCGCTGTCCCTTCCTCTATGGATGTCCCGCTTCGGTGCGAGTGCTACGCCGGGTCCGGTGCTACGGCCGCGGCACGACGCCCAATCGGGTGCGCAAAGGTTACGGTTACGCTGAGCGGATGTTACGGCACAAGCCCAGCGGTTGCTCGGCTGCGCACGCCGGGCGGATTGCCGATTGCTCCATGGGCCGGAAGCCGGCTGAGTAGCGCGCGTCCCGTGAACACAGGTAACGCGCGGGGCTCGCCCTGCCCAACGCGACTACTCGAGCGCTGCGAGCAGCGCCTTGGGCAATGGCACCGACTTGCCTGCGTCGTAATCGACCCAAACGATCTTTGCGCCCCCTTGCGCGATAAGCTCGTTGGGCGCGTCGGTGCGCGTCAATTCGAAGCGCGAGTCCAGGCTGCTGCGTCCCGGCTTACCGACCCACATCGTACCGCGTACGTCGCCTGGATAACGCAGCTGGCGCAGAAAATTCATATGCGCGCTGACGATCACTGGGCCACACCCGTTCTCATCCGGCACAGGCAAGCGTAACGTCTCGAACCACGAAACTCGCACCTGTTCCATATAGCGAAAATAGACGACATTGTTCACGTGCTGAAACGCGTCCATGTCCCCCCAGCGGATCGGCAACACCATCTCGAACGCGTGGCGATACTCGTTGGAAGACATCAGATCAACCCCAATCCGTCATCGGCGGCCATCACTGAGCCGTTGATGAATTGCGACTCGTCGGCCGCGAGCAACAACAACAACCCGTCCAAGTCTTCTGGCATGCCGATCCGCTTGCGCGGCAGCATCGCGAGCAGCTTCTGCCCGTGCTCCGTGGACCACTGATGATGGTTGGGCTCGGTATCGATGTAGCCGGGGCAGATCGCATTGACATTGATGCCATGACGTCCCCACTCGAGCGCCATCGCCTTGGTCATATGCACGACGGCGGCCTTACTCATTGCGTACAGTCCAATTTGCGGCGACGCACGCAGGCCGGCAACCGAAGCAATGTTGATAATCCGGTAGCATGGCTTCGCGCCCGCTGCGCCATTACCCCGCATGATCATGCGCTTGGCGACCTCTTGCGCCACGAAAAATGCGCCGCGCGTGTTGGTGCCAAACACGTATTCGAAGTCGGTTGGTGTCACATCAGCCAGCTTCTGCGTCGTCGATACGCCGGAATTGTTGACCAGAATATCAATCGTGCCCGCTTCGGTTTCGGCGTGCGCGACCGCGGCCTTGATGCTGCCATAGTCGGTCACGTCCAGCGTGACCACGTGCGCCGCGCCTCCTGACGCCTCGATCTCGGCGCGCAGCTCCTTTAGACGTTCGGTGCGGCGGCTCGCCAGCACCACTTTCGCGCCCGCGCCCGACAGCACCTGCGCGAAACGCTTGCCCAGACCGCTCGACGCACCGGTGATCAGCGCGACCTTGCCTTCAAGATTGATCGAACGACCCATTGAAATTCCTTGTTCAGGTGAATAGTACAGAACGTATCACGCGATGCGCGATACGTTCTCATAAATAGAACGATCGTGCTAATTCACCGTCCTTTGGTTGCGGCCCCCGGTCGCTTCCCGGACAATGGCACCCGACTAAAACGCATTCTAACGGAGAGGACATCCATGACCCCGCAAAGCTGGATCGAGCAGTACGGACCACGCGAATCGATGGAGTACGACGTGGTGGTGGTGGGCGGCGGGCCGGCGGGGCTGTCGGCGGCGATCAGACTTAAGCAGCGGGCGGTGGAGCAAGGGGTGGAGCTGGCGGTGTGCGTGCTGGAAAAGGGCTCGGAGATTGGCGCGCACATTGTGTCGGGAGCGGTGATGGACCCACGCGCGCTGGACGAGCTGATTCCGCAGTGGCGTGAGCGCGGTGCGCCGCTAACGGTGCCAGTGGTAGAGGACCGGTTCTTGTTTCTGAACCGCACGGGGGCGCTGAAGACGCCGAACTGGGCGCTGCCAGAGAACTTCAAGAACCACGGCAACTACGTGGTGAGCCTGGGCAACGTGACGCGCTGGCTGGGCCAGCAGGCCGAGGCGCTAGGGGTGGAGATCTTCCCGGGCTTTGCCGCGGCCGAGGTACTGTACGACGAGCGCGGCGCGGTGCGCGGGGTGGCCACCGGCAACCTGGGGGTTGGCAAGGATGGCCAGCCCACAGAGCACTTCCAGTTGGGCATGGCGCTGCACGCGAAGTACACGCTGTTTTGCGAAGGCGCGCGCGGGCACCTGGGGCGGCAGTTGCAGGAGCGCTTTGGGCTGCGCGAGGGGGTGGATCCGCAGGTATACGGCATCGGCATCAAGGAGCTGTGGGAGGTGGAGCCGGCGCGGCATAAGCCGGGGCTGGTGATCCACACGGCGGGCTGGCCGCTGGATGCGAAGACCTACGGCGGCTCGTTCCTGTACCACCTGGACAACCATCAGGTGGCAGTAGGGTTTGTGGTGGGGCTGGGCTATGAGAACCCATACCTGTCACCGTTCGAGGAGTTCCAGCGCTACAAGACGCATCCGGCGATCCGCGCGTTCCTGGAAGGGGGCAAGCGGGTCTCGTACGGCGCGCGCGCGATCACCGCGGGCGGGCTGATGTCGCTGCCCAAGCTCACGTTTGCAGGCGGGGCGCTAGTGGGGGACGAGGCGGGATTTCTGAACGCCTCACGCATCAAGGGCAGCCATGCGGCGATCAAGACCGGGAAGCTGGCCGCCGAGGCGGCGTTCGAGGCGTTGCAAGCAGGCCGTGCGCACGATCAGCTACTCGCGTACCCGCAGGCGTTCAAGCGCTCGTGGCTACACGAGGAACTGTACCGGGCGCGCAACTTCAAACAGTGGATGAGCAAGGGGCTGTACGTAGGCTCGCCGATGGTATTCATCGAGCAGAAGCTGTTGGGCGGGCGCGTGCCGTGGACGCTGCATCACCGGCATGCGGATCACGAGCGGCTCAAGCCGGCGTCGCAGTGCCAACCGATCACGTACCCGAAGCCGGACGGCAAGCTCACGTTTGACCGGCTTTCGTCGGTGTTCATCTCGAACACAAATCATGAGGAAAACCAGCCGGCGCACCTGACGCTCAAGGACGCTAGCGTGCCGGTGCGCATCAACCTGCACGAGTATGCGGGCCCGGAGAGCCGCTACTGTCCGGCGGCGGTATACGAGTTCGTGCGCGAGGAAAGTGGCGGCGAGCGGCTGGTAATCAACGCGCAGAACTGCGTGCACTGCAAGAGCTGCGACATCAAGGATCCGACGCAAAATATCGTATGGGTCACGCCCGAGGGCGGCGACGGCCCCAACTACCCGAACATGTGACGGTGCACAACGCGGCGCCGTCGCCCGCCGGGGCACACTCCGAAATCACGCGCCCGGGGCGCGCGCGGCGATCGTCGGCGTCGACGTCTTGACGTCTGCACACTGTGCGCGGTGCCGCAGCGCATGGTCCATCAGCACCAGCGCAAGCATCGCTTCGGCAATCGGTGTCGCTCGGACCCCGACACACGGGTCATGGCGTCCGAACGTCTCGACCATCACGGGCTCGCCGGCTTTGTCGATCGAGCGACGCGGCGTGCGAATGCTCGAGGTCGGCTTGATCGCGATCGACACGACGATGTCCTGGCCGGTCGAAATGCCGCCGAGCACGCCGCCGGCATTGTTGCCCGCGAAGCCGGCAGGCGTCAACTCGTCACCATGCAGCGAGCCACGCTGGCGCACGCTGTCAAATCCAGCGCCAATCTCTACACCCTTCACCGCATTGATCCCCATCATTGCATAGGCGATGTCCGCATCCAGCTTGTCGAACAACGGCTCGCCCCATCCGAGCGGCACGCCGGAGGCAGTCACCGAGATCCGGGCGCCGATCGAGTCGCCGTCCTTGCGCAACCCATCCATATAGGCTTCGAGCTGCGGCACGATTTGCGCATTCGGTGCAAAAAAGGGATTGTCGGCCACGTGCGCCCAATCGACAAACGGGATGTCGATTTCGCCTAACGCGCTCATGTAGCCGCGCACTTGGACACCGAAGCGCTCCCGCAGCCATTTCTTCGCCACCGCCCCTGCCGCGACATTCGGCGCAGTCAGCCGCGCGGACGCGCGTCCGCCTCCACGGTAATCGCGCACACCATATTTTTGCCAATATGTATAGTCCGCATGGCCGGGCCGGAAAGTTTCCGCGATGTTGCCGTAATCCTTGCTGCGCTGGTCCGTATTGCGGATCAGCAACGCGATCGGCGTGCCGGTCGTCACGCCGTCGAACACGCCTGATAGGATCTCTACCCGGTCGTCCTCCTGGCGTTGCGTCACGTGGCGCGACGTGCCCGGCTTACGGCGATCGAGCTCCATCTGTATATCAGCCTCGGCCAGCGCCAGTCCTGGCGGACAGCCGTCGATCACGCAGCCGATGGCCGGACCGTGCGACTCCCCGAAAGTCGTCACCGTGAAAAGCGTACCGAAAGTGTTGCCCGACATGCTGGTTGCCCGAAAATTGCTCAAACTATTATTATGCCAGTGCTGTCACGGCGCGCACCGCGGCAACAAAGGTGTCCATCTCGAGGAACTGGGCGCAGAAAAACGGG
Organism: Mycetohabitans endofungorum; assembly: GCF_037477895.1. Lineage (NCBI taxonomy): Bacteria > Pseudomonadati > Pseudomonadota > Betaproteobacteria > Burkholderiales > Burkholderiaceae > Mycetohabitans > Mycetohabitans endofungorum. Next base: position 1,829,926 of record NZ_CP132744.1, read on the forward strand.
GCGAAGCAGCGCTCGCGCAACAGCGTGAACTGCAACGATGGCGCGCTGGCCTCGCACGGCCGTGCACAGATGGATGACTTGGTGTGCGACGAAGCCTCTGTCATGCGGATCAAAAAACACACGTGACAGAGGCTTCGTTGCAGGATTCGGCGGCTGGCCGGACGCCGGCCCCACCACGGCTTTAGCGCGCTTCGCGCGCCCCTTCATCCTCCGGCCAATCGCGGATATAAGCTTTAAGCATCCGGTTCTCGAACCCCTGTTCCTCGACCACCGCCTTAGCCACGTCATAGAACGAGATCACACCCATCAGCATGCGTTTTTCCATTACGGGCAAATAACGCGCGTGGCGCTCGAGCATCATGCGCCGCACCTCGTTGACATCTGTCTCCGGCGTACAAATGAGCGGATGATCATCCATTACCTTGCGAATCGTCACGGCACCGACTGAACCGCCGTGGTCACGCAACGTCAGGATGATCTCGCGGAACGTCAGCATGCCAACCAGATCACCGAATTCGATGACGACTAGCGAGCCGATGTCGTGCTCAGCCATCGTCTGAATCGCTTCGTGCAACGGCGTATCGGGCGTAACAGTGTAGAGCGTATTGCCCTTAACCTTCAGGATGTCGCTGACTCGCATGGCCTCCTCCTTGCACTGCGCGGCTTTGTGCACCGATCGTAGCGGAAAGACCGGTAAAAGGAAAGCATACTGCAGCGGCGCGCCACACGCTCGCGCCTCGATGCTACGATACCGGCGCACCGCCTCGGCACACACGCTGCTGGACGCCGTGTCGGCCTGCCCCGTCGTGCTGGTCGGCCATAGCATGCGCTCGCTGATTGTACTGCAGGCCGCCTCGCGGGCCGCACAGAGACGTGCATGGGCGCTCAGGGCCACCGCCTATCCGATGACAGTCTCGGCCGCGTTAACCAGGTCTGCCGGCGGCTGCACTTCATCGGCTCGCTCGGCGTGATCGGCTGTGTCGCGATGGCGGTCACGACGCCACGCCGCCGGTGACAGTTGCGCGCTAAGCGGCCGCCACCGGCGAGGCGCGCCTGCTGTTGGCCCGCTCGGCTTGGGCGCCGCGACGACGGCGCACGGCCAACAACGCGGCGAGCGACACATCCAGGCCGCGATGGTCGAGCGCAGCGAGCAGCGTCGGGCCATCGACGTGCGTGGTATCGAGATTGAGCTGATAAGTGAGCTCGTTGCGATCGATGACGAACAATTGATAGAGTTGGCGCAGGCTCGCGTGCCGCGGATTCACTAGAAGCACATAGCGGTCTGAGTCATGCTCGCGCTGTATCCGGGCGACCCACTCGATCGCCTCGAGCTTGTCCAGCAGTCGGGCAGCCGTCTGCAACCCGCAACGCTGCAACCGCGCGAGTTCATGCAGCGTGTAGCCGGCACGGCCCGCATCGCGGGCGTCGTTGAGCCACGCGATCAGCTCCAGCGCATCGAGCAGGTCGCTGCCTGCGTAATCGACGCGATGAAAGTGCCCGAGCCGGATCTCTGGCAACGCGGACGTCAACATCGCGCCGAACAGCGTGATTAGCCAGCTCAGGTAGACCCACAGCAGAAAAATCGGGATCGTCGCAAATGCGCCATACACGGCCGTATAGGTCGGAATACGCCGAATATAGAACCCGAAACCTCGCTTGGCGAGCTCAAACGCAATCGCCGCACACAGCCCGCCGACAAACGCGTCGCGCCACGCCACGCGGCAGTTCGGTAAATAGACGTAAGATAGCGTGAACGCCAGTACCGACAGCGGCAGCACCGCGCCGGTCAACGCCCATTCGACGAACGTCGGCATCACGCGCGACGCGGCGCCCGATGCCGCGCTGGCTGCGCCGGCCACGTTAGCGACCGTGTTGGCAAGCATCGAGTGCGTGAACAGGTAGGACGACACCGATAGGCTCACGCCGATCAGCAGAGGCCCCAACGTGATCACTGCCCAATACACTAGGATGCGCTGCGCAAGCGGCCGCGACTTACGTACGCGCCAGATCGTGTTGAACGCCGATTCGACGATCATCATCGTCATAACCGACGTGACCACGAGGCTAATCATCCCGACCGTCGTCAGCCCTTTCGCCTTTTCCGCAAACTGGTTCAAATATTTGAAGATTTGGCTGTTAATCTGCGCCGGCATCAGATGGTCGGCCAGGAAGCCCTGTAGCGACTGTTGGAATGACGCGAAGATCGGAAACGCAGTGAACAGCGCAAAGGCCACCGTCGCCAGCGGCACCAGCGACAGTACGGTCGTAAACGTGAGACTACCCGCCACCTGCGGGATACGGTCCTCGGCGCTGCGGGTCGCGGCAAAGCGCGCGAGCCGCTTCAGCGCATCCAGATCGATATCGAACTTCGTCAAAGGCTAACCCTCCTTACGTCTTCTATAATAACGGTTCACCTCCCAGGTCATGAAAGACATACTCGTTCTCTACTACAGCCGCAACGGCGCCACCCGGGAACTCGCGCGGGCCATCGGCCGCGGCGTGGACAGTGTGCCTGGCGCACAGGCACGCCTACGCACCGTGCCACCCGTCTCCACGGTCTGCGAGGCCACCAGGCCGGATATTCCCGACGATGGCCCGCCGTACGCAGAGTTGCGCGACCTAGCCGAGTGCGCCGGGCTCGCACTGGGCTCGCCAACGCGCTTTGGCAATATGGCCGCGGCGCTGAAGTACTTCCTGGACGGCACAACGCCGCAATGGCTTAGCGGCGCGCTGGCAGGCAAACCCGCCTGCGTCTTCACGTCCACCGGCAGCCTGCACGGCGGTCAGGAAACCACACTGCTGTCCATGATGCTGCCCTTGTTACATCACGGGATGCTGATCGTCGGGCTACCCTATACCGAATCCGCGCTGATGAGCACGACAAGCGGCGGCACGCCGTACGGTGCCTCTCACGTCGCCGGGGTGAGCGGCAGCAACGATCCAGCCCCGCTGTCGTCGGAGGAGAAAACGTTGGCGCACGCACTCGGCGCGCGGCTCGCCCGCGCTGCGCTCGCGCTGGCAGGCGGGCAATGACCCGGCAGCCTGGCAACCTGGCGCTACGGAACGCGCAGCGGTTGCACCGGCTGTTAATGATCGCGATCGCCACGCTGCTCGCACTGGTGGTATTGGCCGTAAGCTGGGAAATCTGGCTCGCGCCGTTGCATCCCGGCGGCTCAGCGCTAGCCCTCAAGGCGCTGCCGCTGCTGCTGGTCTTGCCCGGGCTGCTGCGCGCCAGGCTGTACACGATGCAATGGTCGGCCATGCTGATTCTTGCCTATTTCGCGGAGGGAATCGTGCGCGCAATCAGTGATGCGGGCGCCAGTGCGCCCCTAGGCTGGATCGAGGCCGTGCTCGCCCTTGTCTACTTCGTCAGCGTGCTCGGTTATCTCGCACCATTCAAGCGCACTGCCCGGCACGTCACCGCTGCCGCTGACTCTTCCGCCGAACACTGACGATGCCTCACGACACCGCCGCACTGCCCGCCTTCCTGCAAGCTTGCCAGCAAGCCATTGGCGCAGACCAGGTCTTGGATGACCCGGACGACATGTCGCCCTACATGACAGATTGGCGCCGCCGGTACGTCGGCCGCGCCTGCGCGGTGCTGCGTCCGGCAAGCACGGCAGAAGTCGCCACGCTGGTACGATTGGCCACCCAATTCGGTGTTGCGCTGGTGCCGCAAGGCGGCAACACCGGGCTGGCCGGCGGTGCCACGCCGGACGCCAGCGGACGGCAGGCGGTGCTCAACCTGCGCCGACTGGACCGCGTGCGCGCGGTGGACCCGATCAACGACACGATCACCGCAGAAGCCGGGTGCATCCTCGCCCAGGTGCAAGCTCGCGCGGCGGACGCCGGCCGCTTATTCCCGCTCAGCCTGGCGGCCGAAGGCAGCTGCACGTTGGGCGGCAACCTAGCGACGAACGCCGGCGGCACCGCGGTACTGCGCTACGGCAACGCGCGCGAACTGTGCCTGGGCTTGGAAGTCGTGACCGCGAAGGGCGAGGTCTGGAACGGCTTGCGCGGGCTGCGCAAGGACAACACTGGATACGACCTGCGCGATATTTTTATCGGTGCCGAGGGCACGCTGGGCATCATCACGGCAGCCGTGATGAAACTCTATCCGCAACCGACCGCGCGCATCACCGCGCTGGCCGGCGTTGCCTCGCCACACGCCGCGCTACAGCTTTTGGCGCTGGCCCGCGACACCGCCGGCGCGCTGCTGAGCGGCTTCGAGTTGATGTCCGACTTCTGCCTGCGGCTGGTCACCCACCATTTCCCGTCGCAGCGATACCCGTTCGCCGCCCCGCATGCGCAGATTGTGTTGCTCGAATTATCCGACGGCGAAAGCGAGGCGCACGCAAGCCAGCTCACCGAGAGATTGATGGAGCGGGCGTTCGAGCGCGGTATCGTCGACGATGCGCTCGTGGCGCAAAGCCTGGCGCAGTCGAACGCATTGTGGGCACTGCGTGAGCACATCCCGCTCGCGCAAGCCAACGAAGGGCTCAATATCAAGCACGACATCGCGGTGCCAAGCTCGCACATCGGCGAGTTCATCGACACCACCGACGCGGCGATCGCCGCAGCCGTGCCCGGCGCGCGGATGGTCACCTTCGGGCATCTAGGCGACGGCAACCTGCACTACAACGTGCAGGCGCCCGCGGGTGTGGATCCGCAGGCCTTTCTGGCCGAGCACCAGGCGCGCGTGAACCGGATTGTCTACGATAGCGTCCATGCGCACCACGGCACGATCAGCGCCGAACATGGCGTCGGGCAATTGAAGATCGACGACGTGGCACGCTACAAATCTTCTGTGGAACTCGAATTGATGCGTGCGTTAAAGGCGACACTCGATCCCGGCAATGTATTCAATCCCGGAAAAGTGCTGCGCTGCGGTCCATGACTAGCGCACCCCGAAGGTCTGCAACGCGGCCTCGTCGGCCGCGAGTGCCTTCGAAATATGCTCGCGCAGGAATTCGACCCAGGTCCGGATCTTCGCGTCCAAATATTGCCGCGACGCATACATCGCGTAAATCGTCATCTTTTGCATCTTGTGGTCGGGCAACACGCGCACCAGCGTGCCATTGCGCAGCGCCGGCAACGCTGAAGGCGTGAGCAGCGCGCCAATGCCCATTCCTTCGCGCAGTGCCACCGCGAGCGCGTCCGACACATTGACCTGGAACGTCGGCGCCGGCAACTCGATCGTCTCCATGCCGTCCGGCCCGTCGAAGCGCCAATGATCACCGGGAAAAATCGATGTCACGATGCGCAGGCAGGTGTGGCCGGCTAGATCCCGGACGTTGCGGGGCGTGCCACGCTTTTCCAAATAGGCCGGAGAGGCGCATAGCACGCTATACGAGTCGCCAAGCCGCTGCGATACCAATCCGGAATCGGGCAGTTCGTTTGCGCTGACCTGCAGCGTGACATCGTAGCCTTCATCGAGTAGATCCGGCACGTGCTGCGACAGCGTCAGATCGACCGACACAGACGGATAACGCTCCTGATAACGCGTGACAACAGGCACCACATAATACTGACCGAAACTGGTGGTCGCATGGATTCTGAGCCGGCCCGAGGGTCGTGCGTGTGCGTCGGCAGCTTCGGCTTCGGCCTGATCAACGTAGGCAAGGATCTGCTCGCACCGTTGCAAGTATCGCTCCCCCGCCTCCGTGAGCGCGATGCGCCGCGTCGTACGGTTCAGCAATCGGGTGCGCAGATGCGCCTCCAGATCTGATATGGCCCGCGATGCGTACGCCGTCGTCGTATTCATTTGCTGCGCCGCGGCCGTGAAGCTCTTCGCCTCCACAACGCGGACAAACACCCTCATGTTTTGCAGCGTATCCATAACGGGCTTCCTGTGCGGATCAAAAAATTGTTGCACATTTCGCAAGAGCGTTTATTACTTTTTTGGTAAGGAATTATCTCAAATTGGTCGCTTATTCAGAAATTGCTTCAAAAATATAATTTTACTGACCAGTCATTTCGGGGTGTTTCGAGATAGCCGTGCGATCCGTCCGACGTTTCACCACGCTGACTCCCGTAATTTTTGCAAGTTACTTGATTATTGCGGGCTGTGCGAGTACCCATGGCATTGCTCCTCATGCCAAGCCGGTTGACGCCGGTCAGCTCGATGTGTCCCAGGCCGTGCGTGCGGCAAGCGTCGATGCACAGTGGCCGAACGAGCAATGGTGGAAAATGTACCTTGATCCGCAGCTCGATCAGTGGATCGCCGACGCGCTGGCCGGCTCGCCCAGCTTGGCGATGACTCGGGATCGCGTACGGCAGGCGCAGGCGATAGCCGGCGTTGCGCAGGCCGATCTCTCGCCTCAACTCAACGGCAATCTGTCGATAACGCGGCAGCACTGGCCCGACAATGTGTATTACGGTCCTGGGCCGCTAGCGCACGCCGATACGTGGAACAACACGATCGGACTGTCGTTGTCGTATAGCCTAGACCTGTGGGGACACGATGAGAAGGCCGCCGAACGCGCACTCGACGCGGCGCGCATGCAGGCGGTCGATGCCCGGGCGGCGCAACTTGAACTCGCGGTCAACATCGTGCGCGCCTACATCAAGCTGTCGCTCGCGTTCGCGCAACGGGACATCGCCGCGCAGACGCTGGCGCACGAGCAGTCGATTGTCGACATTGCGCGACGGCGGCTGCAAGGCGGTATCGGTACCCAATTGGAACTTACGCAGGCACAAGCTCCGCTGCCTCAACGCGAACGCCAGATCGCGGCATTCGACGAACAGATCGCGCTCCTACGCAACCAGCTTGCCGCGCTGGCCGGCAAAGGCCCGGGAGCGGGCGCCGCGCTGCAACGTCCGACGCTCTCGCTCCAGACGCCGGTGAGCCTGCCATCAAACTTGCCTGCCGAGTTGCTCGGTCATCGGCCGGACGTGGTCGCCGCGCGCTGGCGCGTGGCCGCCAACGCCGCGGGTGTCGACGTTGCCAGGACCGCCTTCTATCCGAACGTCAATCTGCTGGCCTCGGTCGGCGCAATGTTCGTCGGCGGCGGGCCGCTGGCCTTTTTGCTGTCCCAAGCGCATGCTGCCACGGTGGGGCCAGCAATATCCCTGCCGATCTTCAACGGCGGGCGGCTGCGCGCCCAGCTGGATGCCGCCAGCGCCGGCTATGACCTGGCCGTCGATCAATACAATCAAACGCTGGTTGACGCATTAAAGGACATCGCGGACCAGATCGTCACGTTGAAATCGCTCGATATCCAGCAGGATGCAGCGCAGCGCGCGGTCGCCGTCGCCCAGCGCAGCTACGATCTGGCCTCCACCGGCTTTCGGCGCGGCTTGACCGACTACCTGTCCGTATTGAGCGCGCAAACCCAATTATTGCAGGCACAACAGGACGCCGAGATCATCCACGCATCGAAGTTGGCGGCGCGCGCGTCGTTGACGGCCGCGCTGGGTGGCGGACGGGTCGATCCGGGCGACGGCCCGTCCGACGAGGATCCACGCGTGCCCAAGGCCGTCGCCCGGCAGGCATCGCAATGAGCAGCACCCCATCCGCGCTGGCTCGGTTAACGTCATCGTCCGCATGGCGCGACACGGTGCGCGACTGGTTACGCATCGACGGCCGGGTATGGATTTATCTATTCAAGACCGTTGGCGCCGCGTTGCTTGCGCTGGGCGTGGCCATGAAGCTGGACTTACCGCAACCGCGTACCGCGATGACGACCGTGTTCATTGTCATGCAGCCGCAAAGCGGGATGGTGCTCGCCAAAAGCTTTTACCGGATCGTGGGGACCGTGGTTGGCTCGGTCGTGACGATCGCGCTGGTTTCACTATTTGCGCAACAGCGTGAACTGTTTTTGCTATCCGTATCGCTCTGGGTGGGCATTTGCACCTTTGGCGCGGCACGCAACCGCAACTTCCGCTCGTACGGGTTTGTGCTCGCCGGCTATACCGCCGCGCTGGTGGGCATTCCGGCCGCCCAGCATGCAGACGGCGCGTTCATGGCGGCCGTGACAAGGGTCACGGAGGTTACGCTGGGCATCTTGTGCGCTGGCGCCGTCAGCGCGCTGGTGCTGCCCCAGCACACCGCTGACGCGCTTCGCTCCACGGTCCAGGCGCGATACCTCGCGTTCGTCGAATTTGTATCGGACACGCTGGCGGGCCGGATTGACCGCTCTCGCGCCGAACGCACCAACGCACGTTTTGCCGCCGATGTCGTCGGTTTAGAAGCGATGCGCAGCTTCGCAGTGTTCGAGGATCCGCGCAGCCGAATGCGCAGTGGCCGGCTGTCGAGGCTGAACACCGAGTTCATGAATGCGTCGACACGCTTTCATGCGTTACACCAGTTGATGAACCGGATCCGGGCAGGCGGCCAGGTTCAGATTGTCGAGGCAATCGAACCGTATTTTCGCGAAGTCGCGCCGCTACTGCTGAAGGAAAGCGGCGAACCCGTGCGCAGCGCCGAGGATGCACAGCACGTGGCGACACAGCTGCAGGCGTTCAAGCAGACGTTGCCGCGCCGCATACGGGATACCCGAGCGCAGCTCGAACAGCGTGAAGGCATCGCGCTGCTGGACTTCGACACCGCAGCCGAGTTGCTGTACCGATTCGTCGAAGAGATGCACGCGTACGCGCTCACGTACGCGTCGCTGAGCACGGACCTTCACGAGCGCGAGTACGATGCACAACGCTACATCCCGCGCACCCATACCGTGGCGGCGGGCGTGGCTGGCGTGCGATCGGCCATCGCGATGTTGGTGTTCGCTGCATTCTGGATTGAGACCGCCTGGCCCAGCGGCGGCATGGCGGTGTTGAACGCAGCCGCCACGAGCGCGCTGGTCGCATCAATGCCGCAGCCCGCCAAGGGCGCCGCGCAGATGGCGATGGGTACGATGGTCGCGGTGCTCGCCGGTTTCATCGCGGTGTTCGGCCTCTTCCCGCACCTGGACGGCTACGTGTTGTTGTGCACCGCCCTTGCCCCCTTGCTGATGTTCGGCGTATTGATGTCCACGCGTCCAGGCTGGGCCGCGTTTGGCATGGGCTATTGCGTATTCTTTTGCTTCCTGGCTGGCCCCGACAACGTCGTGCGCTACGACCCTTCTTCGTACATAAACGATGCCATCGCGCTAATTGCCGCGATGCTCGTCGTCGCGCTGATCAGTGCCGTACTATTGCCGCCGGCCAGTCCGTGGCTGCATAAGCAACTGCAGCGGACCCTGCTGCACCAGGTCGTGGACGCATGCAACGCTCGACTGAGCCGGGCCCGCCAATACTTGGAAAGCGGCACGCGTGACTTGCTGCACCAAGCCAACGCAGTCACCGCGGATCGTCCGGACCTGCAAATGCGGATGCTATCGTGGACCTTTACCGTGCTCGAAGTCGGTCATGCCGTAATCGAATTACGCACGGAACTCGACCGACTCCCCGCCGACCCCCGCTATTCGGCCAACATGCCGTGGCGGCAGGCCACGCAGCACATGCTGAACACACTGGCTGCCTTGTTCTCCGCACCCAGCCATCGACGGCTCGCCGACGCACGCGAGGCGACCGCGGCCAGTATTAACGCAGCGCTGGCCATGCTGCGCAGTGTCGTTAGGTCGCGCGATGACCGGCACAGGCTGCAACGTACTTTGAGCTATTTGCATTTCATCCGGACCGCTCTGCTCGATGCTCAATCTCCGCTCAGCGAGCTGACGCCCGGCCCGCATGGCCCTCACCGACGAGAGACTACCCATGCCGCGTGACATCGCATTGTTCGACGCCTACGTACCCATGCTCCTGCTCACTACGCTGGCCGGCACCGCGTTGACGTGGGTGCTTGATCGCGTATTGGCCTACTTTGGCGTGTATCGTCTGTTCTGGCACCCGTCGCTCGCCCGCGCGAGCCTGCTCACCGGTATCGTCTGCCTGTTCGGGCTCGCCGTTTATCGTTGAACTCAAAAAGAGTCGGACATGAAACTTCGCCGTATCTTCAGCTTCTTTGCGACTATCGCGATCTTCGCCATTGCCGTGCTGCTCGGTCGCGCGTTGTGGGTCCACTACATGGATTCGCCCTGGACCCGCGATGGACGTGTCAGAGCGGAGATTATCAATATCGCGCCGGACGTATCGGGGCAGATTGTCGAGTTTCCGGTGCGGGACAATCAGTTCGTGCATCGCGGCGACGTCCTGATGCGCATCGATCCGAACCATTACCGCATCGCCGTCCAGCAAGCCGAGGCACTAGTCGCGGCACGCAAGGCGGATCTACAGATGCGCCGTGACGATGCCGCCCGACGCCGGGATCTGGACGCACTGGTTGTTTCGAAGGAAAACCGCGAAAATGCTGTGATCCAAGCCGCCAGCGCCCAGGCCCAATATGAACAGGCGCTCGCGCAGCTCGCCGCGGCGAAGCTGAACCTGGAGCGCACGACCGTGGTCGCGCCAGTGGATGGCTATGTGACAAACTTGAATGCCTATCGCGGCGATTACGCCATCGCCGGGCAGCCTAAGCTGGCGCTCGTTGACAGCCACTCGTTCTGGGTCTACGGCTATTTTGAGGAAACCAAGATCCCGCTGCTTAAAATCGGCGACCCGGCCGAGATGCGACTGATGAGCGGCGCGGTATTGAAAGGCCATGTCGAAGGGATCTCGCGCGGCATCGCCGACCGCGATAACCCGATGAGCCGCGAACTGCTTGCCGACGTCAATCCAACCTTCAACTGGGTCCGTCTTGCGCAGCGTGTTCCAGTACGCATCCATATCGATCAGGTGCCCGACGGCTTGATTCTGTCCGCCGGCACGACCTGCACGGTGGTGGTCATGCCGGCCGCGGCAACCGACGCCGGGCCGCGCACGTAGTCAGGCAGTCAGGCGGTGGGCAGCGCCGACCCCACTGCGATGGCCCGCATTGATACCCTCTGGCTGACGACGAAGCCAGTTGATACGCAAGCCAGAGACGTTCCACCCGGACCGAGGGCCAGCAGGAGATTGCGATTGCGCTCAATTTCGAACCACTGTGAGCGCTGGTGAGCAAGCTCGCCTGGCAGATGCTTGCTCACGGTCACGCGACCACCGACGTGTAATACCCCGGAAGCCGTGAACGACGGGTGGCAAGCTTCGCGAGATTTTCGCCAGATTGGTTCCAAGTCGACAATTTCAAATAAAAATGATTATTGGGGCGTGGCCGTGTTTTCCGCAGTGGCCATTGTTTCATGCTCAGCGCGGACAAGCGGATTGGACTGCTCCATAACGCAACACATTGCCTCAAATGACAACAATGCGCATGACACATCCCAAGGAGAGCGCTTGAAAAATCGTCCATTCGGACGCTGGTACGGTTCGTGCGTCAACCCTTTGGCCACAAGATAGTAAGCCCCCCAAAAACTCGGAGACGCAATGAGCTACCTAAACATCGCTGATCGTACCGACAGCTTTTTCATTCCCTGCGTGACCCTCATCGGACCGGGGTGTGCACGCGAAACCGGTGCTCGAGCCAAGTCGCTCGGCGCAAAAAAAGCGCTTATCGTGACGGATACCGGCCTGCACAAGATGGGGATCTCCGAGATCATCTCAGGCTACCTTCGTGAGGCTGGGCTTCAAGCCGTGATCTTTCCAGGTGCCGAACCCAATCCGACCGACATCAATGTCCACGACGGTGTCAAGCTGTTCGAGCAAGAAGGTTGTGACTTCATCGTCTCGCTGGGTGGCGGCTCGTCGCACGACTGCGCAAAAGGCATCGGGCTGGTCACCGCCGGCGGCGGACATATCCGCGACTACGAAGGTATCGACAAATCAACGGTGCCCATGACGCCGTTGATTTCTATTAACACGACGGCCGGCACTGCGGCAGAGATGACGCGATTCTGCATCATCACCAACTCAAGCAACCACGTCAAAATGGCCATCGTCGATTGGCGCTGTACTCCGCTCATTGCGATCGACGATCCGCGCCTGATGGTGGCGATGCCACCGGCATTGACCGCTGCGACCGGCATGGACGCGTTGACCCACGCAGTGGAAGCCTACGTCTCCACCGCAGCCACACCGATTACCGACGCGTGCGCCGAAAAGGCAATCGCTCTGATCGGCGCATGGCTGCCGAAGGCAGTGGCGAACGGCGAATCCATGGAAGCACGTGCCGCAATGTGCTATGCGCAGTACCTCGCCGGCATGGCGTTCAACAATGCGTCGCTCGGCTATGTGCATGCGATGGCACATCAGCTCGGCGGGTTTTACAACCTGCCGCACGGAGTCTGCAATGCGATCCTGCTGCCGCACGTGTGCGAGTTTAACCTTATCGCCGCGCCAGAGCGCTTTGCCACCATCGCTGCGCTGCTCGGCGTAAATACCACCGGGCTCAGTACAGTCGACGCTGCGCGGGCTGCTGTAACAGCGATCCGGAACTTATCCGCGTCCGTCGGTATCCCGTCGGGCCTGGCTAGCCTGGGCGTGAAGGCACACGATCATGAAGTTATGGCTAGCAATGCGCAGAAGGACGCATGCATGCTGACCAATCCTCGCAAAGCAACCCTCGCCCAAGTCATCGCAATCTTCGAAGCCGCGATGTAAACCGAATCCCGCCTTCAACAGGGAATTGCAAGGAACAAAAAAGCTGCATGCGAACTTTGACGGACCGGGCCTTGGGCGCCGTGCTATCTCCGTGCTAAAGAAGCATGTTTTTCGACATGTTCTACCATCGGGTGTCTGTACCCATCGATTTCAAGATGGACGCGGCGCCCGCCCGTATACAGAGGATGGCTTAAGACGGAGTTCACCAAGAGTTTGTAGTAAACCGTAAAACGATGATGCAATAAGCGTTCAATAAAACTAGAGATCGTGAATAACGCCGGGATGTCATTGCGGTTGCTTATCGATAAATGGTTCTCGCCCACTCTTGAGACGTCCATTCGAATTGCACGCTTCAGCCGCATGCATTCCAATCAGCGGCGCTACGTATGCATAGAAGCCTTAAGGCCGACAGGCGTGCAGACCGTGTTCTTTTTCAGGCACGACGACGGCTCATGGCAAGTGTTTCCGCCCGCGGCGAAACAGCCTACGATGCGGGTGACCCAAGGCGGAATTTAATGATCACTCGGGCAATGAACCGTAAGTCGATACGGTCGGACACCAACTAGGCTCGACGGGCCATGGCAGAAGGTTGGGTAATGATGGGCGTTAGGCGGTCGTGGTCCGTTGTAGAACCGCCAGCGCTTGTTGAGCAACTTAGCCTAAACTCAATGGTCGACCTGCGAAAAAGGCGCTCCAACCATGGAGAAGCGTAAACGGCATTTTGAGACCGCATTGACGATCAAAACTTGGCCTCGAAGAACCGCTGATTTGCGAAATCAAGGTCAAAGGCATTGGGATCGAATTTGTTAACCGGCGCTTCAGTAGCCGCGGGTACGGCACGCATGCCTGGGCGAGCTGATCCAGATTGACGGCAGCGAGCATTCGTGGTTTGAGGAGCGCGCGCTACAGTGCACGCTGCTGGTGTACGTGGACAATGCGACGAGCCGGCTGGATTCAAATCTAGCCGGTTGATGCATACTTCGCGACGCTGCCTGCGATCAAATCGGCAGCATGACTGCCCCGGATGTTCCACTTAAAATCTTAAAACACTGTCCGCACACCGCGGCCACTTCTTTTCGTCGAACACCGCTTAGCGCTTGATCGTCAAGTACATCGACGATATCTTACTTGGTATCAGCGTAGAAATTTGACACAAACTTGCGAGCGCAGTTTTTAAGCCACGGCCGGGCAGCGAAAAAGCGATACATAGTCGCCTCTACTAGGAGGGGAAATGAAGCGGAAACGGACATACTCAGAGTCGGAACCGATACACGCCTTGCCGAATAAACGCGCTCGACATTGGACAGAGCGAAGTCGGCAACGCAAGCTTTCGGAGCCCACGCTGGCATCAGATGCGCTACAAGATGCGCAGCAGCGCGATTTTCATCAGCGTACCATCGAATTAGTCCGCAAAAGCCTAGCGGGTTTCGCCCAGCCACCGCAGCGTCGATTACCCGAGCTGGAAGAAAAAAGCTTCTATTATGATGATCAGCACGATGCTAACAGGCCTGATATCGTTTATCAGGTAAAATATGGGCCTGCGGCCGCTATTAGTGACACAGATAAGCAGTGGCTTAAGCAATATTATGGTGAAAATGTTAGTAAGCGCTACACTCAATATAACTCGAAACGACCTTTTTATGCCGAGGCAGCACAACAAACGGGTCGCCCACTAACCCACCAGGAAGCTGCAGTGAATGAAGGCAAAGACCCTGGATCAACAAGCATTAACCACCTCATTGCGAGCGCAACCGGTCAGCATTTGATGAATCAAATGACATTACTGTACAGAGCGGGCGCGCAACAGTTCGAAGAAGCGGAAAAAGCGCAAAATCAGCAAGATGATAATATCGGAGAGGATGAGGCTAAATCTATCTGGAAACAAAAACGGGCGGGACTGGCAAAGCAGGCGGCAGCGATGGGCCGGCTACGCGGGTTCGGCCGTGCGATTTTGGCCGATGAATATACTCGCCATGGTTATGGTACTGAATTACGTGATGTGTGGGTTGCCACCGATTACAATGCCAATATCCTAAAACGCAACCGGATGGCTGCCGACATCCAAAGGGCTTTTGAGGGAAAAACGCCGGCGGATCGACTCCAAGCCTATAAAAATTTTATGGCTAATACGTTCGACTCTACCGGCAATCTCCGGCTCGGTCACGGCAAAGGAAATGGCCGAGTCTCTACGGGTTTCGATATGCCGGTCACAGAGAAGTCAACACCGACACCTCGCGGACGACGTTTATTTGAAGCGAACTATAATTATGGCATGCCTGAAATGCAAGTATCGGGTAAGGTGGACAATTTTAAACCCGGCATGTTTACCACTGCCCAAAAAACAGGAGAGCCCGAACAAAATTTAACGAGTAGCCAATGGGCGCCCCGTCCGCCTAATTTATTTCAGCAGATCGCAAAATATATTGCTGCATCTAACACCCGCCTTGCAAAGCCCAGCGCAACGCGTGCAGATTTGTCAAACGCACAAGCAACCAACCACTTTTGGTTTGCTACTCTGCGCCAGAGGATGCAACCGCAAAAACTGCACGAGTTAATTGCGTGGACGCGATTTCGCTCTCCGCCAAACGATTTTTGATGCCGACAGGCCGCCCCACCTCATCGCCTAGAGCGTGTTATGCACTTTCAGCAAGGCTCAAAATCGAATCGAGATGGAGAAACGCAGACCCTATCCGAGCAACGTGACGGACGAAGAATGGCGCTTCGCTGCTGCGTATTTAACGTTGATGGGGCCAGATGCACCGCGAAGACGGTATGAATTGCGCGAGTTGTTCAACGCACTGCGTTGGCTAGCTCGTGCGGGCGCTGCGTGGTGCATGCTGCCGACGAACTTTCCGCCATGGGAGGCGGTGTATCAGCAAACTCAACGCTGGCTGCGAGCGGGCTGCTTCGAAGCGATAGTTCAGGATTTGCGTTCGGTGCTGCGTGTTGCGCAGGGTCGCCAAGGTCAGCCCAGTGCGGTGGTCCTGGACGGGCGTATGTTGCAGTCGAGTTGTGAGCGTGGCCCACGCGCAGGCTACGATGGTTACAAGCGCAAACGGGCAAGCAACGTGCATATGGCCGTCGATACGCTCGGGCATTGGCTGGCGGTTCATGTCACGCCGGTCAATGAGCAAGCGCGCGCGCAGGTTCCGCTGTTGGCACAAGAGGGGCAACTTGTGAGCGGGCAGAGCGTGAAGCTTGCCTTTGCCGACTAAGGTTATATAGGAGAAGAGCCTGCACAAGCCGCGCAAGATAAAGGCATCGAATTGCAGGTTATCAAACGGCCAGAGGCAAGGAAGGGCTTTATCCTGCTGCCGCGCCGATGGGTCGTCGAACGCAGTTTTGGATGGCTCAATCGCTTGCGAAGACTCGCTCGCGACGACGAGCGTTTGCCTGAAACGCTCGTCGGCTTGCATTTCGTCGTCTTTGCCATGCTCATGCTCGTTCATGCCGCGCCTATCTTGCCAAGTGCATAACACGCTCTAAAGAATCGTGGCGATGTCATTGAGCGTGCGCTCGGCCGCTGCCAGCGGCATATCCGCGACGTTGCATGCTCGCTCGATTACGAGTACACTTGTTTCGCATTGCCGGCAATCGAATTGGCCTGGCGTGGCACCAACGTCGCGAACGAAAGAGCAACAAGCGCGGCTCACGCGCTATGAATCGATCCCGCGCTATCATCGAAGCGGCATGGCAATCCGAGCGATTGCGCCCATCATGGCATTGGAGCAGCGCGCAGTGCGGTACTGAATTCATGCCGGCGAGTTTTGCGAAAGAGCGCCGACAGGTGCGCTCCCAATACCGTCAACTCGTATACCGAATAATTGGACGATTCAACCAACCGCAAGATCTGCCCTCATCGATTGTGTTGAATCAAAGAAAGCTTCGCTACGGCTGCTTACGCTCGCTTAATACCCTCCGGCGTGTCTTGCGCGTTTGACGCAACGCCTCGGTGATGACGCCAACATCTCCACGCGCCATCATCACAAAACTCAGCACCAAGGCATTGACCGCCACATGCGTCGGTTCCACCGGTGTGGAATACCATCCTGCACAGACACGTACCGCCAAAATGCCATACACCGCGACCAACCAAAATCGTATCGCTCGTTCATACCAATTCAACGGACTGCGCCGGGGTACTGACGCACTAAAGGCAAACAACAAAATCAGAAAAATCGCACTTGCCAATACCCCATTCATCCACAGCAGTAGCAAGTCCCATACGCTGTAGGCATTGAAGTACGCTATTGCCGCTTTTATCATTTTTCTAACTCGCTATTCTTAGTGTCATTAACAGGCGTACTCCCAATGATCCGGTAGGTCAACTGAGTCAACAGTTCCGGTACTATTTTCTCTGACCAATCCAGCAGTGTATTGGCCAGTGTCACGATCGCCGCCGTAGACAGAAACGCGGCAAGCCATTCCGGTAGCCCCACGTACTGCTGCACTGACGAGGTCACCGAAAATCCGCCAATCACTGATACGCCGAAATATGCTATCTTGCGCGGCCACGACGGCTCACGACTATGCAGCAAAAATATCAATGCACCGCACACTACCCCACTTATCAGGGTTAGGTCATCCTGTGTCCAGGCCCTTGAACTGAACACGGAAGGCACACGCAATAGTTCAAACCACCACGTCATGCTATACCTCTGCTATATGTTCGCGCATCCGGCATCCAGTTGATCAGACCGTGCATGCTATGCTTACAACTGTATCGCATGGACATTGTTTGGGCTGGCCATCTGGGCAACCAACGCATTTCGCTTACGTGGTTGCTCGATCACCGTACGCTTGAATTTACACTACAGACTTGCGTGGATACCTCCTTTGATGACCAATCGTTCAAGACGTTTTGTCATGGTACCGCCGACTGAACGGTCACGGGACACTCTGCGGTTTCAGGCCGCACCGCGCACACGTAAGCTTGTAAGGCCTTGAGCTTATCTATTTCTCGCTGGTCGTCGTCAGCGACCCGGAAAACGCGTTCTGCAACCGCTGGGTCGAGGTCTGCGTAGGTGGGGGAACCATTGCCCATTCCGGTGGTGGAGGCAAAGTCGGACACGTCACGGCTACGGGTTGAACAGTTGACGACGGCGACACGCAGCCGCTCAGTACCAGCAGCAAGAGCATTGCGCAAACGTTGATTTTCATTCTCATGGGCTTGACGCTCCTGACTCAGTTGTGCATCCAGCGTTTCAATCCGGCGGACCTGGACCTCACGCATAGCGGTCGCTTTCTGTTGCGCGGCCAAAGCTGCGTCTGAAATCGCTTTCATTTGTTCGGCATGCTGCTCATGGTCCCGGGCTCGCGCAGTTTGTTCTTCAGCCAGCCGTCTACCAGCGATGACCGAGCTTATGCTCCAACCCAAGGCAATCCCTACAATGAATAGAACACCATAGGATGCGATCCATCTCAGCAAGTGCTGCATTGCACTCTCCCTGACTCGGGGCAGCTGTGTTCCCCGTCTAAGGCACGTCGCCTACTATCTTACAAAGGTTTCTGCTCCTGCCCGTATGCTAAATCCACCCCATGCGCTCATGTAGCCGGAACGCTAGACGGGCTGAAAAAGGCAAAAACACTATATACCGCATTTATCTCATTGCCCAAACGGATCATGACTTAAACCGCCATCATTGAAAGAATTAGCAATGTAGGCACAGCGACTATGCTTTAAAAACAAGCCGCCGTGAAACAATACACTTGACATCGCTCAATTAAGTGCGACTATGGCATTGTTACGGATACGTAGCGATTCTCACAACGATGAAAAAATCATAGAATATTACTACGTATTGCATCTAATTTTGAAATAAATAGCTTGGGGCGGGAAGTACCTTTCATAGTCGGTTCATTACCCAGCCAAACACGAATGCTTCGTCTTTCTCTCGTCTCTCTGCCAGCTCAATGTAACGCGCCCCTTGTAAGCTATTGAGTGCCTTGAGAAGCGCCACTTGCCCTGGCTCTTTGCGTTTGTCCAGAAAAGCTTTGAGCGCCGCGATTGTTTTGAGGCCTATCAAACCATCTACCATCATATCGGGGTAATCGGCCTGCCGACGATTGAACACATTGAGCACACGCTGCAGAAACTGTACTGCCACCTGCGCGCCCATATTGACACTGGTATCAAATAATTCAAGCGCAATCGGCACCGATAGTGTGGCAACGTCCTCCAGATGCAGCTGCTCCCAATAGCGACGCCGATAGATGGCTTTGGCGGTTGCTAAGGGCAACAAGGTCATCGGACCCAAATACCCTTCTGCTCGCGCCACCGCCTCAGTAATACCATAGGACGTTTCGCCGCCGCTATCGTCAGAATGATTGGAGTAGCCCCCTTCTCGAGCCACCGTTTTTTCAAATGCATCATCAAACGCCGTCATGGCTTTGCTCCTCTTAATAAGATCGCCATACGCATCCTTCTTGAAAAATTCACTTAGGTCAACAGGTGGATGGGTTTAAGCGATAAGCTGTTCAAAAAACAAAACTATCGAATGCGACAGATACCAGTCCCGTTTGTTGCGTATTTCGGACGAACGTGACCGGCCGTTTCGGGATTGTGACCGCCGATTTCGGGAACGTGACCGAGCGGACCAGAAGGCAGGGTTGGCGTTGCGCATGACATCAACTACGCGGGCTATGCTCGCCGGCTTTGCCCGGAGAGAGCATGCCCGCGCACCGGATGAACATGCGCATGATCAAGGACGTTTTACGACTTAAATTCGACGGCGGCTTCTCGCACGATCGGATCGCCGCGTCGCTGGGCATTTCCAAAGGCGTGGTCACGAAGTACGTCGGACTGGCGAGCGCCGCTGGGCTGGGCTGGGCAAGTGCCGGCGACATGGATGAAGGTGAGCTCGAGAGACGGTTGCTCGGTAAGCCCACGGGACCAGCGGCCTACGCCCAGCCCGATTACGGGCGCATCCATCAAGAACTGCGCCGCAAAGGCGTGACGCTGACACTGCTGTGGGAGCAATACCAGGCGGAGTTCGCCGATCGGCAAACCTACCGCTATACGCAGTTTTGCGAGCACTACAAGGCATTCGCGAAACGCCTGAAGCGCTCGATGCGTCAGATTCATCGCGCCGGCGAAAAGCTGTTCGTGGACTTCGCCGGACCCACGTTGCCGCTGACCGCCGGACGCCGCGCGCACGTATTCGTGGCTGCCATGGGCGCCTCGAGCTACACGTTCGCATGCGCGACGCCGGCCGAGACGATGGATGACTGGTTGGACGGCATTGCACGCGCACTGACCTTCTATGGTGGTGTGCCGCAACTGATTGTGCCGGACAACCCGCGCGCGATGATTGCCGAGCCCGACTGTTACGAGCCTCGTGTCGGCGACACCGTGCTGGACTTCGCGCGCCATTACGGCACCTCGTTGCTGCCTGCACGCGTGTATCGTCCACAAGACAAATCGAAGGTAGAAGTTGCGCTCCAAGTCGTAGAGCGTTGGATTATGGCGCGCCTGCGTCATCACCGGTTCGTATCGGTCCAGTCGGTTGACGACGCGATCCGGCCGTTGCTCAAGAACTTGAACGAGCGTTTGTTCCAGAAGCTGCCCGGATGTCGTGCCAGTGCATTCGCCGAGCTGGACGCGCCGGCTCTGCAGCCGCTGCCGGTGCAGCCCTATGAGCTGGCGCGCTTCAAGACGGTGACGGTTCACATCGACTATCACGTCCAGATCAACAAACACTGCTACAGCGTGCCGCACGCGCTGGTCGGCCTCAAGCTCGATGCGCGCATCACCGCGGGCGCCGTCGAACTATTACATCGCGGCCGCCGCGTTGCCAGTCACGCCCGCAGTGATCGCGCGGGCGGCTACACCACCGTCATCGAGCACATGCCAGCGGCACACCGCGCTCATCTTGAATGGACGCCGCAGCGGCTCATTCATTGGGGACAGCAGATCGGCGCGGCAACCGGCGTGCTCGTCACCCGAGTACTGCAGGAGCAACGCCATCCAGAACACGGCTACCGGGCGTGCCTCGGATTGCCCTCGCTCTCTCCTCGATATGGTCGCGAGCGTCTCGAAGCGGCGTGTGCGCTCGCGCTGGAACTGGGCGTGCATCGCTACCGCCATGTGCGCGACACCCTGATAAATAACCGCGATCGCGCCGTGGCGGCAACGCCTGCCAACTGGACCAGCCCGAGTCACGCGCACGTGCGCGGCCCCAGCTACTACCAATGAAGAGAACTGGCCATGATGATGCAACAGACATTGACACAACTGCGCGCCCTGAAGCTCGACGGATTCGCAAATGGACTTGAAGAACAAATGATGCAGCCTGGTGCGGCCAGCCTGAGCTTCGCGGAACGGCTATCGCTGCTGGTCGACCGAGAGGTCAGTTGGCATGATGATCGGCGCCGCACACGACTGCTCAAGCATGCGCGCCTGAAGTATCCGCAGGCCGCCATTGAAGATCTCGACACGCGCGCCGGCCGGGGCGTGGATTCGCGCTCGCTCATGAGCCTGGCGCTCGGCGACTGGGTCGAAGCCGATTACAGCCTACTCATTAGCGGCCCAACGGGTGCTGGCAAATCGTGGCTTGCCTGCGCGCTTGCGCAATACGCCTGCCGGCGTGGACACTCGGCGTTGTATCTGCGCGTGCCGCGTCTGAACGAAGAACTGCGCGTCCTGCACGGCAACGGCGGCTTCACCAAATGGTTGCTACAGGTCGCCCGCGTTGATGCGCTGGTACTGGACGATTGGGCAATGGCTCCCCTCGACGCGATGGTTCGGAACGATTTGCTTGAGATGATCGACGAGCGCGCAGCGGGCAAGGCGACCATCGTCACCAGCCAATTACCGATTGAACATTGGCATGGCTGGATCGGCGACGAAACCATCGCCGACGCGATGCTAGATCGCCTCATGCAGCGTCATCACCGGATCACGCTCACCGGCGAATCGCTCAGAAAAGCCCCCCGAAACCCAACCTACTGGAGCCCGAACGCGAACAGAACTAGCAAGGAAATCTACAATTGACACCGCGCAACGCCCAGACCTACCGAATCGGTCACGTTCCCGAAATCGGCGGTCACGTTCGCCGAAATACGCACCGACCACTGAGCCATCTCGCGGCGGCGAGATGGCTTCACCCTTTTTTGCGAGTGCCTGCGCAACCAACTCGGCCTTGAATTTCTCCTTAACGACTATCTTCGCAGCCAGATATTCTCCGCTTTCAGTTCCTTCATCCGTGCCATCAGCGATGCGTCCATACCGCCAAACTTCGAGCGCCACTTGTAAAACGGCGTCGTGCTGATACCCAGTTCCCGCCAAAGATCCGGCATAGCCAGCCCGGGCTCCACCCGCTTCTAGGCCTCGATGATCTGGCTGTCCGTGAATCTCGACTTTTTCATTGCGTAGAACTCCCTTAACGAGAAAATTCTACTTCTGTTCCCACCGGTTTTTTGGGGGATTACCCTAGCGGTAATGATTTAGAGAGGCGCTCGCAGCAGACTAAGCAGCTTCACGGCTTGCACGCCATTGAAGATTTTTTGGACTGTTATTCTATAAAATTTTTATGATAAAACTGCCATAAATTGCGCAAAAGTTACGATTACCCGTAATAAGGTCGGCCTACCGGCGTTTCCCAACCTCAACATCACCGATTCCAACGCAGACGGATCGACGACGGTTCACTTTGGCCTGGGCGGACGGGCACTGGTCAACCAGCTAGCATGCCAGTAACTTTGCTTGGGCCGGTACATTTGCTCATAATCAGGACCAAATCGCCATTTTTTCGAGTTAAATATCTCATCATGCGGGACTTCTCTGTTCTCCTTCCAAAACCGCACACGCTGCTTGACCTGCTCGGTTTTTTGATGCCGATACAGCCATCTCAGTTCACTGGATGTAATACTGGTCCCATGCCCTATCTTGCTTGCTACCGCACTGAGATTTTCATCAATGTCGTCCACAATAAAGTGAATGTTTTTTTGCCTGACCAGCAACTGGTACTCAAGCCCCGCCTTACTGGTTTTCTTCCACAACGCCTTACTCGCCTCTAACGTTAATTGCTGGCTTGGTGTCACTTCGCTAGCAACATTGTAGCGGGGGTGGCGGGACAAAAATTTTTTGAATGCAATACCTCGCTGGGCATCAGCTAACGTCTTTTTGATGCGCTTGTCAGACTGGTAAACGTAGGGCTTATCCAGTGGATCCCATACCGCATTTGTCAAGTCATTTTGAATCAGAATTCTTTTAAGCGGCAGCGCGTCCCGCTTTTGCGTGCCGCCGCTGCCTTGGTCTAAGTTATTAAACCCGGCTTGCTTTAACGTGTCCAGTGCGCGCTTTCTTGGCGCATCCAGACCATAGACAATATCCCCCTCTTGAAAGACCGCTGCCAATTGTTGATATGGAATTTGTTCACCGTCGTGTTTCGCTTGCGAAGCAGACGAAAGTCTAGCCAACGCGGCTTGAATTGATGCTAGTTTAAATGTCTGCGTTGACTCGTCCCCCCTCTCGGATAACCGCCTACTCGAGCGGCGCGAGGATTGATGCACTGCGTCCTGCTGAACGACGTTTGTTTTCATTTTCCGCTCCTCATGGATCCGCTACGCTTGACACACAAGTCGATGAAGAGTTGCTCGCCCACCGGCTCCAGCCCGATTCACATTGAGCAAGTTAGCCCGTTCGTCGATTTCAACACACAGTGAAATGGTACGCGCATAGGCTAAACTATACCGCTGCATAGGATATGGCACTTTAATGTTCGCGTGCCAGGTATGCACATTGTTGCGCACAAAGTAAATTTGGACCAACTTTCAGTACAATCGGTCTTTTTCGTGATCCGCTTGGCAGCATCGACCAGCGGCTGCAACCGCACACCACAAACACCAACCCACTGACCCAGCGTTGATTGAGCGATGGTAAGACCCGCGCGCTCGAAGATGCGTTCTTGACGGTACAATGGCAAGCGAGTCGCGCAGGGGAATCTCATCCCCACGCGCTTCCAGAACCGTACGCGAGCCTGTCAACTCATATGGCTCCCAGCATCCAACCGACCATACAAAGTTGAAAAAACGCGCCGCATCGTAAACACGTTGCGCGTTACCCAGTGTGCCGATGGCACGGCAAGGCCAGATGCGTTTTGCGAAATGAACCCGCACCATACGAAGCACGTCATCTCATCTCGTTTCTCGGCACAGGAACTAGCACGCATCGCACCGCGGGGCCCGCACTGGGCCCGAGCGGGTTGCATCACGCGAGCGATGACTTCAATGACGAGGGGCGTGGGGGACGGCGCGACTGATTGGGTCAAGCTCGTCCATACGAGGTGGCACTGCAGCGAGGGGGGCCACCCCACTCGGTCCAGGCGGTGCACGGCACCATTGCAGTGCTGTGCACGAGCAGGCGTACTCAGCGGTGGGCCGCAAAGCCCAACGCCCGCTTCGGGGAGGGAAGCGGGCGTTGGGGGGCAAGGGGGGAGCCTGACGATTACCTACTTTCACACGGGCAATCCGCACTATCATCGGCGTGGAGTCGTTTCACGGTCCTGTTCGGGATGGGCAGGGGTGGGACCGACTCGCTATGGTCATCAGGCAAAAGGGGGAGCTGTCGCGCGGCGGGGCGCGCCAGCGAATCTGGAACAAGAAGCAGCCGGTAGGATTATGTCGTCGAGGACGGCACAACGGTAAAACGGACCAGTTATAGGATCAAGCCTTACGGGCCATTAGTATCGGTTAGCTGAGCGCATTACTGCGCGTACACACCCGACCTATCAACGTCCTGGTCTTGAACGACCCTTCAAGGGGATCGCGTCCCCGGGGAAGTCTCATCTTGAGGCGAGTTTCCCGCTTAGATGCTTTCAGCGGTTATCTCTTCCGAACATAGCTACCCGGCGATGCCACTGGCGTGACAACCGGTACACCAGAGGTTCGTCCACTCCGGTCCTCTCGTACTAGGAGCAGGCCCCCTCAAACTTCCAACGCCCACGGCAGATAGGGACCAAACTGTCTCACGACGTTTTAAACCCAGCTCACGTACCTCTTTAAATGGCGAACAGCCATACCCTTGGGACCGGCTACAGCCCCAGGATGAGATGAGCCGACATCGAGGTGCCAAACACCGCCGTCGATATGAACTCTTGGGCGGTATCAGCCTGTTATCCCCAGAGTACCTTTTATCCGTTGAGCGATGGCCCTTCCATACAGAACCACCGGATCACTATGACCTGCTTTCGCACCTGCTCGACTTGTCGGTCTCGCAGTTAAGCACGCTTATGCCATTGCACTATCAGCACGATTTCCGACCGTACCTAGCGTACCTTCGTACTCCTCCGTTACGCTTTGGGAGGAGACCGCCCCAGTCAAACTGCCTACCATGCACGGTCCCCGTGCCCGATTCAGGGCACTAGGTTAGAACCTCAAACAAACCAGGGTGGTATTTCAAGGACGGCTCCACGCAAACTAGCGTTCGCGCTTCTAAGCCTCCCACCTATCCTACACAGATCGGTTCAAAGTCCAATGCAAAGCTACAGTAAAGGTTCATGGGGTCTTTCCGTCTAGCCGCGGGTAGATTGCATCATCACAAACACTTCAACTTCGCTGAGTCTCGGGAGGAGACAGTGTGGCCATCGTTACGCCATTCGTGCAGGTCGGAACTTACCCGACAAGGAATTTCGCTACCTTAGGACCGTTATAGTTACGGCCGCCGTTTACCGGGACTTCAATCAAGGGCTTGCACCCCATCATTTAATCTTCCGGCACCGGGCAGGCGTCACACCCTATACGTCCACTTTCGTGTTTGCAGAGTGCTGTGTTTTTATTAAACAGTCGCAGCCACCAGTTTATTGCAACCCCTTCACCCTTCTGGCGCGAGCCAGTCAAGCTAGCAGGGCGTACCTTATCCCGAAGTTACGGTACCAATTTGCCGAGTTCCTTCTCCCGAGTTCTCTCAAGCGCCTTAGAATACTCATCTCGCCCACCTGTGTCGGTTTGCGGTACGGTCTCGTTAGACTGAAGCTTAGAGGCTTTTCTTGGGACCCCTTCCGATTGCTTCGCAGCTTAAACGCCGCTCGCCCCACACCCTTGAATTACGCGCCCGGATTTGCCAAAGCGCCTTCTCCAATGCAGGGACCGGGATTTCCGACACCCGGACAACCTTCCGCGATCCGTCCCCCCATCGCATCTAACGACGGTGCAGGAATATTAACCTGCTTCCCATCAGCTACGCATTTCTGCCTCGCCTTAGGGGCCGACTCACCCTACGCCGATGAACGTTGCGTAGGAAACCTTGGGCTTACGGCGAGGGGGCCTTTCACCCCCTTTATCGCTACTCATGTCAGCATTCGCACTTCCGATACCTCCAGCACACTTCTCAATGCACCTTCGCAGGCTTACGGAACGCTCTCCTACCATGCGCACTTAACGTGCGCATCCGCAGCTTCGGTAACTGGCTTAGCCCCGTTACATCTTCCGCGCAGGACGACTCGATCAGTGAGCTATTACGCTTTCTTTAAAGGGTGGCTGCTTCTAAGCCAACCTCCTGACTGTTTTCGCCTTCCCACTTCGTTTCCCACTTAGCCAATTTTAGGGACCTTAGCTGGCGGTCTGGGTTGTTTCCCTCTTGACGTCGGACGTTAGCACCCGGCGTCTGTCTCCCGTGATTGCACTCTTCGGTATTCGGAGTTTGCTATGGCGAGGTAATCCGCAATGGACCCCCCAACCATGACAGTGCTCTACCCCCGAAGGTGAGACACGAGGCACTACCTAAATAGTTTTCGGAGAGAACCAGCTATTTCCAAGTTTGTTTAGCCTTTCACCCCTATCCACAGCTCATCCCCTAACTTTTCAACGTTAGTGGGTTCGGTCCTCCAGTACGTGTTACCGCACCTTCAACCTGGCCATGGATAGATCACTTGGTTTCGGGTCTACGCCCAGCAACTGTTCGCCCTATTCGGACTCGCTTTCGCTACGCCTGCCCTATCCGGTTAAGCTCGCTACTGAACGTAAGTCGCTGACCCATTATACAAAAGGTACGCCGTCACCCCTTGCGAGGCTCCGACTGTTTGTATGCATGCGGTTTCAGGATCTATTTCACTCCCCTCCCGGGGTTCTTTTCGCCTTTCCCTCACGGTACTGGTTCACTATCGGTCGATCACGAGTATTTAGCCTTGGAGGATGGTCCCCCCATCTTCAGACAGGATTTCACGTGTCCCGCCCTACTTGTCGTACCCCTAGTTCCACATCTGAGTTTTCGCCTACAGGGCTATCACCTGCTACGGCCGCCCTTTCCAGAGCGTTCGGCTAACTTAGAGGCTAAATGGTACAGGCTGATCCCATTTCGCTCGCCACTACTTTGGGAATCTCGGTTGATTTCTCTTCCTGCGGCTACTTAGATGTTTCAGTTCGCCGCGTTCGCTTCACGTGACCTATGGATTCAGTCACGGATGACCCATACGGGCCGGGTTGCCCCATTCGGACATCTGCGGATCAAAGCTCGTTTGCCAGCTCCCCGCAGCTTTTCGCAGGCTACCGCGTCCTTCTTCGCCTGTGATCGCCAAGGCATCCACCACATGCACTTGTTCGCTTGACCCTATAACAAGTCCGTCTTGCAACGCACCGGCTATAGGTTGAGTTTTCGCGTTGTGCCGTATCTTCCAAGCGTCTTTTCAGATCACTCAAAACAATACTTTCAATCACTACCCGTCTATCTTCTGCGCCCATCTCAAGACGCGTCCAATAGACATTACTGCTTCTTTTTCCAGATTGTTAAAGAACGTCACAGCCATACTGCACTGCTTGACCCACGGGTCAATCGCCAACACTCCGTTTGGGAGCGCTCGCGATTGAGCAGTGGTGGAGGCAGACGGGATCGAACCGACGACCCCCTGCTTGCAAAGCAGGTGCTCTCCCAGCTGAGCTATGCCCCCCTTGGGTTCGGGCCGCGCTGCGCGCAGCGCTCGTGGCGCACACCAGACTCGCGTGGTGGGTCTGGTTGGATTCGAACCAACGACCCCCGCCTTATCAAGACGGTGCTCTAACCGACTGAGCTACAGACCCTTCGTCTGTCCCTGTGACTTTCACAGCCGATAAGCGTGAGTACTTGAAGCGCAGACTTCTTGCTCCAGAAAGGAGGTGATCCAGCCGCACCTTCCGATACGGCTACCTTGTTACGACTTCACCCCAGTCATGAATCCTACCGTGGTGACCGTCCTCCTTGCGGTTAGACTAGCCACTTCTGGTAAAACCCACTCCCATGGTGTGACGGGCGGTGTGTACAAGACCCGGGAACGTATTCACCGCGACATGCTGATCCGCGATTACTAGCGATTCCAGCTTCATGCAGTCGAGTTGCAGACTGCAATCCGGACTACGATCGGTTTTTTGGGATTAGCTCCCCCTCGCGGGTTGGCAACCCTCTGTTCCGACCATTGTATGACGTGTGAAGCCCTACCCATAAGGGCCATGAGGACTTGACGTCATCCCCACCTTCCTCCGGTTTGTCACCGGCAGTCTCCCTAGAGTGCTCTTGCGTAGCAACTAAGGACAAGGGTTGCGCTCGTTGCGGGACTTAACCCAACATCTCACGACACGAGCTGACGACAGCCATGCAGCACCTGTGCGCCGGTTCTCTTTCGAGCACCCCCACCTCTCAGCAGGGTTCCGACCATGTCAAGGGTAGGTAAGGTTTTTCGCGTTGCATCGAATTAATCCACATCATCCACCGCTTGTGCGGGTCCCCGTCAATTCCTTTGAGTTTTAATCTTGCGACCGTACTCCCCAGGCGGTCAACTTCACGCGTTAGCTACGTTACTAAGGAAATGAATCCCCAACAACTAGTTGACATCGTTTAGGGCGTGGACTACCAGGGTATCTAATCCTGTTTGCTCCCCACGCTTTCGTGCATGAGCGTCAGTATTGGCCCAGGAGGCTGCCTTCGCCATCGGTATTCCTCCACATCTCTACGCATTTCACTGCTACACGTGGAATTCTACCTCCCTCTGCCATACTCTAGCCTGCCAGTCACCAATGCAGTTCCCAGGTTGAGCCCGGGGATTTCACATCGGTCTTAGCAAACCGCCTGCGCACGCTTTACGCCCAGTAATTCCGATTAACGCTCGCACCCTACGTATTACCGCGGCTGCTGGCACGTAGTTAGCCGGTGCTTATTCTTCCGGTACCGTCATCCAACCTAGTTATTCGCCAGGCCGTTTTCTTTCCGGACAAAAGTGCTTTACAACCCGAAGGCCTTCTTCACACACGCGGCATTGCTGGATCAGGGTTGCCCCCATTGTCCAAAATTCCCCACTGCTGCCTCCCGTAGGAGTCTGAGCCGTGTCTCAGTCCCAGTGTGGCTGGTCGTCCTCTCAGACCAGCTACAGATCGTCGCCTTGGTAGGCCTTTACCCTACCAACTAGCTAATCTGCCATCGGCCGCCCCTTGAGCGCGAGGCCCTTACGGGTCCCCCGCTTTCCTCCTCAGAGCGTATGCGGTATTAATCCGGCTTTCGCCGGGCTATCCCCCACTCTAGGACACGTTCCGATGTCTTACTCACCCGTTCGCCACTCGCCGCCAGGCCGAAGCCCGCGCTGCCGTCCGACTTGCATGTGTAAGGCATGCCGCCAGCGTTCAATCTGAGCCAGGATCAAACTCTTCAGTTCAAACCTGTTACTTGTTCGGGCCACAAAGGACCCTGTCGCTCAACTCAAAACGTTGACAGGTTTCGATTCTCTCAAAACCCACCTTCATTTCGTATGAGACTTAATGATTCTTTCGCATCGCCCCACCCGGCTTTTACCACCCGGGTGCAGCACGCCTGCACCATCAAGTACCCACACTTATCGGCTGTTACTTGTTAAAGAGCATCGCAACCGCTTCGCCTCAACCTAGCTGGCCTCGGCTCCCGCATCGCGTCGCTGCATCAGCAGCAGAGAAACGAGATTATGAACACAATCTTGCGAAGCGTCAACAACTTTTTTACCACTCCGGTGCGATGCTGATCGCCTCACACCCCGTTGCCCACCCCGCCCGCTGCGTTTGCCCCTTCAGCGGCCCCGCTACTGCCTGCAGCGAGGGTGCGAATCATAGGCCAATAGCACGCTCACCACAAGAGCTAGCAAATATTTTTTCAGCGCCCCCCCTTTTTGTCGCCTTGCGCGCCCCTCCCGTAGCACAACGCCCCATACCCCCGCCCCAGCACGCCGCTTGCCTCCCCATTTCATGCGGCGGCGCAAACTGGGGCAGCCATCGCACCCCAGACATTCGCTGCTATTGCACGTTTTGCTGCCGCCACGCTGGCATCGCGCTGGGTAGTCCTGATGGCATGTGCGAGTGTTTGCGCTCTTGTTGTGGGTGCCACGCTCCGTGGCGAAGATGTGGTGGCTGTGTTCAATTGCTGTATCAGGTTACCTTCGGGCCCGGCCTTGGCCATCGAGTCACGATCTTGGATACGCCGGGTTTCGTGCGTGGTGAATTCCTCGCTCAGCAACCGTTTCGGGCCTTTCCAACATTGAGCTGCCCCTTGCTCGAGACGTTTCAGTGTGGCGCCTAGCGCTTCGAGCGCGCGCAGCATGCACAAGCTGACAAGATAACGCCGGATGCGTTTCAGTATCGAGGCCGATACGCTGTTCTGAACGCCACGCTTGACTACGTGCCCCATTTCCCAGCCATGGTTGTGATCGTGCAGTACGCACGCAACATCTTTTCGCCAAACGTGCGCGCTAGTGTTCGATCAACAAGAGCCGGTTAGTAACGCAGGGACGTACGGTATCGATGTTAGGCACATCGTCCGTTATACCTTCGGCGGACGCGCTGCCCAACGCGTAGTTGCACGAATTAGCTTAATGCGCTAGTTCATCCCGCATTGGCCGACGCAGCTGTGCCTACTCCCTTACAGATACTGATCCCATTCCTGTAGTAAAGAACTTCAAATGAATAACAACGTCCCGCGCCCCCCTTTGGATGAGCGTTACGAAATCGATAGTGCTAGCCGGCGCCGGTTGCAGCGTCGTCTGGTTCATAAGTCGGAACTCAGACATGTTTTCGTGGAACGAATAATTCCGATACCGGCTGCCGGAGATGGGCAGGATCGGTTCGTTGCTCCATTGATCATTGAACCAGACCATCCGTTTTTCTTCGAGCATGAAATCGACCATGTGCCGGGCCTGATGCTTGTCGAAGCAACGCGACAAGCCTGCACTGCAGTGTCTCACATGTTCTACGAGGCTCCTTTTGGGATGGCCTTCGTGCTTGACAATTTAACGTGAGCTATGCGCGTTTTGCCGAACTATCCGCTCCGTTTGCCATGCATTTCACGGTGGTTGAGAAATACTATCGCAAGCGGTCACTGTCGAGCTTACAGGCACACACCGAGTGACACCAGGCCGGGCTACGAGTTGGCACAATGGATGTGCGGTGGAGCTTCATGCAACCCGCCGTATTGGCACGCCTGCGGCGCACCAGCACAATAAGCGTCGGCCTCCCTGTGTAATGGCGGCAGGCTGGAGGATGTCCCTATGCCTTTCCTCAACCGTTCAGGGCTGACTTGAATTGGTAAATTTGTCATCGCGCAGCATGGCGGACAGGACCTCGCGCATCAATCACATGCTAGCACGCAGCACTACGCTTATCTGGCCACAGAATCTTTAAGGAATGCCATCACGCGGATCGGACAAAATTTCCCTACCATAAAAAAAGCGGGCTGCGTGACATGCGCGCAAGCCCGCGTAGATATTGGTGGGCCTCCCGTGAGTCGAACACGGCACCAACGGATTATGAGTCCGCTGCTCTAACCAAGCATGAGCTAGAGGCCCGAATCAATCATTATGAGGCAAAATGAAGCTCAGTTGCCTTCAAGGAACGATTTCAGCTTATCCGAGCGGCTCGGATGTCGCAATTTGCGCAACGCCTTCGCCTCAATCTGTCGGATCCGCTCGCGCGTCACGTCGAACTGCTTACCGACTTCCTCGAGCGTATGGTCTGTGCTCATCTCGATGCCGAAGCGCATCCTCAATACTTTTGCTTCGCGCGGCGTCAACGAGTCTAGCACGTCCTTCACAACATCTCGCATACTCGCGTGCAATGCCGCGTCGGCCGGCGCCACCGTATTGTTATCTTCGATGAAATCGCCCAGGTGAGAATCGTCGTCGTCACCGATCGGTGTTTCCATCGAAATCGGTTCCTTCGCGATCTTCATGATCTTGCGGATCTTGTCCTCCGGCATCTCCATTTTTTCAGCAAGCGTGGCCGGGTCCGGCTCGAGCCCCGTCTCCTGCAGAATTTGCCGTGAGATCCGGTTCATCTTGTTGATCGTCTCGATCATGTGGACCGGAATCCGAATCGTGCGCGCCTGGTCCGCGATCGACCGCGTAATCGCTTGACGAATCCACCACGTCGCATACGTGGAGAACTTGTAGCCCCGCCGATATTCGAACTTGTCAACCGCCTTCATCAGGCCAATATTGCCCTCCTGGATCAAATCCAGGAACTGCAAGCCACGGTTCGTGTACTTCTTCGCAATCGAAATGACCAGCCGCAAGTTGGCCTCCGTCATTTCGCGTTTGGCCTGCCGCGCCTTGAGCTCGCCAGCCGCCATCTGGCGGTTGGTTTCCTTCAAGTCCTTCAGTGGCAACACGACGCGCGCCTGTAAGTCAATCAGACGCTGCTGCTGTTCGCGAATCGCCGGGATATTGCGCTCGAGCACCGCGCTGTACGGATGCCCCTCGACGACGATTTGCTCGGCCCAGTCTAGGTTGGTCTCGTTACTCGGGAAGCGCGAAATGAATTCTGCGCGCGGCATCCCGCACTTGTCGACGACGATATGCAAGATCTGGCGCTCCACTTGACGCACCTCGTCAACCTGCGCGCGTAACGTATCGCACAGCCGCTCGACCGTGCGGGCGGTAAACCGGATCGACATCAACTCGGCCTGGATCGCCTCTTGCGCCTTCAGGTACGACTTGGACTTGTAGCCCTCCTTCTCGTACGCGCGACGCATTTTGTCGAACCACTCACTGATTAGCGCAAAGCGCTCCAGCGACGCACGCTTTAGCGCCTCGAGCTGCGCGGCGCTGGCCGCGGCCGCTCCTGCCCCTTCGTCCTCTTCTTCCTCTTCCTCGTCACCTTCGTCGGCGTCGTCAGCTTCCGACTCGATCTCGTCCGCATCCGACGCGCTAAAGCCGTCCGCATCCTCCGCGCTCGGATCGATTAGGCCATCGACCAGTTCGTCCACGCGGATTTCATCGTTGGCGACCCGCTCGGCCATCGCAAGGATGTCCGCGATCGTCGTCG
Organism: Mycetohabitans endofungorum; assembly: GCF_037477895.1. NCBI lineage: Bacteria > Pseudomonadati > Pseudomonadota > Betaproteobacteria > Burkholderiales > Burkholderiaceae > Mycetohabitans > Mycetohabitans endofungorum. Next base: position 1,862,680 of record NZ_CP132744.1, read on the forward strand.
GGCACGCCGAAATCGCCTGAACCATGTGCTTTAGGCCGTCTTCGATACGCTTGGCGATCTCAATTTCGCCTTCTCGCGTCAACAGTTCGACAGTGCCCATCTCGCGCATGTACATGCGCACCGGGTCGGTCGTACGGCCAAATTCGGAGTCCACCGTCGACAACGCGACTTCGGCCTCCTCTTCAACCTCGTCGTCGGATGACACCGACGGCGCGTTGTCGTTGAGCAGTAGCGTTTCCGCATCGGGTGCCTGTTCATAGACCGCCACGCCCATGTCGTTGAACGTGCTGATGATGCTCTCGATCGCCTCGGTTTCCGCGAAATTGTCCGGCAGGTGATCGTTGATTTCAGCATACGTCAGGAAGCCGCGTTCCTTGCCCAGCTTGATCAGCGCGCGCAGCTTCGAGCGGCGCTCCTCGAGCTCCTCGGCGGTACCCGGCTGGTGAGACGCGAACGCCTCCTTCAGCAGCGCCTTTTCCTTGGCCCTACGATCGCGCGCCTTGATCTTCTCGCCACCCTTCACCGGCGCGGCCGAGCCGGCCGACTCATCGACTTGGCCCGCTTCCTCATCAACTGGTACTTCGTTCAGCTTTTTCGTCATGGATGTCGCCATTACGGCTCTGGTCTCGACTTGCGGCTCTTCGACGGCCGCCGCTTCAACCGTGGATACTCTCTCAGTGCGGCTATCCGGCTGCTGCCCGGCGGCCGCGACCTGCCGACTTACCCGCTTCGGGAACTTCTCGGCCGCGCACATCACGAGCCTGCTCGACGGACTTCGCCATCGAGCAGGACCGCGTCGTCGCTTCCCGCTGGCCGGATCGCGCGATGTTCGCCGGCGCGCCACATGCGAGAAGGGGCCTGTTTCGCCGCGGACCGGTCGCCTTTACCGTCACCGACCTGCGCTTCCAACCTAATCCAACCCCTTTTTCCGCTTGGTCTTTGCCATGGCAATTCCGCTCTATTCGACGTCGCCCGGAAACAACTCCGCTAAAAACCTTCAATTATAGCACGGTGGTCAAGCCCCTCCGCCAAGCACCGATGCCGCGACCCGACGCTTCAGTTCCGCACGCCGCTGCGACAACTCGGCAAACTCCCTGGCCTGCTCTCCTTCCAGTTTTGGCTGCCGAGACAAAATTTCAAGTCGCTCGCAGCAAGCGTCATAACGCATCTTCGCGACAACCGCCCTGACTTCGTCAGCCGCGATCCGCTCCTGCTCATCGCGCCGCTGCGCGCTGTCGTCGTCCGGCGGCGCATGCAGCAAATCACGCACGTTTTCATCATAGACCAGAATTTCCCGGAAGATTTCCTCATACGTCGGCGCATTCGGAGAATTAAGCAGCAAGTCCTTTAGCAGCCGATACTCTGCCGCGTCCCCCAGTTGCCGCGCATGCGCGATCGTCTCGGCAAACAAGGCCCCCTGCCGGGCAAGCGTGGCCAGCGTGTCGCAATCCTGCACATCGAGCATCGCGACAATGCGCGGATACATGATTACGTTGCGTAGTGCTCGATGCTCGTGGCCGGTGACGCGACGACGATCGGCACGTGCCGGCGTACCGCGCACCGCGGGCGCGGTGCGCGAGCCGACTTCGCAGAACTGCGCCACTTCTTCGACGGGCGTCGAGAGCCGATCCGCCAGCATGTGCAGAATCTGAGCCCTCAGCGCGTTGGGCGGCAGTGCCTGCAGCAGTGGCTTGGCGTCATATAAGGCCTTGGCTCGTCCTTCCGGCTGGTCGATCTCCTTGTCCGCCAGCACCTCATTGAGCAGGAACTGCGACAGCGGCATTGCCCGCCCGATTTGTTCCGCAAATGCCTGCACGCCGTGCTCACGGATATAGCTGTCCGGATCGTGCTCCGCGGGCAGAAACAGAAAGCGAATCGTACGATTGTCCGCCGCGTGCGGCAAGCACGCGTCCAACGCTCGCCGCGCGGCACGCCGCCCCGCCGCGTCACCGTCGAAGCTGAAGATCACCGTGTCGGTCTGCCGCATCAGTTTTTGGACATGCACCGGCGTACACGCGGTGCCCAGGGTCGCCACCGTGTTCGGAAAGCCCAACTGCGCCAGTGCAACGACGTCCATGTAACCTTCCACGACCAGCACGAAACCCTTCTCGCGGATCGCAAGACGTGCCTCGAATAGGCCGTACAACTCGGTTCCCTTGTTAAATAGCGGCGTTTCCGGCGAATTCAAATACTTCGGCTCGCCGCCATCGAGCACGCGTGCGCCAAAGCCGATCACCTGTCCGCGTACGTTACGGATCGGGAACATGATGCGCTGGCGAAAGCGATCGTAGCGGCGCGCTTCGCCGTTGCTCGACGTCTTGTCACTGACAATCACCAGACCTGCGTCGAGCAGCGCATCGTCGCGATAGTTTGCGAATGCTGCCTCGAGGTTTTGCCAGCCATCCGGCGCATAGCCCAATCCGAAGCGCAGCGCGATTTTGCCGGTCAAGCCCCGCCCCTTCAGGTACTGGATCGCGTCCGGCGCGCCCCGAAGCTGCTTGCGATAGTAGTCGGCCGCGATCTGCATGATGTCGACGAGCGCGCGCGCCGTGCCGGGATGGGCAGGCGGCGGATCGGTGCCGTCCCTCAATCCGGGCGGGCTCCCACCGCCATATACACCCGGCGCGGGTTCGTGTGGAACGGTGAGTCCAACGGACTGCGCCAACTCATCGACAGCCTCGGGAAACGTCAAGCCGGCATGTTCCATCAGGAAACCGATCGCAGTGCCGTGCGCGCCACAGCCGAAGCAATGGTAGAACTGCTTGGTCGGACTGACGGTGAACGAGGGACTCTTTTCGTTGTGGAACGGGCACAGCCCACTGAAGTTCGCCCCGCCCTTTTTCAACTGCACGTACCGCCCCACCACGTCGACGATATCGACGCGGTTTAGCAGGTCTTGCAGGAACGAGTGCGGAATCACGGTCGCCCTGGCAACGCTACTTCGCCGACAAGGCCGCCTTCACTTGCGCGGAAACCGTCGTCATGTCGGCACGGCCCGCGAGCCTGCCCTTGAGCAATGCCATGACCTTGCCCATGTCCTGGGGACCGGCCGCGCCCGCTTGCGCAATCGCGTCCTGCACCTGCGCGGCGACGTCGGCCTCGGACAGCTGGGCAGGCATGTACTGCTGCAGCACCACGAGTTCCGCCGATTCCTTCGCGGCCAGGTCCTCGCGGCCGGCGGACTGAAACTGCGAAATCGAATCCTTGCGCTGCTTGATCAACTTGTCGACGACCGTCACGATCGCCGTGTCGTCCAGCGCCGTGCGCTCGTCCACCTCACGCTGCTTGATCGCAGCTAGCAGCAGGCGGATGGTTGCGAGCCGCTCGCTGTCGCGGGCGCGCATCGCAGCTTTCATGTCATCATTGATACGGTCTTTCAAGCTCATGCGTATTGCCATCAACGGCCCAGGTTCGCCTATGGAACTGTGACATGCAGTAACCGACGTTTAACACAAAAACCCGCTTGGGACACGATCCACAAGCGGGTCTGCGCAGCAACGCGGGTCCCATCAGCGCCTGCCACAGCAGTAGCCCTGCACGCACACGCGGTGCAGGTTCACGAGATGATCGCGCCAACCCGGCTGCCGCGCCGGCGCGATACTAGATCAGTAGAGCTTCTTCGGCAGCATTTGGCTGCGCAAACGCTTAAAATGGCGCTTGACCGCCGCCGCCTTTTTCCGCTTGCGCTCCGCGGTCGGCTTCTCGTAAAACTCGCGCGCACGCAATTCGGTCAACAACCCGTTCTTTTCGATCGTGCGTTTGAAGCGGCGCATCGCGACTTCAAAAGGCTCATTCTCTTTAACGCGAATCGTCGTCATGTCCAGTCGAAGGTATGAAAAAAGGGACACATCCCACCAACATACACCAAAGGTGTGCCAGTATAGCAGATGTGCGTGCAGACAATTCTGCGCCCTCAGCGTCCGGCTAACGTTGCGCAACAGCGGCAGCAGCAGCCTGGCCCGCCGCGACACCGGATGACCATGCCCACTGGAAATTATACCCACCCAGCCATCCGGTCACGTCCACCGCCTCGCCGATGAAGTATAGGCCCGGCATCCGCTCGCTCATCATCGTGGTCGACGATAGTTCACGGGTGTCGACGCCACCACGCGTGACCTCGGCCTTGCGAAAGCCTTCGGTGCCGCCCGGCGTCAACGTCCATTGCTGGAGCCCGCTGGCCAGTTGACGCAGTGCCTTGTCAGCAATATCGGCCAGCCGCGCCTGGGGCGGGAGGTGGTGCTGGATCGCCCAGCACTGCGCAAGCCGCACCGGCATCCATTCAGCGAGCTGGTTCGCTAATTGCCGGCGCGACGCGGCTTTTGCGTCAAGCAGTGCGCCGGCCACGTCAAACGACGGCAATAGGTCGATCGACACCGCATGCCCTGGGTTCCAATAGCTGGAGATCTGCAAAATACCGGGGCCGGACAGTCCGCGATGCGTAAACAACAGGTCCTCGACGAACTCGGCACGCCGCTTGTCGCCGCCTGTCGATACGCGTGCCGTCATCGATATCCCGGCCAGCATCGCATACGGCGCCCAGCGTGCGGCGGAGAAGGTCAACGGCACCAGCGCTGGACGCGGCTCGACAAGCTTATGACCAAAGCGTTTAGCGAGCCTATACGCGAAGTCGCTCGCCCCAATCTTCGGAATCGACAGCCCGCCCGTTGCCACCACGAGCGCCCGTGCGCGCAGCGCGCCGGCATGCGTGCCCAGCACAAACCCCATCGTATCGACAGCCACGTCCGCAACCTGCAATGGATGGCGCCACGTGACACCGCCGGCGCTGCATTCGCGTTTGAGCACGTCAATAATCGTCTCGCTCGAGTCATCGCAAAAAAGTTGCCCCTTGTGCTTTTCATGCCACCGAACACGATGGGCGCGCAACAGTGCTAGAAAATCCTGCGGTGTATAGCGGGCGAGCGCGGAGCGGCAAAACGACGGGTTCTCGGACAAGTAGTGGGTCCAGTCCGCATACAGGTTCGTGAAATTGCACCGCCCGCCGCCGGAGATCCGGATTTTTTCAGCAACGCGCGGTGCGTGATCGATCAGCACGACACGCCGCCCAAGCTGGCCGGCCACAGCCGCACACATCATGCCGGCAGCGCCGGCGCCAATTACGGCGATATCGAAGTGTTCCATGGCGCGCATTCTACCGACTTGCCAGCTACGTTAGCGGCCGCACTGTTATACTAATTGATTGCGTTGCGGGGGTCATGCGCCGTGCCAGCCATCTGGCAAGCCGGTGGCGCAAACGAAGTCGCATCCGGCTCGATCACCTTTTTGTCCGATTCTCATGCTCGTCCTCGGTATCGAAAGCTCATGTGATGAAACCGGGCTCGCGCTGTACGACAGCCGGCGCGGGCTACTTGCACACGCACTGCATTCGCAAATCGCCATGCACCGCGACTATGGCGGCGTGGTGCCAGAACTCGCGTCACGCGACCATATTCGGCGCGCGCTGCCACTGCTTGAGCAGGTGTTGCAGCAGGCCGGGGTGGCGCGCACCGCAATCGATGCAATCGCATTCACGCAGGGGCCGGGGCTCGCCGGTGCGCTACTCGTCGGAGCCAGCATCGCGAATGCGTTAGGGCTGGCGCTCGGCAAGCCGGTAATCGGCATTCACCATCTCGAGGGACACCTGCTGTCGCCGTTGCTCGCACAAACGCCACCGCCCTTTCCATTCGTTGCGCTGTTGGTCTCCGGTGGCCATACGCAACTGATGCGGGTAGCCGATGTCGGCGACTACCAGACGCTCGGCGAAACACTGGACGATGCGGCCGGTGAAGCGTTCGACAAGACCGCAAAATTGCTCGGACTGAACTACCCGGGAGGCCCGGAAGTTTCGCGGCTGGCCGAGTTCGGCACGCCTGGCGCCGTCGAATTGCCCCGCCCAATGCTGCATTCGGGCGACCTAGACTTCAGCTTCAGTGGATTGAAAACAGCGGTTCTCACGCATCTGAGCCGAATCGGCTCGAACGCTTGCGAACAGGCAAAAGCCGATTTGGCACGCGGCTTTGTTGATGCCGCCGTCGACGTACTGGTCGCGAAAGCCGTTGCCGCCCTCAAGCGCACAGGCATGACGCGGCTCGTCGTGGCCGGCGGGGTCGGCGCGAACCGCCAGTTACGCGAAGCGCTGTGTGCCGCTGCCGCCAAGCGCGGCTTCGACGTGTACTATCCCGACCTCGCACTATGCACCGATAACGGCGCGATGATCGCGCTCGCGGGCGCACTACGCCTGCAACGCAATCCCGCGGCGGCCAATACGTCGTATGCGTTCACTGTTAAGCCGCGTTGGGACCTGAGTGCCATCACGATCCTGGACAACAACCAGCGTAGCGCCTCGGCCACTGCCGACGTCACACCACGGCAGCCACCGGCGTAGCCTTGGGCGCAGGGGCCGGTACAGCGTTCGCCGTGCATCCGTGAACCTTCGTCCCGCGCCGCATTCGTGGCGCGAGTTCACCACCGACGCGACGCACGCCGTGCCACGGGCGTCCGATGCCCGAGTCGATGTCGATGTCGATGTCGATGTCGATGTCGGGCAAGCAGGCTAGCCGGAAAGCCGCTTGTCGTGCTCGATCAGCGCGTACGCACTGTGATTGTGGATTGATTCGAAATTCTCGGCTTCGAGCACATAGGCGACGATCCGCGGATCGGCATTGAGCCGCTGCGCAACATCGCGCACCAAGTCCTCGACGAACTTCGGGTTGTCGTACGCCCGCTCGGTGACAAACTTCTCGTCGGGACGCTTCAGCAGCCCCCACAACTCACACGATGCCTCTTCCTCGGCCATCCGCACCAGGTCCTCAACCGGCACGTCATCGGCCAATTCGGCGGCGATCGTCACATGTGAACGCTGATTGTGCGCGCCATACTGAGAGATCTTTTTTGAGCACGGGCACAGGCTGGTCACCGGCACCAGCACCTTGGTGAATAGGCGTGTGGCACCGTCGCGTGCGTCGACACTGAGCGTCACTTCATAGTCAAGCAGGCTTTGCACACCGGATACAGGCGCCGTTTTCCGGATGAAATAGGGAAATGTGACTTCGATTCGACCCGCCGTGGCTTCGAGCTTCTCGAGCATGGTCGCCAGCATAGCGCGGAAATGCGCGATGTCCAGCGGCGTCTGCGCTTGGTCCAGCAGCGCGATGAAGCGCGACATGTGCGTGCCCTTCTGCTCGGCAGGAAGGTGCACGTTAAGATTCCAGGATCCCACTGTCGGTTGCACATCGCCTTGCGCAGTCCTCACCGTCAGCGGATGGCGGACCGCTCTGATGCCGACCCGCTGGATCGGGATCTGCCGGGTATCCGGCGTGCTCTGCACATCAGGCATCAAAAAAGCGGGATTCATCTGGTTCATTGGCATTCCTTGACACCGGCGCACGCCTCAGTTCATGGCGGCACCGGAGCGCCAGCACAGGCGGCCCGGCCGGATGGCCCATGCCGCTCGTGCAGATTCTACATGAGAAACAGCAACGGCCGTTGCGGTCACGGCCTATGCGACGAGCTTGGTCGTTTTCGCGTTGCCATCGTGCTTTTGCCGTTCCACGGTTGACAAGCGCTCGCGGATCGCGCTGGCAATTCCCGCCGCATCCAGACCGCATGCGGCAAGCAGCTTCGCCGGATCGCCATGGTCGACGAAACGGTCGGGAAGGCCCAATTGTAATACCGGTCGGTTTACCCCTGCCGCCTGTAGGGACTCGATGCACGCCGAGCCGGCGCCGCCCATCAATGTTCCTTCCTCGACAGTCACGAGTAGCTCATGCGTGTCGGCGAGCTGCCGCACGAGCGCCTCGTCCAGCGGCTTCACAAAACGCATGTTCGCCACCGTCGCGTCGAACTCCTGCGCCGCCGTCAGGCTCGGCGTCAGCATCGAGCCGAACGCCAGGATCGCCACCCGGTGGCCGGCCGGCGCATGCGACTGCCGTCGGATCTCCCCCTTGCCCACCGGCACTGCGCTCAGCCGCTTTTGCGGGGCCACTCCAGGCCCCGTACCCCGCGGATAGCGCACCGCGCTCGGCCCGTCAAGCTGCAAGCCCGTGTGCAGCATCTGCCGGCACTCGTTCTCGTCGGCCGGCGCCATTACGACCATGTTCGGGATGCAGCGCAGGTACGCCATGTCGTAGGCGCCCGCATGCGTGGCCCCGTCCGCGCCCACCAGCCCCGCGCGGTCCAGCGCGAACATCACCGGCAGGTTCTGCAACGCCACGTCATGGATCAACTGGTCGTAGCCGCGCTGCAGAAACGTCGAGTAGATCGCCACCACCGGCTTCAACCCTTCGGCCGCCAACCCGCCGGCGAAGGTCACCGCGTGCTGCTCGGCAATGCCCACGTCAAAATAGCGTTGCGGGAAGCGCTGCTCGAACTCCACCAGCCCCGAGCCCTCGCGCATCGCCGGCGTGATGCCCACCACCCGCGGGTCCAGTTCCGCCGCATCGCACAGCCATTCGCCGAAGACCTTGGTGTAGGTTTTCTTAGCGGCGCCGCCAGGCTTGATGCCCTCATCCGGATTAAACTTGCCCGGACCGTGGTACAGCACCGGATCGGCCTCGGCCAGCTTGTAGCCCTGGCCTTTTTTCGTCACCACGTGCAGGAACTGAGGGCCACGCAAGCCACGGATATTCTGTAGCGTTGGAATCAGCGAATCGAGGTCGTGTCCATCAATTGGACCGATGTAATTGAAGCCAAATTCCTCGAACAGCGTCGCGGGCACCACCATGCCCTTTGCATGCTCCTCAAGCTTGCGCGCAAGCTCCAGCATCGGCGGCGCGTGGCGCAGCACCCGCTCGACGCCTTTTTTCGCGGTCGCATAGAACTTGCCTGACATCAGCCGCGCGAGGTACCGGTTCAGTGCCCCAACCGGCGGCGAAATCGACATGTCGTTGTCGTTCAGGATCACTAATAACGGGATGTCCTCACACACGCCGGCGTTGTTCAGTGCCTCGAATGCCTCGCCGGCGGTCATCGCACCGTCGCCAATTACCGCGATCGCATACCGGTCTTCGCCCTTGAGTTGACTGGCAACGGCCATGCCCAGCGCCGCCGAGATCGACGTGCTCGAATGCGCAGTGCCGAAGGTGTCGTACTCCGATTCGCAACGGCGCGGGAAGCCCGAGATGCCGCCAAGTTGGCGCAGCGTGCTCATCTGGTCCCGCCGTCCGGTCAAGATCTTGTGCGGATAGGTCTGATGGCCGACGTCCCAAACGATCCGGTCCGCCGGCGTGTCGAACACATAGTGCAGTGCAATGGTCAGTTCGACCGTGCCGAGATTCGATGACAGGTGGCCGCCCGTCTGCGATACGCTGTTGAGCACGAAGGCACGCAGCTCATCGGCCAATGGCTGCAACTGCCGGCGTTCTAGGCGCCGCAGAGCGGCGGGGTCATCGATGGTTTTCAGCAAGTCGTACATCGTCGTTCCATTCCAGACAATTCTGCGGCGCATACGCCGACGCTCCTGGCCAATGTGTGTCGCGCTGTATGTCGCCGGCCACCAGGCGGGCCGCCGCTGCGATCGCGGGCGCCACGCCACGCCCGCCGCCGGCGCGTCAGCTCAATTCACACGCTCCACTACCAGGTCAGCGATTTGCGCAAGCCGTAGCCCACGCTCGCCCAGCGGCGCAAGCGCCGCACGCGCGTCGCGACGCAGCTGCGCCGCGAGTTCCCGCGACGCCTGCAGCCCGATGATCGATACGTAGGTCGGTTTGTCGTTGGCCGCATCCTTACCGGCTATCTTGCCAAGCGTGGCCGAGTCGGCGGTCACATCCAGGATGTCGTCGACCACCTGGAACGCCAGACCCACCGCCTTCGCATACGCATCGAGCCCGGCCTCGATGTCGGCCGACAGTCCGTCACCGCACAGCGCTCCCATCTTGACCGCCGCGCGCAGCAGCGCGCCGGTCTTCATCCGATGCATCGTCTCCAACTGCGTCCGCGACAACCGCATGCCCACGCTCGCCAGATCGATCGCCTGCCCGCCCGCCATGCCGAGCGAGCCGCTCGCGCAAGCGAGTTCGCGCATCAACGCGGCCTGCCGGTGCGCGTCGAGCGCGTCCGAGGCGAGCGCGATGAACGCTTGTGATTGCAGCGCATCACCGACGAGCAACCCTGTTGCCTCATCGTACTGCACGTGCACCGTCGGCTTGCCGCGACGCATATCATCGTCGTCCATCGACGGCAAATCGTCGTGAACCAGCGAGTACACGTGAATCAACTCGAGCGCGCAGGCCGCCGCGTCAAGCCGCTGAGCAGGCGCGCCCAGCGCCTGGCCCGCTGCGTGGCACAACATCGGGCGCACACGCTTGCCGCCGTCCAGCACCGCATAGCGCATCGCCTGATGCAGCCGCATCGGCTCGACGTCCGCCGGCGGCAGCACCGCCGAGAGCGCCGCTTCGGTTCGCACTAGTACGTTGTGTACCCATTCGTCAAATGCCGTGGCGCTCATGCACACTCTCCGTCGTCAATCGCTGGATCGAGGGGCTTGAGCGTCTCGCCATCGAGTACGCGAACCTGTTGCTCGACTTTCTCGAGCTGCTGTTGGCAATACGCAACAAGGGCTGCACCGCGACGATATGCCGCAAGCGACGCTTCGAGACTCAACGCGCCCCCTTCCATTCGCTCGACCAGGGACTCGAGTTCGCCGAGCGCTGTTTCGTAATTGTCCGGCAACGGGACATCTGCCCCGTCAGGGGCTTGGGAAGCGGTGTTGGGCATCATGCACATGTGTTCTGGCAAGTCACCTATTTTACGGCAAACGCCGGCCGGCCGGCAGCGAATGCGGCCTCAGCGTGCTGCGCGCCGAATACGCCGGGCCGGCAAATATACTCCGATGACGCGGGTTCGCGTCATAAATACGATCCGGATCAAAGATTTAGATACCCCGTTTGCTCGGAGCGGGTATAATCTTGAGTTTCCCTAAATCGATTTTTCGATGGTTGGGTTGTTCACTGCTTTCACGTCTGCACGGGAGTGGGAATGTCCAATCTGAGCAATGCTCTGCAGCTCAAGTCTATTCACGGCCAGCTGCCTGTTTCAGCCTATTTCGACGAGGCGCTCCTCGCACGCGAGCTCGACGTCCTGTTCAAACGCGGTCCACGCTACATCGGCCATGAACTGATGGTGCCAGAAGCGGGGGACTATTTTGCGCTGCCCGCAGAGAATGAGGGCCGTCTACTGGTGCGTAATCCGCACGGTCGTATCGAACTGCTGTCAAACGTATGCCGGCACCGGCAGGCCATCATGCTCAACGGTCGCGGGCATGTCGAGAACATTGTCTGCCCGCTGCACCGCTGGACATACGACCTGGGCGGCGAGCTGCTCGGCGCGCCGCACTTTTCAGACAATCCGTGCCTGAACCTGGGCGCCACGCCACTGCAGTCCTGGCACGGCATGCTGTTCGAGCGCAACGGCCGGGACGTCGCAAGCGATCTCGCGCGCCTGGGCCCGGCGAGCCACTTCGACTTTTCCGGGTACCTGTACGACCACACCGAAGTCCACGAGTGCAACTACAACTGGAAGACGTTTATCGAGGTCTATCTCGAGGACTATCACGTCGTCCCGTTCCATCCTGGACTCGGTAATTTCGTTTCGTGCGATGATCTGCGATGGGAGTTCGGCGACTGGTACAGCGTGCAGACAGTCGGCGTACACAGCGCCCTCGCGAATCCGGGTTCGCCGACATACCGCAAGTGGCACGACCAGTTGCTAAAGTTCCGCAACGGCGCGCCACCGGATTTCGGTGCGATCTGGATGGTGTACTACCCGAACGTCATGATCGAATGGTACCCGCACGTACTCATCGTGTCGTATCTGATCCCGCGCGGCGTGCAGCGCACGACGAACATCGTCGAGTTCTACTATCCGGAGGAAGTGGCGCTGTTCGAGCGCGAGATGGTTGAAGCCGAGCGCGCGGCCTATCTGGAGACCGCCGTCGAGGACGACGAGATCGCCGAGCGAATGGATGCCGGACGTCGCGCGCTGCTCGCACGCGGCGAATCCCAAGTGGGGCCGTACCAAAGCCCGATGGAAGACGGCATGCAGCACTTCCACGAGTTCCTGCGTCGCGAGCTCGGCACGATTTGACACACGCTTGCGACTAGTCGAGCCGGACTAAGATCCGGCTTTTTTGTTTAGACTAGGGTTAGCTCGCCCAAGGTCGATGTCATGACCGCCTCGCCAGGAGATTCGCCATGCCGCAGCATCGCTACACCACGCTGATTTCCACCGAGAATTTGGCCACCCGGCTCGCCACACCCAGCGTAACCACACTCATTTTCGACTGCCGCTTCGATTTGGCCGACACGTCGGCCGGCGCGGCCGCGTATGACGCTGCGCACATCCCGGGGGCACAGTACCTGGATATCGACCGCGACCTGTCCGGACTAAAGACTGGCACCAACGGGCGCCATCCGCTGCCTGAACGTGAGACGCTCGCACGCCGGCTCGCGCAGCGGGGCTTGAGCCGCGGCGTACAGGTAGTCGCCTACGACGCGCAAGGCGGCATGTTCGCCGCACGGCTGTGGTGGCTGCTGCGCTGGCTGGGCCACGAGGAGGTGGCGTTGCTCGATGGCGGGCTGCAGGCGTGGCAAGCCGCCGGGCAGCCGTTGGACAACGCGATACCGGCCATCACCCCCGGCACGTTCACACCATCGCAGCCGCTGTCGATCAGCATCGACGTCCATGGCGTGCAGCAACAGATGAACGCGGCCGCGTGCCGGATGCTCGACGCTCGGGCGCCGGACCGCTATCGCGGCGAGAACGAGACGATCGATCCGGTCGCCGGCCACATTCCGGGCGCTCGCCATCGCTTTTTCAAAGACAACCTCGCCGCAGACGGCCGCTTCAAGCCCGCCCACACGTTGCGCGACGAATTGTGCTCGTTGCTCGACGATACTGCGCCGGAGCACACGATTCTGTACTGCGGCTCCGGCGTCACCGCGTGCCACAATGTGCTTGCGATGGAAATCGCCGGATTGCACGGCGCGGTCCTGTACGCCGGGTCCTGGAGCGAATGGGTCGCGGACCCGGCCAGGCCTGTTGCCACCGGCGCGCAGCCCTGATTGGCCACGGGCTCAGTGCAGCTTGACCCGCGGCCGCGTGGTGCGCCGCAGCCCGTGCGCCAGCATGTCGAGTAGCATCCGGCCATAGCCATGTAATGCGGCAATATGCATCCGGTACAGCGATTGATACATGAATCGCGCAAAGAGCCCCTCGACGAATAGGCTCTTGCCGATCAGGCCACCCATCAAATTACCGATTGCGTTGTGGCCCAGCGAGACGAGGGAGCCGAAGTCGCGATACGTATAGGTGGGCAAAGCGCGCCCGTCCAGACGCGCACGCAGCGCTTTGAGCAGGAAACTCGCTTGCTGGTGCGCCGCCTGGGCACGGGGTGGCACCGTCCGCTTGGCCTCGGGCCACGGGCATGCCGCGCAATCGCCAAGCGCAAAAATGTCGTCGTCGCTCTCGGTTTGCAACGTCGAACGCACGACCAGCTGGCCGAGTTTGTTGATGGCCAGCCCATCAAGCAACGCGAGCACCGGCGGCGCCTTGATGCCGGCCGCCCACACGGTCAAATCGGCGCGCAACACCTTTGCGCTGCCCGTGACGACCTCGCCGACACGCACTTCCGATACCGCTTCACCGGTCATCACCGAGACGTTGAGCCGTTGCAACAGCGCCGCCGTTGCGGCTGAAACGCGTTCCGGCAACGCCGGCAGGATCCGCGGGCCGGCCTCGATCAACACGATGCCGATGTCGGTGACGGGATCGAGTTTGTGCAAACCATACGCGGCCAGTACATGCGCCGTGTTGCGCAGTTCGGCCGACAGCTCGACGCCGGTGGCGCCCCCGCCGACGATCGCGATCTGGATCCGCGGGCTGACCGCCCCACCCTGCGCAACACTGACCGCCCCGCCATGTGCAGCGCTGGCCGGCCCGCCGTACGCCGGGCTGGCAGCGCCGCCGGGCAGAGGCCCGTGCCCCACCGCTTGCGGGTGCGGCACGGCGGCCGCGGGTGTACCGTCGGCCGCCACGTCAGCGCTGGACAGCGGCCGCTGCGCGCGCATGCACGCGGCGATCAGACGGCGTCGGAAGCGTTCTGCCTGCGCGACCGTATCGAGCGCGATCGCGTGCTGCGCGGCGCCGGTTACGCCAAAGAAATGCGTGGTACTGCCAATTGCGATCACCAGCGTGTCGTAGGCGAGCGTGCGCTCAGGCAGCAGCTCGATGTCATCCTCGTCGCGCACCGCGCTCACGCGAATCGTCTTTGCGGTGCGATTCAACCCAAGCAACTCGCCTTGCTGGAATTCGAAACCGTGCCAGCGCGCCTGCGCCGCATACTCAATCTGGTGCGTAAACGGATCCATGCTGCCGGCCGCCACTTCGTGCAACAACGGCTTCCAGATGTGGGTCGGATAGCGGTCCACGAGTACCACGCTGACGCGCTGCGACCTGACCCGGTTGCCGAGCCGCGTAGCCAGTTCCAATCCGCCAGCGCCGCCGCCGACCACAATGATCCGATGCATGCCGATACCTCCGTCGTTAACCGTCATTCGCATGGCGCCGACAACGCCGGACCACCCGGCGTCAATGCGCTTCCTCCCAGTTGGCACCCGCACCCAATTCAGCGACCAGCGGCACGTTGAGTTGAGCGACCGAACACATCAGCTCGGGCACCTTGGCGCGGATAATCTCCAATTCATCGTCGGGCACCTCCAGCACCAATTCGTCATGGACCTGCATGATCAATCGCGACTTCACGCGCGCGCGCTCGATCCAATCCTGCACAGCGATCATCGACAGCTTGATCAGATCGGCCGCGGTCCCTTGCATCGGCGCGTTAATCGCGGCGCGCTCGGCGGCCTGACGGCGCGGGCCATTGCCGCCGTTGATCTCCGGCAGCCACAGCCGGCGACCAAACACGGTCTGGACGAAACCGCGCGACTTCGCCTCCATCCGCGTCTCGTCCATATACCGCGCGACCCCCGGATAGCGAGCAAAATAGCGGTCGATATAAAGTTTGGCCGCGTCGCGCGCAATGCCCAGATTCGATGCAAGGCCAAACGCGCTCATGCCATAGATCAAGCCGAAATTGATCACTTTCGCGATGCGCCGCTGCTCGCTCGTGACCTCCTGCCGCGTCACGCCGAAGATTTCCGACGCAGTCGCGCGGTGCACGTCCTCGCCGTGCTCGAAGGCCGCCATCAGCGACGCGTCGCCCGAGATGTGCGCCATGATGCGCAACTCGATCTGCGAGTAATCAGCCGAGACGATGCTACTGCCCGGCGGCGCGATGAACGCTTCACGGATACGCCGCCCTTCCGGCGTGCGAACCGGAATGTTCTGCAGATTCGGATCATTGGACGCAAGCCGCCCGGTCACGGCTACTGCCTGTGCATAGTTGGTATGCACGCGGCCAGTGTCCGGATTGATCATCTTCGGCAGCTTGTCCGTATAGGTCGACTTGAGCTTGGTCAACGCGCGGTAGTCGAGCAACACCTTCGGCAGCGGATAGTCCTCGGCGAGCTTCTGCAATACGTCCTCGTCGGTGGACGGCGCGCCTGACGGGGTCTTCTTGACCACCGGCAACTGCAACCGCTGGAAGAAGATCTCGCCGATCTGCTTCGGCGAATTCAAATTGAACTCGCCGCCAGCTAGGGCATACGCCTCGGCCTGCAACTCCAGCATCCGGATGCCAAGCTCGTTGCTCTGCGCAACGAGCCGGTCTTTATCGATCAGCACGCCGTTGCGCTCGATGATCTGCAGCACGCGCGCCGTCGGCAGCTCAATCGATCGATAAACGTAGTCTAGCTCTTTCTCGACCTGGATCTGCGGATATAGCACCTGGTGCAACCGCAACGTGATGTCGGCATCCTCGGCGGAATATTCGGTGGCCACGTCCACCGAGACCTCGTCGAAGCCGATTTGCGCCGCACCTTTGCCGGCGACGTCCTCGTACTTAATCGTCTTTACGCCGAGATGCCGCGTCGCGAGATTGTCCATGTCGTGCGGACGGTGCGATTCGAGCACATACGATTCGAGCAGCGTGTCATGCTCAATGCCGGCCAGCGTGATGCCATGATTCGCCAAGACCTGTGCATCATACTTCAGATGCTGGCCAACCTTCTTATGTGCGGCGCTCTCCAGCCACGGCTTGAGCCGCGCGAGCACCTCGTCGCGCGGCAGTTGCACCGGATGATCCGGCCCGCGGTGCGCGAGCGGAATATATGCGGCGCGCCCGGGATCGGTCGCAAACGATATGCCGACAATACGCGCGCGCATCGGGTCCAGCGATGTGGTCTCGGTGTCAAACGACGTGAGGGGCGCCGCCTCGATCACCGTCAGCCACCGCTCGAACTGCTCCCATGCATTGACGGTTTCGTACTGTCGCTCGATGTCGGTCGCCGGCGCCGGCTCGACCACGCCGGGGCCGAGCGCGACCCCGCCGTCGGCCGTGGCCGTGAACATGTCGGGCCCGGCCTCGCTATCGAGCTCGCGCAACCACGTCTTGAAGCCGTGCCGCAAATAAATGTCGCGCAATTCGTCCTTAGCTTCTGCCCGTGCCTGCAGCGACTCGGCTATGGACTGCACTTGCGGGAACAAGTCGCATTCGGTATGCACGGTAACGAGCCGGCGCGCGGTGGGCAGGAACGCGAGCACACGACGCAGGTTGTCGCCAACCGCGCCCTTGATATCGTTCGCGTGCTCGATGATACCGTCCAGCGTCTGATACTGTGCGAGCCATTTGAGCGCGGTCTTCGGTCCGCACTTATCCACGCCCGGCACGTTGTCGACGGTATCGCCGATCAACGTCAGATAGTCGACGATACGCTCGGGGGGCACGCCGAACTTCGCGATCACGCCGTCGCGGTCGAGCCGCTCATTGGTCATCGTGTTGATCAACGTGACGCGCTCGTTCACCAGTTGCGCGAGGTCCTTATCGCCCGTAGACACCACCACGTTCATGCCAGCCTGCGCAGCGCGCACCGCCAGCGTGCCGATCACGTCGTCGGCCTCCACGCGCTCGATCATCAGCAGCGGCCAGCCGAGCGCGCGCACCGCGACGTGGATTGGCTCGATCTGACGGGACAAGTCCTCGGGCATCGGCGGGCGGTGCGCCTTATAGTCCGGATACCAGTCGTCGCGAAACGTCTTGCCCTTCGCATCGAACACGCACGCGCTATACTCTGCGGGAATGTCGCGACGCAATCGCCTCATCATGTTGATGAGACCGTACAGCGCACCCGTCGGACCACCGTCCGGCCCGCGCAAGTCCGGCATCGCATGGTAGGCCCGGTATAAATAGCTCGAACCATCGACCAATAGCAGGGTCTTGCCTTCGAGGTTCTGATTTTCAAGCATTATGACCAAGAGAAAAGTGATTCCGAGTCTGCGTTCACTCGCAGATCAAGAGCGCGCGACAGCCAAGAAGGCCCGCGCATCGTGGCAGATGTTCACGATTATGGCAGAGTTTATCGAGGCGACCGAGTACCTGTCGGAAATCCGCCCGGCCATCAGCATTTACGGTTCTGCCCGGCTTAAGCCGAACTCGCCATACTACAAGCTCGCCATGCAGATTGCCCGCAAGCTGTCCGATGCCGGCTTTGCAGTGATCTCCGGCGGCGGCCCCGGCATCATGGAAGCCGCCAACAAAGGCGCGCACGCGGGCAAGGCGCCTTCGGTCGGCCTGAACATCGAGTTGCCGCATGAGCAAAGCGGCAACCAGTATCAGGACATCTCGCTGCGCTTCAGACATTTCTTCACCCGCAAGGTCACGTTCGTAAAAAATTCTGACGCGGTGATCGTGATGCCCGGTGGATTTGGCACGCTCGACGAGCTCGCGGAAGTGCTGACGCTGATCCAGACGAAAAAATCGCGCCATGTGCCGATTATCCTGGTTGGCTCCACGTTCTGGAAAGGTCTGTTGGACTGGTTCCGCGACGCGCTTGAACCGATGGGGCTGATCGGCCCACACGACATCGATTTGATGCAGGTGATCGACGAGCCGGACAAGGTGCTCGAGGCCGTGCTCGCATTCTACGAGGAGCGGGCGCCGGCCGAAGGTGCACAGCCTCCGGCCAAGAGCGATGAAGACCGAATGTTCTACCTGTAGGCGCTACTGGAACGCGACTTCGGCAAAGCTGCGCAGCTTGAAGCTGCACTTCTTTTTGGTATCAGTGGGTTACAACGTCTGTTGTGATTCCGTCTTTGGCGTCACAAATCGCATGGCTGGTCGTGAGGCAGCTTCACAGATCGCTTCGTCGACGAAATCGTTTTTTGTTTGATTTTACAAAGGGGCGGACAAACTGGGACGAAATAAGCTTGACCTAATGGCCGAAACCAGTCAGTTCCCGAGCCATGTAATGGGCCCCTGCGCAGGCTTCCATTGCTACGATACAGGCGTGAAAGTTACTGAAGAATTTGATCAGTTGCTGACGCGACACCTTCTTGCGAAGCAAGCCAGGCCAGATTTATTCTACCCGTGGAGGTGAAATGAACGCTTGCCGAGATCAATTCCAATGATCGCCACGTCTTGCATGACATAGGCCTCCAGTTGATGAATCTGTTTAGCGTAACCCCACTGGGCATAACTCTCTGGCAGGTGGGGAAAGCTGCCTGCGGAACTGCGCAAATCGGTCGCATAGGATCAAGGCATGGAACTCGCATAGCACAAGCAATTCGCAGTTGCGATCGACGCGCAGGTCTACTTCTGTGATCCACAAAGCCCGTGGCAGCGAGGCAAGAATGAGAATACCAACGGGTTGCCTCGACAGTACTTTTCCAAAGGCACCAGCCTGGCCGGCTACTCGCGAGGCGATCTGAACAATATCGCTTTGCAATTGAATCAGCGACTCAGAAAGACATTGGGTTCATGAGGCCAGCAAATAAATTAAACGCCAGCATCGTTGCTGCATTCCCCGGTTGAACCCGCCAGTGCGAAGCTGGCAATGTCAAAATCCCTAACTTTAAGCGACCTTACAAAATCTATTGCAATAATAATCCATGATTTTGCATTATTGTTTCACCCATAAGCCATTTAATTAAAAATTGTAGTTTGACTGGGAATAAGCTATATTTTTTGCGGGACCACTCGTTTTATGGGACCGTTCAAATTGTGAATTAGTAAACTTCTTTGCAGAGGTGAGGTTAACCATGCGCAAAACAATCAAACTTATTTTGGTGCTTTTGTTCTCGCTTGTGGCATCGTCAGCTTGGTCCGATGTCGGGGACGTTGATACTGAAGGATACTCTATGGTTATCCCAAATCAAACTAGCACAATACGGGTCCAAGATGTTCAAGTGACAAACGTCGTGGAAGAAGGCGCTGGATGCCCTGAAAATGGTCGCCAAGCAAGAAATGCCAACGGAGCACCACTTTTTTGTCAATCTGGTATATGGAAGCCAGCACAATCTTATCTGGATAGCACAATGCAAGCTCAAGACATTCAAGTGACAAACGTCGTGGAAGAAGGCACTAAATGTCCTGAGAACGGTCGCCAAGCTAGGAACGCCAATGGAACACCACTTTTTTGTCAATCCGGTGTGTGGCGGCTGGCCGTTTCACTTCCGCAACATCAAATTCCACAATATCAAATTGTCTCCGACTATGCGTGTGGAGTCGACAATTTGATCATCTCGTGTCCAGCCGGCTGGCAAGTTATAAGTGGCGGCGGAAACGTATGGGCACCCCAATGCGGTGCACAACCAACCGGTGGAACAAGTGACGGTAGAGGTTTTTGGATGTCTGTCGGACTTGACGTTTCGCAACCGACTAGCGACATGACGGGATGGTGGATCGGTGGCATGCATGACAAGTCGCTAGGTGATAATCTACAAGGGTTTGCAATTTGCATGAAGCAGTAATTAATAGGCCTGCCAAATCTGGCTTGTGGTAACCTTATTTACCGAATGTCCGCCAGATATCGACAGCGGGTCTCTCTCGTGTACTTTGGCGACAGCTTCATGTATTGGTACGCCAAACGTTGAGCCATTATTGCTTTTGTCGTCTGGTGTGTGAATGCCAGTAGGCGTCCAACTTTCCAAGTGCAGTTCATGCATTTCTCAGTTGGACGCTTTGCTTCTATTCGGACGAAGGGATGCCACGTGAGCCACCGCACATCCATGCTGGGGCAATGGCAATGATGCGAAATTATGGTTGTATCCTGATGTGCGAATTGCTTACAGCGACGGCTTTAACCGTTAGTAGCAGTTGGCGAAGCCGCCAATTCCCCGCCTCATCAGGCTTTGCTACTGAAATGCCACCTCAGCAAAGCTGCGCAGCTTGCGGCTGTGCAGCCGGTCCAGTCCGTTGGTGCGCAGCAGCTCCATCGTCTTCACGCCAATCTGCAGGTGCTGGTCCACCTGCGCACGGTAGAACCGATCCGCCATGCCCGGCAACTTCAGTTCACCGTGTAGCGGCTTATCAGATACACACAGCAACGTGCCGTACGGCACGCGGAAGCGAAAACCGTTCGCCGCGATCGTCGCGCTCTCCATGTCGAGCGCGATCGCCCGGCTCTGCGACAGCCGCAGCACCGGTTCGCGATGATCGCGCAGTTCCCAGTTGCGATTGTCGGTGGTGGCGACCGTGCCGGTGCGCATTACGTGCTTAAGCTCGGCACCATCGAGCCGCGTGACCTGCGCGACGGCCCGCTCCAGCGCCACCTGCACTTCGGCCAACGCGGGCACCGGCACCCACAGCGGCAAGTCGTCGTCGAGCACGTGGTCCTCGCGCACATAGCCGTGCGCGAGCACGTAGTCCCCGAGCCGCTGCGTATTGCGCAAACCGGCGCAGTGCCCGAGCATGATCCACGCGTGCGGGCGCAGCACCGCAACGTGATCGGTGATCGTCTTCGCATTGGACGGCCCCACGCCGATATTGATCATCGTGATGCCGCTGCCGTCGGCGCGCTTCAAGTGGTACGCAGGCATCTGCGGCATGCGTGCCACCGGTAGCCCCTGTTCCGGCTGCTCGCCCAGGTTCGCGTTGTACGTGATCACATCGCCGGGTTCAACGAACGCGACGTATTCGCTGCGATACGCGCGCTCGCGCGCATCGTCGGCGCGTGCCATCAGCGAACGGCCAAGCTTGACGAACTGGTCGATGTAGAACTGGTAGTTCGTGTATAGCACGTAGTTCTGGAAGTGCGTCGGCGACGTCGCCGTATAGTGCCGCAGCCGGTGCAGCGAAAAGTCCACTCGCGCCGCGGTGAACAGGGCCAGCGGATGCGGCTCACCAGGCGGCGTCTCGTACGTGCCGTTGACAATGCGGTCGTCCAGCAGCGACAAATCCGGCATGTCGAAGAGGTCGCGCATCTGCCGTAAGCGGTCCACGTCCAGCTCGCCCTCCAAGTGGATGCCTTCCGCAAACGCAAAGTGAATCGGAATGGGCTGCCGCGACACCCCGATCTCGATCGACGCCTTATGGTTCTTCACGAGCAGTCCCAGTTGTTCGCGATAGTAGTCGGCGAACAAGTCCGGCCGGGTCACCGTGGTTTCATAGACGCCGGGGCCCGCGACGAAGCCATACGAGTGGCGTGAATCGATATGCATATTGATGTCCGTGCGAATCCGCACGAACGGATAGCAGGCGCGGATATGCGCCTCGATACGTTCACCGCGCCGATACCGTTCGAATGCATCGCGCAGCGATGCACTGCTGGCATCATAAATGGTGGACAGCCGCTCGACGGCCGCGGCGGGATCATCAAAAGCTTCGGTGCAAAACGTGGCAGACGCATTAATCACATTCATTATTCGATTTCCTCGGAGCAGGCACGACAGCCTGGGTGCGGGAGCGCACAGGGCCGTGCCGATCGGCGCCAATCCACATTATCACGAAACACGGCTGCGATGCGGGGCGCGAAAAAAACGCGGCAACGGCGTCACGCTGGCACCTATGACGCACGCTGGTTTGATAAAATCGCTTTACCGTCTCGGAGAATTGTCATGAAGCCGTTCCACACTGCGCTTGGCGCAACCCCTCGCGGCGCGACCCGGTTCGCGACCATGCTGGTGGCGGCCACCCTGGCACTGGCTGCCACGATGGTCGCTGCGGCGAGCGCGCCACAATCGGACGCCGCGGCAACGCCGGACACCGCCGCGTCGCAGGATGTGAACGAGGCCGTCGGCTTGCCGAATCTGAAGGCAATCAACCGGCCGGCCGGCGTCGCGCATTCGACAGTAGAATTCAACGCGCCCCGCACACCGAGCTTTTACGAAAAGAGTCCGAACGGCACATCGATCACCGAATATCGCGATCGTGGCAAACCGGTCGACATCCAGGTCCATTCGAACTTCGGCACGCGCTACCAGATGAGCGCCTCGCCGGACGTTTCACCGCAAGTGCACGAGAGCGGCAAGCCGTCCACGCGGCTGCCGTCCTTGCAACTCAAGTACTGACCGCCTCGGCGGCCGGCATGCGATGCCGGCCGCACGCGCCCCCCTGTCGCGCCCCACTGGCGGCAGCCTTCGAACCTGTCCAACGACGTCTGCATGGCCGTTTTCACCGCCGTTCCCGAAGCCCGGCTCGCCGCCTGGGTTCAGCACTACGAGATAGGCGAGATCATCGATTTCCGCGACATTGCGTCGGGAATCGAAAACAGCAATTTTTTCTTGACGACAACCACTGGCGAGTACGTGCTGACGATCTTCGAGAAGCTTGCCGCACACGAGTTGCCGTTCTACCTAGAATTGATGCGGCATCTAGCGGCGCATCACGTGCCGGTGCCCGACCCGATGCGCCGCGACGACGGCGCGTTGTTCGGCATACTGATGGACAAGCCCGCCGCGATCGTGACGCGGCTGGACGGCTCGCCGCGGCTAGCGCCGCAGGTTACGCACTGCACCGAAGTCGGACACATGCTGGCGCGGATGCACGTTGCCGGACGAGATTTCCCGATGCACCAGCCGAATTTGCGCGGCCTGCCCTGGTGGCGAGACAATGTCCCAGCGGTGTTGCCCTACGTGACCGATGCGCAGCACCAGCTGCTGGTCAGCGAATTAGCGTATCAGCAGGCGTTCTTCGCGTCGCCCGACTATGCAGCGCTGCCCGGCGGGCCATGCCACTGCGATCTATTCCGCGACAACGTGCTGTTCGCGCTGCGCGACGGGCGCGATACGCTCGGCGGCCTCTTCGACTTCTATTTCGCTGGCTGCGACAAGTGGTTGTTCGATGTCGCCGTGACCGTCAACGACTGGTGTGTCGACCTGGACACCGGTCACCTGGACCAGGCGCGAACCCAGGCGTTGCTGCGCGCGTACCACACCGTGCGACCGTTTACCCCTGCCGAGACGCAACATTGGCGCGATATGCTGCGTGCCGGTGCGTTGCGCTTCTGGTTGTCCCGACTCTATGACTTTTACTTGCCACGCGACGCTCACCTGCTCAAGCCGCACGACCCCGCTCATTTCGAGCGTGTGTTGCGCGAGCGCATCGGCGCCGACGCGTTGCCGTGGCTTTGACTCCTCTGCTATGCGACTGATCGAGGCACCCGCGAAATCCGGCTATATCTGGTTCCGCCAAGGCATCTGGCTGTTCCGCAAGAACCCGCTGAGCTTCTTGGCGATTTTCTTTACCTATTTGTTCTCGATGATGCTCGTCGCGCATGTGCCGGTGGTCGGCTCCGCGCTGTGGCTGATACTCGTGCCGGGTTTGTCCGTCGGGTTCATGAGTGCATGCCGCGACGTGATCGCCGGCAAGCACGTGTTGCCGCTCGCGCTGTTTACCGGCTTTCGCGCGCATGGCGGCGGCGTCGCGCGGCAGCTGTTGCAACTCGGGCTGATCTACCTTGTGCTAGTCACCGCGGGCCTGTTCTTGACGTCGCTGATCGACGGCGGCTCGCTGCTGAAAACCGTCGTCAGCGAAGCGAAGCCGAATGACGACGTCGCCTCCAGTCGCCTGTTCCTTTCCAGTATCGCGCTCGGCTTCGTCATCTACGTGCCGACGATGATGCTGTTCTGGTTCGCGCCACTGCTGACCGCCTGGCATCGCGTGCCGCCAGTCAAGGCGATGTTCTTCAGCTTCGTGGCCTGCTGGCGCAACCGCGGCGCGTTCCTCGTCTATCTAGCCACGTGGTTCGCAATTGTGATGGGCGTGTCGCTGGTGCTCGGTTTCGTGCTGAGCGTGTTCGGCCTAACGAGCGGCGCGTTGACCGCGCTGTTGCCGGTCAGCGTGATCCTGTGGACGATGATTTACTGCTCGTTCTACGCGACCTATCGCGGCTGCTTCAGCGCCGAGCAGCACGCCGGGCCGCCGCCTACCGCATAAGCCGTCGCGGCATTCGCAGCATCGCCCATCGCAGTGCTGTCGCGCGACCGTGCAACGGCACCGTTCGACCACCGCTGGGATTCATGATACTCACCGCTTGCGATCCGTCGTACTCACCACCGGGCCCGTCGTACCCACCTCTGCCGGTTCGTCACACTGACTGCAGTTTCGCAACCGCGAGCGCAAGCCATTTGGTGCCGTGCCGCTTAAATGCGACCTGTGCCTTCGCGTCCGTGCCGCCCCCCTCCAGCGCGGTGATCATGCCCTCGCCGAATTTCGCGTGGAAGACGGATTGGCCGATCCGGAAGCCGCTTTGCGCGGCGCGCTGCTGGTCCGCGAACGCCGGCGCCGGCGCCCCGTCGTCAAAGCGCGCATTGCCATACGGCGCGTCGTCGCGCCGGACGCTGCGGCCGAACCAATCGCGGCCCCATCCAGCATTGTCGCCGAAACCGGCACGCTGACCCCAGCGTGAACCGGGCTCCAGCTTGGGCGTGAGCCACTTCAACACCTCGGCCGGCAATTCGTCAAAGAAACGCGAGCGCACGTTGTAGCGCGTCTGGCCGTGCAACATCCGGCTTTGAGCGAACGACAGATAGAGCCGCTCCTTGGCACGCGTGATTGCAACGTACATCAGGCGCCGCTCTTCCTCGAGCCCATCTTGTTCCGTCACGCTGTTCTCATGCGGGAACAGGCCTTCCTCGAGTCCGGTGATGAACACAGCGGCAAATTCGAGCCCCTTGGCGGCATGCACCGTCATCAATTGCACCGCGTGCTCGCCGGCCTGCGCCTGATTGTCGCCCGCCTCGAGCGACGCATGCGACAGGAAGCCGGCAAGCGGCGTCATCTGCTCGGGATTCTGCGCCGGTGCGTCGATGCGCGACGCCTCCAGTACAGCCTGCTCGCCATCCTCGTCCGGCCCCCGCAGCGCGGCAGCGCGGCCCGCGCCCGGCGCGAGCGGGATCGAGCGCGCCGGCGTATCGAGGCCATAGCCCTCCTCGGACACGAACGCGCTGGCCGCGTTGACTAATTCCTGTAAGTTCTCGATGCGCTCCTGACCTTCACGCTCGTTGGCATAGAATTGCTCCAGCCCGCTGAGCCGAATCACCGCCTCGACCGTCTCCGGCAAGCTCATCGCACGGGTCTCGCCACGCATCCGCTCAATCAACGCGAGAAACCCGCCAAGCGCCTGGCCGGCCTTGCCGGTCACGTAGGGAATTGCCTGTGCCATCGAGCAGTTGTACAGCCGCGCGGCATCAGCCAGTTGCTCAAGCGAACGTGCGCCAATGCCACGGGTCGGAAAATTGACCACCCGCGCAAACGCGGTGTCATCGCTCGGATTGTCGATCAGCCGCAGGTACGCGAGCGCATGTTTGACTTCTTGACGCTCGAAAAAGCGCAGTCCACCGTAGACCCGGTACGCAATCCCGGCATTAACCAGCGTGTGCTCGACCACGCGCGACTGCGCGTTGCTGCGATAAAGCACCGCGATCTCATCGCGCGACAGGCCCGTGTCGATCAGGGCGCGGATTTCCTCGACGATCCAGCCGGCCTCCTGCGAATCGGTCGTCGCTTCATAGACCCGCACCGGCTCACCGTGGCCAGCATCGGTACGCAGGTTCTTGCCGAGCCGTTTCGAATTGTGTGCGATCAGCGCATTGGCGGCATCGAGAATATTGCCGTGCGAACGATAGTTTTGCTCGAGCTTGATCAGGTGCCGGACGTTGAACTCGCGCTCGAAATCAAGCATGTTGCCCACGTTGGCGCCGCGGAACGCGTAAATCGACTGATCGTCGTCGCCGACCGCGAATATCGCATTATGCCCGCCAGCCAGCAGCTTCAGCCACGCATACTGCAGCTTGTTGGTGTCCTGAAATTCGTCGACCAGGATATGCCGGAAACGGGCCTGGTAATGTGCCCGTAGCGTCGGATTGCGTTGCAGTAGCTCATGGCAGCGCAGCAGCAATTCCGCAAAATCGACGACCCCCTCGCGCTGGCATTGTTGCTCGTAGGCGGCATACAGCTCGACGCATTTGCGATTGAAATTGTCGCTCGCATCAACCTGCTCAGGCCGCAAACCTTGCTCCTTCGCATTATTGATGAAGTACTGCAGACTCTTTGCCGGATATTTCTCATCGTCGACGTTCAGGCCCTTCATCAGCCGCTTGATGGCCGACAACTGATCTGCCGTGTCCAAGATCTGGAATGCCTGCGGCAACCCGGCATCGCGGTAATGGGCGCGCAGCATCCGGTTGCACAATCCGTGGAACGTGCCGATCCACATGCCGCGCGTATTGATCGGCAGCATTGCGTCCAGGCGGATCAGCATCTCGCGCGCCGCCTTGTTCGTGAAGGTGACGGCCAGGATACCGGCAGGGCTCGCCTCGCCGCGCGAGATCAACCATGCAATGCGGGTAATGAGCACGCGCGTCTTGCCGCTGCCCGCGCCGGCAAGAATCAGGGCCGGCTCGTTCGGCAGCGTCACCGCTGCATATTGTTCGGGATTCAGTTTGGCAAGCAAATCAGACATGAGCGGCCTTGGTCACAACAAGCTTGTCATTATACGGCCGCAGTCGGCCCGGGCACGCGGAGGATGCGCACGGCATGCAGCCCCACAGCGACAGGTGCCGCAGCATGCGACGGCGCAACCGGCGCTGGCGCATCACCGGCTCCCTTATAATTGACTATGACGATTTATTCCACCGCATTTTCACCGTCTTTCCGGCAGATTTCGACAATGAGCGACAGCGATACCACGCTTGCAAAAAGTTTTGAGCCTTCGACGATCGAGGCGTATTGGGGCCCAGAATGGGAAAAGCGTGGCTACGCGAAGGCAACCTTAGACCCACAGCGGCCCGACTTCGCGATTCAGCTGCCACCGCCGAACGTGACTGGCACGCTGCACATGGGCCACGCGTTCAACCAGACCATCATGGATGGATTGGCGCGTTACCATCGGATGCGCGGCGAGAACACGTTGTGGGTGCCCGGCACGGACCATGCGGGCATCGCCACACAAATCGTCGTGGAGCGCCAACTCGACGCACAAAAGCAATCACGGCACGAACTGGGGCGGGAGCGCTTCGTCGAGCGAGTCTGGCAATGGAAACAGGAATCAGGCTCCACGATCACGCGGCAAATCCGGCGGCTCGGCGCGTCCACCGACTGGTCGCGCGAGTATTTCACGATGGATGAGCGCATGTCCCGCGTCGTCACCGACGTGTTCGTGCGCCTCTACCAGCAAGGGCTGATCTACCGCGGCAAACGGCTCGTGAACTGGGATCCGAAGCTGAGAACCGCGGTATCGGACCTGGAGGTGGTCAGCGAAGAGGAGGACGGCAAGCTATGGCACATCCGCTATCCGCTCACTGACGGCTCAGGCCACCTGAGCGTGGCGACCACACGGCCCGAGACGATGCTCGGCGACGTCGCGGTCATGGTCCATCCGCAGGATGAGCGTTACGCAGCGCTGATCGGCAAGAGCGTCACACTGCCGCTGGTGGGACGCGAGATCCCAGTGATCGCCGACGACTATGTGGAACGCGAGTTTGGCACCGGCGTGGTCAAGGTCACGCCAGCGCACGATTTCAACGACTACCAGGTCGGGCAACGCCACGGATTGCCGCAGATCGTTGTGCTCACGCTCGATGCGAAGATTAACGACAACGCACCGGCCGCCTACCGCGGGCTGGACCGTTTCGACGCGCGCGAGCGCATCGTCGCAGACTTGGACGCGCTCGGCTTACTCGAGTCGGTCAAACCGCACCGGTTGGTCGTGCCGCGTGGTGATCGCACGCAATCCATCATCGAGCCAATGCTCACCGATCAGTGGTTCGTCGCGATGAGCCGGCCAGCGCCCGAAGGTACGTTGCATCCGGGCAAGTCGATCGCGCAAACCTCGTTGGACGTGGTGCGCCACGGCCAGATCAAGTTCGTGCCGGAGAACTGGACCACTACGTACTACCAGTGGCTAGAGAATATCCAGGACTGGTGCATCTCGCGCCAACTCTGGTGGGGCCACCAGATTCCCGCTTGGTATGCGGACGATGGTCGGGTGTTCGTCGCGCATAGCGAGGCCAACGCCCTGGCACAGGCCCGCACACAGGGCTATAACGGCGCGCTCAAGCGCGACGAGGACGTGCTCGACACGTGGTTCTCGTCCGCGCTCGTGCCATTCTCGTCGCTTGGATGGCCGCAATCGACGCCGGAACTCGAGCACTTCCTGCCTTCATCGGTGCTGGTGACGGGCTTCGACATCATCTTCTTCTGGGTCGCCCGAATGGTGATGATGACCACCCATTTCACCGGCAAAGTGCCGTTCCACACCGTGTATGTGCACGGCCTGGTGCGCGACGCCGAAGGCCAGAAGATGTCCAAGAGCCGCGGCAACACGCTCGATCCGATCGACATCGTCGACGGCATTGACCTGGAAACACTCGTCGCTAAGCGCGTAACCGGGTTGATGAATCCGAAACAGGCGGCATCGATCGAGCAAAAGACGCGCAAGGCATTCCCGAATGGGATTCCCGCCTACGGCACCGACGCGCTGCGCTTCACGATGGCGTCGATGGCCACGCTCGGGCGCAACGTAAACTTTGATTTGGCGCGCTGCGAGGGCTATCGCAACTTCTGCAACAAATTATGGAACGCCACGCGCTTCGTGCTGATGAATTGCGAAGGGCATGATTGCGGTATCGTGCCATGCCAAGGTGATTGCGGGCCGCACGGCACGCTCGACT
The DNA here is from genome assembly GCF_037477895.1 of Mycetohabitans endofungorum. Taxonomy (NCBI): domain Bacteria; kingdom Pseudomonadati; phylum Pseudomonadota; class Betaproteobacteria; order Burkholderiales; family Burkholderiaceae; genus Mycetohabitans; species Mycetohabitans endofungorum. The sequence goes on from NZ_CP132744.1 coordinate 1,891,678, forward strand.
TTTCGCCCGCCGACCGGTGGCTCGTGTCGCTGTTGCAACGGGTCGAGGCCGACGTCGAGAAGGGCTTTGCTGACTATCGCTTCGACAACATTGCAAACGCGATCTACAAGTTCGTCTGGGATGAGTATTGCGACTGGTACGTCGAATTGGCCAAGGTTCAGTTGCAAACCGGCACGCCGGCGCAGCAGCGCAGCACGCGGCGCACGCTGCTCAGCGTGCTCGAGACCATTCTGCGACTCGCGCACCCGCTGATGCCGTTCATTACCGAGGCGTTGTGGCAGAAAGTCGCGCCGCTGGCGGGTCGGTATCCGGCCGGAACCGCAGCCGGCGACGCCTCCGTGATGATGCAGCCCTATCCACGCAGCACGCCGTCGAAGATCGACGAGCGGGCAGAACAGTGGGTTGCCGAACTGAAGGCAGTAGTCGATGCATGTCGTAATTTGCGCGGCGAGATGAATCTGTCGCCCGCCGCCCGCGTGCCGCTGGTGGTGGCCGGCGATGCCACGCGCCTGCGCGAATTCGCGCCCTATGCCCAAGCGCTTGCGCGGTTGTCGGAAGTCCAGGTGCTCGCAGACGAAGCCGCGCTCGACCAACAGGCGCATGGCGCGCCTGTTGCCCTTGTCGGCTCGAACAAGCTGGTACTGAAGGTCGAGATTGACGTTGCCGCTGAACGTGAGCGGCTGACCCGCGAAATCAACCGCATCGGCGGTGAACTGGCCAAATGCAATGCGAAGCTGCAAAACGAGCGTTTTGTGGCCCGCGCACCGGCCGCCGTCGTCGACCAGGAGCGCAAAAGATTGGCAGATTTTGAGTCGATGTTGGCAAAATTGACCACCCAACTCGGGCGGCTTTCGGCATAAAGTGCAGGGTTATCGGCTATAGCGAGGCAATCATTCTTGTCGCGCTATCCATTTCCCCATCTCGGGCTAACGTAGTACAACCGGAAACGAACAGGGTAATCGAAGATGCTCAAAGTTACTAAGGCAGTGTTTCCCGTGGCAGGTCTTGGCACACGGTTCCTCCCGGCCACCAAGGCGAGCCCGAAAGAAATGCTCCCAGTGGTCGACAAGCCGCTGATTCAGTATGCGGTTGAGGAGGCGGTTGCCGCGGGGATCACCGAAATGATTTTCGTGACGGGCCGCAGCAAGCGCGCGATCGAGGATCACTTCGACAAGTCGTATGAGATCGAATCAGAACTCGAGGCTCGCGGCAAGGACAAGTTGCTCGAGTTGGTGCGCGGGATCAAGCCTAGCCACGTTGACTGCTTCTACGTTCGCCAGCCCGAGGCACTCGGACTCGGCCATGCGGTGCTGTGCGCGGAAAAGCTCGTCGGCGACAACCCGTTCGCGGTCATCCTCGCCGACGATCTACTGTACGGTCGCCCGCCCGTGATGAAGCAAATGATCGAGGTATTCGATCACTACCACAGCTCGGTGATCGGCATCGAGGAAGTGCCGCACGAGGAAACGAAGTCGTACGGCATCGTCGACGGCAAGGAATGGGAAGACAACATCGTCAAGATGTCGGGCATCGTCGAGAAGCCGGCCCCGGAGGTCGCGCCATCCAATTTTGGCGTGGTCGGCCGCTATGTACTCAAGCCGCGCATCTTCAGTCACTTGCGTGCACTGAAGCCAGGCGCGGGCGGTGAATTGCAATTGACCGATGCGATCCAGTCGCTGCTCGGCGACGAGCAGGTGCTCGCGTACAAGTACCATGGCACGCGCTTTGACTGCGGCAGCAAGCTCGGCTACCTGAAGGCAACCGTCGAGTTCGCGCTGCAGCACCCGGAGGTTCGCGACGAGTTCGCCGAATACTTACGCACCCGGTCGCCGGTACTCGAAGGCTAACGCCGCGGCACGGCGCCGCAGCTTGCGGTGCATTTGCTCAACGCCGACGCATCAGAAATACGAATGTCTTGTCGGCGCCGGTGCTGGTTTCGACCAGTTCGTTGCCGGTCTGCTTCGCAAACGCGGCGAAATCCCGCTGCGAGCCGGGATCCGTCGCCAGCACTTTCAGGATCTGGCCGCTCTGCATGTCGGCCAATGCTTTCTTCGCGCGCAAAATCGGCAATGGGCAATTCAGCCCCCGCGCGTCGACTTCCTTGTGGACTTCCATCGAATCCCTACCGTTGGCTCAAACGCGATGCGGGTCCGCACCGCCTATGAATTGTAGCGGGAAACGGCGCTGGCAGCCTACATCGCCGGCATGCTGACTAGGCTACAGCGCTATCACGCCATGCCGCCGTTGCGACTCGCGCGGCGCTACACCGACAGCCATTGCCGAGCAATCGCCGGCGTCGCCTCGAACTCGCTGCGCTCACCGGCGAAGACGATCTCGCCAAAACCCGACGGACCGCGTCCCATCACGTAGACGCGTCGCGCCAGCTCCAACGCCATTGCGGCACGCTGCTCAATCAGCACAATCGCAGTGCCGCGCGCAGCCAGCGTCGCCAGTGCAACGCCAAGCTCATCGACAACACGCGGCGCGAGACCCTCGGTCGGCTCGTCGATGATCAACACGCGGGGCTGCGCGGCCCACGCGCGGGCAATGGCCAACATCTGCTGTTCCCCACCGGAGAGCACGCCCGCCTTCACGTCGGCACGGACACGCAAGCGAGGAAACAACGCGTACAGCGACTCGATCACCGCCGGACTCCGTGCGCGTCGCGGCAGGCCGAGCAGCAAATTCTGCGCGACGCTCAATGTCGGGAACACATCGCGGGTCTCGGCGACATAGCCGACGCCGGCGCGGGCGATGTCCACGGTGCGTAGCGTGCCGATCTGCATGCCATCGAGTTCGATTGAGCCACACCGCTCAACCAGACCGACGATGGCCTTGGCCAGCGTCGAACGGCCCACGCCATTGCGGCCGAATACGGCGATGATCTCTCCGCCGTCCACGTGCATTGATACGTGCTGAATGACTCGCACGCCCTGGTATCCGGCCTCCAGGTGGCGTACGTCGAGCCTCATGGCGCACGCGCAGGGCCCAGGTAGGCCTCGCGCACGCTCGGATTGGCGCGGATCTGCGCCGGCGTACCGGTGGCAATGACCACGCCATCGACCAGCACCGAAATCCGATCTGCAAGATCGAACACTATGTCCATGTCGTGCTCGATTAGCAGGACCGTGCGTCCGTCTGCCATCCGGCGGATCAAGGCAAGCGCCTCGATGGCCTCTGCCCGGCTCATGCCGGCAGTCGGCTCGTCCAGCAACAGCAGTCGTGCACCACTGGCCGTGGCCATGGCCAACTCAAGCGCGCGTTGTCGGGCATAGCTCAGTTGCGCGGCACGGGCGCTAGCCTCATCGCCCATGCCCACCACCTGTAGCCAGTCGAGTGCGCGCTTACGCAGACCGCGCCATGCAGCAGGCTGTAGCCAGCGACAAAGCGGCCCGCCGCGCGGGCAAAGCATCGCACAGCACATATTATCCAGTACCGACAATTGCGCGAACAAGCTGGGGGTCTGCAAGCCCCGCGCGACGCCGAGGCGGGCGATCCGATGCGCCGCCAACCGCCGGATCGCCCTATCGTCGAGGCGCACGGTGCCCCGATCGACCTGCGTGACGCCGCTGAGCACGTTGAATACCGTTGACTTGCCTGCGCCATTCGGACCGATCAACGCATGGATCTCGCCGGCCTGCACGTGCAGTCGCACGCCGCGCAACACAGGTGTCGCGCGATAACTGACATGGACGTCGTCCAGCGTCACATCGAGCGCCGGGCTGCTCGGCACTTCCGGCCGTATCGCCGGCACGGGATCCACTGGTTTCACTTGTTTCGCCGTACTGGCTGCTTGCCCCTGCGCACTGATGGCAGCGCCTGCGACGATGACTGGTGCGGTGACTTCGGATACGGCTGGCCCCGTGGCTGCCGCAGAAGCATGGGTTGAAGCCATCGCTGCCAAAGAAGCATGAGCCGAAGCCATGGCTGCCGCAGCAGCAGAGGTCGAACGCAAGCCCGCCGCAACCCGGCGCGACGAACGCGGCACCGTGGCACGCAGCGCGAACGACGACACCGCCATCAATACCACACCGGCCACCGCTATGCCCCACCCATTGACGGCCTGCCAGCCCGGACTGATATCCGCGCCGGTATCGCCGAATCGCCATGCATAAACCGACTGAATCACAGCGATACCGCCGGCCAGCATGCCAAGCACTGCCAGAACACGTGCCATGCGTCGCCCGCTGAACCCCGGTAGCGCGCATCGCGCACGCCGGCTGTCTGCCAGTGATGGCGACACCCGGCGATGCAACCATGCACCGACCAGCCCGCCGGGCGCGAGTACCACAACGAACAGGAAAAAGAAGCCAACGTACATCGGCCACGCGCGGGTGATCGACGCCAAGCCGTTCGCGATCGACACATAAATCACGGCACCCAGTACAGGACCAGCAAACGTGCCGGTGCCGCCGATCACCACGGCGATCAACACAGTCGCGCATGTTGCAACGCTCGCATTGTCCGCAGTGGCGATCTCAAAGGTCACCACTGACAGCGCGCCGGCGACGCCGGCAAAAAACGCGGCGATGACCGTCATCGCCCATCTCACGCGCGATGGATCTACGCCGACGAATGCCGCCCGTCGCGGATTGTCGCGCACCGCATTGGCTACCCGCACGAGCGGCGTGCGCAATAACCAGGCAATCAGCATGCACGAGGCCAGTGCGACCGCGACCACCAGGCCGTAGGCCGAACGCGTCGAACCGAAATCGATACCGAGCCAGCCCGGGACGGCTCCGCGGTCGATCATCACGCCACCCACGCCGCCAAACCATTCCGGCACCGTGCTCGCGGCAGTTGCGACCAGTTCGCCGAGCCCTAGCGTCACCATCGCGAAGGTCACGCCGCCCCGGCGCGCACTGAGCCACCCGGCCGGGACTGCCACAAGCGCCGCACCTGCGCCGCCGACAACCGGCAGCCACGGCGCGGACAATGCCCACGCGTTGGCCGCACGCGCCGCCGCTAACGCGCCGATGCCGTAATACATCGCGTGGCCAAACGACAGCAAGCCGGTTTGACCGAGCAACAAATCGTACGACAGCGCGAATACAATCAGCACGGCCGCCTGAGACGCGAGCGCCAGCGCCGCGCCGCTCGGTTCGCCGTGCGCCAGCGGCAGCAGCGGCAGCGCGGTGAGCACGGTCGCCAATATCAGCCCACCCCACGGCGGTCGCCGCATATTGCGGTCAAGCCATACGCCACGCGGGGTCTCGCGATGCGTCATCATGTGTCCGGCTCCGCATGACCACGCACTAGCCCGCCCGGACGCAATGCCAACACGATGATCAGCAATACAAAGGGCGTCACTGGCGCGAGCTGTGCTAACGTGATACGGCTCCATGCGCCGGCGTCGCCTACCATCGGCAACACCCAATGGAGCAGTGCGCCGAGCCGTATGTCGAGTCCGACAAGCAGCGTCTGCACGATGCCGAACAATAACGACGCGACGAATGTACCAGCCAACGAACCCATTCCACCAGCCACGACGATCACGAACACGATCGAACCCAGCGTTTCGGCCATCGACGTATCCGTAACGAATGCCACGCCGCCGAGCACGCCGGCCACCGCGGCAAGCGCCGCGCCGCCCGCGAACACCTGAGTTTGCACACGAGCGACGTCATGGCCCAGCACCTGCACGGCGTGCGGATGCGTGCGCGCGGCCGCGATCACCAGGCCGATGCGGGAATACCGCAGCAGCAGCGCACAGAGGCCGAGCACGCCAGCGGAGATCGCCATCATGAAGGCGCGAAGACGAGAGAATGCCACCGCATGCCAATTCACCAGTGCGCCATCGAGCCACTGCGGCACGACGGCGGGCAACGGCGAGCGGCCCCATCCCAATTGCACAAACTCGGCGATCAGATACGCCAGGCTAAAGGTCGCCAGCAACTGGGCAAGTGGCCCGTGACGGTGCACGCGGCGCAGCACGCCAAGCTCGAAAGCGGCAGCCAGGCCGGCCACCGCGGCCGGCGCGAGGATCAACGCGGCGGCAAAGCCACCGTAGCGCGCGACCGTGTAGCCGATGTAGGCACCGAGCATGTAGAAACTCGCATGCGCAAAGTTCATCACGCCCATCAAGCTGAACACAAGTGTCAACCCGGCACACAACAGGAACAACAGCAACCCATAGCTCAGGCCATTGAGCAATACGACAACGAACGATTGCATCGCTAAATCCGCGGGCATTCGACGTATCGCGTCCGCCGCCCCGCTATCGAACCAGTGGTTCGAGCACCGCGCGCAACGGGTCGGTCAATCAGTTCGGCGCGGCAGCGCGGACAATACCGGTAGTCGCTGCCCAGCGCACCTGCGGGTGTCGATCCCATCATCGTTTGAAATGCGCGAAAGAGCCGCCTATTGTATCGGTTTTGAGGCGCCGCCTGGCCGCGCCGTGCATTGTCTGCCGCACGCCGACGACGCAACGGGCCAACAACGCAACGGACCAACGATGCAACGGGCCGGTGGGCGCGTGGCCGGTTAGCGCTCGCGCGCCCCTGCCGCACGGGCCACCGCCACCAACAGGGCCGCGCCGAGCAACAGCGCCGCCAGCGCGAGCCCGAGTGCGGGCGAGAACGATCCTGTGCGCGCAGCGATCGGCGCGGCCACCAGCGGCCCAGCGATCTGCCCGAGGCCATAGGCGGCGGTCGCATAGCCCATCAGTCCAGCGGCCCTTTCGCCGTGCAGGCGGCGCGCCTCGCGCATCGCAAACAGCGTGATCGCCGTGAACGGCAGCCCGACCAGCAAACTACCGAGCGCGAAACCCGCGAGCGTCGGTAATGCGATGCCAAGCCCGATGCCCGCGGCCTGCATCACGTAGCAGATCGCCAGCGACAGCCGATTGTCCCAGTGTGCCGGCAGCCGTGCGCCCAGCAGCGCGCCCGGAATAATCGCCGCCCCGAACACCGGCCAAAACAGATCAGGCCATGGCGAGCCGGCGGGCAGCGCCTGTCGCGCGATGACCGGCAGGAACGTCGCGGTCATGATGTAGCCGAATCCAGCCAAGCTATAGAGCCCGCACAACCAGTACGCGTCGGCACGCGCGATGCGCATGGACGGTGACGGTGGCACGAGTTGAGACGCCGCGGATCCGTGGGACGTGGCCCCCATCCGGCCGTCGCCCGTTGGGCGTTCGGCCGCGAATCGCCGCCACACGAGCGCGGACAGCGCCGCCGACAGCAAGGCAAAGCTCAGCCAGCCGGTCGCCGCGCCGTCGTGCGTCACGGCACGGGTTGCCAGCCCGGTGATCAGAATCCCGACACCCGGCCCGGTATAGATCACCCCGCTCCAGCGCACGGCACCGGTACGGGCCAGCTGCCGCAAGCCCCATTGCGATGCAAACACGACCGTCCATGCGCTGATCACGCCCGCCATCGCGCGCAGCGCCGCCCACGCCCAGAACGCATCGGTCAGGCCCATCGCTGCAGTCAGCACGACCGTAGCAACGAGCCCGCCGCGTATCATCCGCGCGGGGTCCGCACGCAGCGCCGCACACGTCACCGCGCCCACGAAATAGCCAGCGTAGTTGAACGACGCGAGCCAGCCGCCGCCGGCGATGTCGATCAGCCCGTCATGCAGCATCACCGGCAGCAGCGGCGTGAACGCGAACCGTCCGACGCCAAGCGCCACCGCGAGGGCCATCGCGCAGGCCAATGCCGTCCATGCCGGCGCGGTGTCCGCTGGGGCCTGCGCCAACGGCCGCACCCGATGCCCGCCCACGCGCGAGTCCGGCGCTTGGGACGGCAGCGGGCTCGGCATGGCTGCCCTGGCACACGGAGCGTGCGTGGATTCGGCAGACGGTGAAGTCTGGTCGGGATGGGACAAGGACACGGCAACACCTCCGTAGGAAAACCAATGAGACGATTCGAGCGTAGCAGTATCGCACTATCTCAAAAAATGAATTATCCAGATATTTCACATCTTCATAAAATAACAATGGATCTTGCTGCGTTGTCGATCTTTCGCACCGTCGTTCGTGAAAAGGCATCACACGCGCCGCAGCGAAGCTGCATCGGGTGCAGTCAAACGTGACGACGCGGATCAAGCAGCTCGAAGAGGCACTCGGCGTGCAGCTGTTCGTTCGAGAAGGTCGCAAGCTGGTGCTGACGCCGACGGGCCATACATTGCTCGACTATGCCGAGCGCCTGCTTGCGCTGGCCGACGAAGCACGCGATGCGCTCGCCGACGAGCGTCCCCACGGCAGGCTGCGGCTAGGAGCAATGGAGAGCACTGCCGCAACGCGCTTGCCGCCCCCACTGCGTCCGCGGGCCGCGCTGCGTGAGCGCCACCGCACCGCCGCCGCGACACGGCGGTTATTTCCGCAGCATGCTTACAGCTGCGCCTGGACCCATTCCCTGACGCCGGAGAGCGCCGCCGACAGCTTCGACGGATCGGTGCCGCCCGCCTGCGCCATGTCCGCACGGCCGCCGCCCTTGCCGCCGACCTGCTGCGCAACAAAGTTGACCAACTCGCCGGCCTTGATCTTCTGGCTCGCGTCGGTCGTCACGCCGGCGATCAAGCTAATCTTGCCGCCGTCAACGCTCGCCAGCACGATCGCGGCATGCTTGAGCTTGTCCCTCAGCTTGTCGACCGTTTCGCGCAGCGTCTTCACATCGGCGCCTTCGAGCTGAGCCGCCAGCACGCGCATGCCCGCCACGTCGACCGCCTGGCTCGCCAGTTCGTCGCCTTGGCTCGACGCGACCTTCGATTTGAGTTGTGCGAGCTCCTTTTCCTGCGCCTTGAGCTGGTCCTGCACCTGCGCGATGCGCGGCGTCAGTTCCGCCGGCTGGACTTTCAATGCCGCAGCAGCCCCCGCGAGCGTCGACTCCAGGTCCTGCACATAGCGCAGCGCATTGTCACCGGTGATCGCCTCGACACGACGGATGCCGGCCGCCACCCCTGCTTCGAACACGATCTTGAACAAACCGATGTCGCCAGTGCGCTGCACATGCGTGCCGCCGCACAACTCTCGCGAGAACCCCAGGTCGAGCACGCGAACCTCGTCGCCATACTTTTCGCCGAACAGCGCCATCGCACCCGACTTGACCGCATCGTCGAACGGCAACACCCGCGCGATGCCCGGCGTATTGGCCAACACCTCGGCGTTGACTAACGCCTCGATGCGACGAATCTCGTCGTCGCTGAGCGGCGCATTGTGCGAGAAATCGAAACGGGTCTTATCTGGATCGACCAGCGAGCCCTTTTGCTGCACATGCGGACCCAGCACCTCGCGCAGCGCCTTGTGCATTAGGTGCGTCGCCGAGTGATTGCGTGCGGTGCGGGCGCGCCGCTCGGCATCGATACGGGCGCTGACGACATCGCCGACCTTCAGCTCACCCTGCTCGAGGATACCGTGGTGGCCGACCACGTTGGCCTGGACCTTCAACGTGTCGGACACGGCAAAGCGCACCGTCGCATTGCTGATCGTCCCCTGGTCGCCAACCTGGCCGCCCGACTCCGCATAGAAAGGCGTTTGGTCAAGCACGACCACACCCTGCTGGCCCGCCCGCAGCGACGGCACCGCCGTGCCATCGGCATACACCGCAACGACCTTGGCATCGTCGAACACGTGCTTGTCGTAGCCGTGGAATGTCGTCTTACCGCCCGTGTAGTCGAGCGCCTGGGCCATCCGGAACTTGCCCGCCGCACGCGCCTGCTCGCGCTGGCGCGCCATCGCTTCGTCGAACGCCACCTCATCGACGCCGATGCCCCGCTCACGGCACACATCCGCTGTCAGGTCCAGCGGGAAGCCGTACGTATCGTGCAGTTTGAATGCAAGTTCACCGTCGAGCACTTTCGCACCGCGCGCCGCAAGCTCGGACAACGCGGCGTCCAGAATCGACATCCCGTGCTCGATCGTCTCAAAAAAACGCTCCTCTTCCTGGCGCAGTACGTCAGTCACGCGCTGCTGCGCCGCCTTCAGTTCCGGATACGCGGTCCCCATCTCGCCGACCAGATCCTCGACTAGTCGATGAAAGAACGGGCGCTTGCGACCCAGCTTGTAGCCGTGGCGGATCGCGCGGCGTACAATGCGGCGCAGCACGTAGCCGCGCCCCTCATTGCCCGGGATCACACCGTCAACGATCATGAAGCCGCACGCGCGGATATGGTCGGCGATCACCTTCAGCGAGTTGTGCGCGAGATCCGACACGCCGGTTTCGCGAGCCGCCGCGGCAATCAGCCGTTGGAACAAATCGATCTCGTAGTTGCTGTGCACGTGCTGCAATACCGCGGCGAGCCGCTCCAGGCCCATGCCGGTATCGACACACTGCTTGGGCAACGGCGTCAGGTTGCCTTGCGCATCGCGGTTAAATTGCATGAACACAAGGTTCCAGATCTCGATGAAGCGGTCGCCCTCCTCGTCGGCCGATCCGGGCGGCCCGCCCCACACCTGCGGGCCGTGATCATAGAAGATCTCCGAGCACGGGCCACAGGGACCGGTCTCGGCCATTTGCCAGAAATTGTCCGAGGCATAGCGCGCACCCTTGTTGTCACCGATGCGGATGATCCGCTCGAGCGGCACGCCAATTTCGTTGGCCCAGATGTCGTACGCCTCGTCGTCCTCGTGGTAGACGGTCACGGTCAGCTTCTCTGGCGGCAACTGGTAAACACGCGTGAGCAGCTCCCACGCATAGTGAATCGCGTCGCGCTTGAAGTAGTCGCCGAACGAGAAGTTGCCCAGCATCTCGAAGAACGTATGGTGCCGAGCGGTATAGCCGACGTTCTCCAGGTCATTGTGCTTGCCGCCGGCTCGCACGCTGCGCTGCGCGGTCGTGGCCCGCGAGTACGGTCGCGTCTCGGTGCCCAAAAACACGTCCTTAAACTGCACCATGCCGGAATTGGTAAATAGCAGCGTTGGATCGTTGGCAGGCACCAGGCTCGACGAGCGAACAATCGTATGGCCCTTCGATTCAAAGAACTTCAGGAACTTCTCGCGGATTTCAGCGGCTTTCATAGCGTGCTTCGAGTAGTCTGTCGCTGGCGCGCCAGCGCATCGGGTGTGAATCCGGACACGGACGCGCCCGTTTAAACAATTGATTATACGGGATGGGCGTACCGGCCCACCCCCGTATCATCGCTGCAACCGTTGCACTTGCAAGGAGACATGCTCGGTTTATGGGAGCCCTGACTTACCTGCGCGTATTGGCCCCGACGCGCGTGCTCGCCGATCCCGGGTCCGCACAAACGGTGGCGGACTTCAGCGCGGATGTGATCCAGAAGTTCGTGTTCGGCGGCAACAACTCATGATGAAAGCGCATCGCGGCAATGGTCTCATTGGCCGGCGTCTTAAAGCCGTACAGGTCGATAATGACCTAAAACACGGACGTGAAGACGCACGAGCCGCCTGGCGTGCCGATCACCAGCGCGAGCTTGCCGTCCCGCATGAGGAGTAAGGACTACGTTTTTATCACCCCGGATCACGCATCAATGGCCCGCGCCAACCAGGCCACCGGCGGCCGCACCCACTACCGTGCCCAGCGGCCCACCGGTTAGCACATAACCCAGCGCGCCCCCGGCCGCCGCACCAATCGCCGCGTGTTTTTCCGAACGCGACAACGATCCGCATGCGGACAATGCCGGAACTAGCGATACCAGGACCACCACTTTTGCAAGCGTCGACGCCTTCGCGTTCATTTCTTCTCCTTATGACCGGATCCTCGCGCATGCGCGAGCGCAAGGATCGTAAGAGAGCGGGGCGCGGAGTGGCAATCGCTTTTACGCGTTGTTACAGGTGCTATGGTCGCGGCAGCCCCCAGCGTGATCGCGCTGCATGGCCCGCGCCGCGCCGTCACGTCGGGTAAAATGCAATGTCATGAACATCGTCCGGCCCGGGCACGGGCCGGCCCACCCTGCCCGCTCATGAATATCGAACGCAAAGACGCAAGATCGGGCGCCCAGCCCGGCCAACACCCTGTCACCCCTGCTGGCGCGCCGCCAGGCGGCAGCGGTCCGGGCGCGCCAACGAACGCATCGGCCGAACCGGCCGCCGCGTCGAACTTCATCCGCAACATCATCGACGACGACAACCGGTCCGGGAAGTGGGGCCAACGGGTCGAGACGCGCTTCCCGCCGGAGCCGAACGGCTACCTGCACATCGGTCACGCCAAGAGCATCTGCGTGAATTTCGGCATCGCGCGCGACTACGGCGGCGTTTGCCACCTACGCTTTGACGATACGAACCCGGAAAAGGAAGATGTCGAGTATGTGAACTCGATCATCGACGCGGTCCGGTGGCTCGGCTTCGATTGGCAGAAGGACGGTCGCGAGCACCTGTACTTCGCCAGCGACTACTATGACAAGCTGTACGCGTTCGCCGAGCTGCTGATCCAGCGCGGCAAGGCCTATGTGGACAGCCAGAGCGCGGAGCAAATGCGCGCCACGCGCGGCACACTGATCGAGCCGGGCACGCCGTCACCGTATCGCGACCGCACGCCGGAGGAAAACCTGGCGCTGTTTCGCCGGATGAAGGCGGGCGAATTCGCCGAAGGCGCGCATGTGTTGCGCGCCAAGATCGACATGGCGTCGCCGAACATCAACATGCGCGACCCGGTCATCTACCGAATCCGCTTCGCCCATCACTATCGCACCGGCGACGCATGGTGCGTGTATCCGATGTACGACTACACGCACTGCATCTGCGATGCGCTGGAGAACATCACGCATTCGCTGTGCACGCTCGAGTTCGAGGATCATCGGCCGCTGTACGACTGGTTTCTCGCGGAGCTGGCCGATGCCGGCGTCTTCACGCGTCCGCTGCCACAGCAAATCGAGTTTTCGCGGCTCAACCTAACGTACGTAGTCACGAGCAAACGCAAGCTGCTGCAGCTGGTTGAGGGCAAGCACGTGGACGGCTGGGACGATCCGCGCATGCCGACAATCGTCGGGTTGCGCCGTCGGGGCTTCACGCCGGAGAGCATCCGGCTGATGTGCGAACGCACCGGGCTGACCAAAGTTAACTCGTGGATCGATTTCGGACTACTCGAGGCGGCGCTGCGCGAGGATCTGGACGAGAAGGCGCCTCGCGCGATCGCCGTACTCGATCCGCTCAAGCTTATCGTGGACAACTATCCGCAGGATAGTGAAGAACTATGCAGCGCACCGGTGCATCCCCATCACCCGGAGCGCGGCACGCGGACCTTTCCGTTCTCGCGGGAGCTGTGGATCGAGCGCGAGGACTTCAACGAAAACCCACCAAAGGGCTATTTCCGGCTGTTCCCGGGCAATCGCGTGCGGTTGCGCTATGGTTTCGTCGTCGAATGCACGGGCGTGGACAAGGATGATCACGGCAACATCGTCGCGGTGCATTGCCACTATTTCGCGGACAGCAAGTCAGGGACCGAAGGTTCAAACCATTACAAGGTCAAGGGCAACATTCATTGGGTCAGCGCCGCGCATGCGTACCACGCCGAGGTGCGCCTGTACGACCGGCTGTTCAAGGAGCCGCAGCCAGATGCCGGCGGTCGCGACTTCCTCGAGGCGCTGAACCCGGATGCTAAGCGCGTGGTGACTGCCTACCTGGAGCCAGGCGCACAACAGTTCCTGCCCGAGGACCGGACTCAGTTCGAGCGGCACGGCTACTTTGTCGCCGACCGTGTCGATTCGGTGCCCGGCCAGCCGGTGTTCAACCGGATCGTTAGCCTGCGCGACAGCTGGGGCAAATCCGCGTAACGGGTTGCATGCGGTGGACGGCGTCGTTGCACAAGCCGCGCCGGGTTGGCGCCGCCATGCTCAAGCTCGGCGTACGCGCGCCAGCCGATCGCTCAACCCGCGGCCGAACACGTTCACCAGCAAGCCGCCCATCACCAGCACCGCACCGAGCCATTGCGGCAGGGTGAGCGCCTCGCCGAGCCACAGCGCCGCGGCGCTCAGCCCGACGATCGGCACCAACAGCGAAAACGGCGCGACCTGCGCGGCCGGATAGCGCGTCAACAAGCCACCCCACAAGCTGTAGCCGAGCAACGTGGCGACGAATGCCAGGTAGACTACCGCGAACACCGACGCAGCCGAGATCTGGCCAAGCGACGACCAGATCTGCGCCGGCCCCTCGAACCAAAAGGACAGTGCGAGGAAAGGCAATGGCGGGATCAGGCTGGACCAGACCACCAGCCCCAACAAGTCGACCCTGCCGATTCTGCGCATCACGACATTGCCCAGCGCCCACATCGATGCCGCGAGCAGCGTGAGTACAAAGCCAGCAACCGTCATGGCATGACCACCCTGTATGCCGATGATTGCTAACCCAATCGCCGCAATCGCCAGCGCGAGCAGGTTGTGCGCTCGCCAATGCTCACCGAGCAGCAGCGCAGCGAACACCAGTGTGAAGAACGCCTGCGATTGCAGCACCAGCGACGCCAGTCCGGCAGGCATCCCAACGTACATGGCCATGAACAGCAACGCTAACTGGCCAAATGCGATGGTCGCGCCATAAGCCAGAAAAAGCGGCCACGGCACGGTTGGCCGCCTGACGAAGAACACGGCGGGAAAAGCCGCCAGCAGGAAACGCAGCGCACCGAGCAGCATCGGCGGCACGCCGTGCAGCCCGACCTTGATGACGACAAAATTGACACCCCATACCGCGATCACAACGAACGCGAGCAGCAGGTCCTTTGGCGACATCGGGCACTCCTTGGCGGATGATTGCGGGGTGTGTTGTGGTGTGTGTGCCGCGCGGCGGCCTTGCCTGAGCCACGCGAATAGCTATCAGGATAACCCGCCTATCGCGCTTATGGAGCAGGTGAGAGGATCGGCAGCACGCCGCGCCGATCAAAAAAGCCTCGCCCGCCGATGCGGGAGAGGCTGTGTGAAACACGATGATGCCGCGCTCGCGGCGCGCGACGCATCGAACGCGACCGCCCCCGCGGCCGCACCCGGATCGGTTACTTCGAACCGGTACCGCTGCTGTCGGCGTTGCGCGCCGCCTTTTGTTGCTCGGCGCTCTTCCCCTTCGCACCGTGATGGTGGCGTGCATGGTGCTTTTTAGCCTTCGCGCCGCTGGCGGCCGCCGGCGCGGACGCGGTTGCGGCAGGCGCGGACGCCGCCGCGGGCGTCGATGCCGCGCCTTGCGCGAATGCCGCGGAAGCGGCAAACAGACTAGCGGTCAATGCAATCAGCAGCTTGCTCATGTCGGACTCCTTTTCCGAACGCGCGAAACAGTCGCGCTTGGCTACAAAAACGCGATGACCAATGACACCGTTGACGGCAAAAAGTAAGCAGTTGTAACGCCCCGTACAGCGCCACGTACACGGCGACGACCACATGGGACCGGCGTGCTTTCTCGCCGGCAGCGGCCTCGATGTGCGCCCTCACCCACACAGCGGACTGGCCACCGTGACCTATTTGCTCAACGGCGCACTGCTACATCGCAACTCGCTCGGCTCGATTCAGCGCATCGAGCCGAGCGATGTCAACTGAATGATCGCCGGCCGCAGTATCGTGCACTCGGAACGCACACCGCAGGGCGAACGAGCGGGCGGCGCTCATGTGATGCTCGCCGGTGGCACGCCACTTGACGGCGAGCGCTTTATCCACTGGAATTTCGTTTCCAGCTCACGCGAGAAGACCAAGCGCACGCGACAGGCGTGGCGGCAGCAGACGATGGACAAGGTGCCCGGCGAGGCCGACTGGTTCCGCTGCCGGACCGTTGAATTACGTGGGCTCGACCTCATCTGTCAGTCGGATAGCCCATTTCTTTTTTGCGAGGAACATGATGGACACGACGCTTGAGACTTTCGAGCAGGACGTGATCGCCGCATCGAGAAACGTGCCGGTATTGGTTGACTTCTGGGCGCCCTGGTGCGGCCCGTGCAAGGTCCTCGGCCCGCTGTTGGAGAAAATCGAGCGCGAGTACGGTGGACGCTTCAAGCTCGCGAAAGTCAACTCGGACGAAAATCCGCAGCTGTCACAGCATCTTGGCATTCGCAGCATTCCGCACGTCATCGCGTTCGTCGACGGCCGGCCAGTGGACCAGTTCGTCGGCGTGCTGCCGGAAGGGCAATTGCGCCGCTTCATTGACCAGTTGGTGCCCGACGCCGCTGAAACCGAGCGCCGCGCCGCGCACGCACTGCATGCCCAGGGCCGCACCGACGAAGCGCTGGGCCGGTTGCGCACGGCACTGGCACTCGACCCAGGATTTGACGAGGCGCGCCTAGATCTGATCGAGTGGCTGCTCGACGACGATCGTTTCGATGACGCGCGGGCTGAGGCCGAATTTCTGTCGCCACGGACCACGCAGGGCATCGACGCGCGCTACAACGCGCTGAAGACCCGGCTGGACGCAGCCGCGGTGGCCACCGAGTTGCCCGATACGAGCGCGCTGGAAGCGCGCATCGCGAACGATCCGGGGGATCTGGAAGCACGCTTTGACCTTGCTAGCCAATGGATCACCGCACGTCACTATGCTGGCGCGCTCGAGCAGTTGCTGGAGATCGTCAAGCGCGACCGCTCGTTCCGTGACGACATCGGCCGCAAGACGATGCTGTCAGTATTCGATCTCGCATCAGGGCAGCCGCACCTGGTCTCGGAGTGGCGCCGCAAGCTGAGCAGCGCGCTATTCTGAGCCGCCGCGCGCCGCATCCGGCTGGCGCAAGGCCAGCGCGCGCAGCACGTAAGCTGCCGCGGCAAAGCCGAAGCCGCCGGTCACGCATACACTCGAGCCGAAGCCCGCGCAGTTGAGCCCGATCGGCGCCGTGCCGGCGTCCGGTGCGGTAGCGCGCGCGGCCTCTTCGCCGTCCAGGTCGCAAGCGGCCGCCTGCGGATAGATCAACGGCTCATCGGAGTAGACTGCCGGAACGTTGAACTTGGCCTTCGGCCCGCGTGGAAATCCGTGGTGTTGACGCAACTGTGCCCGTACCTTGGATAGCAGCGGATCCTGAATGGTACGGGCCAAATCGTCGATGCGAATACGCGTCGGATCGAGTTGCCCACCCGCGCCGCCCACCGTCACCAGCGGCACCCGGTGCCGGACGCACCATGCGATCAGCGCCGTCTTGGTGCGTACGCTATCGATGGCATCGACGATGAAGTCGTACCCGACGCCCAGCCGCACGTCCAGGTTGTCGGCTTCGACAAAATCCTCGACCTGCGTGACTACGCACTGCGGGTGAATTGCCGCAATCCGCTCAGCCATTGCGCCGACCTTCGGTTTGCCATAGTTGCCGTTCAACGCATGGATCTGGCGATTCGTGTTGCTTTCCGCGACGTGGTCTAGGTCGATCAGCGTCAAGCGCCCGATTGCACTGCGCGCTAGTGCTTCGGCCACCCACGAGCCGACCCCACCGATGCCCACGACTGCGACATGACAGCGCTCGAATGCCTGCAGCGCGGCTGCGCCGTACAATCGTGCTATGCCGCCGAAACGGCGCGGATGGTCAGCTGTTTCGAATTCCCCGGTTTCCGGGGCCGAATTGGCTGGCGCCGCGCGCGCGGCGCACGACTCGGATGACGCGTTGTGAATAGCATGCGGAATGGACATGGTCTGACGCTGGAGAGGCAAGAGAAGCCCCGCCGCGCGTAATGCGCGATGCGGCGGCCAAACCGCTATTGTGCCTTGCCTAAGGCTGCCGCGTCGCCCCGTCGAGCGGCTATCGTCGTCTTCCGATATACTCGACCCATAGTAAGCGACCGCATAAAAAGATGAGCTCCCTCGCTGATCTACGCAAGCACTACGCGCTTGGCACATTATCGAAGGCCGATGTCGACGCCGATCCGATCAAGCAGTTCGAACGCTGGTTCGAACAGGCGCTCGATGCCCAGCTCCCCGAACCGAATACGATGACACTGGCCACCGTCGACGAGCGTGGCCGGCCGGACGCCCGCATCGTGCTGATCAAGGGGGTCGATGCGCAAGGTTTCACATTCTTTACCAACTACCAAAGCCGCAAGGGTCGCGAACTGGCGCACAACCCATACGCCACGCTGCTCTTCTATTGGATTGAGCTAGAACGCCAGATCCGCATTGAAGGCAAGGTGAACAAGACCACCGACGCCGAAAGCGACGCTTATTTCGCATCCCGTCCGGTCGGCTCACGCATCGGTGCATGGGCGTCGGAGCAAAGCGCGGTGCTGCACGATCGCGCGGAACTGCAAGCGCGTGAAGCACACTTCGCGGCACAATTCGGCGACAACCCGCCGCGGCCGCCGCACTGGGGCGGCTACCGGCTGGTGCCAGACGCGATCGAGTTCTGGCAGGGGCGGCCATCGCGGCTGCACGATCGAATCCAGTACCTGCGCAATCCGGACAACACGTGGAAGATCGTGCGCCTGTCGCCGTGACCCTGTCCGCCGATGCCGGCACCTTGTGAAGCCAAGCTTCACGCGGGGTCGCGTCGCGGACCGGGAGGTTTGCATCACAGACGAACAATAGTTGCTTTGCTTGCGTTTCAACGAACAGGAGAATTCTTATGTTCTGGGAAAAAAAGCTTGCGCAATGGGTTTCGCAGGTGCGCGAAAAGACCAATCTGCCCGCACGTTTGGTCCTATGGAACGGACAGCAACATGATTTCGGCACGTTTGCGGCACCGCAGGTCACGCTGAAGGTCAACACGGCGGCGGCGCTGCCGCTGCTGCTAGACCCGAGCCTGGACCACCTCGGCGAAGCGTATATCAAGGGCAAGATTGACATCGAGGGTAAGCTATCCGATGTGATCCGCATCGGCTATTCGCTGGCTCGCAGCACGGTCACCCATGCCAGCAAGCTGGCGCGCGTGCGGCGCTATTTCACGCACACGAAAGCCTCGGATAAAAAGGCGATCCAGTACCACTACGATGTGTCCAACGAATTCTACAAGCTGTGGCTGGACAAGAACATGGTCTATTCGTGCGCCTATTTCGAAAATGGCGACGAGGATTTGGATACCGCGCAACTGAAGAAAATCGACCACATTCTGACCAAGATTCAACTGCAACCTGGGCAGCGGCTGCTCGATATCGGCTGCGGCTGGGGCACGCTCGTGCTGCGTGCAGCGCAGAAGTTCGGCGCCCAGTGCGTTGGCGTCACACTGTCCGAAAATCAATTCGCGCTGGCCACGCAACGCGTCAAGGACGCGGGACTGCAGGACAAGATTGAGATTCGGCTGCAGGACTACCGCGACGTGTCGGGGCAATTCGATCGCGTCACCAGCGTCGGCATGTTCGAACACGTCGGTCGCAAAAACCTGCCGCTGTACTTCAGCAAGATCCGCGAGTTGCTCACGGACGATGGCATCGCCATGAACCATGGCATCACGTCGAGCGACTTCGCCAGCGGCGAAACCGCGCTGGGCGGCGGCGAGTTCATCGATAAGTATGTTTTCCCCGACGGCGAACTGCCCCATATCAGCCTGGCGCTGGAAGCGATGCAGCGCGGCGGGTTGGAGGCCATCGACGTCGAGAGCTTGCGTCGCCACTACGCGCGCACGCTCGAGTTGTGGACCGAGAATTTTGAGCAATGCGCGGCCGAAGCGAAAACACTCGTCGATGACGAGAAATTCCGCATCTGGCGTGTGTACCTAGCTGGATGCGCGTACGCGTTCGACAACGATGATGTGTCGATCTATCAAGTGGTATGCCGCAAAGCCGGACGACCCGCGTACACGCTGCCCTGGTCGCGCCGCTACATGTACGCCAATCCACTGTGACCGAGCAAGCGCCACCGGACGACGGCCAATTTCATTTGTTCGGCACGCCCCCGCCGGCGGCCGCTACCGGCAAGCCCGCGGCCGCCGCGTCGGCGCGCCATCGCTCGCGCGGGGAGATCCTGCCGGCGCGCATCGACGAGCGTTGTCAGCGACTGGGCGCCGCGTTGCCGCCCAACGTGCGCCTCGGCACATCGTCGTGGTCGTACCCGGGATGGAACGGCATCGTCTATGACGACGAATATAGCGACAGCCGTCTGTCGCGCCATGGGTTAGCCGCCTACAGTGCGCATCCGCTGCTGCGCAGTGTTAGCATCGACCGGACCTTCTATGCGCCACTGACCGTCAGCGACTATGCACGTTACGCGTCGCAGGTGCCCGATGCTTTCCGCTTCACGGTGAAGGCAACGTCGAGCATTACCGATGCGACGGTGCGTGGCGAGCGCGGCATGCCGGGCGAAGCCAATCCATGCTTCCTCGATACCGAGCTGGCGCAGCGCGAGTTCATCGAGCCGTGCCTGCAAGGGCTCGGCCACAAGGCGGGCGCACTGGTGTTCCAGTTTCCGCCGTTGCCCGACAGATGGATCGCCGATCCAGCCGCGTTCGTCCAGCGCTTGCAGCCGTTTCTGGAGGCACTACCCGCGCTGCCCGACGGAGTCGTGTACGCAGTGGAGATCCGCGACGCAATCCTGCTGACGCCCCGGCTGATGAAGGCCCTGCGGGCCGCGCGCGTGCGCTACTGCATCGGCATCCACACCCGGATGCCATCCGTGCAACGCCAGGCTGCCGCGCTGGCGCTGCTCGACGGCGACACACCTGGCCCGTTGGTCGTGCGCTGGAATCTTCACGCGGGGTTGAAGCACCAGCAGGCAGAAGCGCGGTACGCGCCTTTCGACACGATGCTCGATGAGGACCACGACACGCGCGAGGCGCTCGCCGCGCTGGCAGCGCGCCACGCACGCGCAGGTCAGTCCGTGCTGATCACAGCCAGCAACAACGCCGAAGGATGTGCTCCGCTCTCATGCATCGCGCTGGCCGACGCAATCGCTGCCCATCTAGCTCCTCCTGCATAGTCTCGCCGCTGTGCGTGGTGTCGCGCAGCGGGCTTGGCCAGGGGCCCTGTCTCAGCGTGCCGGCGCGAGCACGGGACTGCGCTATGCACGGCGCGACTTGAGCCGATGCGCAAAAAGCTGCCGGAACTTGCCCACCTTCGGCGCGATCACGAACGAGCAGTAGCCCTGTGCCGGGTGGTTCGCGAAGTAGTTCTGGTGATAGGCTTCGGCCGGCCAATAGTTCCCCGCCAGCGGCTCGATCCGCGTGACGATGGGCGCATCATAGAGTCGGCGCTCCGCCAGCTCATCGCGCATCGCCATCGCAATGCGTGCCTGTTCATCCGAATGCGTAAAGATCACCGACCGGTACTGGGTGCCAACGTCGTTACCTTGCCGATTCAGTTGCGTCGGATCGTGCGTAGCAAAAAAAATTCCCAGGATTTCGCGATAATCGATCACCGCCGGATCGAACGTCAGATTGACGACCTCCGCATGCCCAGTCTCGCCGCTGCACACCGCTTCGTACGATGGAGCGTCGACATGGCCGCCCGCATAACCTGACTCCACGGCCGTGACGCCTTCGACATCCAGGAACACCGCTTCGAGGCACCAGAAACATCCTCCACCCAGCGTCGCCACTTCGCTCATCATTGCCCCTATTAGTCAGTCAGTCCCCGCCGAGTCAGGGATCCCCATCGAGTCGCCTCCCGTCATCGTGCGACATGCCCACCGGGCCTTGCTGCCCGCCCGTCCCATCGGCGTGAGATACCGCCGGGACGCCCCCGGCTGCTCGATCAGCCGGCCCGCGCCCGATCCGCTACAATCACCGCTTCATCTCACTCAATGCTTTACTGTTCACGTATGCGCCCCCGGCGCGCCGCTCGCACTCAACCATGAAGTCCGCCGCCCCTCCCAACTTCGATACTGCCGCGTTCCGGCTCGCACTGGGCGAATTCGCCACCGGCGTGACTATCATCACGACGCGCGCCGAATCGGGACAATTAATCGGCATCACCGCCAGTTCGTTCAATTCCGTTTCGCTGACGCCCCCCCTCGTGCTGTGGAGTCTGGCGAAACGGGCAAGCTCGATGACCGTATTCGAAGTCAATACACATTATGTTGTCAATGTGCTTGCCGCGTCGCAGCTCGCACTGTGCCGCCGCTTCGCGACGCTGAAAGGCGATCGATTTGCCGGCGTGGCGCATGCGGCTGGCGACACCGGCATGCCAATACTGGATGGCGCCCTCGCGTGGTTCGAGTGCCACAATCGCAGCCGCTACGACGAGGGGGATCACGTGATCTTCGTCGGCGAGGTCGAGCGCTGCGGCGTCACGGGTGATTCGCGCGAACCGCTGGTGTTCCATCGCGGCGGCTTTCATACTGTCGATCCGCTCGGCTGAGCCCAGTTCGGTTAAACCCGGCGCAACCGAATCCGCTCGGCCGAATTCCGCGCAGGCTTCAACGCGCGCGAAGCAGCAGTTCGACCGGAACGCCAGCGCCGTCTTTCAACGTCTGCAGCACGATGTTCGAACGAACATCCATGACGCCCGGCGCCTTGTACAACCGACTGAGGATAAAATCCGAAAAGTGCTTCAGGTTATGTGATAGCACACGCAACACGTAGTGGCTTTCCCCGGTCACGACGAATGCGCCGACCACTTCAGGCCAATCGCGCAATGCGGCGGCGAACTTCTCGTGCCAATTCGGCTGGTCATTGCGCATCGATACCTGGACGAAGGCCTCCAGCTCGAAGCCCAGCTTCTCGCGGGACAACGACGCACGATAACACTCGATCACGCCCTGCTCCTCGAGCAACCGCATCCGCCTAAGACAAGCAGACGGCGACAGTGCAATCCGCTCCGCCAGTTCGAGATTACTGATGCGGCCCTCCTCCTGCAGCAGTATCAGGATCTGGCAATCGATCGCATCGAGTGACATCGACTGCATAAAATTCTCCCCGTCTCCTTCATTAAAGAATTTTATGCGATTTCGGTTCGGCACCGCACACCGAATCGCAAGCACTTTCGATACCCGTCCATTTATCTTTTCGAGTATATAACGGGCCCGCCGCCTTGGCTAATCGCTCCCGCTCGACACACTGCCATGACCCGTGCGCATCGAGCATCCGAACGGTTACGAGGTCATGCAGACGCTGATCGAGCGCGGTGTGATTGGCGGCAACGGAATCTCGGACGCGTTCAGCGTGGCCCGACACCTGGTGAATCTGGAAGTCGTCAATACGTACGAGGGCACGCACGACGTCCCTGCACTGATCCTCGGACGTGCGCAAACAGGCATCCAGGCGTTTTTCTGATCCCACGCGTCAAGATAGTGCGCGTCAATCTAGATAGACGACCCGGTAGTGCCGGCCGATTTTTTTCCACTCAGCCGCTTCCTGGACCAGGCTGTACTCAATCAGCGGGTTATCGTCAACCCAGCTGCGCGGCAAGCGCACCTCAAAGCCACCATCATGCTCGCATACAGCCAACCTCGGGATCGCCACGTCAACCCGGCGACGGCATAGCAGCACGGCCAACCGTAGGCAGAACAACAGGCACCAGTCCAGATCCCGCGCCTGCGCGAGCTTACCCAGCTTGCCAGCGTGGCCGAGCACGAGCGCCGCCAGCCGCGCTTGGTCAGTGCGCGAGAATCCGGGCATGTCGGCATAGCTCGCGATGTACGCCGAATGCTTATGGTAGGCACTGTGCGAGATTGACAGGCCGATTTCATGCAGCATCGCGGCCCAGCCGAGCAGTAGCGCCCCTTCCGTACGCCGCTGCGGATCGGTTTCCTTCAGTTGACCGTAAAAACCGGTTGCCAGCGCGGCGATGCGCTCGGCTTGCGCGCGATCGACGCCATAACGCCGCGAGAAGCCTTCCACCGTCACTGCACGCTTGTCCTGGTGCTGTGAGCGGCCCAGCAGGTCGTACAGCACACCGAGCCGCAATGCGCCATCGGTCGTGTCCACGTAGTCAATGCCCAGCTCCTCGAACACCGCCAGCATAATCGATAGGCCACCGGCCAACACCGGCACACGGTCGGCCTTGAGGGCGACCAGCTTGAGCCGGTTCACGTTTTCCGCCTTGATCAGCGCGCGCTTCAGGCGCTCCAGTCCACCACGCGTGATGCCGTGCGTCACGCCAGCGTCGTTGAATTGATTGGCCTCGACCAGTTCCGCGATCGCCCGCGCCGTGCCGGACGAGCCGACCGCCTGATCCCAGCCCGCCCGCTTGTACAGACTGGAGATGATTTGGATCTCGCGCTTGGCGGCCAGTCCCGCCTGGTGCATCGCGTAGTCGTCGACGTTGCCGCTCGGGAAGAACTGCCGGCTGTGCGTCACGCAACCGATGTACAGGCTCTCCATCATCAGCGGTTCGTATTCCTCGCCGATGATGAATTCGGTCGAACCGCCACCGATATCAAACACCAGCCGCTTGCCGTGGCTCACCGGCATCGAATGCGCGGCACCCGCATAAATTAGGCGTGCTTCCTCGCGCCCGGCGATGACCTCAATCGGAAAGCCCAGTGCACGCTCGGCCTCGCCAAGGAACTCGCTGGCGTTCTTCGCGACCCGCAGCGTGTTCGTGGCCACCGCCCGCACGTGGTCCGGATGAAAATCGCGCAGCCGCTCGCTGAAGCGCTTGAGCGCGTCCCAGCCACGTAACTGCGCTGGCCGATCGAGGAACTTGTCACGCGTGAGACCGGCAGCGAGCCGCACGGGCTCACGCAACGCGTCCACGGGGTAAATCTGCGTGCCGACGGCAGTGTCCTCTACGCGTGCGACGATAAGCCGGAAGCTGTTGGAGCCTAGGTCGACGGCAGCGAGCAGGTGCGGGGTCTTGTGCATAGGTCAATGGCGGGCCGGATTGCCGACCGTACCAAAATAACGGATAGAATGGGTGACAGTGCCGTTCTGGTTACAGCGCGTCATAACCTTATCATCATACTGTGATAGCTTCCGCAAGTGCCTGAGCCCCAGGTGCCGACGCTTGAACGCAGGTTGCGAAGTCCCGTTGGTGCCGGCGCTTGAATACGGCTGGTAAAGCCCCGTTGGTGCCAGCATTCAAACGCGGCTGGTGAAGCGCCGTTGGCGTCAGCATCCAAACGCGGTTGGTGAAGCGCTGTTGGCGCCAGCATACGTCAGGCCGCCCCACTGCGCCCGTGTATCACCCGCGACGGCGGGAAACTGACTGAGAACGTGCTGCCCTTGCCCTCCTCGCTGGCAATATGCAAGTAGGCATCGTGGCGTTGCAGCACGTGCTTGACAATCGCCAGCCCGAGCCCGGTGCCGCCGGTGTCACGCGAGCGGCTGCGATCGACGCGATAGAAGCGCTCGGTCAACCGCGGAATATGTTCGGCCGGAATGCCCAGCCCGGTGTCGGCGACACTAAACACGGCGCCGTCACGCTCGGCGCGCCACGTCACCTGGATTGACCCACCGGCCGGGGTATAGCGGATCGCATTGCTGACCAGATTGCCGAGCGCACTGAGGATTTCGCTTTCCGTTCCCACCACGTTGAGTTCGTCGTCGGCTTCGAAGCTGAAGTGGTGCCGCCCGCCCGACAATCCCAACGCTTCGTTACGCAGATGCTGCAGCATCGCACGCATGTCAATTGGCTGCTTGGCCGGCGGCTTGGCGTCGCCCTCCAGATTGGCGAGCACCAACAGGTCGTTGACGATCGTCTGCATCCTTGCCGCCTGCTGCGCCATGATATCCAGGTATCGGCCGCGATCCAATTCCGAAATCGGCAACTCGCGCATCGTCTCGAGAAATCCGGACAGCACAGTCAACGGCGTTTTCAGCTCATGTGACACATTAGCGACGAAGTCGCGCCGCATCGCATCGGTGCGCTCCAACTCGGTAATATCCTGGGTGAGAATCAGCTTGCGGTTGTCACCATACGGGAAAACCTGCACCGACAGGATATGTTGCCGACTTGTACCCATGCCCCGCATCGTCAACGCCTTGTCGTACTGATGGCTGTTTAGGTAGCGCACGAAATCGGGCTGGCGCACCAGGTGGGTAACGTGCTGGCGCAAATCGCGTTTCACATCAAGCCCGAAGTGCTGCTCGCCGATCGCATTGCACCATTCAATCTGGTTGTGATCGTCGAGCATCATCACGCCGTTGGGTGAGGCCTGGATGCCCTGGATGAACCGCGTATGCTGCTGCTCCACCTGCCGCACCTGTGCGTGCCACCGCTTGGCAAGCCGATGCAAGCGGTAATAGATCTCGCCCCACAACCCCGGTGCACTCGGCACTTCCCCATAGACCGGCGCATCGAGCAGCCGCCACAGGCGGTGCGTGTGGTAAGTGTTGAAAAGCGACTGCGCGAGCAGCGCGAGCAACGCGAACGACAGCGCCGCGTCCACATTGACCGCAAAGGCGATTGCCGTGGCGACACAACCCAGCAAGACCAGCGACATGAGCGAGCGCGCCCAAATAATATTCATGTCGGAGCGAAGAGTGCCGCGAAACAAGCGACGAAGGTGCGGGTGCCGACGGCACCAGCGTCAGACTGTCTTGGCCAGCCGGTAGCCGCTGCCGCGCACTGTCTCAATCATAGCATCGCAGCCGGCCGGCTTGAGCGCGGCACGCAGCCGCTTGATGTGCACGTCCACCGTGCGCTCTTCGACGAACACGTGGTCGCCCCATACCTGGTCGAGCAGTTGCGTGCGGCTGTGCACGCGTTCCGGATGCGTCATAAAGAAATGCAGCAGGCGAAATTCGGTCGGCCCAAGGTCGAGCTGGGTTTCCTCGCCGTTGCCGTTCGCCACGACGCGATGCGTCGCCGGGTCCAGTCGCAAGCCGTTGATCGACACGACATCCTCGGTGAGCTGCGGCGCGCGGCGTCGTAGCACCGCCTTGATACGTGCCATCAACTCCTTGGGAGAAAACGGCTTGGTCACGTAGTCATCGGCGCCGATCTCCAACCCGAGCACCTTGTCCTGCTCCTCGCCCCGCGCAGTCAGCATGATGATCGGGATGTGCTTGGTGCGCTCGTTGCTGCGCAACTCGCGTGCGAATGCAACGCCCGACTTGCCAGGCAGCATCCAGTCGAGCAACACCAGGTCCGGCAGGACATCACTGATCAAATTCAGCGCCTGCTCGGCGTTGTACGCGCGAATCGGACAGTGTCCCGCGTGCTGCAGGTTCACCGAAATCAACTCGGCAATCGCGGGCTCATCCTCGATCACGAGAATGCTGCTAGGCATCGGCACCTCTTTCGCCTTTCTAGGATCGTACAGTTAAACGAAGCAGCGCAGTCCTACAACAGCGCTTCACGCTCGAGCTGGTCGCGTGGCACGTGCCGCACGTCCGTGCCCTTGACAATGTAGATGATGAACTCGGCGATGTTCTTCGCATGGTCACCGATACGCTCGACCGCCTTCGCGACGAACAGCAGATCCAGCCCAGCCGAAATCGTGCGTGCATCTTCCATCATGTATGTCACGAGCTTGCGCACGAACGTCCGGAATTCGTCGTCGATCGCCTTGTCGTCGCGCACGATCTGCGCGGCAGCGACCGTGTCCAGCCGGGCAAACGCGTCCAGCGCGCGACGCAGGATTGACGTCGCCATGTCGCCGGCCAGCCGGATTTCCGCGATGTTCACTGTACGCGCATTGCCATCCTCCATGATTCGCTTCACGCGTTTGGCGATCTTCTCTGCTTCGTCGCCGGCGCGTTCCAGGTTCGTGATCGTCTTCGAGATGGCCATCAGCAGCCGCAAGTCGCGCGCCGCGGGCTGGCGCCGCGCGATGATATGATTGCACGCCTCGTCGATCTCGACTTCCATCGAGTTGAGCCGCGCCTCGTCGGCGATCACTTGGTCGGCTACCTCGGCGTCAAAATGGTTCAACGCCTGCATCGCCTTGATGATCTGCGACTCCACCAGCCCCCCCATCTCGAGGACTCTGGACGAAACCTGGTTCAGGTCCGCGTCGAACTGGCTGGACAAATGCTTGTCGGACATGATGCCCTCCCGTCTTGGTAATCTGCTCGATTAACCGAAGCGACCCGTAATGTAGTCTTCTGTTTCCTTGCGCACCGGCTTGATAAAAATTTTCTCGGTGCCCCCAAACTCGATCAGCTCGCCCAGGTACATATAGGCAGTGTAGTCCGAACAGCGCGCCGCCTGCTGCATGTTGTGCGTGACGATGACCACCGTATAGTCGCCCTTCAGTTCAGCAATCAACTCCTCGATGCGGCCGGTCGAGATCGGATCGAGCGCCGAGCACGGCTCGTCCAACAGCAGCACTTCGGGACGGATCGCAATGCCACGCGCGATGCACAGCCGCTGCTGCTGGCCGCCGGACAACCCATAGCCGCTTTGCTGCAGTTTGTCCTTCACTTCGGTCCACAGCGCGGCCTTGGTCAGGGCCCATTCAACACGGTCATCCATTTCCGAGCGCGACAAAGTCTCGAACATCCGCACGCCAAACGCGATGTTGTCGTAGATCGACATCGGAAACGGCGTCGGTTTCTGGAACACCATGCCGACCCGCGCACGCAGCAACGAGATGTCGCGGGTGGTCGCGAGCAGGTTCTCGCCGTCCATCAAGATCTCGCCCTCGGCGCGTTGCTCTGGATACAGCGCAAACATCTTGTTGAACGTGCGCAGCAGCGTGGATTTGCCACAACCGGATGGGCCGATGAAGGCAGTGACCTGTTTCTCGGGAATGCTCAGATTGATGTTCTTCAACGCATGATATTTACCATAGAAAAAGTTCAGGTTTTTCACCTCGATCTTTGGCTGTACCAGCACGCGGGCGCCGCTTTTGGCCGGATCGAGCGGAATCGGCGTGTTGGCACCGGTACGAGAAGGGTCGAGGTGGCGCTCAGCCATGTTCATGGGTAGTCTTCCGTCGCTTACTTCGAAAACAACGCGCGGGCCAAAATGTTCAGGCCCAGCACACTCAGCGTCATCAGGAACACGCCTGCCCACGCGAGCGATTGCCACTGCGGGAACGGACTCATCGCGAACTTGAAGATCGTATAGGGCAGGTTCGCGATCGGCTGATTCAGGTTCAGGCTGAAGAACTGATTCGATAGCGCGGTGAACAGCAGGGGGGCGGTTTCGCCAGCAATACGCGCGAGCGCCAGCAGCACGCCCGTCGTGATGCCCGCCACCGACGCCTTCAACGTGATCGATATCACCATTTTCCACTTCGGCGTGCCGAGGGCGAATGCCGCCTCGCGCAGCGCATTGGGTACCAGCTTCAGCATATTCTCCGTGGTACGGATCACGATCGGGATCTGCAACAACGCAAGCGCCACCACACCGGCCCAGCCACTGAAGTGCCCCATGTGAGCGACCACCAGCGCGTAGACGAACAGGCCAACGACAATAGACGGCGCGGACAACAGGATGTCGTTGATGAAACGCGTCGTGCCGGCTAGCAGGTTGGATTGACCGTACTCGGCCAGATAGACGCCGGCCAGAATGCCGATCGGCGTGCCGAACAGCGTAGCCAACGCCACCAGTACAAGGCTGCCGACGATCGCGTTGGCCAGTCCACCGCCGTCCGTATTCGGTGGCGGCGTCGATTCGGTGAACAGCGTCAGCGACAGTCCATCGACGCCCAGGCGCAGCGTCGTGAACAAGATCCACACTAACCACACCAGGCCAAAGGCCATGGCCAGCAACGACAGGGTCAACGCGATTGCGTTGGTACGACGGCGACGCGCCTGCAACCGGATACGCGTCGCATCCTGGGCGTTCGTGCTACCCGGCGACACGAGATCCGAAGCACGAGAATGTACGAGTCGGCTCATCGTGCGCCCTCCCCTTTTTCCAGACGCAACAACATCAACTTGGACAAAGCAAGCACGATGAAGGTAATCAAGAACAGGATCAGCCCCAGCTCCATCAATGCTGCCGTATGCAGCCCGGGCTGGGCCTCAGCGAATTCATTGGCCAACGCCGACGTGATGCTGTTGCCCGGAGCGAACAACGAAGCACCGGACAGCAGATTGGTGTTGCCGATCACGAACGTGACCGCCATGGTCTCGCCGAGCGCACGGCCTAAGCCGAGCATGATGCCGCCGATTACACCGGTCTTCGTAAACGGCAGCACGATTTTCCACATGACTTCCCAGGTCGTACAGCCAATGCCGTACGCGGACTCCTTTAGCAGGACCGGGGTCGCTTCGAACACGTCGCGCATGACCGCAGAGATATACGGGATGGTCATGATCGCGAGGATAACGCCGGCGGCCAGGATGCCGATGCCCACCGGCGGGCCGGCCACCAGCGCGCCGACTAGCGGCATTGAACCGAGCACGGTTTGCAGCGGCTTCTGGAACCCGCTCGCAAAGATCGGCGCGAACATCAACAGACCCCACATGCCGTAGACAATGGACGGGATCGCGGCCAGCAGCTCGATCGCGATGCCCAACGGGCGCCGCAGCCAGGCAGGTGAGAGTTCGGTCAGGAACAGCGCAATGCCGAAGCTGACCGGTACCGCGATGATCAGGGCGATCAGCGATGTGGCGATCGTGCCGTAGATCGGCACCAGCGCACCGAATTGATCGGAGGGTGGATCCCAATCAGCGCGCCACAGGAACGAAAAGCCAAACTTTCGGAGGGTCGGCAGGGACGAGATGATTAGCGAAACGATGATCCCGCCAAGCATCAGCAAGGTCACGATCGCGGCAAGCCGCGCCAGCTCACCGAAGACGATATCACCTGTGCGGCCCGGCACTTTCATTGCACGGTTGCCGCCCGAGCCGGATGCAGTCTGAACGTCGGCCATGATGCCTCTTAACAGACCACGCGGCGCAACGCGCGCGTAGCCGGTTGTCGTCAAAGCACCACGCGCCAGCGCGGCACGAAGCGGTTGCGCCCGCCGCGCCGACACGGGATGTCGGTTACCCGGCAAGCGCCTTGCCCGCGCCGTCCTTCACCTTCGACTTCCACTGCATGCGAATTTCACTGATAACCGATTCCGGCAGCGAGATGTAGTCCAGTTCGTTCGCAGCCTGCGTGCCGTTTTTGAATGCCCAATCGAAGAACTTGAGCGTCTCCTTGCCTTGCTCGGGCTTGTCCTGCGCGGCGTGCAGCAGCACGAACGTCGCGCCGACCACCGGCCAGGCTTGCTTGCCCGGCTGGTTCGTCAGGATCTGGTAGAAGGATTTCTTCCAGTTGGCGCCGGCGGCCGCGGCTTTGAACGTTTCGGTCTTCGGCTCGACGACCGTGCCAGCCGGGTTCTTCAGCGCAGTGTAGGTCATATGGTTTTGCTTCGCATAGGCCCATTCGACGTAGCCGATCGAGCCAGGCAGGCGCTGCACGAACGCGGCCACACCGTCATTGCCTTTGCCGCCGGTGCCCACCGGCCAATTCACCGTCGTGCCTTCGCCGACCTTCGACCTCCACTCGGCATTCACCTTCGACAGGTAGTTCGTCCAAATGAAGCTCGTGCCCGACCCGTCGGCGCGACGCACCACGGCGACATCAGTATCCGGCAGCCTCACCTTCGGATTGAGCGCGGCGATCGCCGGGTCATTCCACTTCTTGATCTTGCCCAGGTAGAGATCGCCCAGCACTTCGCCGGACAGCACCAATTCGCCGGCCCTGATACCCGGCACGTTGATCACCGGCACCACGCCGCCGACCACGGTCGGGAATTGGAACAGGCCATCCTTGGCGAGCACATCGTCCTTCAGCGGTGCGTCCGAGCCGGCGAAGTCGACCGTCTTCGCGATGATCTGCTTGATGCCGCCGGACGATCCGATACCCTGGTAGTTGACCTTGCCGCCGCCCGACTTTCGATAGGCATCGGCCCACTTCGTATAAATCGGCGCCGCGAACGTGCTGCCCGCGCCGGTGATATCGGCAGCCTGCACAGACCAGGCAAAGAGGGCGCCGACAACGCCGGCGATCGCGGTGTGCATCGATTTCATGAGACCTCCAAGGGTGAGCGCACTTGAGACATCGCGAAGCTTAGGCGGCGTATGTGACAGTCATGTGACATTCGGTGAATCAACTGTGACCGTCACATTATTTTTTTACCGCGCCGGCGCCCAGCTCACCCCGCGGTCGCCGCGCGCGCGACTTCGGCAATGGCTTGCGCGTGGCCGCTTGCCTCATCCGCCCGCTGCGCTTCGACCATCACGCGCAGCACCGGTTCGGTGCCGGACGCGCGGATCAGCACTCGGCCGCACGGGCCCAATGCGCGCTCGGCCTGCGCGACAGCTTCGCGAATCGCGGTACTGCCTTTCCAATCGGCACCCGGCGTCATCCGCACGTTGACCAGCGTCTGTGGAAACAATGTCAGCCTGCCAAGCAGTTGAGCTAGCGTTTGGCCGCTACGTTTGATCGCGGCGAGCACGAGCAGCGCCGATACGATGCCGTCGCCGGTCGTATGGCGGTCCAGCGACAGGATGTGGCCGGAGCCTTCGGCGCCGAGTTGCCAACCCCGTTCGCGCAGTTGCTCCAAGATATAGCGATCGCCTACCGCGGCACGCACGAATTCGACGCCAAGCTGCTGTAGCGCGACCTCCACCGCTAGGTTCGTCATTAGCGTGCCGACCGCGCCCGGTACCGATCCGTGTGTGACAATGCGGTCCTTCACGAGCACGTACAGTAGCTCATCGCCGTTATACAGGCGGCCGGACGCGTCGACGACCTGCAACCGGTCCGCGTCGCCGTCCAGCGCGATGCCCAGATCGGCATGATTGGCGCGCACGGCCGCCACCAGCGTGTCAGGTGCAGTCGCACCCACCCCGTCATTGATATTGAATCCATTCGGGGCAACACCGATCGACACGACCTCGGCTCCCAGCTCGTGGAACACGTGCGGCGCGACCTGATATGCCGCGCCGTTCGCACAATCGACGACGAGCTTCAGTCCACGCAGGTCGAATGCGGCCGGAAACGTGCCCTTGCAGAACTCGATATACCGTCCTGCCGCGTCATCCAGACGCCGCGCCTTGCCGAGCCGCTCGGACGGCGCACACGCCATCGGTTGCTCGAGCTGGTCCTCGATCGCATGCTCGACCTCGTCGGGCAGCTTGTTGCCGTGGCCCGAAAAGAACTTGATACCGTTGTCGTAATAAGGGTTGTGCGACGCGCTGATCACGACGCCGGCGGCCAGGCGCAGCGCGCGCGTCAGATACGCGATGCCTGGCGTGGGCATCGGGCCAGCCAGCATCACGTCGATGCCGGCCGCCGAAAATCCCGCTTCCAACGCCGCCTCGAGCATATAGCCCGAAACCCGCGTGTCCTTGCCGATTAATACGGTCGGCCGCCCGCTGCCCGGGGTGTCCGCGCCGGCTAACACCTTGCCTGCCGCATAGCCGAGCCGCAGCACGAAATCCGGCGTGATCGGCGGCTCGCCCACCTTGCCGCGGATACCATCCGTGCCGAAATAACGACGACTCATGTTGAACTCCTCTTTTTCGTACTGTGCGACGCGTCCACCGGTGTGCGCCGCGCACGCCGCAACGTGCGTCGCCTCGGTTGCTGTTTATCGTTCTAGCCGTGCACAGACTGGGCATCGCACCACGGTCGTGCCCGCATCGCCTGCCAAACCTTCAATGCATCGACCGTCGGCGCGACATCGTGCACGCGCACAATCGCCGCGCCTCGATCGACCGCCGCCAGCATGCCGGCCAGGCTGCCGGCCATCCGCTGCTGCGGCATGCTGCGACCCGTGGCCACGCCGATCATCGACTTACGCGACAGCCCCACAAGAGTTGGCACGCCGGCGGGCACGGCGTGCGGCAGCTCACGCAGCAGCGTGAAATTGTGCTCGGCCGTCTTGCCAAAACCGAAGCCCGGATCGACACAGAGCCGGTCCGCGGCGATCCCGGCGCGCTCCAGTGACCGGATCCGCTCGTCGAGAAAGTCGCGAACCTCCGCGACGACATCGCGGTACTGCGGCTCGCGTTGCATCGTACCGGGCTCGCCTTGCATATGCATTACACACAGCCCGCAACGCGTGTCGCGCACCGCATCGAGCGCGCCGGGCTGACGCAGGCCCCAGATATCGTTGATCAAGTCCGCGCCGGCGTCGAGCGCGGCGCGCATCACTTCGGGCTTGTACGTATCGACCGAGATCGGCACGCCCGTATCGCGCAACGCGTCGATCAAAGGCAGCACCCGCGTCAGTTCCTCGTCCAGCGAGACCGGCGGTGCGCCAGGCCGCGTCGATTCGCCGCCGATGTCGATCAGGTCCGCCCCCTCGTCGATCATCTGCTGGGCGCGCGCACGCGCGGCATCATAGCCAACGAAATGTCCGCCATCGGAGAACGAATCTGGCGTCACGTTCAAAATGCCCATCACTAGGGGCCGCGCTAGCGTAAGCCTGAAGCGGCCACATTGCAACGTCGTGCCGGCGGCCGGGCCGGTTGTGCTAGGAGTACTCGACATCGAATAGGCATACCCGAGAGAAAATAAATGACAAAGGGCTGGTGCACCAGCACCAGCCCTTGGCGGGGAAACGGTTGCGGTTTTACGCGGGGGCGGTCGCGCCCGGCGCGGGCTTCACCTCGGCGCCGCCTCCTGTGCCGCCGCTCGGCGCGTCGCCGGACGGCGGGGGCAGGTTCTTTGGCGGACGCGGATCATTGCCAGACATAATGTCATTGATCTGGTCGGCGTCGATCGTCTCCCATTCGAGCAGCGCCTTGACCATCGCCTCGACCTTTTCGCGGTTATCCTCCAGCAGCGTGCGCGCCAGCGCATATTGCTCGTCGAGGATGCGGCGAATCTCCGCGTCGACCTTCTGTTGCGTCGCCTCGGACACCGAGCGCGACGACATCCGGCCGAACATGCCGTCCTGCTCAGTATCGATATAGACCATCGTCCCAAGCACGTCGGACATGCCGTAGCGCGTCACCATGTCGCGGGCCATTTTGGTCGCCCGTTCAAAGTCATTGGACGCGCCGGTCGACATTGAATTCAAGAAGACTTCCTCGGCAGCGCGGCCGCCAAACAGGATCGCGATCTCCTCGAGCATCTTGTCGCGGTACAGGTTGACGCGATCATGCTCGGGCAACTGCCACGTGACGCCCAGCGCCCAGCCGCGCGGCATAATCGTCACCTTGTGAACGGGATCGGCGTGCGGCAGCAGCTTCGCGACGACTGCATGGCCCGACTCGTGATACGCGGTATTGCGACGCTCCTCTTCGCGCATCACGGCTGACTTGCGCTCCGGGCCCATGAAGATCTTGTCCTTGGCATCCTCGAAATCCTGCATCTCGACAATGCGCTTGCCGCGACGCGCGGCGAACAGCGCCGCCTCGTTCACCAGATTCGCGAGGTCCGCGCCGGAAAAGCCTGGCGTGCCGCGCGCCACCACTGACGCATCGACATCGTTTGAAATCGGCACTTTGCGCAGATGGACCTTCAGGATCTGCTCGCGTCCGCGGATGTCCGGCAAACCAACGTAGACCTGACGGTCGAAACGTCCGGGACGCAGCAGTGCTTTGTCGAGCACGTCGGAGCGATTGGTCGCGGCAATGACGATCACGCCCGAATTGGCCTCGAAACCGTCCATCTCGACCAGCATCTGGTTCAGCGTCTGTTCGCGCTCGTCGTTGCCGCCGCCCATGCCGGCGCCGCGATGGCGGCCGACCGCGTCGATTTCGTCGATGAACACGATACAGGGTGCGTGCTTCTTCGCCTGTTCGAACATATCGCGTACACGGGCTGCGCCCACGCCGACGAACATTTCAACGAAGTCCGAACCCGAAATACTGAAGAACGGCACCTTCGCTTCACCGGCGATCGCACGCGCAAGCAACGTCTTGCCGGTCCCCGGCGGTCCGACGAGCAGCACACCGCGCGGAATACGGCCGCCGAGCTTCTGAAATTTCTGCGGATCGCGCAGGAAATCGACTAGCTCGGTCACTTCCTCCTTCGCCTCATCGCAGCCCGCAACGTCGGTAAAATTCACCGCATTGTTGTTTTCATCGATGAGCCGCGCACGCGACTTGCCGAACGAAAACGCCCCGCCTTTGCCGCCGCCTTGCATCTGTCGCATCATGTAAAACCAAAACCCGATGATCAAGATCGTCGGGCCGAGGTAGTACAGCGCGGACACCAGCGCGTTCGGTTCATCATCGGCCTTGCCACTGACCTGCACGCCATACTTCATCAGGTCACCGACCATCCAGATGTCGCCGGGCGACACAATCTGATATTTTTGGCCGTCCGCAGGAGTAACGGTGAGGTTGCGGCCCTGGACGATGACGTTCTTGACCTTGCCATTCTTCGCGTCGTCCATGAACTGCGAATACGTGACGCCTTCCTGGACGCGGGGCTTGTCGAACTGCTTGAACACCGTAAACAGCACCAGTGCGATGACAAGCCACACTGCCGCCTTGGAAAACATGTTGTTGTTCAACGCACCACTCCTTCACTCATATAGGGCGGCATCCGACTTCCCGCCAGAAAGCCAACCACCTTTGGGCATTCTAATCCAGTCCGCTTCCCCCTGCCAGAGCGATTGATTCTCGGGCGGATAGCGAAAAACTTGAAAAAACCCACGCGTTTTGCGCGTTTCGGCGCGCAATGCCGAAACAGTACGCTACCGAACCAATGTTCCTGCATTCACGCCCGCGGATGCTTCAGCACCCGACCGAGAATAAACGTTTCCGATGATTTGTCGCGCGAGGCCTTCGGCTTGCGCGCCGCCACGGTCTTGAACTGGTGTTTGAACCGCTCGACGATCTGACTGTAGCCGCTGCCATGAAAACACTTAACCAACAGCGCTCCCTGTGGTGTCAAGTGATCCTGCGCAAATTCGAGCGCCAAATCGCACACGTGCTCGATCCGCGCCGCATCCGCCACCGCGACACCTGACAGGTTGGGGGCCATGTCGGAAATGACAAGGTCTACCGCGCGGCCATCGACGGCCGCCTCCAGCTGCGCCAGTATCGCATCATCGCGGAAATCGCCCTGGATGAACGTCACGTCGGCGATCGGCTCCATCGGCAGCATATCCAGCGCAATGATCATGCCGTCAATGCCGCCGCCGGCACGGTGGGGGCTGGCTGCCAGCTTGTTGCGCGCGTATTGACTCCAGCTTCCCGGTGCGGCGCCCAGGTCGACGATCACCTGTCCGGGCCGGATCAGCTTGTCCTGTTCGTCGATTTCCTTGAGCTTGTACGCCGCGCGTGCCCGATATCCGTCGCGCTGCGCGAGTTTGACGTACGGATCATTGAGGTGGTCATGTAACCACGATTGATTGAAACGGTTTTTTGCCATAAAAGAGTTTAAATGTGGCCCGAGCGACACGGTGACGGCTCTTTTGGCGGATAATAAGCGTCTTTTGCGGCCGCGTTGGCTGCTGCCCTGCTTGCCGGATTACCCCCATGCCTGCCCTTACCCTTTCCTACGCCGAGCGTAGCGCGCTGCGCTCGCAAGCCCATCCGCTGAAGCCAGTCGTCTTGATCGGCGCAGATGGATTGACCGACGCGGTGCTCAACGAGATCGACGTGCACCTGAACGCGCATGAGTTGATTAAGATCCGCGTGTTTGGCGACGAGCGCGACGAGCGCGCGGCGCTTTACGACACGATCTGTGACCGTCTGTCGGCGGCGCCTATTCAACATATCGGCAAATTGCTGGTAATTTGGAGACCACGACGCGACGATACTGCTGCCAGCGCCCCGCGCGGCACAGCCTCGCGCGCCCCCCGCACGGTCCAGGCTCGCCGCGCCGTGCCGCAGCGCAACGCCGACGTGCCGAGCGCCGGCACCGCCCGCTGCGCCGCGCGCCGCGACACGTCGACGGCCGGTGCCGCGCCACGTGTCGTCAAAGTTGTAAAACCGTCCAGCACGATACGGCGCCCAAAGCCGCAATTGGTCAAGGTGCTCGGCAATGAACGCGTCACCGCTGGCGGCAATGTCAAAAAGGCGAAAAAGCGACAGACAAGTCCGAAGCGCCAGCACCAGTCTAACAAATAGGCACCACCGACCTGCTACCGAATCCCGGGCGTCCACGCGCGACGCTTGACGGCATGCGATTGCACACAGCCTGCACGGCGAGCGCACCGTGATGGCGGCGGGCGATCGCTCAGAACATTGACCGCGTGGCGACCGGCAAGCGCCACACCAGTACGAGGCCGAGCAGGCTTTGCACCAGGTAGATGGCGCTGGATGCGAAGTGCAAAGCACCAAAGCGCGCCGCATAGGCGGAATCTCCGACATCCGTCCCGGCTTGCTGCGCCGCGACGCGCAATTCGTTCATGAACGGCTGCAGCGCGAAATAGCCGACCAGCACGCATACCAGCATCGCGATGATCACCCAGCGCGCGCCCCGGTACGCCCGGTCGCCGCGTTTAACAAACGCGTGCGCGCACCCGAGCAGCACGATACCAGCCACCACGCCGATCACCGCCTGCGTGTGGAACAGCGAGGCGGCGACCATGCCCGCACTCGTGCGATCGAGCGACGCAAACAGGGTCGGCGCAGCCAGGTAGCCGATGCTGACGAGACTGCCGACCCACAGCATCGCGAGCAGGCGGAACAGGCGCTGTGCAATCATCGTTCGAATGGCGCAATCATTAGGAGCATGACATTTTACTCGTAACGTACCGTGATGATCTCGTACTCACGCACGCCGCTGGGCGCTTGCACCGCCGCCACATCGCCCTCGAACTTGCCAATCAACGCGCGAGCAATTGGCGAACTGACTGAAATCAGCCCATGTTCGAGATCCGCCTCGTCGTCTCCGACGATTTGGTAGGTGACCTTGTCACCCGAATCGAGATCCTCGAGATCGACGGTGGCGCCGAATACGATGCGCCCGTCCGCATCGACCGCCTTCGGATCGATAATTTGCGCGGCCGACAATTTCGATTCGAGTTCAGCGATGCGGCCCTCGATAAACGCCTGCTTCTCCTTCGCGGCATCGTACTCGGCGTTTTCCGATAAATCACCTTGTGCACGCGCCTCGGCGATCGCGTGGATCACCGACGGACGCTCGACCGACTTCAGTCGTTGCAATTCGTCACGCAGTTGGTCAGCACCGCGCTTCGTCAGTGGAATAGTGCTCATAACAGGCTCAGGGTTAAAAAAATTACCGCGGTTGATCGCATCCCATTTCGGGATACCGCTCAACCGCGGCTCATAGGGCTACTTCGGGTACCACCGACGGGTACAAACGCATCTTACCTCATCTGCGCAAGCACGCCGCCGGATCGACAATCAGTTTAGGCGAGCATGAAGCCCTTGTAAATCATAGACCTCAAGGTTTTTCAAATAGCGCAGGCCTTCGACTGCAGCGCGCGCACCGGACATCGTCGTGTAGTACGTCACCTTGTTCGCCTGCGCGCTCATGCGAATCGAGCGCGAATCAGCGATCGCTGTCCGGGTTTCATCGACAGTCGTGAATACGAGCGCGATTTCGCCGTTCTTGATCATGTCGACGATATGCGGCCGACCGTCCTTGACCTTATTGACGACTTTGACCGGCACACCTGCAGCCGCAATCGCCATGGCCGTTCCCTTCGTCGCGACCAAGGGATAGCCTAGCTCATGCAGCATGCGCGCTAACTCGACGGCCTTGGGCTTATCCGCGTCCATCACGGTCAGCAGCACGGTGCCCGAAGCGGGCAGCCGCGAGCCGGCAGCTAGTTGCGACTTGAACAGCGCCTCGCCGAACGTGCGTCCAACGCCCATCACTTCACCGGTCGAACGCATCTCTGGTCCCAGCACCGGATCGACAGCCGGGAACTTGATGAACGGGAACACCGCCTCCTTCACGCTGAAGTAAGGCGGCTCAACCTCCTGTGTCACCCGCTGCGCGACCAGCGTCTGTCCGACCATCGCGCGCGCGGCGATCTTGGCCAGTTGCAGCCCAGTCGCCTTCGATACGTACGGCACCGTGCGTGACGCGCGCGGATTGACTTCCAGCACGTAGATCACATCGCCGAGCGTACCGTTGGCCTGCGGCACCTGCTGGATGGCGAACTGTACGTTCATCAGCCCGATCACGTTCAGCGCCCGCGCCATCGCCGCGGTCTGCCGCTTGAGTTCGGTCACGGTCGCAGCCGACAGCGAATAAGGTGGCAGCGAGCAGGCAGAATCTCCAGAGTGCACGCCCGCCTGCTCAATATGCTCCATGACACCGCCAATGAAGACCGCACTGCCGTCACAAATGCAATCAACATCACATTCGATCGCGTCATTCAGGAACCGATCCAGCAACACCGGCGAATCGTTCGAGACCTTGACCGCTTCGCGCATATAGCGTTCCAGGTCACGCGGCGCATGCACGATCTCCATCGCGCGGCCGCCCAGCACGTAGGAGGGACGCACGACAAGCGGATAGCCGATCTCGCCGGCTAGCTGCAGTGCTTCGTCCTCGGTGCGAGCGGTCCGATTCGGCGGCTGACGCAGGCCGAGCGATTGCAACAGCTTCTGGAAGCGCTCGCGGTCCTCGGCCGCATCGATCATGTCCGGCGATGTACCCACGATCGGCACACCATTGGCCTCCAGATCCAGCGCAAGCTTCAACGGCGTCTGGCCGCCGTATTGCACGATCACGCCGAGCGGCTTTTCCTTGTCGACGATCTCGAGCACGTCCTCCAGCGTCAGCGGCTCGAAATAAAGCCGATCCGACGTGTCATAGTCGGTCGATACCGTTTCCGGATTGCAGT
The DNA here is from genome assembly GCF_037477895.1 of Mycetohabitans endofungorum. Lineage (NCBI taxonomy): Bacteria > Pseudomonadati > Pseudomonadota > Betaproteobacteria > Burkholderiales > Burkholderiaceae > Mycetohabitans > Mycetohabitans endofungorum. The sequence continues at coordinate 1,931,951 of NZ_CP132744.1, forward strand.
TGACCATGATCGTCTCGTAGCCGTCCTCGCGCATCGCCAGCGCGGCATGCACGCAGCAATAGTCGAATTCGATGCCCTGGCCAATCCGGTTCGGGCCGCCGCCCAGCACCATAATCTTTTTGTTCGTCGTCGGCTGCGCCTCGCACTCCTGCTCGTACGTCGAGTACATGTAAGCGGTTTTCGTCGCAAACTCCGCCGCGCAAGTGTCCACGCGTTTGTATACCGGCCGCACATTCAACTCGATGCGACGCGCGCGTACCTCAGCCGGGCTTGCGCCCGTCAGCTTGGCCAGACGCCGGTCCGAGAAGCCGCTCTGCTTCAAGTACAACAGCTCGTCGCGCGACAGGCTGACCAGCGAGCGTGCGGCGAGCGCTTTTTCCTTCAGCACGATCTGCTCGATCTGGGCGAGGAACCACGGATCAATCCCGGTTTCGTCGAAGATCTCGTCGCGCGACAACCCCACGCGGAATGCATCGCCAACATACCAGATCCGGTCCGGACCCGGCGTGCCGATCTGCTCGACAATCTCGTCGCGGTCCGTGGACTTTTCGTCCAGTCCGTCCACGCCGACCTCCAGCCCCCGCAGCGCCTTCTGAAACGATTCCTGGAACGTGCGTCCGATCGCCATCACCTCGCCGACGGACTTCATCTGGGTGGTCAAGTGCGGATCGGCCTCGCGAAATTTCTCGAACGCAAAGCGCGGTACCTTCGTGACCACGTAGTCAATCGTCGGCTCGAACGAGGCCGGCGTCTGGCCACCGGTGATCTCGTTCTTCAATTCATCCAGCGTATAGCCGACCGCGAGCTTGGCTGCAACCTTCGCGATCGGGAATCCCGTTGCCTTCGACGCGAGCGCAGACGAGCGCGACACGCGCGGATTCATCTCGATCACGATCATGCGACCATCGCGCGGATTGATCGCAAATTGCACGTTCGAGCCGCCCGTATCCACGCCGATCTCGCGCAGCACTGCAAGCGACGCGTCGCGCATCAATTGGTATTCCTTGTCGGTCAGCGTCTGCGCGGGCGCGACAGTGATCGAGTCGCCGGTATGGATACCCATCGGATCGAGATTCTCGATCGAGCAGACAATGATGCAGTTGTCGTGCCGGTCACGCACAACCTCCATCTCGAATTCCTTCCAACCCAGCAGCGATTCCTCGATCAGCAACTCGCGCGTGGGCGACAAATCTAGGCCGCGCTTACAGATCTCCTCGAACTCGACACGGTTGTATGCAATACCGCCCCCCGAGCCGCCGAGCGTGAACGATGGCCGGATCACCACTGGGTAGCCCGCGCCACCGGTCGCCTGGGCAATCTCGGCCTGGACCTTCAGCGCCTCTTCCCACGAGTGCGCAATTCCCGACTTGGCCGAGCCCAACCCGATCCGGTCCATCGCCTCCTTGAACTTCTGCCGATCCTCGGCCTTGTCGATCGCCGCGGGCGACGCGCCGATCAACTCGACGCCGTATTTGTCCAGCACGCCGTGCCGATGCAGGTCCAGCGCGCAGTTCAGCGCGGTCTGGCCTCCCATCGTCGGCAGGATCGCGTCGGGACGCTCCTTCGCGATGATCGTCTCGACGACTTCCCAGGTGATCGGTTCGATGTACGTGACGTCGGCCGTATCCGGGTCGGTCATGATCGTCGCCGGATTGCTGTTGACCAAGATCACCTTATAGCCTTCCTCGCGCAGTGCCTTGCACGCCTGCGCGCCGGAATAGTCGAACTCGCACGCCTGGCCGATGATGATCGGCCCCGCGCCGATGATAAGAATACTGTTGATGTCTGTCCGCTTGGGCATAACGCTACTCGCTGGTGTGCGCGTGTATCGCGCTGATATTCGTGTCTTCGGTTTGCGGTGCGGCGCATGTCGCACACGCGCCTGCACGCCGACTGACGCGCAGCGGGGGCAATGAGCCGCCCGCCGCGCGGTGCTATGCGGCGCTCGTGGCGCAGTTGCGGCCGGCCTTGCTCGCGTTGATCAGGCTAACGAACCGGTCAAACAGGTAGCCGATGTCGTGCGGCCCCGGCGACGCTTCCGGGTGCCCCTGGAAGCAGAACGCAGGCTTGTCCTGCAGCGCGAAGCCCTGCAGCGTGCCATCGAACAGCGAGACGTGCGTGACCTTCGCGTTGGCCGGTAGCGTCGACGCGTCAACCGCGAAACCGTGGTTTTGCGAGGTGATCACGACCTTGCCGTTGTCCAGATCCTTGACCGGGTGATTGGCGCCATGGTGGCCGGTCTTCATCTTCAACGTCTTCGCGCCGACAGCTAGCGCCATGATCTGGTGGCCCAGGCAAATGCCGAACGTCGGCACGCCGCGCTCGATCAATTCGCGCGTCGCGGCGACCGCGTAATCGCATGCTTGCGGATCACCGGGCCCATTGGACAGGAACACGCCATCCGGATTCAGCGCGAGCGCGTCAGCGACGCTCGATTGGGCGGGCAACACGGTGACATGGCACCCGCGCTCGGCAAGCATGCGCAGAATATTGCGTTTAATGCCGTAGTCGAACGCGACCACCCGGTACTGCGGCGTTGGTTGCGCCCGGTAGCCTTCGCCTAGGCGCCATTCGGTCTCGGTCCACTCGTAGCGCGCGTGCGTCGACACGACTTTTGCCAGATCCATGCCGGCCAGGCCCGGGAACGAGCGCGCCAGCTCGAGCGCCTGTTGTTCGTCGGTCCCGACGAGAATGCAGCCGTTCTGCGCGCCCCGCTCGCGCAGAATGCGGGTCAAGCAGCGCGTATCCAAGCCGGCGATCGCGACCACGCCTTCGCCGGCCAGATAGTCAGACAACGTGCGCTGAGCGCGGAAATTCGACGCCAGCACCGGCAGATCGCGAATCACCAGGCCAGCGGCATGGACGCGGCCCGACTCGACGTCTTCGTCGTTCACACCGACATTGCCGATGTGCGGATACGTCAGCGTGACGATCTGGCGCGCGTAGCTGGGGTCGGTGAGAATTTCCTGGTAGCCGGTGATCGCAGTATTGAACACCACTTCACCAATCGTGTGGCCGGTGGCGCCGATCGAGTAGCCGCGCAAAACGGTGCCATCGGCAAGCGCGAGCAGAGCGGGAGAAAAAGACGGCAACACGGGGGGCTCCTTCCGGGGACACCCTGCTGCCGACCTGCCGTCCTTGTCCGGGGGGCGCATTGTCCGCCTCGGGGCCCATTCGGCTCACGGACGACGTGCACAATCGGCCCCGCTGCGGGCGACAGCTCCGATAGAATCGGGCGCGCGGCGGACGAGCGGTTTGGGAAAGGTAGGCGCTAGGGTGCGGGTTGATTAACTTAAACTTTCAAATTATAGCTTGAAACCGATCTTGCCTCAAAATCCATCGGTCCAACGACCCACTGTCGGCCACGCTTTAGTTTTAGTCCATTTTCAACCGGATCTCGGCGCGGCGCGTTCTCGGCAGACCCGGTCGTTTCCTGTCGCAAGCCCACTTCCCGCCCGCGCATCGCAGCGCCAGCATGAAGTATCCGATTGCGGCAAGCCCTTGCACCACGACCAACACGAACCAGACCCATTGATGTGCGTGGGCCGGATAATGGCCGCCTCGCGCCGGCCAATGATCCAGCGCCGCGCCGATCGCCACTTGCAGTACAAAGATCTCCCAAAATCACCAACGTGAAACTCGTGTTCACGCGGCCGATCAGGCGCGCCGGAAAGTGCTCGGCAAGTACGGCATAGGTGAGAATGCCGGGGCTGCCCAATACACTGTAGGCAGCCCACACCGCCATCGGCGGCAACGGCACGGCGGCAATGAGCCCCTGCACCAGCACGAACAACACCATCGTGACGCCGGAGAACCGATATACTGACACGCCCCAGCGCTCGAATGTGTGGGCCAGCGCGCCAAAGCCGATGTTGCCCACAATGAAGGTGGTACCGAACACCGATACGCTCGATGCGGCACGGGCCGCCTATTTTGCCTTGCGTTTGCGCGCGTCGCCCGCGGTCTTAGTGCGGCTCGCAACCGCGGCCTTGGCCCGACCGGCGGACACCGGCGCCGCCTTGCCGGCCCCGGTAGACGCGGCAGCGCCCGCCGACTTCGCCGCCCCCTTGCCCGCCTTCACCTTGCCTACCTTGCTGCGAGCCGGCTCGGCAACGCGTACGATGCTCGCACGGCCCCTGCGCGCGTCGTAGCGCGAAACGGCCCGCCTGTTCTGCGCACGCGCCGAAAACTTCTCCACGCGGCCCGCGCGCGGCGCCGACATCTCTTTAACGATCGCCCGTCGGACCGGTACGTGCAATATCAGCCGCTGACCCGCCATCACCGTGTTGCGCCGCGTATGGTTCCATGCCTTAATCTGCGCGACAGTCACGCCATAGCGCCGGGCCACCGCCGCGATCGACTGCCCGCGCCGCACGCGGATCAACATCTTGCGCGTATCGGGCACCTCCGGCTCCATCGCGAGTACCGCATTTTCCGCGACGTCGGCGCTGATATCCTCGTCGTCGCCATCGTCCTTGGGCACCAGCAGCGTCGAGCCAGGCTTGAGCCGCATGCCGGCGGGAATCTTATTGACCGCCATCAGCATGCCCAAGTCGACGCCGATTTTCTTGGCCAGCACCGCCGGGGTCGCACGCTCGGTCACCTTGTACGTCTTCCACGTCGACAGGTTGCCGTCGTAGGCTTTCAAGTTGCGCTCAAACACATTCGCGTTCTCAAACGGAAGCAGAATCTGCGGTTGCGATGCGCCGAGAATCACCGGTTGCTTGAAGCCGGGGTTCAGCGAGCGAAACTCTTCTAGCGAAAGGCCTGCAAGCTTGGACGCTACCTTGACGTCAATGTCACGCGCGGTCGTCACCGTGACGAAGTACGGGTGATTCGGAATATCCGGCAACGTCAGCCCATATTGCCGCGGGTTCATTACGATGTTTTTCACCGCCTGCAGCTTGGGCACATAGTTGCGCGTCTCGGACGGCATCGGCAGGCTTTGATAATCGGTCGGCAGCCCGCGTGCCAGGTTGCGCGCAATCGCGCGTTTTACGCTGCCCTCGCCCCAATTGTAAGCAGCCAGCGCCAGATACCAGTCGCCGAACATGCCGTGCAACTTCGTCAGATAATCGAGCGCCGCACTAGTCGAGGCGACGACGTCACGCCGTTCGTCCTGAAACATGTTCTGTTTCAGTTTGAAGGTACGGCCCGTGCCGGGTACGAACTGCCACATGCCGGCGGCCTTCGCGACCGATAGCGCATGCGGGTTAAACGCCGACTCGACGAACGGCAACAGTGCCAGCTCCGTTGGCATACGCCGCTGTTCAAGCTCTTCGACGATGTGATACAGGTACTTCTTCGAGCGTTCAGTCATGCGCTCGACGTAGTCGGGGCGCTGCGCGTACCAATTCGTCTGCATGTTGACCAGATTGCTTTGCAGATCCGGGATCTGGACGCCGGCGCGAATCCGGCTCCACAAGTCATCGGAGCCTTGCAGTTCTTGCACGCTGCCATGATCAACGTCGATGGTGTGCTTAGACGAGGACAGCGCGGCATGCTTCTGAATGGGATTGCCTTCGACGAGCTGCAGGTTCTGCGAAGTGGAAAGCGCGGAGGAAGCCGGTTGAGAGGGTTGTGCCGTATGCTTGCCGCTGCTCGCGCAGGCGGCGAGCAACAGTGTCAACAGCGCGCTGAGTATCAATCGCATTAAACGTCTCGGATTCCAAAGGGGCGCCGGAAAATTGGGTCCGATAGTACGCAGAACGCGTGCGTCGCGTCAACCTAAAAACTGTAAAAAAGCCTGCAAAATCCGTGCGTTGAGACCTGTTCTTCAGGTCCCGTGCGAAATCCGCCATCGATGTGAGGGTCTCGACATGCGGCGTCGTTATGATAAGTGATGACGTCCGGATCCACCGACGCGGGTAGCGTCAGCGAAAGACGTTCTTCCATTCACGCAACGCAGTAAAAGTGTCGAGCCGCCCGCTCGTGTACACCTGCCGCTTGTCGGCTAGTTGCTGTCGGATCGACGGCAGATGGGCGCGCAGGAACGGATTGACACGCTTCTCATGACCTATCGTAGTCGGCAAAGTCGCCACCCCATCGGCGCGTAACCCCTGAGCCCGGTCCCGCCAGGCGAGCAAGTCGACGTTGTCCGGCTCCACCGCCAGCGCGAATGCGATATTGGACAATGTGTATTCGTGCGCGCAATGCACTTCGGTGGCATCGGGCAGCGCCGTCAGCGCGTCCAGTGATGCCAGCATCTGCTGTGGGGTGCCCTCGAACAGACGCCCGCAGCCGCTGGCAAATAGCGTGTCGCCGCACAGCAGGTGCGGCACCGGTTCCGAGCCGGCCGCCGCGAAATAAGCGATATGCCCGCGTGTATGGCCGGGCACGTCGATCACAGACAATACCAATCCGAGCGGCTCGATCCGGACTTCATCCCCGCCCGCAAGCGGGTTCGTGACTGCCTGGATGGCCTCGCTGCGCGGACCGTATACCGGGACCGGGCCGTGTGCGCCACACGTCTGGATCAACGTGACCACTCCGCCGACATGGTCGGCATGGTGGTGGGTGAGTAAAATAGCGGTCAGCCGCAAGCCTTGTCGCTGCAGGAAGTCGGCGACCGGCGCGGCATCGCCAGGATCGACCACTGCAGCGTCACATCCGTTCGAGATGACCCAGATATAGTTGTCCTCAAATGCCGGAACCGGGATGTATTGCAACCCGCCACCGGCGTCACGGGCTGATCTGGCTTTCAACGGTACGTTCATCGCGCAGAACCCATAGATACAATGTCGAACCGACCGATTATAGACTGGCCAACCTGGACCGAATCACCACCGGGACGATACGTGCTCGCGTGGGAGCAAAGCCAACTCGATCGCCTGGTGTCCGACATGTTCGGCTATTACGCGCTGCAGTTGGGCTTACCGCAGCTTGATGCGTTGCGCGAGAACCGCATGCCATGCCGCGGCCTGGTGCTGGACGCAGCCAGCGGCGCGAGCGCGCCCTATCGATTGCCGGACCAGAACAGCCATGGCGCCGCCGATACCGGCCAACGCCACGCACCGCCGCAACGCGAAACGCTTTGGTGCGATTTCCTGGACCTGCCGTTCGAGTCGCAGAGCGTGGACTTGCTGATCCTACCGCACACACTCGAGTTCACGCGCGATCCGCATCGGCTACTGCGCGAAGCCGAACGCGTCCTTGTGCCAGAGGGACGGCTCGTGATTGTCGGCTTCAACTCGCTGAGCCTGTGGGGCATGCGACAGTCGATCAGCCGCCGCGGCGGCCGTGCGTTCGTGCCGGCGGCACATGACCTGATCGCCTTTACGAGAATGAAGGACTGGATCAAGTTGCTCGGCTTCGAACTGGACCGTGGCCGCTTCGGCTGCTACCGTCCGCCAGTGAACACCGAGACATGGCTCGCGCGGTATGCATTCATGGAAGCAGCCGGTGATCGCTGGTGGCCGATTTTTGGCGCGACATACATGATCACCGCGATCAAGCGGGTGCATGGTATGCGGCTGATCGGTCCGGCCAAAGTCAAAAAACAGGCACTCGCGCCGGCGCTGAACCCGGTTGCGGCACCGAACGCTCCCTAACGACGCCGGCGTACGCTGGCGTTTGCGTGTCACCCCTATCGACGAACTCATGGAATCCAACACCCTCATCGAAATTTATACGGATGGCGCCTGCAAAGGCAACCCGGGTCCGGGCGGCTGGGGCGCACTGCTGCGCTTCGGCGCGCAAGAAAAAGAGCTGTTTGGCGGCGAGCGCTCAACGACCAACAACCGAATGGAACTGATGGCCGTGATCGCCGCCCTCGAGGCGCTAAAGCGGCCCTGCAAGGCGGTCGTCCATACCGATTCGCAGTACGTGCAAAAAGGCATCAGCGAATGGATTCACGGCTGGAAGAAAAAGAATTGGGTGACTGCCGCGAAAACACCGGTCAAGAACGCCGATCTATGGCAACGTCTCGATGCGCTGAGCGTGCTGCACGAGATCGAATGGCGCTGGGTCCGCGGCCACGCCGGCCATCCGGAAAACGAACGAGCCGACGCACTGGCCAACCGGGGCGTGGCATCGCTCGAACAAGCATGAGCCGTGTACGCACGCGCTGCATGTTGAACTTTTTTGAACACACCATCCCACCATGCGTCTTCTTGTTCTCGACACCGAAACCACTGGCCTGAACGCCAAAGGCGGAGACCGGATCATTGAAATCGGCTGCGTCGAAATCGTCAACCGGCAACTGACCGGCAACAACCTACACTTTTACGTCAATCCGGAGCGCGACAGCGACCCCGGCGCATTGGCCGTGCATGGATTGACTACCGAGTTTCTGCGCGACAAGCCGAAGTTCGCGGAAATTGCCGATGCGCTGCGCGATTTCGTCAAGGATGCCGGCATCATCATTCATAACGCACCGTTCGACATCGGCTTTCTCAACGCGGAATTTGCGATGCTGGGGCTGCCGCCATTTTGCGATCATTGCGGCGAAGTGATCGACACGCTGGTGCAGGCCAAGGCGATGTTTCCAGGCAAACGTAACTCACTGGACGCGCTGTGCGAGCGCTTCGGCATCAGCAATGCGCACCGCACGCTGCATGGCGCGCTACTTGATGCGGAATTGCTGGCCGACGTCTACCTAGCGATGACGCGCGGCCAAGAAAGTCTGGTCATCGACATGCTGGCCGACACGCCGGGCCCAGGGTCGGTAGCCACGGCGCGCGTGTCGCTCGCCCAGTTTGAGCTGCCCGTTATCAGTGCTAGCGATGACGAGCTTGCCGCCCATGCGGATGTACTCAACGAACTCGACAAAGCACGCAAAGGGCCGTGCGTATGGCGGGAGCCGCCGCAGCGGGTGAACGAAACCGCCCCCGCGGCTGCCGCGTGATACGGCGGCGTGCCACGCGCGTCGGTACGGTGTTCGCGGATGCGCACGTGATCCACGCGCGAGCAGGTCGGCGCCACTGCGGAACCAGTCGAGCACCGGATAGTGATAACGCAGCCCGGACCTGTGAAAAGCACTTTACGGATCTCGCAAGTCCTGTCATAATCGCTGACTCATTTGGGTGGTTAGCTCAGCGGTAGAGCACTGCCTTCACACGGCAGGGGTCACTGGTTCGATCCCAGTACTACCCACCAGAATCGGAAGGGCCGGCAAACGCCGGCCCTTCTTACTTTCTGGCGATCGAACACCCTCCTCGTTCGATTTCTGTCCTTCCCTGAATCGGGTTGTTTGCCACAAATTTGCCACTGTTCACTTGGCGACGCATTTGCATGGCAACAATTCGGCAATGAGGAAAATACTGGGAAGCACAAACTCGGCGACGCAGGTGGCTGTCGCTGTCTCACAGTTTCAATACCAAGACCGCCGTTGAAGCTTGGGCGCGACGTGCCGAGTCCAGTCACCTATGGCTGGTACGGCCGAGGCGCCGGTACCCATCTGTAGCTCAGTCGCGAGCAAACGCAAGAATGCTACGTTCGTCGCTGTCAGATACAACTGAGATGAAATCCTCGCGTTCCAAATCCTGCTTTACATCGGCGAAAGCATCTGCATGCGGCCCAAATTCCTCTGCCGGACGCCGGACAGCAAACATAACGTCGCCAATGAGCTTGTCGTCGCGACGCAGCTTCTTGACCTTGCCCAACCAGTCCCAGCCATGGTCGTACAGCCGTGAGGGGTCGTCATGCGCGAGAAACAGCGGCTTAATCGCACGTAGCGCCTGGCCGCGCTCGTTTATCCGCGCGAACGGCAACCTCGCACGGTAGGCGTCATCACCGATCAACACCTGCTGTTTGTACAGCGTAGCCAGTTCTGCGGATTTCAGAATGCGCTGCACGCCCTTTTCGACTTCCCGCTCCTGATAGGCCCGGGTCACGAACACACGGCCCACATAGTGATCAAAAAGCTCAAGCAGCTTCTCAGCTGGATCCTCCGCCAAAACCGCCCGTTCCGCGTCGGCATACATGATCGCCTGCCTCGGCTTCACCAGTTCGGTGAACGCGAATTTCGCATAGTCCGGACCCGCGCCGGACGATACGTTGCAGAATGCATGTTCGATAGACGCGCCGATACGCATCAGCTCTTGTTGGTAGGTCTTCCTCGCACGGCGGAAGATGTTCGGGTCAAGTTCGTCAAAGAACGCAGTCACCCGCCGCACGCTATCGAGCATGCGGAAACCAAAAAACCTCGCCGTAGGGCTCATCAGCAGGAGTCCCACGTTCGCGAACTCACCCGTCTCCAAATACGGCATGAAGCGGACAATGGCGTAACGGCACGCGTGTTTCATTATGGTTTCCAGAAATCCTCGTGGCAATACCTAAGCAGCAGGCCGTATGCCTCGTCGGGCGTGAACCCGAGCGGCACGTCGTCACCGACGATAGACCACGAAGCTGGCATTTTATCGCACGCGCACTCGAACTGTTCGAGCGCGTTTAGCATCCTCATCTTGTAAACCTGCCGGGTCACGAAGTCCTCATAGACTCTGTGCCATACCGGCGAGAACGGGTGAAGCTCGAGAAAGGCTGAGCGGTCAAAATAGGGATCGAATGCCTGGTTTTGGTCAATCACCAGCATCCGACTTGCTCCCGGGTCCCAGAGCAAGTTTGGATTGCCGCCTTTCTCGGTCAGCGTCCGGTCTTGGTTCCGAATCCACCAGTCGAACACGATGACGTCCAATTGCAGTTCGGGATCGACATGGCCAAGCAGCGTCCATGACATCTCTAGTGCGTTTGGCACCGCGCAGGACGCAAAAGCATAGCCTGCGCCAAGTTCGGCGAAATGTGAAGGGCCGATTTTGATTAGTTCGTCGGCCACCTGCGCAATCCGAAACGGTGCAACGGGTAACCCGAACGCCTCGGCCATCGCACTCCCAAGCCACTCGGCGACCAGACTCCGGCGCCCAGCATGAAGCCCCTTTACAAAATATAGCTGCTTATCGTCGCCCCGGCAGATGAATGGTTGGGTAATACCCTGCGTGGCACGACCCAGCACTTCGACGATCTGCACGACTTCGCGATTGAACATGGATCCCCCGCATATGGCCCGCCACGATCCGACACTGCGTAGCGCGAAGGGCGTAGGCCTGAAATGGTAACAGAGCCGTTACCGTCGCTGCCCGGAGCTTGAACCGCTAGACATGGACTGACTGATGGCGGTTAGCGGCTCACCCAGGCGCACATCGGCGTGCTTTGGGGTATCAAAGATTAAGCGGAACGGCCTGATTGGGGATAGCCTCACAACCACAATAGTCAACACACCGCTGACAAGACGAGGGCGTGGTGCGGGCGGTAGTTGTGAGGTGGGGCCGCCTTCAATTACTGTATCCTATTTTATGCCCTTAAAAATTTTGCTCCAAATTTTTGGGCAATTGCGGCAGACCTAACATTAATCGCCTCCGTTTGAATTGATTTTATATTATATTTTTTTGAAAGCTTTTTTATGGATTTGACCGTCAAATAAGTTCCCACCCCTTTAATATTAAGTTCCTTCTCATTATCATCACCCTCCGAAACGCTTTCCACGAAACAATTAGCATTATGCAGCTGCGCTCTTGGATGGGCCAAAGCATAATTAAATATAACTTCCGTTTTATTATTCTCTGTAAACGTTTTTAATTCCGCCATGCCGTATATAGCCCTTTTGCCAGGCACCTTCATTTCGTCCGCTTTGCTTAAAAGGGCAAAAAAATGAGTGTTTGCTGACGTATTGGAATGACAACTTAAATCGTATTCAGATAGATCCTCGTCTGGCATTATACCTTCCGCAGATTTCATCATATAACCGGATATCTCTTCTCCCAAACGTATATTTTCCGCAACTCCCTCAGGCATATTAGACATCCTCGCATAACTTTCATACAATCTTTTATAATCCATTAATTGCTCTTTGAATTCCTTTCCTCCCAGCATGAACCCACTACGGAAATCATTGACCTCAACCAACTTAAACTTATCAGCCTTTGAAAATTTTCCGCCCTCTTTATCTAAAACCTTTATTTTAGTTTTGAATGCCTTTATTTTCAGCAAAAACTTTACTTTAATTCCGACATCAATTTGATATTTTCCAGTATCGGGCGCCAATCCCTTGATATCCGCCATCAGGATAGGATTGTTTCTTACCATTCGATAAAGATTGAGGCCATCGACGGTACCAGCGGGATCAGGATTGAGCCACCTTCCCATCCAAGGGGCGTAATACCTAAAGCCATAGTAGTAGAATCCGGTCGCATCGCGCTCCTTGGCTGAATAACGAACAAATTTATACTTCACTTCGCTCTGGCTTTTGCCACTCCAAACTGCGGTGCCACCGTACGGATAGTATTCTTCCCAAGTCAGCAGCTGCGCCTTGTCATCCAGTTCCAGCGTCACCGAACCGATGGAGTTGCCTAGGCTGTAGCGCACCTGATCATTCTCGATGTCATCAGGCTGACCAGCATCCCAATGCAGCACGCGTATTTGAACTTGAGTCGATCGCCCTGCAGTGATCACCTGCAGGGCCTCCGTCAACCGTGCGTCGTGATTGTCCGTCAGCGTCTCGGTGGTGCGTAGCTCCAGCCCCGGCAGATATACGACCGTTTGCCGCTGTTGTGTCTGGCCGTCATTGTCATAGCGGTACGTCACTTTGCGCACCCGCATGCCGCCCCCGTCATACTGATACGTTTCCCGGTCGTCGAGGGATTCGCGTACGACTTGGGTCACCTGACTGAGCTGATTGCGACCATTCCACACAAGCGGCTGCACCACGTCTGGCCCCCGCTGCAAGCTATTGCCGCATGCGTCGAAATACGGTTCCGCTTTCCGGTCGATGTCTGCCGGTTTCAGCATGCCAGCGCTGTTTTGCATCACCGCGTGGTTGCTGCGATTCGACACCACAAGCGTCTGGGTATAAGGGCTCGCGCCCTGGTGCTGGATTTGCGTGAGGTTGCCTCCTCGGTCGTAAGTGTAGCGGCGCATGTAGTTGGTCAATCGCGCGGCATCCTGCAGCAGCGGAATCAGCGGGTAATTCGCCGCCGTCTGAGCCCCGGCATTTGCATTTTCGCGTCCGCTGGCAAAAATCAGCTGATACAACGCATCATACTGGTACGTATGTTGAGCACCGACCTGTTGGTTACGATAGTAACCAACAGGCTGAGCCGTGTCCTCGCTACCGATGATGTTGCCAACCGGGTCATATGTGTAATGGATATTTTGTAGATAAACTGCGCGAAGCCGGCCCTGGCGATCCATGTTTGGCCGTTGCGTGACAATACTGATCAGCCGCTGAGTTTGCGGCTCATAGCCGTAGGTCGTGGTCACACCGTTGCCAGTAGTTTCGGCTTTCACTCGACCGGCCGCACTATAACTGATCGACGCAAGCAGCATCTGCGCGTTACCATCTACTGGTGTCAAATGGATGGCAGCCGGTCGGCCAGCAACATCATAGTCTGTCGCCTGGAGGTTACCCATCGCGTCGGTCTGCGTCAGCGGCATGCCCCGCGCATTATAGGACCAAGCAGTGGTATAGGCTTGAGTCCCGAGCTCGGGTGGTGGCGTCATGCTCCAATTCGGATCTTCTTCCGGGTTCGCCAACAGTTGTCGAGTCTGCGCCTGCGGCTGACCGGTCAGTGTCACACCCGGCGTCGTGAGCTTTCCCGCGGTGTCGAGCTGGGTCGTGACCACACCGCACAAGTTGGCCGACTGCGCACTGACCCGATCCAGTGCACTATCGTTGTCGCCATAGATCAGGCGAGTTAGCTCGATGGGCTCGGGCTGACCAGCTTGCTGTTCAGTCACCCTCGAGAGTCGTCCGAGGCTATCGTACTCGGTGCGGGTCAATGTGCCGCGCGCATTTTGTTGCCAGATCGGGCGGCCTTCGATATCGAACAAACACCATTGCGCTCCAGCATCCACACTGTCGGTCAGCAGCGGCCGCTCAGCAAGATCATGACTGTAGCGAAAATTTGCAAGTGGCGTGTCATCGATATTAGCTGGCAGTTGTCCGAGACGCGGGTCGGTCTGGTTCAGTGGTAACCCTACGGCAGAATAAGTGGTTGTGGTAATGCGTTCATCGACTGGCTCTGCTAGCTTGGTACGGTTGTATTGCAGCGTGCGTACTACAAGCTTGCGATTGTCGGTGACGGTAATCGTCGGCGTGCCTGTATAGTGTGTGTCAGTCACGTTAGGTGGTCCCTATTGTTGTCCCACAGCTTTATCACTGGTGTAATTTTCATCTTGGGCAATTGTAAAGCACTAAAAATAGCTGTTGTGACACTTATAGCTTTTCACCGGCACGACAACTGCCGCGGTCGCCGCGTATATAACATTGCGCCCCCGCACATATCGCCCCTCAAACTTTCGCTAACTCCGGCCATCCATTTACTCCCATTCCATAGGCTCACCGTGACTAAGAGTGACGCCTTGATTACGATTGCCCCCTAAAACATGTTTTAATTGCCCATTTCCTTTAACACGAACCCACTCCTTATTTTTAAGGCGCTCAGAATATTGCGCCACATATTTCTCACCACCCTCCCCTATACAAACAGGTCCAAGTCTTACCGACACCTCTGTAGAAATATTTCTTCTAGAAAATTCATTATATAATTGAACCGCAAAACCATGCGATTTATCAGGGGATATCGCATTGCAAGCAACAATACTTATTCTACCTATATTTCTTATCTCGCCCTTCTCCCTCTCCGGGAAACCCAGCCTTTTTAGCAAATCTGTTTTTCCCATCGCCTTTACAAATGAGCGGAAACCTTCTCTCTCAAAGAGATCATCAAACCTGGGGCTCCCACCATGAAATCCCTTGATTTTTTCAGCTGGATTCCAGTTAACAATGTTATATTTTAGATAATCAGGATGATCATCAAAGCCACGGTCACGAGGACCAATGGTACCATGCATAACAAAATATAATCTTGTATTTTCTCCGAGCAGCGGTATATTCGTCGTCCTTCCTTTAATATACCTCAATGACCCACACTTACCATCATCCATTGGGTTCCAATTACTATCCCCCCTATCCTCCATTCTCGGGTTCCACTCCAATAAAATTGCCTTATCTCTTAAAGATGGCTTATTAAATAACCTTTCCGCCAATTTATAGCTATCGTTATCCCCTTTCGCCAAGACAATAAAATTAAAATCAAATGGCTTAGAATTGTTCCCATGTAAATCATACAAAGATATTGGATTATTCCTCACCATCATAAATAGATTCAAACCATCGATCGTTCCTGCCGGATCAGGATTTAGCCATCGCCCTAGCCATGGCGCGTAATACCGGAAGCCATAATAGTACAGTCCAGTCGCGTCGCGCTCTTTGCCCGAATAGCGGATAATTTTGTATTTTGCTTCAAGCTCGCTTTTCGCCGCCCACACCGCCGTGCCGCCATATGGATAATATTCTTCATACGTCAGCAATTGTGCGTTTTGATCAAGCTCCATCACACTAGAGCCCAAATGATTATCGAGGCTATAGCGAATTTGATTGTTTTCTATTTTACCTGGCTGGCCTTTATTCCAATGCAGCACGCGTATCTGAGCACGACCTGCTTGAACCGTGACGATATGCAATTCCTCGACAACATCATTTTTTATGTTAAAGCGTCGGCGCAATTGCAGCCCAGGCAAATAGATCACTTCGTCGGTATGCTGGGATTGGTCCTCCTCCTTAGCTAACGTAGACGTGGTTTTCCTAACCCGCTGCCCATTGCCGTCATATTGGTACCACTCTTCATCGTTTGGCGCCCCACCCGTGCGTTCGAGCATGATCACATGACGCAGTTGGTTGCGTCCATCCCACTGCAGCTGTTTCAGGACATTAGTGCCTAACGCACCCGGATTGCCATTGGCATCATATTGCATATTACTGATAGTATTGCCCGCTTGTAGGCCTGAACCCGTGACCGCTGCGAGTCGATTACTACCCTGCGCAATCGCCATATTTTGCGTAAAACGGCTGCCCCGCTCACCGCAGATACCAATCAAATTACCACTCCGATCATACGTATAAGTTCGAGTGTAATTAGTTCGTGTGCCTGGCGAAGGCGGATGGATTAGTGGTGGCAATTGGCTAGACTGCTGCGCGTCCGTTTGCTCTCGTC
This sequence comes from Mycetohabitans endofungorum, assembly GCF_037477895.1. Lineage (NCBI taxonomy): Bacteria > Pseudomonadati > Pseudomonadota > Betaproteobacteria > Burkholderiales > Burkholderiaceae > Mycetohabitans > Mycetohabitans endofungorum. Next base: position 1,947,997 of record NZ_CP132744.1, read on the forward strand.
CCGTCGCACGCACCAGCTGATACAGTGAATCGTATGCGTATGTAGCTTTGGCTTGAATTTGCTCGTTATTAAAAAACGCTGGCGCGATCGCTTGATCTTCAACGCTTACAATATTTCCCACTGGATCATATTCGTAGGCCAGCTGCTGCCTAACTGTACCGTTACCATCTTTCGCCTGGCTCTGCATCAAGCGAAGCGTTTTCGGATCATACGTGTAGGTCGTCGTTACGCCATTGCCCGCCGCCTCGCGCTCGAGTTGACCTTGTGCGCTATACTGAATCGACGCGAGCAGCGTTTTAAAATTTGTGTCCTGTTTTTGTTTCAGCTTAACTGATGCGAGTCGGCCTGCCACATCATAAGTTGACTGCTGCACATTGCTTATCGCGTCAATCTGTGTCAGTGGCTGGCCCAACGCGTTATAGGCCCAGGCTGTCGTGTAGGCGTCTATCTCCAGGTCAGGTGGCATTGCCGCCCCCCAATCAGCGTCGCCTTGCGTCGCCTTGAGTAAACGGCGAAGCTGCGCTTGCGGCTGGCCAGTCACGGTCATGCCGGGTGTCGTCAATTGCCCGGCCGTGTCACACTGCTGACTCACCACACCGCACAGATTGGCCCGCTGCGCGGCGACTTTTTTCTCCGGATCATTATTATCTGCATCACCATAAGTCAATTTGGTCAGCACAATTGGATCATGACCGGTGAGCTGTTCGATGGCTTGCGTGAGCCGCCCGAGGCTGTCGTATTCGGTGCGAGTCACCGTGCCACGCGCATCTTGTTGCGCGATTGGCTGCCCTTCACTGTTTAACACGCTCCAGTGCTCGCCCGCGTCAACGCTACGGGTCCACAACGTGTGGCCCAGCAAATCGTGGCCGTAGTTAAAATTGGCAACCGACGGATCGGATTGCGCGAACAAGCGCGGGTCTGTCTGGCGTTGCACCAAACCCGCTGGCGAATAAGTCGTTGCGGTGATGCGTTCGTCCAGCGGGCTGCCCAGTTTCTCACGACTGTACTGCACGGTGCGCACCATCAAACCGCGGTTGTCCGTGACCGTAATCGTCGGCGTACCACTATGAAGTGTCTCAGGCATCGCGTAGCTCCTCTTCTGGCGCTGGCAGAACGCCGGTATCGTTTTCATCCTCGGCAATCGTGAACCACGGAAAATAATGGTTGCGCCGCTCATAGCCTTTCGCTGTCACGACCCGCACCTCGCGCCCCAGCGCGTCATAGCAATGCGTATCGGCATAACCACCAGCACGCAGCGCGCGGTCCGCCACATAGTGCCAATCGTTTATAAAATACGGCTGGTACACGCGCATCGGCTGACCTTTGTTGTTGTATTCGATCCGGCCCGTCACGCTCCAGCGGGGGTTGGCTGGCGCACAAACGGGAGTTTTGGAATCTGTCTCAGCGGCCAGTTCACCGTCGCCTGTCCGTTGCCAGGCATTACCCGCTGGCACGCGCGTCGCAGTTTGCAGCGCGCGCCCGAAGCCGTCCGTATAAGCGACGATGATATGGATTTGTTGCTTGACCTTCGGCTGCGACTCAATAGGCGGATATGCATCCGCGGTTAATGTCGCACCGTGGGCGGGCCAACGTGGCAAAGCCTTTAGTAGACGGCGCAGGTCCTCGGACAGTCCTTCGACAGTGTCATCCGACTCCGCCCATTGCCAGCCTCGGGCACGCACCGCGCCGGATACGGTGATAAAGCGCAGCGCTATGAGCGTTTGCCAAAGATTCGTCTCTTTAATCTTCTGCCCGTTGATCGACAACTCACACGCGTTGCCCATCCAGCTTAATGCATCGTAGACGCTGATCGCGGCCAGTAATTGCGCTGGCTCACCTGCACCTTCGAACTGCTGTGCTTCTTTTTTTAACGCAGTAGCGATGGCCTCAGTCACCGTCCAGCCCGCCGACACGGGCGCTTTCGAGACCGACTCAAATCCGACCTTAGTGGGCTGAGAGCCATCCGACCCGCCAAGCTCTTCACCATAGAAGGTGCTGCCGATCACCCGGCCTAGCGCATCAAACTGCACTTCATGAACATTGTTATTGATATCAATAATGCTTTTCGGAGCCAGGAAACGATAGTCGTATTCAGCTTGTACCTCGTTTTGCAGCGCATCTTTCGTCTGGATCAGACAGCAGTTATACCGATCGTAGGTGTACGTGGTAACGCCGGTAAGCTTCGTGCTTTGCTGCGTAATCGGACGATAGAATTGATCGGGTGGCGCATAGGTCGTCAAGCTGTGTTGGCTGACCCACAATGGTGCTGTCCGCGCTTCATCTTGGCCGGGCACGGACAGCACGTATTGGCCCTTGCAATACCCGCCTTGCCCTTGCAACAGCGTTTCAATTGTTTCGCCAAACTGGCTGTCCGCGTAGGCTTTGACGCTGTCCTGATCCAGTACCGCGGTTTCGTGATACGCAACCAGTTTGACGACGTCAGGCAGCCCCGCTGTGTAGTGCACCACATTTTGGCCGATCAGCACGCGCGGCTGATCAGCGCCCAGCAAGGTACCGAGGTTCTCGCGATACAGCCCGCCCGGCGGCACCTGCGCTGAAGAAAACGCCAGCGCATTTTGACGTGCTTGATGTGGCAACCCTATCCGCCACGTATCCGGCTTGTCCTGATGCAGATAGGCACTACGGTGCTCTTGCAGACGCAACACCTGTTGCTGCGGATCAAAAATGCTGCTTAAGCTGATCGATGGCAGCGCTGTGTCAGCATAAGGATTGTTGCTCGAATCAATTGACTGTAATCGGCGCGGATACTGAATCGTGACGCTGCAGGTCGGATACCCGTACGCATCGTACTGCAGTTGCACGCTTTGGCTGACTACCGGATCCAGCGCGATGCGCTCGTACGTATAAGTCGTATGCTCCAGCGCCAACGGCAACGCAACCGGCACAGCCGAAGAGTGCCCGCTCGTCGGTGTTGACTGCTGCTCTCTGACTTGATAACGCGATACGCTGACGCTGTAAGGTGTGAACGCGTGGCCAGCTTGGCCCAGACCGTAGACTTCCTGACGCAACAAGTGACCCTTCAGCGCCCGATATAACCACCATGTCTGCTCGGGAGATGGGACCAGGTCAACATCTTGGTGACCGTCAAAGCAGGTCAGCCACGTGGCTCCCACCGTGAACGCCGAGCTGTCTTTATAAGGCGCACCATACAAGCTGTTTTCATCGTTTTGCTGACCAGTGTGATACCAACTCCGGGTCTGCAACGGTGGCGGCTGCACGTCATCGTTGCCGTGAGTGGCTGACGCAGGCGCGCTATCGATGCTCTCCACATAGCCGAACCCGCGAAATTCTCGCTCCCGACCGTCATAGAACCCTTTGCGATAGCGATGGCATTGCGTCAACTGTTTGCCGGTAATCGCGTCCGTATGGGTGATGCGCGAGACAACATGCACTGGAAAAGGCAAGCCGGGCATCCCATTTTTCCGCGCCTGTTTCTCATCGAGCCATTCCTGCGTCGAGCTGCGATATTCAAAGGTGGTCTGGGCGTCTTCGTCATTGTCTACCACACCGAGCAGACGCGAGGTAACATGCACTGGGTACGGAAAACTAAGCACCTCGTTTTTTAGCTCCTGCTTTTCATCGAGCCATTCCTGCGCCGAGCTGCGATATTCAAAGGTGGTTTGGGCACCTCGGTTATTGTCCACCGCATTGAGCAAATAAGGCTTGGCTGGCGCGAAGTCATAACGCCAGTGCTGCGGCGCGAGATCGGGTCCCGAATATAATTGGCTCAGAATCACGCTGGTGGTGCCTTGGCCCGTCACATCGGCGAAGCTGAGCTGACTCAGATCATCGTAGTGCACGCCATCCGGCCATTTAAGCTCGATTGGCTCAGCAAACCGATTGCCGGACTCGTTAAAGAATAGGCGCAGACAGTTCGGTTGTGCATACACAAGATCAGCCGCGCCTGAGCCATCTACATCCACCAGGAAGACCCGGCGTGGGTCAAACGTCTGTTCTGCATCAAACGGTTGGGAGCTGCGTAACGTCAACGGCGCGCCGAACCGACCATTGCCTAAATTGGGCCAGCATGTGAGCTGATCATGGCGCACGCTAACTAGATGCCCCTGGCCTGAGCCGAGCACATCGCTAAACGCAACGAGTTCAGTCTCATCACGCCCGCGAATCGGTAGCGAACCAGCGTGATCCTGTGGCGTCGTACATGCGGTGCTAAATCCAGTGCGCTGGTTGGTATACAGACGCACGCTTTTAGGCCCGATCATCGCCAAATCCGGCAGGCCCGCGCCATGCAAATCGGCCAGTGTTGCCTGTGGGTGCAGGTATTCAATCGGCCATTGCGTGAGCGGCGTAAAAGCTGACCAGTTGCGATCTGCACTCAACGTGTAATAGCCAAACGGCCCGCCTGGAGGCGTCACCAGCCATTCGAGCCGGCCATCGCCATTGATATCGATCAGCGTCGCATGCTGCCCCTGCAGCGCAGGCACCTGCGACAACGACTGCCAAGCATCGTAAGTGACGGCATCGGGCTGCTTTGGCTTTTGAGCATCTCGCACCGGCGGACGATAACGCCAGTCGGTGCCGGCCCGATACAGCATGCCGGGCAGCCCTTCACCGTACAGGTCCACGAGCTGATAGGGAGACTGGTTTGGTCCTTCTGGCATCGGCCATGGCTGCCATTCAGGCGCAGCAGGCAGAGGAGCAAAAGCCGTGTAGCCCAATTCCAGCGGCGGCAGTTCTTGTAAAGCAGATGTTTGCGGCTCATAGGCCAAGCGCTGCGCGGCCTGCAAACAACTCATGATGGGCGTTTCATCATATTCGAGCAACAATCGGCTCACCAGCGTGTTCGGCTCGCCTTGTTCCGGCCCAAAATGATGAAACATCAACACCTGGCGGCACAAATAATGCGTTCGCACTTCAAACCCATAGCGGTAGTGCGAAAAAGGATCTAGCCGAGGTGGCCAGGCTTGGCTTTTGTCGTCAAACGACGGTGGGATGCGTGCGTCTATGCCGCGCTGGCCATAATCGAACGCTAGCGTAAAGAGCCAGTTGATACTGTCTTGTGGCTGGTCTTCCGTGTTGCGGTATAAATCGGCCCACGTGTATAAGCCATCGTAAGCAGCCTGGTTTCCATAATGCACGCGTGTTAAATACCGATTTGCTTTGGTATCGCGCCCATCATTATCCACGATCCCGGCCGATTGAGCGCTTTCGTACACGTAACGGATATGTTCGCCGGTAGGCGACAGCGATTCTTCAATCTGCCACTGAGCAATCCGCGCATTGGGGTAAGCGGCGTCAGCGATACGCGCCTGGCCGGTTTTGCCCAAACAGTGTAGTTGACCGTCGGCGCTGTGGATTAGCCAAAAGTCCACGTCTTGTTTCTGCCAGCGCTCAATGCGATGAAATGCGCCCTCGATGCGCGGATAATAGCGTGTCACCGTGAAAGTCGCATTGAGCGGCTTATCTCGAAATGTGGAATATTGGGTGATTTGAATGTTGCCGGACGTATCCCGTTCCGGCTCCAGCACTTCGCCGTCCGGCCCAATGAACGTGTCGGTGCCATCGTACTGGGGCACGCCTCGACTGGTACGGCGGCGGATCGCACTCAACCCCACGTCCCAGCCAATACCAAACGGCCCATTGCCATTGCCGCTGCTGTACGCGAGGGTCAGTGCGGGTGCGTAACCCCGGCCCGCAGAAATCGGCAAGGGCAGCGTCAGCGAAGCGGTGCCGCTGGGGCCGCCTAGATTCAGGGACTCGCCCAGGCCTTGAATGGCTCCGCCTCCTTTGGGTAAAGACGGAGTCTGGATGGAAACAGTCGAATCCATCTGCATAATCGGTTGCTTCCTCAAAGTAGCTAGCGCGAGTGCGCCAGCCACTGTGTCAGTAGTCGGTAGGAAACCGGGACCATTACACAAAGGCAATTGTCCCGGCATAACTGTGCATTGATCAGCGCTTAATCGATTAATTCAACAGCTTTTCCACGCCTTGCGCAAAGCTCTCTCCGCCATCCAGTGCAGTGTAACGCACATGCACGATTACGTTGTCAAGTTTAGTCAACAGATCGGATTGTGTCGATTTATCAGGACGCGGAAACTTCAGCACCCAACTGGACACCGCCCCCGTCCCCTCGAACGGCAAGTAACGTTCATCGCTAAAGTTCAATTCAAACTGGCCAGCGTCGTTCAAGCCGGACGATAGCACAATCTGCTGACTCGCACGCAGGTTGGTGATAATAGCGTCGGCCGTGCCATCTTTACCTTTCTTAATCAAATACTTCACGCCATTCAGATCGGCCTGCAGCAACGTGCTGCTTTTCGTTTGCGTTAGTGTTGCTTTCACATCCTGGTACGGGCCTAGCGATGTTGGCAAAGTAATGGACACGGATTTAATTTGACGCAGGTAATGACCTGGATAATCTTTATCAAACAATTCTTCTTCTAGGTCAAATACAAAACAGCCCTTTTTGTCTCTCTGTATCTCAAAGTCACCTAGTAGTTTCTTCAATGACACGGTGCGCGTAATCTCTAAACGCCGCTCGTGCCGCGCCAGATACGCCGCCTCCATCTGGTGTAGGTTCAACTGCAAAGTCTCTCCAACCTGCAGGCCTCGATAGTGGTCGTTCCATGTACCGGTCTGCACAAATCTAGTGCTAAAGTCTCCCATCTCATATTGCCAGCACGCCTGCGCAGACAAGCACAGCGAGACCACCGCGTCATACGCCTGATAGTACTGGGCAGCCAACTGGCCAGACAACCACTGATACAACGTCGCCTGCGTAAAACGCGATTTGAGATAGGTCAGCATCGCCTTCATCTGCGCCTGCGTTTGCTGCAATGCAGTGCGGGCCGCTTTTTCGCGAATCACTAGTGCATCGAGCTGCTTAGTCAATGCATCGACTTCCGCTTGCGCCTGCTCGTACTGGATCTGCCATTCTTGACGCCGACGTCGATAACCTTCCGCTGTGGCCAAACGCTCGGCGATCAGCGTCGCGACTTGACCTTGTAATTGCATCACGCCGCCCACCGCCTCGGTCACGCCCTCGTAGCGAGAACCTCCGTCCGCCATGCCGAAAATGTTGGGCATTTCCTTGGCCACGCCGCTTGCAGTTTGTACTCCCTGTGCGCCGACAAAAAAGCCCTGCGCAAGCGTATGTGTATCCATCACTTTTCGCTCGGCATCGGAGATATTCTCTTGATACAGCGCATAGTAGCGATCATGGCGCAGTTGCGCGGTAACCTGACTCGCCTGCAGCGCCGCGCGGTCGGCCACTAGACCGTCGATCGCTTGCTGCTGCAGCGTGATCGCGTAACTAGACATATCAAGCAGTTGCTGTTGTGCCAGCTCTTCCTGGCCCGCGCGCTCGCTGCGCTCAAGTAAGCTGAGCAGCGTCTCGCCAAAGCGACTGAGTGTCGCGACAGCATTGTAGGCACGCGGCAGCATCGCGCTGAATCGATACGGCGGCACAATCTGCATCGCGCCACTCACCCCTGCACTCAGCGTACCGGCCTGAGCACGCTGACTCAACAGCGCAACCGGATCAGCTGGCGCTTCGTACAGCGGCAGCGACAACGGCTTGCCATCCACGGTCAAGTTATGGCGCAGGTTATACAGGCGCGCCTCGAGCGTATCCCAATGCGAGAGCATCAGCGTGTTCAGTGGCTCGGTGAAATACGGGTTGTCAGCCGAACTCAAATAGCTCGTATAGCGACCCGGCAGGGCCGGCAAGACGGTAGGATCAAGCGTATGCTCAAACCGACGTATAGCGGAATTTTCAATAGGTTCTTTTTCCGCCAGTTTGCCCAGTGACCGTGCTTGCCAGTTGCTGCTGATCGACACGTCAGGACGGGGACCAAGCAGCTCCGCCGCGAAATTGTAATAGACGCGTGCTTGCGTCAGTCCATCACGGGTCAGCTGACGATACCATGCATCGCCTTGCGCGATCAGGTTGCGGACATAGGCAATAAACACCGCCTTTTGATACACCTCAGGGTTCGCATACGCTTGGGTGTCAGGATCCAGCGAATCGGCCAGCAAGCGTGATAAATCGCCGTTGTGCTCCATCAACGGTCGCACGTTCCAGTAATCGGGCGGGGTAACGCCTGAATCTGAGTCCTCACCTTTATTACGCGCCGACGGATCAAAGATGTAATGCAACCACTTTTGCGCCAGATCGAATTGCTGTTCACTTGCAAAGCGCGTGGCCACCAGAAACGGCATATGAAAAAATAACTCCCAGAAATACAAGCCGTTGGCGCCATTAAAGTCCATCGCCTCACTTTTACCGTCGGTCACGAGGTCCGCCTCAAGTGAGGCGTTAGCCTGCAACGCATAATCGAGCAAGCTATCGAGGCCTTGGTTTGCCTTCTTAATCAGCGTACGCACGAAAGTCGTATTCAGGCGTGTTTTAGCTGGTAGCGAAGTGTCGCAAAAATCTAAGTACTGAACCAGACCGCGCTTGCTGTCATAGCGTGATTTCAACTGCGGCAGATTGGCCGGCGCGTCGACGTCCCGCTTTTCAACGTAGACTTTGAACCACTTCCAGACGCCACATTGAGTACCCGTCTCTCCGGAGAAGTGTTTGATGTGATCCCATTTTACGCTTAATTTAACACTCAGATAGCGCTCACTCTCTGTAAAGTCGCTTTCAGATAGCGTGTATTCGTGAGAAAAATGTGCTGCTTTCGAATTAGCCTTGAGTTCGTACGTATAGCCCGAGCTGCGCCAGCAAGAATTTCCGCCTTTGGGCGTCCAAATTTGGATCAACTCAAAGAATTTACGTATCTCAGCGGTTTTATCAAATTTTTTAATTGAGGCGGGCCAGTCGCTCACACCACCGCCCTGGAAGAACGGCTTCAATGAGTTACAAGCGATCGCATATTTCATGGATTTATTTGACAGAGACCGTCCCGATAAAACGAGACTGTCAGCATATTCACCAGACCCAGAAAATCTAATTTTATTTGATTTAACATCAATATTTATTATATCACCCGTAGCCTCAAGCTCATCAACAGGAAAAACAATAGCATTAGTTTCATCGCTCACCCCCCTCCAGAAAATAAAACGGGATTATATTTAAATACGGTATCTTCAAACGTGTACGAATCGTTATCATGATAGCGTATAGTCACGCCCGCGTAACCGCCAGGTCGACAGAAACCGTAACCCGTATTACTATCTAAAGTAGTTTCTTGTCGAGTGAACTCAAAATCATTTAAAAAGTCGTCTGTGAGTGCCATCTCAATGCGCATCGTCTGAGAGTCCTTCATATAGACGCGCGATGTCGAACCAGTCTCCGTCTCAACAAGACCCGAAATCTTTTTCCACCAGTCACCAAGGTCGTCTCGACTTGAGCAGTGGATATTGTAGCCATCGGGCGCCTCTTCATGCTCACCGTAGGGTTCGACCTTCTCGATTACATACTCTTCCTGGTAAATCCCATACTGCAGCGTCTTCGTGTCGGTCTTGTCCTTAAAGGAGGTGAACAACTGCTTTTTAAGCAGCGGCATCAATTCACGACGGTTAAAGGCTGAATCACAGTACAGATAGCCATATACGTCTGGGACATTCTTTTCCTTATCGCTTCCGCTTATAAAATTTCGCACGAACACACTGAGCATCAGTCGGCCGTACGGATTGCTTTCGGTCACGCCGGCCGGATCGATACTGTAATCAGTCGTCGCGAGTAAATTAATGTCACTAAGTTTAAATGATGAATCTTTTTCATCCACCATTAGTGCAGCACGCTCGAACTCCTGCATGTCGTTACCATCAACTGGATCGTCGTCTTGACGAGTCGCTAGGGTCGTGCTGTTCGGCGCCGTCCATGAGCCATCGTAGCGCTTGTAGCCGAAGACTACACGATAGGCGTGCTTTTTCGTATTCTTATTATCCTCACCTTTTTGCGGCGTTGGGTCGCGCTCAACCCACGCCACAAATAAGCGATCGTTGTAAAATACAGGCCGCACCGTATGCTCGAGTACATTATCACCCGAGAGTGGTAAGTTAATCGGCTGCCAGTCGCTCCAGCAATTTGGCGTAACAGGTTTCGCCTGGTAGTCTTTACGATTCTTCTTCAAATCCATTTGCCGCCAGTAATATCGGTACGGCTTGGTTGTGGTCCGACCGATAAAGTAGTAGATGGCTTGGCTTAAGTCGTCTTGATTGATGTAACCGCTAAGCACAGTCAAGTTACTGACCGCCTCGAAGTCGTTCAGATATGCGAGCGCCGCATTTTGTACGCGGTCCGGATCGAGCTGGTTTTGATTCAGCTTCGTCTCCAGCTCTTTAAAATAATGGCTTTTTTCCAGACGCGTGGTCGGCGAAATATAATTTTCCGGGTAGTTCTGCACATCTATGCTGGCGGCCCAAATCGCATACTGGTTCTCCGTCTCGCGCCAAGCTTTAACCACTGACGGCTCGACTGCTTGAAATCCCGGCTCGACACCGTTGATGATACGCGTCATATACTCCTGCACACTCGCAATCGCCTGCGCGACCCGGCTCGTCTGAACTTCATCGCCGACTTTTGGATCGATTAACAAATATTCATACAAATCTTCGACAGTAACCTGTTCCTGTTGGTCGCCAATTTTTAGGCCGGCGGCGTCTTTCAAGTTCGGTGCCACAAACGTCAGGTAGCCTGTAATCAGCGCGTCGCGCTGCGATTCATTCAGCTGTTTCTCGATTTTTGATAGCATCCTTATTTACCTTTTATAGAAGACCGGGTGCGAATCTATCGCCCGAATACCACCTATACACACAGATAGCTAATTCTTTTGACGCTTACCTGACTCTTATCAGAGATTACCTTTCAGATGCGATACCCCGGTGACGAGCGCGCGGCCCGCGCTCTGCCAGTCTTCATAAGCGCTGTCTCGATTCAATAAAAAACCTTGCCGCTGCTGCTGTACGCTCAGGCCGGTTTGCTTTTGAGCTTGTTGCAGCCGCAGTACCGTATCGAGTTGTGCGATAGTTTTAGCGACCTTGCCGTCAAACATGTCGCACGCGTGCAGCGCTTCATTTTGCTCCCACCCTAGCAATGGCGCCAACAGTTTAGCGGCTTCTGTGTTGTTCAATGGCGGAGTCGCATTAGCAGCTCGCAAATAGGCCAGCACATCGTCTTCGGTACCGCCATGCACTGCACCTACTTGGGTTAATAGATCATGGTAGCGGCTAAGCAGGTAAAGTGCTTGTAAGTCGATGCGACTAACGTTTTCTTTGGTGAAGCCAAAATACTCCGGATGGTCCAATAGCGTCTGTACCAGCGCGGGGCTGAGCGCGAACTGCGTAGTAAGCAGCGCGCAGCGTACCACCTCGCGCAATTGACGCAGATAGTCTGTTGGAATATCGGCTGCTGTCTCGAGTTTTGCGTCATTGTTGTTATTTAGCACCCAGGTGTCTTTTAGCCAGCTGTAGACGCTTTGCCCGGTCCAGCGCAGCAGCAATGCAGGCAGCGATTGGTTGACGTTTAGCGATTGGGCCAAAAGGCCTATCGCCACCCCATATTGGGCTTGTTGTGCCTGAATCAGCGTGTTGGTTAACGCTTTACTGGCTTGGATTTGAGCTTGCTTAGAAAGAGGCTGCTTACCACCAACCGGTTGGGCATTCCCATTATCATAAAATTTTGCGTTGAGTACCGCGCCTACCGTCTCCTCGGTAATTTCTACGTCCTTCACTAAACCATACCTGGGCTTGCTGTGGCCACTATGGTCCTTTACAACATCCAGGTCGAGCAAACCGGGGGACAACAAATTAAGCCAGTCAATGGCTTGGTTCTTATCATCCACCACCGGCGCGCCGCTGCGATTCAGTAGTGCAGCATCCACAAAGGTGTTCGTCAGGCTATTGCATACCTGCTGAATAAAGTTCAGCTGATCGGTCGTACCTTGCGCGGCCAACCCCATATTTTCTGTCAGTATCGCACCTTCAGAAAAAGTCAAGGTGGTATTAAAATTATAACTATGTATTATTAATGTTGACGACAACACATTTAGTTTAGAAATATCCTTAAACTTCCCTTTGAGCGGAATGTTGAGAACATACGTTTTATTTTTATCAGGATACAACCACGTACCTGGCCAATCGATCGGCCTGTCACTGTTAGCGCCTTTGCCATCGTACTTGTCGTTTTGCAGAACCGCATCTTTAAGAGCTTCCCCTTGCCAATTCAAGTCACCATTTCGGCTTAATCCGTTGGGAAGCGTATATTGAAATACTGAAATCCCATCGGTCTTAGCGCGCTCGCCTCCGCGAAATTTAATTTGTTGAGTAAGTGTCAATTCACCTGTGCCACTGTCATAGAGGAGATCTTTCCAACCAACGGAGACGCGCTGCATCTGATCGCCTGTGGAAACGACGCCATAGTAGCCTGCAGGCGGAAGCGTCAGCAGTTGCAGCGCTTGCATCGGCAATTGATGCTGATGCTGCCACTGCGCAACCGTGCTCAAAGCTTGCAGCAGGGATAAGACATCGCTGGTAATTGCGTCAAACTGTGCCAGCTGTTTGACGGACGGTTGCCTAGCCAACTGTTGCCAAAGCGCGCCTTTGTGTTTCCAGGCTGCCGCCCCGCCCGTGCCGTTATCCAACCGATCGAGCAGCACACAAAAAGCTTCGACACTGAAGCCCAACGTGCGCGCCAGCGTGGTGAGCCGGTAGAATGCTGACACCATCGACAAGCTACAGGTCAACTTAGACTCAATGACATCGCCGTACTGGCAGGCGATCCTATCAGCCAACAGCAGGAATTGACGACGACTCAGGCCCAGTGCCGTGCTGATGTGCTGAACCCGTGCACCATCTTCCCCGGTCGTTGATGTATAGTCGAAGTCTTGATCGTCGACCACAAATGGTGTATCGAACGCGCCACTTGCATTGAACACTTGGTCGAAAAACGGTGTATTCGGTGAAATCGCATAGGGCGTCACCTCATAAAGCCACGCAGCAAACTGCTTAGCCGACACGCCATAGGCCGTCTGATAATGCTTAAATACTCCCAACATGCGCAGCGTGTTGACGTTCATCGACAACGCGTTATTGGCTTCCCCCTCGGCTCGCATCGCGGAAGTTACGAGCAAATCGACGTCTTCATACGGCAGCTCGAGCCACTTCTGCAACCGCACGATTCGATTGATGCGGTCCAATCTATCGTCAGTCAAAGCCGAGTCGTCGAGCGTGAGCGCCCCGGAGTCTTTTTTGCTCATGGCAATGCTCGGGATTTCGCCAGCATGGATAAAGCACGCACCATACGTATACTGTCCAACAACTTTATCCTTCTCCTTAAAGTTCTCAGACAAAACAACCGTAGCACCACCCGCCGTCGTGCACAGCAACTGTTCAACCTGCGGTACAGTAAGGCCAGTACGAGCAGTGAAAACGTCCATGTCAGCAAAGCTATTAGCATGTAGAGACGCTTCTCCATAGTTCTCCTGATAAAACTTAGACCAGTCAGAAGTTTTTTCTATAATAATTTTTTGCTGTTCCGGTGCGAGCTGACTGGCCATGATCTGCAGGCGGTTCAAAGCCTCGACATCTTTCTCCAGCAACGCGTCAGTAACGTTCCAAAATCTCCGCGGAAAAGAGCCCGTGTGCGGCAGTAGCACTTCCTGCAACGTCAAGCCTAGCACCGATTGGGCAGCCTGGATCTGCTGATGCCCATAGTGGTACGGCAAATTGTTTGGATAGCGGGTGATGGCCAGCAACTCATTCACCGTGTCGAGGCCATTCGATTGTTCTATATTTTGAATTTTTGCAAGCTGACTCTTTTTGATCGCATCAGGACTCTTTTTGATTGCTGCCGCAAGGATTTCGTTGACAAGCTGCAGCTGTGGAATAACTTCGTTGAGCGCGGCATCATCCACCTTTAGTTCACCTAGATCCGGACGTCGATCAGCTAACGTGTTCATCAGCTGACTATCGTCTGTCTTTTCCTGCTTAAGAGCCAATGCATAGAGGTGGGTCAAATACGCAGCCGGCCCATCATTCGCCTCAAGCGCACCGTTGGGCGCTTTTTCCTGCCAATCTGTGTCTTGAAATTGATTTTTGAAATCCGGCCCGGCCACCGAAAACGGACCACGTAACGTCGATTTGACCGCGCGGGTCACACGGTTATACCGAAAATGGTGGACGACTTGATGTGCATAGCCGATGGCCAAGTCATACATCTTTTCCGCGCGGCGACCTAACGTATTACGATGCAGGCGAATAAACCGCTCGCGCGGCACATGCACCACATCGAACACTGAGTGGTAGCCTAGCTTGGCCAGTTCCTCGGGAAGCTCATGCAGTTGCTCGACGCGGGCGATTAAGCGGCTGGTTAATGTGTCCATAGGACTCCTTTATTGGTAGTTTGGTTACGCGCATAGCGCGAACCATGTTGGTTGGCAGCCGTGACCGTACGTTCCAGTCAGACACACCGTTACGACAGGCTTGGAGACCGCGTATAGCTAGCGCTACAGCACACCACGTAAGCAAAACACAGCCGGTGGCGCCATTCCATTTGTAATCTATGTTGTGTACCAGGTTCAAACAATCGCCGCGGATCGCAGCCATGCATTGACTGAGCACAAAAATACAGGCATGACCGGCAAGGCTGTGGTGTCACCATTATTGTGGGTCTGGAACACACTTCATCCCATTAGCACGCACTCACCGGTTACGTGTGGTCAAGCCAGATGCATCAAATGGGTAGCCGCCCTTAAACACAAGCGTTTACCGCTCTAGCACACAATGCTATGTCGAAATCGGATCATCCCAACGATGATGACCTACGTATCCGCACCTCAATGCCAATCGTTACAATGACGTGCCATGGACACATCACATAGCGTGCGGTGTATAAGCGGCTTGGGGACTAGAAAGAAGAGAAAGCGGGTGCGTCGCATGGGTACGACGCCATTTGTGTGAGACTGGGTACTTCGTCATTCTTATTCGCTCCAGACAGCACTTCTATGAAACAGGAACCAAGCGCCAAGATACGCCTGTCCCGGAAGCATCCCATCGTTCTACCACAGTCTCGCTACGCGCCCGGGCATAAAGCCTCTGCCCTCATGTACGTAGACTAATTAATGAGATAAAGACCACTATAAGACAAGGGCTAAGAAGAACCAAGCTTTCCATCTTTCATCAATCCGCCAAAATCCACTCATTAAGCGCACTGAAATACCTGATGTTGGGTATTTTTATCCCACCCGTGCGCCGTCAAGAATCGGATTTTTCGCATGATAGCTGCAGTACACCATCAATAGAATCAACTAGAGCATGTTATGCATTTTTCATAATGGGTACAGCATGAACGAGCATGAGCATAGCGAAAACGACGAAATGCAGGCCGGCCAGGGTTTCGGGCAGGCGCTCGTAGTCGCGTGCCAGTGGCCTAAACCGGTTAAGCCAGGCGAAGCTGCGCTCGACCACCCAGCGGCGTGGCAGCAGCACGAAGCCCTTCTTTGCCTCGGGCAGTTTGATGACCTGCAGTTCCATGCCCTCATCGCGAGCAGCCCGCGCAGGCGTGTCGCCCGTATAGCCCTGGTCAGCCAATGCAAGTTTCACTGTCTGAGCGCTGACATGCTGAATCTGACGCGCAAGCTCGGCCACCTGTGTGCGCTCCTGCTCGTTGGCCGGCGTAATGTGCACCGTCAGCAGCAGGCCCAGCGTGTCCACCGCCATATGAACCTTGCTGCCTCGCTTGCGCTTATGACCATCGTAGCCCGCACGCGGGCCGCTTTCGCATGTGGACTGCAACGTGCGTCCATCCAGGATAACTGCACTGGGCTGCGCCTGGCGCTGTTGCGCCACGCGCAGCACCGAACGCAAATCGTTGACCATCGCTTCGAAGCAACCCGCGTTCAGCCAACACTGCGTTTGCTGGTAGACTAGTTCCCACGGCGGGAAGTTGGTCGGCAGCATACGCCACGATGCACCTGCTCGCGCCATCCAGCGCAGCGCGTTGAACATTTCACGCAGTTCGTATCGACGCTGCGGTGCGTCTTCAGTCATTAAAGTCAGGTAGGGAGCGGCAAAGCTCCATTCCTCGTTCGATACCTCTGTCGGGTAAGGCTTGCGTTCTGTCATCCCGATAGGGTAACAACTCTGACCAAAACTGCCTAACACGCTCTAGCCCCGGCTCGTTTTCTGTTTTTTGAGGATATTTCCGAACGGGCGTACGGGGAGATTCGGGCGCACTCGTGCAGGCGCACGGTTCATGGTTAGCAAGGCAAATTTTAAGCGTTTTAGCTCAGCGGTATATCGTGCATCGCGGCTAACCCTTTATCGCTCACGATCATTGCATTGGGATCGTCCCAATCTAAAAAACCATTGAACTGCTGCAAGGTTCTAGTCCGCTTAGCTCCACTCCATGGATCATGATAAACGACTGTATTTTCCGTTGCTCCAATTAACAATATGCAATGGCCGGACATATGCCTTGGCCAACGGCCGCCACAGATAATTGGGCCGAAACCATTAAGCAGCGAGCATAATTGTGCGCTTTCCCAACCTCCCTTCGTCGTCCCATCCTTCGGATGCCGCTCAAATCGGGGCGGCATCGGAATTGATGAGACCCGGAAGCCGTGGCTTTCTAATAGATTCATCAGTTGAGTAGAGTTCAAGCCCTCCCATAAACGCCGTGGGTTTTTGTCCAAATCAACCGGCTTCTTTCCAAAGAAGCTCAACAGCATTGCTGCGCTTGCGTCGCCACACATATTCACATGCTGCTGGTGATGATATTTGACATCGAAAAAAGCATACTTCTCTTGTAACTGCCGCGCCTGCCAAGGACCGGGCACCGGCTGCTCTTCTGCTTGGCTCAATTTTTTGTCGATGGAGCCAGCCTCCGGCTGAACAGATGCTTTTCGTAGTCGTTCAAGCCCTGCCAGTTCGCCATGTACGCGACCCTTCACATTGTATGGCTGTGATATCAACACCGAACTAACCGGTTCCTTGTCTTCGAAGTTCAGTAATTTTGCCGCGATCCCGACCAGCTTCATACATGCGTCTCCTTCGCACGACCTCGCCCTTGCGATGCTGACGTGAAGCACACGGCCACGTGCGCGCATTCCGACGTCAACTATGGAATTACGAAGCGCTGCATTACGCAAGTGGTCCTGCGCAAGTTGAAGGAGTGGAAGTATGCTCCCATACCGTCCCGATCCGCAGAACTTTGATATCCAGCATGGGCTGGATAAAAAGAGAATCGTCGCTCTAGGAAAAGCAACGACCCTAAGAGCAGATCAAATTCGAATCGCGATAAAATCTTACGGCTCCCGCAATAAATATAGCGAGCTGTGCAGCGCAACCATCCGGATCCAGGTTACTCTCGGGCAAAGGCCTTGCCATACCCTAAATTGTCGAGAATCCGGGTACATCCCTGCTCGGAAAATCTGTTGTATTTCATATACGATATAATCTCGCTGATCGCTAAGTCTCGTTTAGCATTGGACATCTGAGCGAGAATAATACCCCTCCTTTTGAGCACTTCGAAAACTCGATATAGTTGTTCTTCGTCGGCACTATTGAGCAAGGCTAGCGCTTGTTGCCAAACCTGCCTAGATAGTGTGTCATCCATGAGAAAAGCACACTCCAGCAAGCCAGCTGCCACCTGCGTGCGCTGCGCCAACGGCACGCGTGCAAATCCTCGCTCCAGCACACGCATTTCATCAGCATACCGATGGTTAGGCAACGCAAGCAATCCTAAAAATAAACCGTGGAGTGCAGTGCTCCATGGTTCGTCAGGCAATGCCATCGCCACATTGCGCATTTCCGCGTAGCGCACAGGCCGCTCGGATTCCGGCAATGCCGATACGACCGCCGCTAATGCGCCGATCGATGCACCTTGATATGGCATTGACAGCCGAAACATCCTTTCGCGTAACTCAGCATACAATTGCGAAACGAGCGTGTTAGCGTACCCATACTTGTCCAAAAACTGGAACAGCAAATCAGCCAAGACCGGAATCAGCTCTGCCTGCTGTGACTCAGATAAGCCTGGCATTTTGGCCAAAATAAACTGGTAACCTTCTAAAATTTTGGGCGACGTCAGCGGAAAAGACCGTAACTGGAGTGCAAGTTCCGGCCAGAGATTTTCCTGATCAGGACTGCGGTGTTCCACCTCAATGCCTAGATAGTTGAACAACCGAGCACGTTCAGGGATCGGAAAATCACCGAGCATTGCCATCATTGCCCTTTGTATCTGCGCTCCTTCTTTAGGTATCCCATCAGCTGCCGAATACAGTCGCTGAAAGGCTTCGACTCGCTCCGCGCGGGGCAGCGCCATCAGACGTTGCCGCAGCATTTCAATGGGTTCGACCCGCTGCTCGGGATCCTCGATAAGACCGCTAAGGTCCCAAATTATGGTCTTTACCGCCGAAAGGCTAACAGCCCTTTCAGCACGCCTCCAGAATCGCCAAACCGTTCGCCGATCCTTCATTAAATAGTAAGTTTGGCTATTAACCGCTCCAAAGCTGCCAACATCCTGGATCGGCACATGACTGCCAATTCGCAGGATCACTTCAGGCGGTAAATCGTTATACGTAGTCGGCCTGTCGGCTGGCAAATCAGTCAACGCAACGTCTGCCGGCTTTTGTTGTGGCGGCATCGACGCGGCCGAAGGTTTTTGATAAACCTCCAACGCATAAACATAGGTTCGGTAATCATTTAAGGCGGCGTTCAGATCAAGGTCCATTGGCAAGCTCGGCAACGAGAGGCAAACACAGCGTAAGACGCGGCTACATCGCAGGTTAGCTAAAAGCACGCGCTACAACACAACAGTGCGTCGCACACGCTAGAATCGAGTCGGATAACACTATGCCGACCAGAGCATCGTGCTTGCAAGCGTATGCCCGTCACAACGCTATTCGTCACGCCTATGTTGGTTTGCCGCGACGAAGCAGTCCAATAAGGCACGTTACACGTGGCGATGAAAAATTAAAACCAATCGGTGGCTTGCAAGCTTGCTACCTTATCAAACGAAAGGCACGCTGACGGTACAATTAGCAGTTCAACCCAATTTGTTGACAGACAGGGATCACCCAGCATTGAGCGACGCAAGCGCCTTCTCCAAAGCCCTGCTAGCGGTACGATCCGCATCGTTTTTGAGCACTGCGTGCATCACCAATTGCCGGTTGTGGCCAGCCGCGGCGGGCGAGTTCCACAGCAAATCGGCACAAGGCTGTGCCGCGCGAACCCATCGCCGCCATGCGCGGATCGGCACATGCTCGTGGACGATGCGCACCGACAATTCGCGACCGTCGTACTGGCCAACCCTCCGGCTTTCGGCCCAAACGACGACGGTACGCGTGGCGACGTCGAGCGACACCGCATAGCGGCCGATCGCAAAGCGCCGCGCAGCAAAATTAGACCGCCACAGTGGCCGGGGCCGGCAAATCCACGCCACCACGATATATAGCCCCGGCGATACGGCGAGCCATCCGTTGCTGTCGGCCATCGCGCGCAGCGCCGCCTTCGGCCCCGCAGCGCAGATAAACAGTCCAATCGACCATGCGGCAAATAAAAAGCAAATGAGCGAGAAGCAGCGCAATGCCTGCCGCAACCATTGTGGCAACGGATGGAATGGCCGCTCAGCCCGTGCCTGCGCGCCGGGCAGCGTGATCAGCAGGAACAGCAGGATGACGTTCAGGCATGCCCATGGTGACGACGCAATGTCAGTCAACACGGGCACGAAGCCCATTTGCGACATTGAGTGCAACCAGCGTGCAAGCAACGCGAGCCCGATCGCGCGCAGCGCGAAGATCGTCGCGGCGCCCGGCACAGTATGGTGGCTCGGCTGCATCACCTTCGGCAAGTTACTCTCCTGTTTGTCGCACAGCCGCCCTGCAGGCCGTCGCAATTGCACCAGCGGCACATTATAAGGACTCTTACGGTGCAACGCGGCAATCGCCACGCAAACAAAAACGCCCACGGCATCGACAGCCGTAGGCATTGGAGGGAGGCAGCGGGCTCGCCTAACCGGCCCGATGTGGCTTGCTTAGCCGGCGGCGACTTCGCGCAGCACCGTGCGACGGCTGAGGCGCAGCAGTGCCTCGTACGCATCGACGTAGCGTTGCGCCATCACCTTCGATGTAAAACGGGCCTCGAATGCCGCCCGCACGCCGGCGCGCGACAGTGTGTGCAGCCGGTTCACCGCGGCGACTGCGCTCAACTCGTCTTCGACGACAAAGCCCGACACGCCATTCTCGATCACTTCCGGCACCGACCCGCGTTTGAATGCGATCACGGGCGTGCCGCAAGCCATTGCCTCGATCATCACCAGACCGAACGGCTCCGGCCAGTCGATCGGAAACAGCAACGCATGCGCGCCCGACAGGAACTGCGCCTTCTCGGCTTCCGAGATCTCGCCGATGTACTCGACGTGCGGCAGCGACATCAGCGGCTTGATCTGTTCGTCGTAATATGCGCGATCGGCCTTATCGAGCTTCGCGGCGATCTTGATCTTCATGCCGCATTGCTGGGCGATCCGAATCGCGGTATCCACGCGCTTTTCCGGCGAAATACGACCCAGGAAAGCCAGATAGCTCGGCTCGATGTCGGTGCGCGGCGTCAGCAGATCGATGGGCAAACCATGATGCACGGTCGAGAGCCAATTGGCCTGCGGTAACGGGTTGCGCTGGTTGTCGGAGATCGACACAACCGGCACGTCGTCGAACACGTTGAAGATCGGCTGCAACTCGGGCAAGTCGAGCCGGCCGTGCAATGTCGTCAAATGCGGCACCGGCTGGCGCGAAAACAGCGGGAACGGGTAGTAGTCGATATGGAAATGCAGTACATCGAACTCTTCCGACCGTCGGCGCACCTGCTCGAGCAGCAACATGTGTGGCGCCATCGTGTCGCGGATCGACGGATCCAGTCGCAACGCCTGCGGCCATACCGCATCGAGCTTGGCCGACGTCTGCGAATCCCCACTGGCAAACAGCGTCACATCATGTCCGAGTTCAACCAGCGCTTCGGTGAGATAGGACACGACGCGCTCGGTCCCACCGTACAGCTTTGGGGGAACGGCCTCGTGCAGCGGCGCGATTTGAGCGATTCGCATGTCGGTAAACTCCTAAAAAAGTCCGGCGAAGTGACTGCTTCGGTTTAATACGGCTCGGGCCACCCAGTTTGCCACCCGGACCGCCCCGCCTGTGCCATCGGCGCAAGCGCGTGCCGGTCTTGCTGCAACGGTGCGGTACGGTTGTACAGTCTCTCGGTTTGATCCGTCTGCCGCGCTCAATGCCATCGCCTTCCGACGGTGTGCAAGCCATAAACGCTCAAAACGTCAAGCCGTTGACTGTTTGGCAAAACTGCCTAGGGGCTGAGCCGAACTCGATTATCGATGCCGCATAGCACAAATCCAGGCCTGCCTTTCAAAGTCTTTACCTTGTTACAGTATTGATACACTTTGCTAAGTCTTGTTCTAAAAGGCTGTTTTAGATTGTGTAGAGGGCTGGCAACGCGGGCCGGAGGTCAGGCCGCGCGAGTTAACGCAACGCAATACAACGCGCTGTCACTTATCGCAGGCTGACGTGTCATTGTATCTTAAAATACACTCACCTACGGACATGGGATGTCGTTTGCTTGCCACGCCCGATCGGCTGCCGTCTGGGCCCATCGCCATACGTGCCCTGGCCTGCCGATTCGCACATCGCCCGACTGAACCGTTCCCGGCGCGTTTACAATCCCGTCTTTGGCAGTCCGTCTGCCAAGGTCACCACTGTTCGAGGCCACCGCACTCGCCATGGCAAACACCGATTCGACGCTTTACCCCGACCAGATCGAGCGCCTAACCACGGCCGAACGCAATGCGCGCAATACGCGGCTGGCGAGCTACGCCCATCGGCCACTGGCGTTCCTGTTTCGCTACATCCGGCATCATCCGGTCGCACATGCCACCGTACTGGCAAGCGTACTCGCAGCAGTCGGCTGCGCGCTTGCGTCGCAGTATGCGATCAAGCATTTGATCGATGTGCTCAGCCACGGCCGCCATCACCCGCTCGAGCTATGGGGCGCGTTCGGGCTGCTGGTCGGCTTGATTGCCGCCGACAACCTACTATGGCGGGTCGGCGGTTGGATCGCCGCGCATACGTTCGTCGTCGTCACAGGCGACTTGCGCAAGGACCTGTTCCGCTATCTGAGCGGCCATTCGCCGACCTATTTCGCCGAGAAACAGCCGGGGATGCTAGCCAGCCGCATCACGGCCACGTCTAATGCCGTCTACACGGCCGAGAACATGATGGCGTGGAATGTGCTGCCGCCTTGTATCGCCGTATGCGGTGCGATCGTGATGATCTTCGCGGTCAACCCTTTGATGGCCAGCACACTGCTAGTAGCCTCCGCCATGCTGGCGATCGTACTGTTCAAGCTGGCTCAACGCGGCAGCGCGCGTCACCAGGCCTTCGCGACACACGCCGCGTCAGTGGACGGCGAACTAGTCGACGTGATCGGCAATATGGCGCTGGTGCGCGCCTTCGGCATGACGCTGCGCGAGCAGCGGCGCTTCGGCATGACCGTGCGCGCCGAGATGACCGCACGCCAGCAAAGCCTGCTGTACCTGGAGAAGCTACGGCTGTTGCACGCGGTAATCACGGCACTGCTCTCGGCCGGGCTGCTCGGTTGGACACTGTGGTTATGGACGCGCGGGCAGGCAACCCCCGGCGACATCGTGCTGGTAAGCTCGCTAGGCTTCACGATCCTGCACGGCACGCGGGACCTCGCGGTCGCGCTGGTGGATATCACGCAGCACGTGGCGAGGCTGTCCGAAGCCGTACAGACGCTGCTCGAGCCGCATGACATGCCCGACCGCAACGACGCCATCGAGCTAAGCACGAATGGGGGGCGCGTCGATTTCGAGCAGGTCACGTTCGCGTATCCGCGACGCCGCCCGATTCTCGATCATTTCGAATTGCATATCGAACCAGGTCAGCGAGTCGGGCTGGTGGGCAAGTCTGGCGCCGGCAAGTCCACCGTACTGGCGCTACTGCAGCGCTTCTACGAGCCGCAGGGCGGCGTGATCCGGATCGACGGACAGGACATCTCACACATCACGCAGGACAGCTTGCGCAGTGCCATTGCGCTGGTGCCGCAGGATATTTCGCTGTTCCATCGAACCGTGTATGAGAATATCGCCTATGGCCGGCCCGATGCGTCTCGCGAGGAAGTGCTCGCCGCAGCGCGCGAAGCCCGCTGCACGGACTTCATCGAGGCGATGCCGGAGGGGTTCGAGACAATCGTCGGCGACCGTGGCGTCAAGCTCTCCGGTGGACAGCGTCAACGCATCGCGATTGCACGCGCCATCCTGAAAGACGCCCCGATTCTGCTGCTGGACGAAGCAACGTCCGCACTGGATAGCGCCTCTGAGGAAGCGATCCAGCAGGCGCTGGACCGGCTGATGCGGGGCCGCACCGTGGTGGCGATCGCGCACCGGCTCTCGACACTGCAGAACTTTGACCGCATCATCGTGATGAGCGCGGGCAAGGTCATCGACGATGGCACGCCGGACGAGCTGAAGAACCGACCCGGCCCGTATCGAGACCTATTGATCAAGCAATCGGGGCGCGCAGCGGTCCATGACCACGAATTGCGACTCGTCGAGCACGCTTAACGAAGCTGGCGCGTCCTTGGCAACGAGACTGGCGCATCTCTGGCAGGGCCCGGCCCGCGCAGTCAACCCACCGCTGCGTGTGGGCGTCGCTGGTGTACGCCGCCGCGTGTGCGTCGCTGCCACCCTCTTTGACGGCGCGCTCGCTATCAGCCTCCGCCCGGCGCCGGCAAGCGCAGGTCGCCGAGGAAGTGATCACGCCACACAGACACGTTATTCTCACGCAACTGCGTCATCATATCCGCGTGACGCTGCCGCCGTTCAGCCAGCGGCATGCTCAGCGCGCGATCCAATGCCTCAGCCATGCCCGCGAGATCGGCAGGATTGACGATCAACGCACCGTGCAGTTCCTGCGCGGCGCCGGCAAAGCGTGACAGCACCAAAACGCCTGGATCATCCGGATCCTGCGCGGACACATACTCCTTAGCCACCAGATTCATGCCGTCGCGCAGCGGCGTAACGTAGCCGACATCGGATATCCGGAACAACGCGGCCAGTACCTGTCGCTCGTACTGCCGGTGAATGTAGCGGATCGGCGCCCAATCCAATTCGGCGAAACGTCCGTTGATCCGGCCCGCTTCCGCCTCGAGCTGCAACCGGATGTCCTGGTACGCATTCATGTCCGCGCGGGTCGGTGGCGCGATCTGCACGAATGACACTTGGTTGCGGCGCGCAGGCGTCGTCTCGAGCAGCTTCTCGAACGCACGAAACCGCTCCACCAGCCCTTTCGAATAGTCCAGCCGGTCCACGGCCATGATCAGTTGCCGTTCGTGCAGCGTTGCCTTCAGATTGCGCACATAGCTAGCGCTCTCGCCAGCCGCGGCCAATTGCGCGATCTCATCCGGGTAAACACCGATCGGATAGGCGCCGGCGCGCAGCGTGCGATCATACGCCCGCACGCTGCATACTCTGGCGTCGATGCGGTGTTCGACCTGCCCATGTGCCTCATGCTCGATGTAGTCGACGAATGCGCGCAAATCCCCTTCAGTCTGAAAACCAATCAGATCGAAGCAACACAACGCCCGCATCAGTTTCTCATGCGGCGGGACGGTCAACAGCAACTGCGCGGGCGGGAACGGAATATGAAGGAAGAAGCCGATACGGTTTGCCACGTGCCGCGCACGCAGTGCCTCGGCAAACGGAATCAGATGATAGTCGTGGACCCAGATCACATCATCGGGCCGGATCAGCGGCACCAACTGATCCGCCAGCCATTGGTTGACCCGACAGTAGCCGTCAAACTCCTGCCACTCAAAATGGGCAAGGTCGCAGCGATAGTGGAACGTCGGCCACAGCACCGCGTTCGAAAAGCCGCGGTAGTATTGCTCGTAGTCGCGCCGGGACAGCGCGATCGTCGCGAAGGTCACCGGGCCACGCTCGTCGAGCTTGATCGGCCCGATCGGGCCGGACTGCGTGTCACCGCTCCAGCCGAACCACATGCCGCCGGTCTCTTTTAGCGCATCATAGACGCCGATCGCCAATCCGCCGGCGGCGGGTCCCCCCTCGGAAATCGGCGCAACCCGATTCGACACGATGATCAACCGGCTCATGCGGCACCGTACAGGTCGTCGCCGTGCATCCGGCAGTTCATGCGTGCGACGGCCGCGCGCTAATCAGCGTTGCGAGCCAATCGCGGAACGCGGCGACAGAAGGGAGTCTGGTGCCGGCCCGCGTATTGCCGTCACCAATCTTGATCGATACGCCGCCGCGCGCATTGACCACGTCGAAGCCCTTTTCATCCGTCAGGTCATCACCGGCAAAAACCGGCACGCGACCCACGAACGGTGGCTCGTCGAGGAATGCCGCGATCGCCCGCCCCTTGTCGACATGCTTCGGCTTGATTTCATACACCATCTTGCCGGGCTGCAGCACATACGCGTCGCTGTATTCAACGCACAACCGTTCGGTCTCGCGTCGTGCCACCCGCTCTCGATCCGGCGCATTCCGATAGTGCAGCGCCAGCGCCGCGCCCTTGATCTCGAGCAGCATGCCGGGATTGTCACTGACTACGCGCTCGAGCTCCCGTCCGATGCGCGCGAGTCGTGGATCGTTGAACCCCACACGCAGCACGTCGCCATTCGCATCGCGCCGCTCCGCGCCATGCAACCCCGCGATGGGCAGGTTTGCCAGTGCGTCCGACGCGAGCAGCGTGTCAATGCTGTCGATGCCGCGCCCGGACACCACCGCGAGCGCGCCATGCGACGCTTGCCGCAGCCCATCCAGCAACTGGATCAGCACCGGCTCAACGACCACACGATCCGGCGCCCCGGCCAGTTCAACCAGCGTGCCGTCGAAATCGAAGAAAAATGCTGCATCGAGCGGGTTGACGCGAGACAGTGCAGCCAATGAATCGGATAAGCGTTGCATCGAACGGATAGTTTGGATTAAAGAGACGGCGGCACAGGACGATGAACCCTCGACGCGCATCATGTACGTTGCTGCATCGTCCGACCCTATTGTCGTGGCATCTTACCGCAACGGCAACACGCGGCATATTGCCCCACCGCTGTGCATGGGTCGCCGTGCGCAACGAAATGCGCTACAGTATCTTATTCGGTGGATGCGTCGATACGCTCCGCGCCAAGCCCTACCCCTGTTCCGTTTTCCGATGTCCATCCCGTTGCCTCGATCGCGTATGCGAATTCCGCGCGCGCCCCGCCGTCAATCGGTGCTGCGCCACGCCGTGCTCGCCGCGTGCGTCGGCTTATCGGTTACATTGTCGGCGTGCATGCGGGATGACGGCCAGTGGAAACTGACCAACGTCTCTGGCCACCTGCCGGATCTCGGCTTTTCGCTGCAGGCGGACAATGGGCAGACCGTGTCCGGCGCGTCGTTCGCCGGCAAGACTACGCTAGTCTTTTTCGGCTACACGCATTGTCCGGATGTATGCCCAGAGACCATGGCCCGGCTAATGCAGGTTCTCGAGCAACTGGGCAACGATGCCCGCGACGTGCGCATTCTATTCATTTCGGTCGATCCTCACCGAGACACGCCGCAGACATTGCATACCTATGTGCAGGCGTTCGATCCGCAGCACGTGGTCGGACTGAGCGGCTCCGAAAAACAGATTGCTAATCTAGCGCGACGCTATCGCGTCGCGTATCAGACCGAGAAACCCGACGGCAACGGAAATTACGAGGTCACACACAGCTCGGCGATCTATGTGTTCGATCGTACCGGCCGCGCGCGTCTGCTCGCTACCGCATCCGACTCCGCAGACATGATCGCCGACGACTTGAAGCGTCTGATTGAGCAAACGCCCTGACGCAGCCCCATCGTTGAGCTGTGTTCGCGCGACGCAGCGACGCAAGATGAAGCAGCACGCGCTTGACCCATTCCAACGCCTCACAGCGCGTGACCAACGCCACCACGCCATGCGGCTGGGCTTGCAGCCGCTCGGCCAACTCGCCGATGGTTGCCTACTCGCGACCCGGGAAACCCTCGACATGCAGCAGCAGGTATTGCAGTGGCGTAATGCCTTCACTTTGCGCAGCGTTTTCCGAGAAACGCTGGAACCGCCGCACCTGGTCGCGGAACTCGGACAACGCTTCAAAAACCTGTTTGGTCAGGACAGCGCTTGTAGCGGCGTTCTTGTTGATGCGAAGGTAGTCATCGGTCAGGGGCGGCGCATCCAGACGTGCGCAATGCCATCGTCATCATGCTCGTCGGAGATCGGCTTAAACCCGAACCCAAGGTAAAAGCGCTGCAGGTGTGCCTGTGCATGCAGTCGCACAGCCGTGTTGGGCCAGCGCTAGCCGATCTGGTCAAGCGCATGGGCCATTAACGCACGGCCCAACCCATTGCCGCGATGGCGCGGCGACGTCAGCACGCGGCCGATGACACAATCGGCGCAATCATCGTGCTGCGCGGCGGACAGCACCCGGAGGTAACCCGCGAGTGGATGGCCCGACCTCGCTGCGCACGTCTAACATGTCGTAGACGTCAGCCGCGCTCAACTCGACGAAGCGCCGGAAACTCCATTTGATCATTTCATCCGTCCCAGCGTGCATGAGTCGTACATGTCCCCAAACCGATCTCAATGGAGGACTCTATGCGAACGCACTTATTGACGAACTCGAGGACGGCAACCTTAAACAGGCTCGCGCGGCTGTGGCACAAACAAAAAACCCCCTTGAAAACTAGGGGGTTGTCTGGAGGCGCGAGCCGGAGTCGAACCGGCCTAAACGGCTTTGCAGGCCGCTGCATAACCGCTTTGCTATCGCGCCATGGCACCTGGAGCGGGAGACGAGTCTCGAACTCGCGACCTCAACCTTGGCAAGGTTGCGCTCTACCAACTGAGCTACTCCCGCAAGCATCAACTACTGTGCGTCGTGGAGCGGGAGACGAGTCTCGAACTCGCGACCTCAACCTTGGCAAGGTTGCGCTCTACCAACTGAGCTACTCCCGCACGATGCTGTCGCCGTTCACGCGTTGGCGTGTTCAGCAGAGTTCGAGATTATGCTGAAAGTGGCGCGCAGTGTCAAGGATAGAGGCCGATAAAATATCCGTGCCATCAGCACGGATGCCCGCTCCGCTCCACCCTATCATGTGGCCCGATCGCGGATCTGCGGCCAGGCCAGCTTCATGTAATAGAGCATCGACCAGATCGTCAGCACGGCCGCCAAATAGATCAGCCACTCGCCCACAACGCGCGTGTTGATCGCGAACTGCCCCGGCACGCCAATCGGCGCGTAATACAGCAGCATCGGAATCGCGATCATCTGGCACGCGGTCTTGAACTTGCCCAGCGAATTGACAGCGACGCTTTTGGATGCGCCGATCTGCGCCATCCATTCACGTAGCGCAGAAATCGTGATCTCACGGCCCACGATCACCAGCGCAATGGCCGAATCGAGCCGCATCAAGTGCACCAGCACCAGCAATGCGGCGGTCACCATCAGTTTGTCCGCGACCGGGTCGAGAAAGGCGCCGAATGCCGAGGTCTGATTTAGCTTGCGCGCAAGAAATCCGTCGAACCAGTCGGTCAACGCCGCCAGGATGAAGATGGCCGCAGCCGCTTCGTTCTTGTCCTGCGCGACCAACATCGTGTCCGGCAGATAG
The DNA here is from genome assembly GCF_037477895.1 of Mycetohabitans endofungorum. NCBI lineage: Bacteria > Pseudomonadati > Pseudomonadota > Betaproteobacteria > Burkholderiales > Burkholderiaceae > Mycetohabitans > Mycetohabitans endofungorum. Next base: position 1,976,627 of record NZ_CP132744.1, read on the forward strand.
TACACGCCAACGATTAACGGGATCAGCACGATCCGTAGCCACGTCAGGAAAATCGGTAAATTGAAAGGCATCGAAGCGAACTGGTGATGAAAGGTTGCGCAAAATTGCCATTGTGCCGCGTGATCCGGCGCGTCACAAGCAAGCAGCTCGCGCGCGCCGGCCACCATGCTCAGTGCAATTGACGGTAGATCTGCTCGGCCAGCGTGCGCGACACGCCTTCGACGCTGGCCAATTCATCGATGCTGGCAGACATCACGCCACGCAGCCCGCCAAAGCGCGCGAGCAATCGCTGCCGTCGCTTCGCCCCCACCCCCTCAAGTTCCTCCAGACGCGAGCTGTAACGCGCCTTGGCGCGCTTGGCCCGCATCCCGGTGATGGCAAAGCGGTGCGCCTCGTCGCGAATCTGCGCGACCAGCATCAGCGCGGCGCTCTCCTTGCCCAACTCGAGCGGCGCCCGCCCGTCCGCGAAGACCAGGGTCTCAAGACCGACCTTGCGACCCTCACCTTTCGCGACCCCGACCAGCATGCTGGCGTCCAGTCCCAGTTCCGTGAAAACCTGACGGGCGATCTCCACTTGTCCCTTGCCGCCGTCGATCAGCACGATATGCGGCAGCACGCCAGCACCCGCGACCGCGCCCGCCTGCGCCGTGGGTTGCGCGTCATGGGCGGGCGCGGCGCCGCCAGCCGTTTGCACGTCGGCCGGCGAAGCCGATGATGCGCCGGCCAACTGCGATACGATCTTCTCATAGCGCCGCGTGAGCACCTGCCGCATGGCGGCGTAGTCATCGCCCGGCGTGATCCCCGTGATGTTGTAGCGCCGGTACTCGGCGGATTGCATCTTATGATGGTGATAGACGACACAGGAGGCCTGGGTGGCCTCGCCCATCGTGTGCGAGATGTCGAAACACTCGATACGCAACGATGACAAGTCCTCCAGGTCAATCGACAGCACCTGAGCAAGCGCGTGCGTGCGGGCCTGCTGGGAACCCTGCTCGGACAGCAGCCGGGCGAGCGCGAGTCGTGCATTCTGCTCGGCCATCGATAACCATGCCCGCTTCTGGCCTTGCGGCTGGCGGATCAGCGTGACCTTGTGCCCGCACTGCTGCGCCAGCACGTCGACCAACTCACGCGTGGCCGGCGCATGACTGACGATAATCACTGGCGGCACCGGGTGGCCGATATAGTGCTGTGCGATGAACGCATCCAGCACCGCTGCCTCGATGTCATCCCGCGCCGCCTTCTGGGTGTCACGGTCCACCGACAGGACATCGGCAGCTGCCTCAGCGCGGGGTGTCGGGATGGCGACCGTCGTCACTTCCGACCCATTGCCGGCTTCCGGCAGTTCGTCCGGCGTGGCCAACGCGGTCTCGACGTGGGACGGGAAGTAAGCCTTGTCGCCGAGATGGCGGCCGCCACGCACCATGGCTAGGTTCACGCATACGCGCCCTCCTTGTGCGACCACCGCCAGGATGTCGGCATCGCCGCTGCCACGCTCGGTGCCAACCTCGATCGCCTGCTGTTGCAGCACCTTGGACAGCGAACTCATCTGGTTGCGTACCGCGGCCGCCTGTTCGAATTTCAACTCGGCCGCGTAACCATGCATCTTGTCCTCCAGTTCCTTCATTACCTCGCGCTGACGCCCCTGCAGAAAGCGCGCCGCGTTGGTCACATCACGCGCATAGTCTTCGTCACTGATTGCGCCAACGCAAGGCGCAGTGCACCGGCCGATCTGATGCAACAGGCAGGGACGGGTACGGTTGTTAAAGACCGAGTCCTCGCAGGTCCGCAATTGGAATACGCGCTGCAGGATCTGGATGCTTTCGCGCACCGCCCAGCCACTTGGAAACGGGCCAAAATACTGGTTATGCTTGTCGACGGCGCCGCGATAGGACGTGATGCGCGGGAAGCGATGCCCAGTGAGCTTCAGGTACGGATACGACTTATCGTCGCGAAACAGGATGTTGTAGCGTGGCGTCAACGCCTTGATCAGGTTGTTCTCCAGCAGCAATGCCTCTGTTTCGGAGCGCGTCACCGTGGTTTCGATGCGCGCGATGCGCTGGACCATTAACGCGATGCGCGGCGAGACCAGCGTCTTCGTGAAATAGCTCGATACACGCTTTTTCAAGTCGCGCGCCTTGCCCACGTACAGCACGGCGCCTTGTACATCGTAGTAGCGATACACGCCGGGCAGGTGCGGCAGCTGCGCAATGACACGCTTAGGGTCAAAATCCGCGTCGGGCTCGGCAACGGTCGGAGGAGCAGACGGTTCAGTCATGTAGCCAATACCGGATCAGTCCCGTGCGGCGCACGGGATCTGTGCTTTAAAATAAGCAGTTTAGATCATTCGCCAAGCGGCCTGCGCGTCGCGCGCGTCCCATGTCCTCCTGCCCCGCCCTGCTTGCCGACGCGCGTGCGCCGCTCACATGCGACATTTTCTGCACGGTAATCGACAATTTCGGCGACGCCGGCGTCTGCTGGCGGCTGGCCCGGCAGTTGGCGAATGAATACGGCTGGCAAGTGCGTCTGTTCATCGATGAGTTGACCACGCTCGCGCGTCTGGCGCCTGGGTTGGATATCGAGTGTGAGCGGCAAGTGCTGGCCGGTGTCGCCATCGAACATTGGCATGAATCCCAGTTCGCTGGGCCTGGCGCGGCGGCACTGAACATCGCCGATGTCGTCATCGAGGCATTCGCCTGCGATCTGCCAGCGTCATACGTTGCTGCGATGGCGCAACGCTCATCGCGGGTAGCCTGGATCAACCTTGAATACCTGTCGTCGGAAGACTGGGTGGCGAACTTTCACTTGCGTGCGTCGCCTCATCCCCGCCATGCACTGACCAAGACGTTCTTCTTCCCCGGCCTCGACGCCCACACTGGCGGCGTGCTTCGCGAGCAAGACCTGGACTCGCAGCGCCGCGCGTTCGTCGAATCGGCGGCCGAACGGGCGGGCTGGTGGGCGGCGCTCGGGCTGCCGCAGCCCGATCCGGCCGCCACGGTCGTATCGCTGTTCTCCTACGAGAATCCTGCCCTCGACGCGCTGCTCGAGCAATGGCGTGATGCGCCGGATCCGTTGGTACTATTGGTTCCACAGGGGCGGGTCTCCAGCTCCGTAGCGCGGTTTTTCGGTCATCGCGCAGGACCGCGCGCATTCGCGGCGGGCACCAGCGCGAGCGCAGGTGCGCTGAGCGCGTATGCGTTGCCGTTCACCGACCAGCGCGGCTACGACCGACTGTTGTGGAGCGCCGATATCAACTTCGTGCGTGGCGAGGATTCGTTCGTGCGCGCACAATGGGCACGCAAGCCGTTCGTCTGGCACATCTATCCACAGGCGGATGATGCGCATCTGCCGAAGCTGGACGCGGCCCTCGCGCATATCGGCTCGGCACTGGAGCCGCGCGCGCGCGACGCATTGACGCGCTTCTGGCACGCATGGAACGGCAATCCAATGCATGGCCTGCCCGATTGGCACGATTTCATCCAGCACCGGGAAGCGTTTGCGGCACGTGCACACGCATGGGCGGACGAGCTGGCCGCTGTTGGTGATCTAGCCGGGCATCTGGCCGCATTTGCCCAAAATACGTTAAAATGATGGGTTTTCAAGAGCTTAGGCTTGCCTGCCGGACTGCCCAATGTGGGGGCGTGCCGTCAGCCATTCGCCATACCCATTTATCGGACAGGACAGTGTTATGAAGACCGCTCAAGAACTGCGTACGGGCAACGTCATAATGATCGGCAACGATCCCATGGTTGTACAGAAAACCGAGTACAACAAGTCGGGCCGCAACGCCGCGGTCGTCAAGCTGAAGCTGAAGAACCTATTGACCGGCGCGGGCAACGAGTCGGTGTATAAGGCCGATGACAAGTTCGACGTGGTCGTGCTCGACCGCAAAGAGGTCACCTATTCGTACTTCGCTGATCCGATGTATGTTTTCATGGATGCGGACTACAACCAGTACGAGGTCGAAAGCGAGATGATGGGCGATGCGTTGCACTATCTCGAGGACGGCATGGCGTGCGAAGTGGTGTTCTACAACGACAAGGCGATCTCAGTCGAGTTGCCGACCACGCTAGTGCGCGAAATCGTCTATACGGAACCTGCGGTCAAGGGCGATACGTCGTCCGGTAAGGTACTCAAGAATGCCAAGCTGGCTACCGGCTTCGAATTGCAAGTGCCGCTATTCTGCAACATCGGCGACAAGATCGAGATTGACACGCGTACACACGAGTACCGTAGCCGCGCGTAACAGCGCCTCGAACGTTCTCAATGCCACAACGCAAGCGCTCCGACTGGAGCGCTTTTTTGTTTACGGGGGAGTTACGGGAGCCAACGCGACGCGACACTGCTGCACGGCGGTGGAAAAATTTACGCGCCAAACGGGAAAAATTTGCCGCATTGAGAACATGCGCAGCTCACCCTGTTACGGCAACGCGTTGATTGGTAAAGTACGACGAATTGGCACGAAGCATGCTCACCCCGAACCGCCAACGCAGCGCTCAAAAATTCGCCGCAGATAATCCCTCGTCGCGCTATGCCACACGCCCTGATCGTTGAAGATGACCCTAACAGCCTGTCAGGGTTGTCGGCCATCCTGAGTACCGATGGTTTTTCCGTCGACACTGCAGCCACGCTCGCAGAAGCGCGCGCCGCGTTGCAGCGGTTCATTCCCGATGTGGTACTGGTCGACTTGAACCTACCCGACGGCAGCGGGCTGGACGTGCTGCATTCTCTGCCGTCACAGCCGGACGGCGTGACGCCGGTCATCGTGATGACCGGTAATGCGACGGTGGAAAGCGCGATTGAAGGGCTGCGCCACGGCATTTGGGACTATCTACTCAAGCCGGTCAATATCCCGCGATTGCGCAGCCTGCTGGCACGCATTCCGCGCCCATACGAGCTTACCGAGGAAGTCCAGAACCTGCGTGCGGCATTGCGGCGCGTCGGCCGCTTTGGTTCAATGATCGGTCGCGGTGCGGCAATGCAACAGGTCTATGACACGATCGAGCGTATCGCGCCGACGGAGGCAGCAGTGCTGATTGTTGGCGAGCCGGGAACCGGCAAGGAGATCGCTGCGCGAACGCTGCACGAGATGAGCCGTCGCAAGAAAGGCCCGCTGGTGAAGCTGGACGGCGCGGCGGCCAGTCACGCAGGCGCTGAGCCGTGGGAAAGCATGCTATTTGGTCACCAGCGCGGCGCATTTGATGGGGCGGAAACGAGCGGAGCCGGCGTGCTGGAGCGGGCAGCCGGCGGCACGCTGTTCATCGACCGTGTCGATCTGCTGCCGGCCGCGCAGCAGGAGGCACTCGCACGAGCGCTGGGGGCGCGCACGTTTCGCCGGATGGGCGGCACCACTGATCTGAGCGCCGACTTCCGGGTGGTGGCGGCCACCGTCGAATCGCCGCAGCAGGCGCTGGCCCGCGGCACGCTGCGCACCGACCTGCTGCAACGGTTGAACGTGGCACCATTGACATTGCCGCCGCTGCGCGAGCGCGGCGAGGACATCGAACTGCTGGCCACTTATTTCGTCGACGTGCTGAATCAACGCCACGCTTCGGTCAAGCGGCTCAGCCCGCTGTGCGTGCGCGAGCTGATCGAATACGAGTGGCCAGGCAATGTGCGCGAATTGCGCGACGTGATCGAGCGCTCACATCAGGCATCCGAGGACATGATCGAAAGCTTGTCGCCGGACAACGAAGGCGGCCGCACTAGCCGTTCGCGGTCGAACCACCAGGTGCAGATCGCGGTCGGCACGCCGCTTGCCGATGTCGAGGAGATGCTGATCCGTGCCACGCTCGATGCGGTGGGTGGCACCCGGCATCGTGCAGCGACACTGCTTGGCATCAGTCCCAAGACACTGTACAACAAGCTTCAGCGAATGAAGGTGACCTAAACCGGTCCGCCCCGTTCACCGTAGGCTGTCGATCAGCTTGCGCGCTTGGCAATAGTCGGGCTGGCACATCAGCTCGCTCCACTTCGGCGCGTCACCGCGCGGTGCGAGCCGCTTGATGCGACGCCGAGACGCGGTATCGATGTCGCGCGCGCGCAGGCGCTGCAGCACATCGTCGGCGTCCTCGGGACGATTGCACACGAGCACCATGTCGCATCCAGCATCGAGCGCCGCATGCGCGGCCTCGGCGGTGGTCCCGGCCTGACGCGCCGCCTGCATCGACAAATCGTCGCTGAAGATCACGCCATTGAAACCAAGCCTACCGCGCAGGATCTGCTGCAACCATACGGACGAGAAACCGGCCGGCCGAGCATCGACGGCCGGATAGACGACGTGGGCCGGCATCACCGCGGCCAGCGACAGCCCGAGCCATTGATACGGCTGCACATCGCAGGCGAGAATCTCGTCGAGCGCTCGGGTGTCAACAGGCGCCTCGACATGCGAATCCGCCTCCACGTAGCCGTGCCCCGGAAAATGCTTACCGCAGGCTGCCATCCCAGCCAGCGCCAAGCCATGCGCGACGCTTTTAGCCAACAGCGCGACGACGCGCGGATCCGGGTGGAACGCACGATCGCCGATCGCCTTCGAACGTCCGTAGTCTAGGTCGAGCACCGGCGCAAAGCTCAAGTCGACACCGCTCGCGTGCAACTCCGATGCCATCACATAGCCGATCGCCGTGGCTACTCGGATTGCCGCGAGCGCATCGTCGTTCCATAACGCGCCCAGGGCACGCATCGGCGGCAGCGACGTGAACCCATCACCCCGGAAACGCTGCACGCGCCCGCCCTCCTGGTCCACCGCAATGATCACATCGTCGCGCACATCGCGGATTGCGCCAGTCAGCTCGAGCAGTTGCGCGCGGCTCGCATAATTGCGGGCGAACAAAATCACGCCGCCGGTCAGCGGATCGGCGATCCGACGGGCATCGTCACGACTCAACGAAGTGCCGGCGACGTCGAGCATCACCGGACCATATTTGCGTTTGCGGTTGTTCAACTCGGGTTCCTGAGGTCAGTCGCGTGCCGGTCCATCAACCCGGCACCGGAACCATCCATTGACGCATCGACTTCGGCGATGACGAACGACACCGCATAATCGCGTTCGTCGCTGACGGATACGCGTGCGCTAAGTCCGCGCTCGGTCATCCACCGGGCCAGCTCACCGGTCGCGACGATCACCGGCTTGCCGCTTTTCTCGTTGAGCGTCTGCACCGCGCGCCACGTCATCGGCCAATGCATGCCGAGCCCGATCGCTTTAGAGAACGCCTCCTTCGCGCTAAAGCGCGTGGCCAAGAACGCCACGCCGCGCCCTTCCGAGCGTGCCGCGCGCGCGCGATAGACCGCGAGTTCCTGCGGACCGAGGATTTTTTCGGCAAAGCGGCCGCCGGTACGCTCCATCACGGCGGCGATGCGGCTGACTTGCACGATGTCCGTGCCAATCCCATAGACGGCGCGGTGCACCATCGGCGCGGCCCCGGTGTTCATGCACGCGCGCCGACGCGCGACGCGACGATGATTGCCTTCATCTCCCGCACGGCATTGTCCCATCCCGCAAAAATGGCATGCGCGACGATGGCATGGCCGATGTTCAGCTCGGCGATGCCCTCGAGCGCGGCAATGCGCTGTACGTTGGTATAGTGCAGGCCGTGACCGGCATTGACTTTCAGGCCCAGCGACCGTCCCAGGTCGACACCCGCGGCAATCCGCTCGAATTCCTGTGACTGCCGGGCGTCGTCATCCGCGTCGGCGTAGCGTCCGGTATGTAGCTCAATCACCGGCGCGCCGCTTTCGTGAGCCGCCCGGATCTGCTCCGGCTCGGCGTCGATGAACAGCGATACGCGCGCGCCCGCATCGGCCAGTTGCCGACTCGCCGCCTTGACCGCGTCGAAGTGCGTGACCACGTCCAATCCGCCTTCGGTGGTCAGCTCGGCGCGCTTTTCCGGTACCAGGCAAACGTCGTGTGGGCGTACGTCACAGGCGATGTCGAGCATTTCCTGCGTCACCGCGCACTCCAGGTTCATTCGGGTCTTGAGCAACGGCCGCAACGCGCGCACGTCGGCGTCGACGATATGGCGGCGGTCCTCACGCAGATGCAGCGTGATCGCGTCGGCGCCGGCAGCCTCAGCTTGCAGCGCCGCGCGCAGTGGGTCAGGATACGCCGTACCACGCACGTTGCGTAACGTGGCAACATGGTCGATGTTGACCCCCAGCTCGATGACAGGCATTGGCGACGAGAAGATGTTCATAGGTTTTGCAAGTCGATCAAGATCTGGCGCGTCGCAAGCGGCGCGCCACCAAGATAAGTATTCAGCAAAAAACGCATCAGGGTCTTGCTCTGCGCGACGGTCTGCGCACGCGAATAGTCGTCGCGCTCCATGTCGAGCAGCGTTTGCCCGGCAATGACCGGCCCGTGCAACGCATCCGCCTGAGCCCCGTCAAGCATTTCGACGTCGCATACGCCCCGCTCGGGGTCGAACACATACGAGCGTCCGGCCACAACATTCTGCCTCGTTACGGTCCGATCAAGCGACATGGCATAGCCGGTCTCACGCAGTAAGACGCGCTCGAACGAGCGCAATACCTGCACCGCCGGTTCGTCATGCGCGAGCCGCGTCAACGTCAACAAGTAATGGTCGAACAACGCGGTATGCGAATCCTCCCGTGCACAGAACCTGACGAGCAATTCATTGACGTAAAAGCCACACAGCAGTGCATCGCCAGCGAGCGGACGCATTCCGCCGACCCATTCAGCCTTAGTCAGCGTCCGCATTTCGGACTTACCGGTCCATGACAGCGCGAGCGGCTGAAACGTCTGCAGCACGCCGCGCAGCGCCGAATGCGGCCGCTTTGCCCCCTTCGCGACGAGCGCGAGACGGCCGTGCGTGCGCGTGAACACGTCGATAATCAGGCTCGTCTCACGATACGGGTAGGCGTGCAACACGAAGCCCGGCTGCTCATCGATACGGGGGCTCGAGCGCGGCGCGGCGGCGCGGCGGCGGGTCGATGCAGCGTAATCTGGCGCGGACTGCGCTACATTGCCCGACGCATCCGACGCGCCCGGCGGCACGCCGTCGGGCACCCTTTCGGGTGCTGCGCCGGCGTCGGGTTGCCTGGCATGATCTGGATGACCCAGCCAGACGTCATTCGTACCCATAGGCGCGCAATCCCGCCTCGTTGTCCGCCCAGCCGCTCTTGACCTTCACGAACGTCTCCAAATAAACCGGACCATCGAAGAGCTTTTCCATGTCGATGCGCGCCTCGGTGCTAATCTGCTTCAGCTTCGCGCCCTTCTGCCCAATGATCATCGCCTTGTGGTTGTCACGATCGACGAGAATCGTTGCGAAGACCCGCCGCAGGCGGCCTTCCTGCTCGAACTTATCGATCAGTACCGTACTCGTGTAGGGCAACTCGTCTCCGGTCCAGCGGAATACTTTCTCCCGCAGGATCTCGGCCGCCAAGAATCGCTCGCTGCGGTCGGTCAGCTCGTCCTCGCCATAGATCGGCTCACCGAGCGGCAATGACGGCCGCAAGATCTTCAACAACCGCGTGATGTCGTCCGGCTGCTTCGCGCTCATCGGTACGACGTCACGGAACGCGCGCAGCGCCGCTGTGCTTTTCAAAAATGGCAGCAATGCGCTCTTGTCCGAAAGCTTGTCGACCTTATTGGCGATCAGCACCGTCGGCACCGACGGCGGGATCAACTCCAGCACTCGTTGATCGTCCGGCCCGTAACGGCCTGCCTCGACCACGAACAGCACGACGTCCACCGAGGTCAACGTCGAGGTGACCGCGCGGTTCAGCGAACGGTTCAGCGCCGAGCCGTGCCGGGTTTGGAAGCCGGGCGTGTCGACAAAGATGAATTGTGCATCGCCCAACGTCCGGATACCGGTGATCCGGTGCCGCGTGGTTTGCGCCTTGCGTGACGTGATGCTGACCTTTTGCCCAACGAGAGCGTTCATCAGCGTCGACTTGCCGACATTGGGGCGCCCAACGATCGCGATCATGCCGCAACGGAAACCGGTTTGTTCAAGAGTCGAATTCATGGCAAGCGGACCTGCAGAAAATACCGCTGACGTGGGCGCGTAGCGCCCGACCTCGGCTGTCGGGTTCAAAGAGTAAAGCGCGGCAGGTCATGCTGCGACAGGCCACCTTGGCACGGTCACGGTCACGCGCCGGCATCGGCCTTGCGCGGCGTCGAATGAAGCGCCGTATCGCGGGGCTCATCGAGCGCCTTTCCGGGCCCGGCCGGCACATCAGCAACCACGGTGGCGGTGGCAATCGCTGCCGCCGCCTTGGCCAATGGCGCATCGGACGCTGCAGCCCCCTTGTCGGCCTGACGTGGCGCCCGCTCGACCGAATGATCAGCATGCGCGGCACGCATCATCGCGACGGCGCTCGGCACACCATTTGACGACGGCGCGCTGCTCACGCGCTCATGGTGATTGCCCCCCCGCTCCATCGGCTGCATCGCCCGCTCGGCGGGATGCGCGGCGCGCTCGGCGCGGCCCAGCTGCTCGGCCTTGCGGTCCGACTTGAGGCGTAAATCGAGCGCGCCCTGCACTCCGGTGCCATGCGACGGTGCGCCCTCAGATTCGCGCTTGGCGGCGCGTGCCGCGCTCTTCGATCGCTTCGGCTTGCCGAGCAACTGCGGCGCCACCGCCATCACTTCTTCAAGCGCCTTTTTTGCGGCAGCCTGCTCGGCCGCGCGCCGACTGGCACCGGTGCCAAACACCTTGACCTCGAGCTTCGGCACCGTGCACTCGACCTCGAACTGCTGATTGTGGGCGGCGCCCGTGGTCGCAATCACCGCGTAGCTCGGCAATGCGATCTTGTGGCCCTGCAAATACTCCTGCAACAGCGTCTTGGCATCCTTGCCCAGCGTGCGAGGATCGATATGATCCAAAATGGGGACATAAAGTCGTTTGATCACCGTTTGCGCCGCGTCGAATCCCCCATCCAGGAAGATCGCACCGAGCACTGCCTCAAACGTGTCAGCCAGGATCGACGGCCGTCGGAAGCCGCCGCTGCGCAATTCCCCCTCGCCGAGCCGCAACGCCTCTGCAATATTCAGCGCCTGGGCAATTTCGTATAGCGACTGTTGCTTGACCAAGTTTGCCCGCACGCGGGATAGGTCGCCTTCATCGAGTTTGCCAAAACGTTGGAACAAAAGGGCCGCCACCACGCAGTTGAGGACCGAATCGCCAAGGAATTCGAGCCGCTCGTTATGCGTGGCACTGTGGCTGCGGTGGGTCATCGCCTGCCGCAACAATTCCGCATTGCGAAATTCGTAGTGCAGCCGGCTTTCCAGCGGTGACAAAGACATGGATAGAAGTATAACGCGTGCCGCAGCCTGAGCCGAGCAACGCTCAGGCGTCATTCGAACGAGCCGATCCGCTTCAGGTTCGAGAAATTCAGCCAGATGAAGAACGCACGGCCGACCAGGTTGCGGTCAGACACAAAGCCCCAGTAGCGGCTGTCGGCACTATTGTCCCGGTTGTCGCCCATCACGAAATAGTGGCCCGGCGGCACCTTGCAAATCACACCGCGGTCGTTGTAGTGGCAATTGTCGCGATAGGGATAATCGTCTGCGCCAATCACGAACGGTGGCACGGCCGGATCATTGAGCAACGCATGGCGCTTGCCCCCGAGCGTCTCGCTGTACTGCTTGACGTATTTGGCTGGCTGCCCCATCGACAGCCGGTCCTCATCCAGATAATCCGACAGCGGCGTTTTAAGCACCACCTCGCCATTGATCATCAGGCGCTTGTCCTGGTACGCGACCACGTCGCCCGGCACGCCGACAACGCGCTTGATGTAATCGACCGACTCGTCCTTCGGATAGCGGAATACAATGACGTCGCCGCGCTGTGGGTCTCGATTCGAGATGATCTTCTTATCGATGATCGGCAAGCGGATCCCGTAATCGTACTTGTTAACCAGGATGAAGTCGCCGACAAGCAGCGTGGGCACCATCGAGCCGGACGGAATCTTGAACGGCTCGACGATGAATGAACGCAGCACGAAGACTAGCAGGATCACCGGAAAGAAGCTCGCCGAATACTCGAGCCACCACGGCTGGCGCAGCCGTTCTTCGCGCAGCCTTGCCCGTGTGCGGGCGGCATTTTCGTCGCGAAAGCGCTCATCCATGCGCTGTTGCTGCTGATCGAACGCGTGCGCGGCGGCATCCGCGGCCCGCCGGCGCTGAGGAAGAAAAACCAGCTTGTCCGCTACCCATGCAATGCCGGTCAACACGACCAGGATAAAGAGGATCAGCGCAAAATTCATGGAGATTCCGTTTTTCGGTTATTTGTCTTCGACTTTGAGAATAGCGAGAAATGCCTCTTGAGGAATCTCGACGCTGCCGACCTGCTTCATCCGCTTCTTGCCTTCTTTTTGCTTTTCGAGCAGTTTCTTCTTGCGCGTGATGTCGCCACCATAGCATTTAGCCAGCACGTTCTTGCGCAGCGCCTTAATGTTCTCGCGCGCAATGATGTGCGCGCCGACGGCCGCCTGGATCGCAACATCGTACATCTGCCGGGGGATGATTTCGCGCATCTTCGCGGCTACCTCGCGACCGCGATACTGCGACTGCGATCGATGCACAATCACCGACAGTGCATCGACTTTGTCGCCGTTGATCAGCATATCGACCTTGACCACATCCGATGCCCGATATTCCTTGAACTCATAGTCCATCGACGCGTAGCCGCGCGATACGGACTTGAGCCGATCGAAGAAGTCCAGCACGATCTCAGCCATCGGTATCTCATAGGTGAGTTGCACCTGGCGACCGTGGTAGGTCATGTTGACCTGATTGCCGCGCTTGCTCGTGCATAGCGTGATCACCGCGCCGACATAGTCCTGTGGCATATACAGGTTCACCGTCACGATCGGCTCACGGATCTCGGCGATCTTGGATGGCTCAGGCATCTTCGCCGGGTTCTCGACCATCACCATCGAGCCGTCCTGCATCAGCACCTGGTACACGACGGTCGGCGCCGTCGTGATCAAATCCATGTTGAATTCGCGCTCGAGCCGCTCCTGCACGATTTCCATGTGCAGCAAGCCTAGGAAGCCACAGCGAAAGCCGAAGCCCAGCGCCTGCGAGACCTCGGGTTCGTATTGCAGCGACGCATCGTTGAGCTTGAGTTTCTCAAGCGACTCGCGCAACGCATCGTACTGGTTGGCCTCGACCGGATATAGCCCGGCGAACACCTGCGGCTTGACTTCCTTGAAGCCCGGCAACGGTTCAGCCGCCGGCTTTGCCGAATGGGTGATCGTGTCGCCAACCTTCGCGGCCGTCAATTCCTTGATGCCCGCGATCACGAACCCGACTTCGCCCGCGCACAAGACGTCACGGTTTTGCGACTTCGGTGTGAACACGCCCACGTGCTCGACCGGATGCTGCGCACCGGTCGCCATCATCCTGATCTTGTCTTTCGGGCGCAACGCGCCATTGATGATGCGCACCAGCATCACGACGCCGACGTAATTGTCGAACCACGAGTCGATGACCAGCGCCTGCAGCGGCGCCTGCGCGTCGCCGCGGGGCGGCGGCACCTTGGCGATCAGCGCCTCGAGCACGTCCTGCACGCCCAGACCCGTCTTCGCGCTGCATTGCACTGCGTCCGTGGCGTCAATGCCGATCACATCTTCGATTTCGGCCATCGCGTTGTCCGGGTTCGCCGCGGGCAAATCGATCTTGTTGAGCACCGGCACGACCTCGACACCCAACTCGATCGCGGTATAGCAGTTTGCGACGGTCTGCGCTTCGACCCCCTGGCTCGCATCGACGACCAGCAGTGCACCCTCGCAGGCGGATAACGAACGGCTCACCTCATAGGAAAAGTCGACGTGGCCCGGTGTGTCGATCAGGTTCAAGTTATAAACACGACCATCCCGCGCCCGGTACGTCAACGCGGCGGTCTGCGCCTTGATCGTGATGCCGCGCTCGCGCTCCAAATCCATCGAGTCGAGCACTTGCGCTTCCATTTCGCGGTCCGACAGGCCACCGCACAGCTGGATAATGCGGTCAGCAAGCGTCGATTTACCGTGATCGATGTGCGCGATGATCGAAAAATTACGAATATGATCCATTCAATGTCGATCAAGCGAAAAAGGCGCGCTCGGACAAAAGCGGAGCACGCCTTGCGATAAAGTCAAGAATCCGCGCATTTTAGCGGAAAACGCATCCGATCAGGCTGGACCCGCGGGCCATCGCCCCGCATCGAAGCTCGCCAGCGCCCGCGCGACGCGCACAGGGTCGAGCCGGTGACGGCACAACTCGACGCCGTCTAACAGCAGCACGGGTACTGCCTCGTCATACTGCGCTTGTAGCACCGGATCCGCGTCGATGTCGACCACCTCGACGGCGATGCCGCTCGTGCTGGGCCACATCGCATCGAGCTGCGCCCGCATGTCGTCGCACAGATGACACCATGCGCGGCCGTACAGCGTCAGGCGGGGCAGGCGGTGCAAGCCGTGCGCCATCATCGAGCGTCAGCCCGCATTACTTCTGCGCCGGCGTAGGCCGCGGCCTGACCGGGACGAACTGCGTGTTATCACCGCGGCGCACCAGCAACGCCGCGGCCTTTTGCGGATCGAGTTGCTGCACGAGCGACTCGAATTGTTTCGTATTCGAGACGTCAGTATCGCCGATTCGCAAGATGATGTCGCCCCGCTGCAACCCTGCGCGGGCCGCTGGACCGTGCACGCCATCGACCTGCACGCCGCCTTTCAGATTCATCGATTTAAGCTGCTCCGGCGACAGGTCGCTAACCGCCAGCCCAAGCTGGTTCGATGCACGCTCGCGCGGCGGCGCGCGGCGGCTAGTTTGCGCCTTCGCCGTCTTGTCCGGCTGCATCTCGGCCACGACGACCGACAAATCCTTCGTTTGGCCCTTGCGCCAGATCGTCAGCGTCGCCTGGGTACCGGGCTTGGTTTCGCCCACCATCCGCGGCAGGTCTGTCGCCGTGTCCACATTGCGTCCATTGAACTTCAGGATGATGTCCCCCGGCTGCACGCCGGCCTTGTCGGCCGGGCCGTCCGCCTCGACGCTGGACACCAGCGCGCCTTGCGCCTTAGGCAGACCCAGCGAGTCCGACACGTCCTTGGTCACTTCGCCGATCGCCACCGCGATCCGGCCCCGCACAACCCGCCCGTTGACCTTGAGTTGGTCTGCGACGCGCATTGCCTCGTCGATCGGGATGGCAAACGAGATCCCCATAAAACCGCCGGTACGGCTATAGATTTGCGAGTTAATGCCAATGACCTCGCCCTGCATGTTGATTAACGGCCCGCCCGAATTGCCGGGATTGACTGCGACGTCGGTTTGGATGAACGGCAAATAGTCGCCGGTATCACGCCCCTTCGCGCTGACGATGCCGGCCGTGACCGTGTTGTCCAGCCCGAAGGGGGAACCGATCGCCACGACCCATTCCCCGACCCGGACCTTGTTCGAATCGCCGATCGTCACTGTCGGCAGACTCGCCGCATTGATCTTCACGAGCGCCACGTCGGTGCGCTCGTCCACGCCGATCAACTTTGCCTTGAATTCGCGTTTGTCGGTCAGCGTCACATAAATCGTGTCCGCGTCATCCACCACATGCGCATTGGTCATCACATAGCCGTCGGCCGACAGGATAAAGCCAGAGCCCACGCCGCTGCTCTGCTCCGAGTCCGACGGATCTGAATCGCCGCCCCCGCCCCCTCCGCGCGGCGGGTTCGGCTTGCCTGGCTGCTGTGGCAACGGAATACCGAAGAAGCGCCGGAAGAACTCGGACATGTCGCCGTCATCCAGCCCGGGGGGCAAGCCCGTCGCGCCCTGTTGCTGCGCATGCGTCGCCGTGCGGATATTGACGACCGCTGGGCCGACCTTGTCGACCAGGTCCGTGAAATCGGGCAGGTTGGCGGCGGCTGGCGCCGCGGCTGCGCACGGGGACACCAACGGGATACAGATGGCCATGGCGGCCGCGAGCAGGAATCTGCGCACCGGATGGATACTCATATTGTCGATAAAAAGAAAGAGACCGCGCGAACTATCGAGGAGCCTTATATTCTATGGCAGAAGTGAACTGTTGCAGCGTCGTCATCGGTACTTCGCCCAACGCGGTGATCCAATAATCACCATGACGCTTGACCAGGATGTGCGTGGCTCCGCTCGCACCCGAGCCTTCCTTGCGGGAATTGCGCTCGAATGGCTCAACGAAAATCGAGATCGCACAAAGCCCATCAGAAAACACCGCCTGATCCACGGCAATGGGCGACGACGACGGATCGCGCGCAGCCATCGGCCGGCGCAGTTCCCGTACCTTGCGAAACCCGGGAATCTGATTCGGCAGTTGCCAGCCCGCTGCTTCCATGTTGACCGGCTCCACCGGGGGGCGCACGCAACCGGATGCGTTGCGCACGGCCTGGGCAATCGCGTTGCGGTCCGCCGTCACGCCGAGCCGGACCTGTGAAAAGGCAACCTGCTCGAGCACCTGCCCGTCGCTGTCCAGCGTCTGCTCGCGCAACAGCAGGCCGGTCTTCTGGTCGGCCCATAACTTGTACGTGTAGCGCAGCGCGTCCTTCGGACGCAATTCGATCACGGTCGCGTCAAGTCCGGCGACACGATCGGCCCCCAGCAGCTGCGGATCGTAGACACTCAATACGCGGTCGCTGCTCGCAGACAATAGCGCGGGGAACGAATCCTTGCTCTGCCGATGCTCGAACACGCACAGCTTGCGCTCGGGCACGAACGTGTAGACCTCGTCGTTGTGCCGCAGCATCCGGCGCGGCTTGCCGTCCAAGCTTTCCAGCCTTTCATATTCGCCGTCACCATGATCCGCGAAATGCACGATGCTGGATGACTGCACCGCCGAACCGCGCTGGTAGACGAAAATCCCTTCGTAGCTCTGCTGCTGTGCTGCCTGGTGGATCCGATTCAGCCAAGTGGCCGCCTGGCGCCGTGCGACGAGAGAGTCGTCGGTGCGCGACTGAACGTGGACGGCCGCGCAGACCAGCGAAATGAATACGGCTGCGACGAACATCGTTCCCCGCAGCCGCCCCCGTGCGTCGATTGTTTTTGACCGCTGAAGCTGCATCAGTTTATTGGCCCTCGGAAACCGCGGCGGCACGGATCAAAGGTGTGGCGGATTGGACCATCGGCTGCTGCGCGAACTGCTGGTGCGCGGCCAGATATTGATCTAGATCCGCATCGCGAACAATGCTCGCATCCTGGATGCCCTGCGGCACGCTGCCATCCACCGGCGTGGACGCCAATGCGACGCGCTGCATTGCATCCGAACCCGGCTCGCTGACCAAAGCAACTTGTGCCGTTGTGCCTGCACTGCCAAGGCCCTGCAGTTGCGGCACGACCACCCAACTCAGCGTCGCGGCGGCAGCGGCCACCGCGAACACTGGCAACACGCGGCGTCGTAACGCCAGCGTGCGCCGCATGTTGGTCCGCCATGCCGACGGCGCCAACACGTGCGGCTCATTGGCCAGTCGCGCAGAAAACCGGGCAACGAACGCTGCGCTCTTCACGGCATCCTCGGCTAACTCGTCGGAGCGTAGTGCATCACCAATCAGATGATAGTCGATCCACAGGGCCCGCCCGTCGGCATCCAGCGTCGACAGGAACTCGGCCAGCTTATGCGACACGCGCGCGCGCGCCGCGCGCCCGCCGCTTTCTAGCGATTCACCATCCAGCGCGGCGGAAATACGCTCGGCAACCGAAATGTGACTCGCCGACTCGTTCATTTGCAATGGAACGGACCCCATGATGCTCCCCATCTGACTGACAACCCCGTAGACTCCCCCGCTCGACCCTTACCGCTACCACCGCTTTCCTTCGGGAGTATCCAGCAACGGGCGCAACCTTGTCGCAATAGCTTCGCGAGCCCGAAAAATCCGCGACCGAACGGTGCCGATTGGGCAACCCATCATCTCGGCGATTTCCTCGTAACTCAGTCCTTCGATCTCGCGCAGCGTGATCGCCGTGCGCAACTCCTCGGGCAACAGCGCCATCGCGGCGTTGACTGTCTGTGCGATCTGCTTGCTCATCAACACTGATTCAGGCGTGTTGATATCTCTTAGTTGGTCGGCATCGGAGAAAGTTTCAGCCTCCTCCGCGTCCGCTTCCGTGGATGTCGGCGCACGCCGACCCTGCGTCGCAAGGTAATTCTTTGCGGTGTTAACGGCGATCCGGTACAACCACGTATAGAACGCGGACTCGCCGCGAAATTGCGGCAACGCTCGATATGCCTTAATGAACGCGTCCTGCGCGACGTCCTCAACTTCTGCGGGATCGCGCACGAGGCGCGAAATCAGCCTGATGATCTTGCGGTGGTATTTGGCGACCAGGAGTTCGAACGCGGCTTTGTCGCCTTTCTGGACGCGCTCGACCAGCGCCTGGTCGATTTCTTTTTCGCTCACCTGAAAAATCCGTTGTCTATATAGATTGCGACGCGAAAGGACGCCTATTGTAGCGCCCCCGCGGGCAGGCAAGCGTTACAACGGTTACAAGGGGCCGCGCGGGCGCACTGCGGGGCAACGACTCATCCCGGCCGCCGGCGCTGACGTGCCAGCGCGATCGCCAACTCGCGGAAATGGGACGGCTCGATTGCATCCGCCGCGATCAGCACCGAACCCGGTCCTGCACTGTGCCACGTCGCCCGCTCGTCGTCAGGCGCCAGGCGCAGCACCAGCAGGCCAGCAGCAGGACGCGCATGCCCAAGGATCCGGTGATATCGCACCGGCGCGCCCTGACGGTGCCACGTGACCGCACCGTCCGGCCCGACTTTGATCGCAACAGGCCGCTTGCGTTCCTGCCACTGCGAAAAAACAGCCAATATGAGCGCCACCGAGAGCGCTGCCGCTGCGGCGGCGATGAGACCGATGCGCGGCGCCAGCGCCAGCATCACCGCCAGCGCGCACGCGCACGCGGCGGCCACGCCCAACGCCGCGAGCATCCGCGAGTGCCGCAAAACCATCGCGTCGTCGCACGCCGTCGATGCGATACCGGAGTGCGGCGGCGGCGCGGACCGGGACTCTGCGAAGACGGCGCGATCCGTCATCAGACGCGCTTGAACACCAGCGTACCGTTCGTGCCGCCGAAGCCGAACGAGTTCTTCAGCGCGACGTCGATCTTCATTTCCCGCGCGGTATTCGCGCAGTAATCCAGGTCGCACGCCGGATCCTGATTGAAAATGTTGATCGTCGGCGGCGATACTTGGTGATGGAGCGCCAACACGGTGAACACCGACTCCAGACCACCTGCGCCGCCAAGCAGGTGGCCAGTCATCGACTTCGTCGAGTTCACGACCATGTGCTTCACGTGGTCGCCGAACGTGCGCTTGATGCCGATAGTCTCCGCCAGGTCGCCCAACGGCGTCGACGTGCCATGGGCATTCAGGTAGTGGACTTCATCCAAGTTCACGCGCGCGTTCTTCAACGCCGCCAGCATGCAACGGCGCGCGCCGTCACCGTCCTCGAGTGGCGCCGTGATGTGGTGCGCGTCAGCGCTCATGCCATAGCCGGCGACCTCGGCATAGATCTTCGCGCCGCGCGCCTTCGCGTGCTCGTATTCTTCGAGCACCATGACGCCAGCACCCTCGCCCAGCACGAAGCCGTCACGATCTTTGTCCCACGGACGGCTGGCAGTGGCCGGATCATCGTTACGCTGCGACAGCGCGCGCGCGGCGGCAAAGCCGCCGATGCCCAGCGGCGACACGGTCGCTTCTGCGCCGCCGGCCAGCATCATGTCGGCATCCCCATATTCGATCAACCGTGCCGCCTCGCCAATGCAGTGCAAGCCGGTCGTGCATGCAGTCACGATCGCCAGGTTCGGCCCCTTGAGACCGTAGCGCATCGACAGGTGACCGGAAATCATGTTAATGATCGAGGCCGGAACGAAGAAAGGAGAAATCCGCCGTGGCCCGCGGTTGAGCATCTCGGTTTGCGTGACTTCGATCATCGGCAAGCCGCCAATGCCCGAGCCGACAACCACACCGATACGCTCCAAGTCCTCGCTTGCCGTGTCGATGCCCGCGTCCGTCATGGCCTGCACGCCGGCCGCAAAGCCGTAGTGGATAAACGTATCCATGTGGCGGGCCTCTTTGGCCGCCATGTAGTCCTCGACCTTGAAGCCCTTAACTTCACCGGCAAAACGCGTCGAAAAATTCGATGCGTCAAACTTCGTGATGTTCGCGATCCCCGATTTGCCAGCAACCAGGTTCGCCCAACCGTCGACAACGTTATTGCCAACGGGCGAAATCAGCCCAAGGCCGGTAACTACCACACGACGACGGCTCACGATATTCCCTTTTTCATACATAATAGAAAATCAAAAGCCACAGCGGCCGCACGGGAATCCGTGAGCCCTGTGGCCGCGACCTGCGACAAAAAACCCAGACGCTCAGGCCTTGACGTTAGCCCGAGCGTAGTCGATTGCCTGCTGAACCGTCGTGATCTTCTCGGCTTCCTCATCCGGAATCTCCATGCCGAACTCGTCTTCCAGCGCCATCACGAGCTCGACAGTGTCCAGCGAATCAGCAC
Source organism: Mycetohabitans endofungorum (assembly GCF_037477895.1). Taxonomy (NCBI): domain Bacteria; kingdom Pseudomonadati; phylum Pseudomonadota; class Betaproteobacteria; order Burkholderiales; family Burkholderiaceae; genus Mycetohabitans; species Mycetohabitans endofungorum. The sequence continues at coordinate 1,997,108 of NZ_CP132744.1, forward strand.
CCAAATCGTTGACGAACGAAGCCTCGTTCTTGATTTCCGCGTCAGCCACGCCGAGCTGTTCTGCGACGATCTTCTTGACGCGCTGTTCGATGTTGTCCATGCATCCCTCCAGGGAAAATGAGTTCAAAAATGCAAGTGCGCGCATTTTATCAGGTTTGTCCCGCAAAAAATGACGCGCGACCAGTTTCGCCGCAACCCTTGCGAGCACCGCAGCAAGTGCAGCCAGCACCCGTCAGGACATGTACATGCCGCCATTGACGTGCAACGTCGTGCCCGTAATGTATCCCGCCTGCGCCGAAGCGAGGAATGCAACCGCGTGGGCGACGTCTTCCGGCGCACCCAGCCGGCCTAATGGAATCTGCGCGTCGAGCGCCGCGCGCTGCGCCTCGGGCAACACGCGGGTCATATCCGTGTCGATGAAACCCGGCGCCACGCAGTTGACGGTGATGTTACGGCTGCCAATCTCGCGCGCCAGCGCCCGCGTCATGCCGGCCACCCCCGCCTTGGCCGCTGCGTAATTGACCTGCCCCGGATTACCGGTTGAGCCGACGACGGACGTAATGCTGATGATGCGCCCGCCGCGCGCCTTCATCATCGGCCGCAGTACGGCGCGCGACAGGCGAAATACAGCCTTTAGGTTGGTGTCAATCACCGCGTCCCACTCATCGTCCTTCATCCGCATTGCAAGCTGGTCCTGCGTGATGCCGGCGTTGTTCACTAGGATATTCAATGCCCCGAACTCCTTGACCACCGAATTGACCAGCGCATCGGCCGCGAGGCCGTCGTTGACGTCCAGTACCGCGCCGCGACCGACAATGCCCTCGGCGCGCAACGTGTCACTGATCGCCGCCGCTCCATTGTCGGACGTGGCGGTGCCAATTACCGTCGCACCGGCACGCCCGAGCACGAGCGCAATCGCACGGCCGATGCCGCGCGATGCGCCGGTGACCAGCGCAATCTGTTTGTCGAGCGATTTTTCCATCCCGTCTTGGCTCCGAATCGAATGATGAATCCCGGTGACAGCCCGGCATTCAACCTTGCAACAGTTTCAATGTATCGTCGAGCGACGCCGAATCGACGATTGCGCCGCCCACCAGGTTGGCATCAATGCGCCGCGTCAACCCGGCCAACACCTTGCCAGGGCCGCACTCAATCACATGCGTGATCTGCTGCGCGGCGATCGCGCGCACGCATTCGACCCAGCGTACCGGCCCGGCGGCCTGGCGTACCAGCGCATCCTTAATGCCGGCTGGATCCGACACCATCGCCACATCGATATTGTTGACCACCGGAATCTGCGGCGCACGCACGTCGACATCGGCCAGATACTCGCGCAGGCGCTCAGACGCCGGTTTGAGTAGCGACGAATGAAACGGCGCTGACACGGGCAGCAACACCGCACGCTTTGCGCCCTTGGCCTTGGCGATCTCGCACGCCTTGTCCACGGCAGCCTTGTGGCCAGCGATCACGACCTGCGCCGGCGCATTGAAGTTGACCGCCTCGACGATGCCGGCCGCCCCCGCTTCCGAGCATGCGGCGCGCACCGCGTCATCATCCAGCCCCAGGACCGCCGCCATCCCCCCGGCCCCGACCGGCACCGCCTGTTGCATCGCCTGCGCGCGAAAGCGCACCAGCGGCAACGCGTCACGAAATGTGATCGCGCCCGCGGCGACCAGTGCCGTGTATTCGCCGAGGCTGTGGCCGGCAACGACCGCCGGTGCCGCGCCGCCGGCTTGTTGCCACACGCGGTAAATCGCGTAGGCGGCGGTGAGCATCACAGGCTGCGTATGGGTGGTCAGGTTCAGTTCGTCGACCGGCCCCTGTGCGATCAGACGGCCGATATCCTGGCTCAGCGCATCGGACGCTTCTTCGAGCGTCGCCTTTACAACAGGATGATCACCGAATGCATTGAGCATGCCGATCGATTGCGAGCCTTGCCCGGGGAAAACGAACGCGAACTTCATATCGTCCTCGAATAGAAAAAAGCAGCGAAACGGCATGCGCTCGGACAGCGCACCAAGCACCTGCGCATGCTGTACACGCGTCTACATACGGATGACTGCCGCACCCCAGGTAAATCCACCGCCAACGCCTTCGATCAGTACCCGATCACCGGGCTTGATGCGTCCGTCCCGCACTGCCATGTCCAGCGCGAGCGGAATCGATGCGGCCGACGTGTTGCCATGCTCGCCGACCGTCACAATCATGCGCTCCGATGGCAATCCGAGCTTGCGACACGTGCCTTGCATGATTCGAATATTGGCCTGATGTGGAATCAGCCAATCGACCTGGTCCGCAGACATATCGGCCTTAGCCAGCGCTTCGAGCGCCACCTTCTCGAGCACGTTTACCGCGAGTTTGAATACCGCGGGCCCGTCCATATGCAGAAACGCACTACCTTGGATAACACCGCCGTTGATGTTGCCTGGCGTGCATAAGATGCGCGCGTGGCTGCCGTCCGCGTGCAGTGCACTCGCCAGCAGCCCTGGCTGGTCCGAGGCGCCGAGCACGACGGCACCAGCGCCGTCGCCGAACAGCACGCAGGTGGTTCGGTCCTTGAAATCGAGCAGCCGTGAAAACGTTTCGGCGCCGATCACCAGCGCGTTGCGATGCGCGCCGCTGCGGATCAACCCGTCGGCCACCGCCAGCGCATAAGCGAACCCGGAGCACACTGCTTGCACGTCGAATGCCGCGCCACCGTTGCGGATGCCGAGCTTGTCCTGCAGCAGGCAGGCCGTACTCGGGAACACGAAGTCCGGAGTCGACGTGGCAACAATGATCAGCTCGATCGCCTGCAAATCGATGCCCGCCGCTGCGATCGCGCGCTGTGCGGCCACCAATGCAAGGTCGCTAGTGGCTTGCTCGGGCGACGCGAAATAACGGGCACGGATGCCCGTGCGCGTCACGATCCACTCATCGCTCGTCTCGACCCCCTGCTGCGCGAGCCGCTCGGCCAGCGCCTGGTTGGTGACGCGCGTCGGTGGTAAGTAGCTGCCGGTACCGAGCACGCGCGAGTAAATAGTGGAATGAACCATCATGCCTTCGGGGATAGCGCAGCCAACGGCTCAGGCGCGGATGATCCCGCGGGGCCGCCGGTGGTCGTATTGAAAAGTGCTTGTGCGCCGGACACGTCAGGTTCGCCAAAACCAGCGCCGGCCGCGCGAGCGAGCGGGTCGGCATTTTCCTCCAGCGCCCGCGTCAGACGCTCGAGAACGCCATTCTTGACGGCATCATACCCGCGTTTGATAGCCCATTCAAATGCGTACGCATCTGCCGAACCGTGACTCTTGATCACCAGATTGCGCAGGCCGAGCAGCGCGGCGCCGTTGTATTGACGCGAATCGACCCGCTTTTTGAAACGCGACAGCACCGGTAGCGCGAGCAGCGCCATGAGCTTCGTGGCCCACGAACGACTAAACTCTTCGCGAATCATGTCGGCAAGCATCCGCGCGAGTCCTTCGGACGTCTTCAACGCGACGTTGCCGACAAAGCCATCGCAAACGATCACGTCAACCGTGCCCTTGTAAATGTCGTTGCCCTCGACATTGCCGCGGAAATTGAGCGTGCTCGCGCGCAGCAGTTCGCCGGCGCGCTTGATGATATCGTTGCCCTTGATCACCTCTTCACCGATGTTCAGCAACCCGATCGACGGGCGGTCCTTGCCCTCGATCGCGGACACCAGCGCGTGCCCCATCTCGGCGAATTGCAGCAAGTGCTGCGGCTCGCAGTCGACATTCGCGCCCAGGTCGAGCATTGTCGTGTAGCCATGCTGATTCGGCAGGGCGAACGCGATCGCCGGCCGTTCGATGCCGGCCAGCGTCTTGAGCACGTAGCGCGACACCGCCATCAACGCGCCGGTGTTGCCGGCCGAGATGCAGGCTTGCGCATGACCCTCCTTCACCAGGTTCAACGCGACGCGCATCGACGAGTCCCTCTTCTTGCGCAATGCGACCTCGACGGAATCGTCCATCGCGACGACCTCGCTCGCATCGACGATCGACAGCGTCGGCATGTCGAGTGCCTTGCATCGCTTGAGCTGCACGCGGATCGCGTCGTTCAAGCCCACCAGCACGAGTTGCGCATCTGGATGCGCACGCGCGAAACTGACCGCGGCGGGAACCGTCACGGTTGGACCGTGGTCGCCTCCCATGCAGTCGATTGTGATCTTTATAGTCATGGGATGCGGCGAATTTCAGGCACAAAAAAGCGGCAGATCAATGCCGCTTTCTTGACGAACCGATGGCAATTCAATCGCGAACGAAAGGTGAGGCAGGCGACCATTGCCGCCAGGCACTTAGTCGTTTTTGGTCTTGACGACCTTCTTACCGCGGTAGTAACCGTTCGGGCTAATATGGTGACGCAAATGGACTTCGCCGGTGCTCGGCTCGACGGCCAGCGGTGCGGCGCCCAGGAAATCGTGCGAGCGGTGCATGCCGCGCTTCGACGGCGACTTCTTGTTTTGCTGAACTGCCATGGTAACTCCAGAAAAATTTCGTCAATTTTAACACAGGTCCCCACCCCGCCTGCCACCCGCCAAACAGCTGATGACAGGCCGGCGCGACCGGCCTGGCCTCTGGGCCGCGCCCGCCCACTCAATGCGTCGGTCCGGACTTCGGCCCGCCACCCTTGAGCGCCTTGAGCGCGGCAAATGGATGCTCGCATTGCGTTTCGTCACCAGCCGGCGATTCGCCGGCCTCAGCATCGGGAGCGCGCGCATGCTCGCCCGCCGCGCCGGTCACCAGGCTCTCGTGTATCTGGTTGCAGATCTTATGCTTCGGTACCAGCGGCAACGACAACAACAATTCTTCCTCGATCAACTCGACAAAATCGAACTGACGCGAACCTACGATCACATCAAATGACGTGTCGTCGAGCGCACGCTCATCCGCCTCGTCGTCGCTCTCGACGATCCGGTATTCGGCATCGATGTCCAGTGGCACGCGAAACGGTTCCATGCAACGCTGGCACTGCAGCCAGATTGCGCCATGCACGGCCACCCGCAGACACGGCTCGTCGAGCACGGTGCCATCGGGCTGCAGTTCGCGCACCGATCCACCCTGCGCGTGCCAGCGCAACGCCGGATCATAATCGCCGAGCGTCACCGCGTCGGCGGGCACTTCGGCTGCCAGCCGGGCCAACTCGCCAACGTCGAACTGTCCCATCGCTTGCCGACCTGTTCGAGCAAACTCGAACAGATCCAGCGCATGCAGGTTGAGCGCCGCCTCACGGCCGGTCGACGCGTCTTGCTTGTCCGTTGACTCCGCCACCTGGACCTCCTCCCGCGTCATCCCTCATCCCGCTAACAGGCGCAGCCGGTATCGCCGGCCGCCGCGCCGCGACAGACATTTATGGACCGCACCGATGAAAAGCCCGGTATCATAGCGCTTTTGTCTTTACGCGTCAAACACTTAAGCCGGCACCTGGCGCGCGCTCGTGCAACGCGCCGCGCGCCACGCGCGCCAGGTGCCGGCCGTGGTTAAATCGCGCATTCCGGACCGCTTCCGCCCATGCAGCCCCTATCCGCTCCAATCGCCGCGCGCCGGCTGATTCTTGCTTCCAGTTCCCCGTACCGGCGCGCACTGCTCCAGCGGTTGCGCGTGACTTTCGACGTCGACGTGCCAGACATCGATGAAACGCCATTGCCGCATGAAGCGCCGGCCGGCACCGCCCTGCGACTGGCCGAGGCCAAGGCCCGCGCCGTGGCCGCGCGCAGCGGCGATGCGCTGGTGATCGGCTCGGATCAGGTCGCCACGCTCGCCGGCCGGCAAATCGGCAAACCCGGGGACCACGCGCGCGCACTCGAGCAGCTACGCACGATGCGCGGGCGCGACGTCGAGTTTCACACCGCGCTGTGCCTCTATGACCCGCGCAACGACACCGCACGCTGCACCGACGTCGTCACACGGGTACGCTTTCGCAATTTGCCCGATACGGAACTAGACGCTTACTTGCAGATGGAACGGCCCTACGACGTCGCCGGCAGCGCCAAGTCGGAAGGGCTGGGGATCGCCTTGCTGGAGGCGGTCGACAGCGACGACCCCACGGCCTTGATCGGCCTGCCGCTGATCGCGCTGACCGACATGCTGCGCCAGGCCGGTGTGACGCTGCTGGGCACCGCCGACGCCGCCTCCGAAGCACCGGAGCAGGCGCGATGACTGGCGTGCTGTACCTGGTGCCCAATGCATTGGGCGACACCGCAGCGCTGGCAAGCGTGCTGCCCGAACCCGTGCGCGCGCTCGCGGCGCGGCTGACCTATTATGTCGGCGAAAACGCGAAAAGCACGCGGGCATTCCTGAAAAAAACGGGTGGCACTATTCCGATCCAGGACATCGAGATTCGCGAATTGAACGTCAATACGCCGGCGAACGCAATCGATGCGCTGCTCGCACCGATCATCGCAGGCTGCGACGGCGGGCTGCTGTCCGAAGCCGGGTGTCCGGCTGTAGCCGATCCAGGTGCGCTGCTGGTGCGCCGGGCGCACGAGCGCGGCATCCGGGTCGTGCCACTGGTCGGACCCAGTTCGATCCTGCTGGCGCTGATGGGCTCCGGCTTGAACGGCCAGAGCTTTGCCTTTCACGGCTACCTGCCGGTGGATGCCGCGCAACGCACGAAGAAGCTGCGCGAGCTAGAGCAGCAGTCGCGCCGGGCCCGGCAGACACAGATTTTTATCGAAACCCCTTATCGCAACCGTGTGATGCTCGATGTGCTGGCAAGCGCGTGCGCGCCGGACACACTCGTGTGTGTGGCCGTCGACCTGACGCTACCGGATGAGCAAATCGTCACCCGGCCAGTGTCAGTGTGGCGTAAAGAGCCGATCGAACTGCATAAACGACCGGCCATTTTTCTGATGTTGGCGAACTGACAGCGACTTGGCGCGCGGGGACAACCGAACCCCGCATGCCCCTCCCAAGTCAACGCGTAGCAAGACTGTGCCCGGTCCACGGCCCAACGTCCAAGTTGACAGCCAGACTCAACGTAGGTTTGGCGCGGCGCCGAGCGCCAGCACACGAAGTGCCGCGCCGCCAACCGCCGCGCCGAACTTGCGGGCCACGCGATCGGTGATGCTCTCCTTGACCGTATAGTCGACAATATCCGGTGCCTTGATGACCTCGCGAGCGACATAGTCGGTACTGCCGAACCCATCGGCCAACCCGAGTTCGACGCTCTTATCGCCGGTCCAGAATAGCCCAGAAAACACGTCCGGCGTTTCCTTCAGCCGCTTACCCCGACCTTGTCGCACCGCAGTAATAAACTGCGCATGGATGTCATCGAGCATGCGCTGCGCATGCTGCTTCATTTTGTCGCTCTCGGGCGAGAACGGATCGTAGAACCCCTTGTTCTCACCGGACGTGTGCATCCGGCGCTCGATACCGAGCTTGTTCATCAGCCCGGTGACGCCGAACCCGTCCATCCGCACGCCGATCGAGCCGACGATACTGGCCTTGTCCACGTAAATCTTGTCGGCCGCCGCCGCCACGTAGTAGCCACCCGATGCGCACATGTCCTCGACCACCACATATAGCGGCTTGGACGGATACTTGTTGCGCAAACGGCGGATCTCGGCGTTGATGATGCCGGCCTGCACCGGGCTGCCGCCTGGGCTGTTGATCCGCAGAATCACCCCGGCGGTATGCGAGTCGTCGAAGGCATTTTGCAACGCGGTATCGATGTTCTCCGCGCTCGCATTCGAGTTCGCCGCAATCTCACCGTCCAGTGAAACCAGTGCCGTATGACGTGCGGCCGAAACCGAACGTTCACCCGACAGGCTGAACACGCTCCAAGTGAGCGCGCTCAACACGGCGAGGAACGCGCCGCGAAAAAAAATCCGCCAGCGGCGCGCCGCCCGCTGCTCGCGGATGGCCGCCAGCGCGACGCGCTCAAGCGCATCGCGCTGCCAATCGTCGGGCGTACGGCCGACGGCGTCGGCCCGTCCCTGCTGGGCGGGCGTAGAGGTTCGCGGGTTGTCGTCAGTCGAATAGTCGGTCATGCGCAATCAAGTCCTGCTTCAAGGGAAAGAGGTCGGATTTCATCGTCGGGCAACCAGAAGACGGCTGGCCCATCGGCCATGTCGCGCTCCTGAACCTGAAGCGGGCGCAGCCGACCACCACGACAGGGGCCGCCGACACAGTGCCCAGTGTCGGGCGCATAGGTTGCGCCGTGCGTGGCGCATATCAAGTATAAGCGCGATCTTTCAAAGAACTCGCCCTCGGCCCAGTCCAGCTCCATCGGCACATGCGCGCACCGGTTTAGATAGCCGTGGACCACGCCGTTATAACGGACAAAGAAAACGGTTGCCAGCACACCACCTGCCAGCGCGGCGCATCGGATGCCGCGGCCGCGTTCGGCGAGTTCGTGCGAAGCGCAAATACGAACAGGTTGCATGAAGTTAGCGCAATTTCTGTGAAAACCCCGGCTTGACGCGACGACGGGCATCCACTCGTGCCTCGGTCATCACCTATTCGCGCGCGCCGGTCATCCGTGCTCGCGCAGCCAATCGGCCAACGACGTGACATCGGCGGCGCAAAAGCGCGGCTCCAGCTTGACCAGTTGTTCGGCTGGATGGGCGCCATAGGATACCGCCACGGCGGCGGCCCCAGCGTTGGCCGCCATCTGCAGGTCGTGCGTCGTGTCGCCAATCATCAAGGTACGCGTAGCACCTTGCCCCAATTCCCGTGTCAATTCATGCAGCATTGCCGGATGGGGCTTTGAAAACGTCTCGTCCGCGCAGCGGGTCGCATCGAACATCGTCATCAACCGGACCGAGTCCAGCGCGCGGTTCAGCCCGACTCGCGATTTGCCGGTCGCCACCGCGAGCAGATAGCCCGCACCGCGCAATTCGTCCAACATCTCGCGCACGCCGGCGAACAACTCGATATGCGGGTCACCGCTCAGGTAATGGAACCGGTAGCGCTGCGCAAGGCGCGGATAGTCGATCGGATCGAGCGTGGGCGCGGCGGTCTGCAACGCGTCGCGCAACCCCAGCCCAATGACATAGCTCGCCGACAACGCGTCGGGCACTGGCAAGCCGAGGTCGCGACACGCCCGCTGGATGCTACGCGTGATGTGCGCGGTTGAGTCCATCAGCGTGCCGTCCCAGTCGAACACGATCAAGTCAAACTGTTTGCGTGTCATCCGCGCTCAACGTATCCGTCAATTGTTGCAAAAAATTACCGCATTCGGCTGGCAGCGGCGCCTCGAACGCTAGCGGCATGCCGCTAGTCGGGTGCTTAATGCTCAGCCGCCACGCATGCAGGAACATCCGGCGCAATCCAGGCCGGGCGCCGGGACGAGCAAGATCCTTGTTCAGCGGAAAATCCCCATACTTGTCGTCACCGACGATCGGCACGCCCAGATGTGCGAGATGGACCCGAATCTGATGGGTCCGGCCGGTCTTCAGTTCCGCCTCCAACAATAAATAGTCGCCCAGGCGCCGGCGCAGGTTAAAGATCGTATGCGAGGCCAGTCCGTCGGGCTGCACGCGAACCCGCCGCTCGCCGTCGGCGGTTAAGTACTTGTGCAGCGGCGCCTTCACTGCGCGACGCACGCCCCAGTGTGCGGGCCACGCGCCCCGCGCGCACACTAGGTAGCGCTTATCCAGCCGGCCCTCGCGGATCTGCTCGTGCAGACTGACGAGCGCAGCGCGCTTCTTGGCCAGCAACAGTACACCGGACGTTTCCCGGTCGAGCCGGTGAACCAATTCCAGCATGCGGGCAGCAGGACGCGCGGCACGCATTTGCTCGATCACGCCAAAACTCACCCCACTGCCGCCGTGCACCGCGATGCCGGCCGGCTTGTCCAGCGCAATCAGGCACTCGTCCTCATACAACACCGGGAACGCCGCAGCCGGCGCGCTCACCGGGGAGCCAGCCGGCTGTGCCACCCGTATCGGCGGCACGCGCACGGTATCGCCATGCTCGAGCCGGTACGAAGCGTCAACCCGGCCTTTGTTGACCCGCACTTCGCCGCTTCGCAAAATCCGATAAATATGGCTTTTTGGCACCCCTTTGCATACGCGCAGAAGAAAATTGTCGATGCGCTGGCCGGCCGACGCGTCGTCTACGTTCAGCCACGAAACACGGTCGGCAGCTGCACCATTTTGCGATATTTTGCTTAACTCATTCATTCTGCATATAATTTGTCAGACAGCCCGTGCGCCGGTGGCGACCCGCCCGGCAAGCGACGGGCTGTTCCGGTGCAAGCGCCCTGTGCGTTATTCTACCTTGCACCCCAGGTCGGCTGCTCGCCTGGAAGGCGAGAGCAGCAAGTTGCACGCATGTCGTTGCACGACGCAGGGATATCGCCCACAGGCGGATTCGGCATCGTCGACGGCAAGCCGGTAACGGAAATTTTGGTCATAAAGAATTTTTTGCGCCCAGCTCACGGCACGCCACGTCGGCCGACGTGACACGCACGAGCTGGACGAATTGCGAATAACACGCGCGCAGCAGTCGGATCGAGACAGCGCGCGCGAACGAGCGAGACACCCGGGCCACGGTGCCAATGGTCCGCGCACCCGCGCAGGATCCGGTTCGCGCGCGTATTGCGTAACGGCGGCCCGCCGGCAGCAGTGCATCGTACGGTTTAATGCCGCGCGTCACGCGCTTGATGGCGCAATGCGCGGCTGCACCGCCGTGTTTTGCCGTGGTTTTGACCTATTCGCAGGTGCCCGCGGCACGCCGCGCCTTGGCTGGCGTGCGTTCCGGTCAAGGCAATTCTCCCCAGCCAGAGTTTCCCGCTCCAGCGTGCTTTTTTTTGACAAAAAGAGGCGGCGCGCCGCTGCCCGTTCCGGTTCCATTCTGGACCGTGGCGGGACGCGCAGCCGCACTGGAGCCGTTCAATGAAACGCATGTTGTTCAACGCGACGCAGCAGGAAGAGTTGCGCGTGGCGATCGTCGATGGGCAGAAGCTGATCGACATCGATATCGAAACCGCCGGGCGCGAACAGCGTAAAGGCAATATCTACAAAGGAGTCGTCACGCGGATCGAGCCGTCGCTCGAGGCGTGCTTCGTCAACTACGGCGAAGATCGCCATGGTTTTCTGCCATTCAAGGAGGTCGCCCGACAGTATTTCAAGGATGGCGTCGACATGCGCTCTGCGCGCATCCAGGACGCGCTGCACGAAGGTCAGGAACTGATCGTCCAGGTCGAAAAGGAGGAGCGCGGCAACAAGGGTGCTGCACTGACCACGTTCATTTCGTTGGCCGGCCGCTACCTGGTGCTGATGCCCAACAATCCGCGCGGCGGCGGCGTGTCGCGACGCATCGAGGGCGACGACCGGCAAGAATTGCGCGAAACGATGGCGCAGCTCAAATTGCCGGACGGCATGAGCATGATCGCGCGCACCGCGGGCATCGGTCGCTCTGCCGAAGAGCTACAGTGGGACTTGAACTACCTGTTGCAATTGTGGCGTGCGATCGAAGCAGCGGCGAACGGCACGCGCGGGCCACTGCTGATCTATCTTGAATCGAGTTTAGTGATCCGCGCGATCCGGGATTACTTCCAACCCGACATCGGCGAGATCCTGATCGATACACCGGATATCCACGATCAGGCTCGCGCGTTCATGGAAGTGGTGATGCCGGACAATCTTGGCAAGGTCAAGCGCTACCATGATGACGTGCCGTTGTTTTCCCGGTTCCAGATCGAGCACCAAATCGAGACCGCCTATTCCCGCACCGTGCCGCTGCCCTCCGGCGGCGCCGTCGTAATCGACCACACGGAAGCGTTGGTGGCCATCGACGTGAACTCGGCTCGGGCGACTAAGGGCGCCGACATCGAGGAAACAGCGCTGCGCACGAACCTGGAAGCGGCCGATGAAGTGGCGCGCCAGTTGCGGCTGCGCGACTTGGGCGGGCTGATTGTGATCGACTTCATCGACATGGAGTCGGCCAAGAGCCAGCGTGAAGTCGAGCAACGGCTCAAGGACGCGCTCAAGCACGACCGTGCCCGGGTCCAGATGGGCAAGATCTCGCGCTTCGGCCTGATGGAGCTATCGCGTCAGCGGCTGCGTCCGGCGCTGTCCGAGGGCAGCCATGTGACCTGTCCGCGCTGCAATGGCACCGGCCACATCCGCGACACCGAATCGTCCGCGCTGCAAGTGCTGCGAATCATCCAAGAAGAAGCGATGAAGGAGAACACTGCGGCAATCCATTGCCAGGTGCCAGTCGAAGTGACCGCCTTCTTGTTGAACGAAAAACGCCAGGAAATCAATAAGATCGAATCGCGCTTCAAGGTCAACGTGGTGCTGATTCCCAATAAGCACCTTGAAACACCGCACTACAAGCTCGAGCGACTGCGTCATGACGACGTGCGACTCGACGAGCCGCGCGCGTCGTGGCGCATGGCCGAAGAAGCGGCGCGCGAACTGGAATCGGAAACCGGCTACAGCAAGCGCGACGGCAACGCAAAGCCGAAGCAGGAAGCCGCCGTCAAGGGCATTACGCCAGACATGCCGGCGCCCATCGCCGCGCCACGCTCGGTGTCAACAGTCCAGCCGCGCACACCAGTCGCACCGGCAGCCGTGGCAAGTGGCGGATTCATCGGATGGCTCAAGCGCATCTTCAGTAGCGAGCCTTCCGCCCCGCCGGCCCAGGCCACTGGCGAAGCCACGCCGGCACGGCCGACCAGGGAACGTGCCGGCGGCGAGGCTCGTCAAGGCTCAGAACGCAACCGGCCCCATCGGCGCGGCCAGCAATCCGGTGGCCGTGACGCGGCACCACGCGACGTCACTGCGCAATCGGGTCGTGGGCCACGTCGCGATGAACGCGATACGCGGGACGAACGCGCTGCACGCGACGAGCGGAGCGTGCGCGATACGCGAGCCCCCCGCCAGGAACGGCAAGCCGATGCCCGCGTGGAGGCAGAGCAACCAGCGCGCACCGAACGGCCGCCACGTTTCGAGCGTACCGAGCGCGGCGAGCGCCGTGACCGCAACGAGGCAGCGCGCGGTGAACGCGCCGAACGAAGCGAACGGGCGGACCGGGGTGAGCGTGGCGGTGAACGGGCGGATCGGGGCGAACGCGGTGAACGCCACGAGCGCGTCGAGCGGCCTGACCGGGCCGACCGTGGCGAGCGCAAGCAGCTCGAGCAGCCGCCGTTCGAGTCACTACGCGACGAGCAGGTGGTCGAACAGGGCCGAGAGGCGGCGCCGAGTGCCGGCGCGGCACCGGAAACCGATCTCCGTGAGGGCGAGGAGCGGCGCCGCCGTCGGCGCGGACGCCGCGGCGGTCGCCGCGAACGCGACGAGGACGGCATCAACCTGACTCATGCCGCAGACGTGGCCGAAGGAGAAGGCGAAGCGGATGCCACTGCACCGAACGCCGCGGCTAGCGCCCCCACCGCGATGACAGATGACGCAGTGTCGGCTCGCGAGCACGTGCCAGTGCCAAGATCAGAAGCGGCGGTCGAACACGCCGCGGCCCGATCCCCTGCGTCGCGGGAAGCCAACGAAGCTGGCGGACACCGGGCAACGGTGCAGGTGCCTGTAGCCACGCCTGTGCAACCAGCTGCGGTCGCGGCGCAGCCGCAGCCGCGGGTTGTCGAGCCGGCGCATGATTCAGGTGCAGGCTCCAGCATCAGCGGCGAGGTTACTCGGCAGCAAACGCCTCTTCCTCAGCCGTCGGTGACGTCAACGGTGGTGACCACCGCCACGACAGCGGATCCGCTCGAATCAGCGCCGGCGCAACGCGACGAGCCGGTTTCGGTACGAGGTGATGAGCCGGCACCGGTAAGCCCGCAGAAGGCAGACGAGCCGGTATCGGCGATGCCGGCGCACGCCCACGCGTCGGCTGCGTTAGTTCAGGTCCCGGCCGCGCAATCGGACGATACGGTAACCGGCCGCGCCGAAGCGGGCCATAGGCAAGCCGTCGTCAGCAACACGCCGGCGGGCGCGCACGAAGCGCCGTCCCAACCGCGCAATGCCGACGAATCGGCCCCGGTCGCCACCCGCGCCCCAATGGCTCCATCGGCAGGCGCGTTATCAATCGACACGCTGGCGCCAATCCTAGAGTCCGCTGGACTGGTGTGGGTCAACACCGATGCCAACAAGCTGCGCGCGGCGCAGCAAGCCGCGCAAGCTGCCCAGGAACCGTTGCGCATCGGCCGTGAACGCAAGCCGTTGCCCCCGCCGTCCACGGAACCGATGCAGCAGGTCGAGACCCGACACGAGGTGTAACCGGACGGGCACGTCGCACCCGTCGTGCGCCGCTTTGCGGCTCATAATCGATGGCCCTCGCCTCGGCGAGGGCTTTTTATTGGCCTTTCCCGGTTATCCGGCGAGCTCGCTACTCGCCGTGCCGCCGATCATCGCAACCGCGATATAGGACAACATTGCACCGCAGCAACGCCGTACTCGGCGCATTCGGATAAAATCTTTAGCTGAACTGGCCTGTGCGGCAACCATGAATCGACGTGTCATCCCGCTGAACGAACTGAGCGCCGTCCCGGCGTTCTCGAGCGCCCCTGGAGCGCCGCGCGGGTATGTCGTCGACCGGCTCGCCCGCCCGCTGCGCGACTTGCGTATCTCAGTCACCGACCGCTGCAATTTTCGCTGCACGTACTGCATGCCGCGAACCGTTTTTGGCCGCGACTACCCCTTTCTGCCACACAACGCGCTGCTGACCTTTGAGGAAATTGAGCGCGTGGCACGGCTGTTCGTCGCACAGGGAATCGAGAAGATCCGCCTAACCGGCGGCGAACCGTTGTTGCGCAAGCACCTTGAACACCTGGTCGAACGCCTTGCTGCGTTGCGCACGTCCGATGCACGGGGACTCGATCTGACGCTGACGACGAACGGCGCACTGCTCGCCCGCAAAGCGCGTGCGCTGAAAGACGCTGGACTCACGCGCGTGACAGTCAGCCTCGACGCACTGGACGATACCTTGTTTAAACGCATGAACGATGCCGATTTCCCGGTCTCGAGTGTGCTGGACGGGATCGAGGCCGCGCACGCGGCAGGCCTTGGCCCAGTGAAGATCAACATGGTCGTCAAGCGCGGCACCAACGACAGCGAAATCGTGCCGATGGCCCGACATTTTCGCGGATCCGGCGCCGTATTGCGCTTCATTGAATACATGGACGTGGGCTGCTCCAATGGATGGAATATGGCCGAAGTGCTGCCGTCCGCCGACGTCATCGATCGAATCAATGCGCATTGGCCGCTTGTGCCCCTGGACGCGCATTATCCGGGCGAGACCGCGCAACGCTGGCGATACGCGGACGGCGCCGGAGAGATCGGCGTGATTTCCAGTGTCACGCGTGCATTCTGCTCCAGTTGCACGCGCATACGGCTGTCCACTGAAGGCAAGGCGTATTTATGCCTGTTCGCCAGCGCGGGCCACGATCTACGCGCGCTGTTGCGCGGCGGTGTCACCGATGAGCAGATCTCCGATGCGATCGCGCGACTGTGGCAAGCTCGCGAGGACCGCTATTCTCAGCTGCGGGGGCAAGCCGCTGGCGGCCCGCGCGTCGAAATGTCATACATCGGCGGCTAGACCGATGCACAGCACGATCCGCACGTGATTTCGCGCGCCAGCACCATCGGGCTGATTCTCGCCGGCGGCCGCGGCGCACGGATGGGTGGACGAGACAAGGGGCTACAACTGCTGCATGGGCGCCCGCTCGTCGAGCATGTCGCACAGCGCTTGCGGCCACAGGTGTCGCGCCTGCTAATCAGCGCCAATCGCCATGTTGATCAGTATGCTCGATTTGCCGATCAGGTGCTAACGGACACCACGCCCGATTTCCCCGGCCCGTTGGCCGGCATTCTCGAAGGGCTATATGCGCTCGACAGCCAAGCGCTGATGCACGGCGCGCTACTGGTCGCGCCATGCGATTCTCCGTTCGTGCCGTTGAACCTGGCTCAGCGCCTTGCCCAGGCGCTGGAAGTCACGCACGCACCGATTGCCTATGCCTGCACCGCATCGCCCGATGCCACTGCGCCGGGCACGCCCGCCACGCCTTTATCGTCGGCCGACACGCCGGCAGCCGGGCGTGCTCATTTCGTATTCGCGCTACTGCGCACCGGGCTGGCAGGCGATCTGGCGACGCAGTTGGCCCAAGGCGAGCGCCGGGTGCGCACGTGGTACGCACGCCACATGGCGGTACAAGTGCCGTTCGCCGACGAGCACGCGTTTTACAATGTCAACTCGCTGCAAGAATTATACAAACTCGAGCGGCCGGACACCGGGCGATGAGCGTGCCCGGCATCCTTTGCCCGGTTGCGCCCGCCCCATTTTCGCCGTCCCCGTGCCATGACCTCGCTGCAAACCATCGCAAGCTGTATCGCCGACTATGATCCAAACGCACTGCCGGTAAATGCCGCCCGGGCTATTGTGGCCCAGTGGGCAACGCCGGTGGCCACCATTGAGCGACTCGCATTGCGTGACGCACTGGACCGCGTGCTGGCTGACGACGTGGTGTCGCCGCTAGACGTGCCAGCACACGACAACTCCGCCATGGACGGCTATGCGTTCGACGGCGCCGCCCTCGAGCGCGGCGGCACGATCCGGTTGCGCGTGGCGGGCACGGCGCTGGCCGGACGCGCATACGATGCGCGGGTACGCAGCGGCGATTGCATCCGCGTGATGACCGGTGCGATATTGCCGGCCGGCTGCGATACCGTAGTCCCGCAGGAGCAGGTTGCAATCAACGGCAACGGCTCGATCCAATTCTCGGCCGCCGCGCTGGCCCGCGGCGCCCACTGCCGACGCGCCGGCGAAGACCTGCGCAGCGGACATGCGGCCCTATTGGCTGGACGTGTGCTGCGCGCGTCCGATCTGGGCCTGCTCGCCTCCGTCGGGCTCGGCGAAGTACCGGTCCGGCGCCGCCTGCGTGCCGCCTTCTTTTCGACCGGCGACGAATTGCGTTCGCTGGGACAACCGCTTGCGCCGGGATGCGTATACGACAGCAATCGCTATACGCTGTACGGGATGCTGCGCCGCCTGAATGTGGAGGCGATCGATCTCGGCGTGGTGCCCGATGACCGGCACGCGCTGGAAGCCGCGCTGCGCAACGCGGCGGCGTCAGCGGACGTCGTACTCAGTTCCGGTGGCGTATCGGTCGGTGATGCGGACTACACGCGTGAACTGATGGGTCGGCTGGGCGACGTCGCATTCTGGAGTATCGCGATGCGACCGGGACGCCCGTTCGCGTTTGGCCGCATTTGGTCAGGCAAACGTGTGGGCGAAGGCCACGATGCGCTCTACTTCGGCTTGCCGGGCAACCCGGTTGCCACGATGGTCGCCTTCTATCAGATCGTGCGCGACGCACTGATCTCGATGACCGGTGCACTGCCCCGGCCCGTGCCGCTGATCACGGCGAGCGCGCTGGACCCGATCAGCAAACGCCCCGGACGGACCGAATATCAACGAGGCATTGCGCGCCGGCGCGACGACGGGCGCTGGGAAGTCGCGCTGACCGGCGCGCAGGGCTCCGGTATCCTACGCTCGATGAGCGATGCCAATTGTTTCGTTATTTTGGATCATCAACGAGGGCCGGTGGCCGTGGGCGACACGGTCGATATCATGCCTTTTGACGGACTGATCTAAGCTTTTGGCGGACTGATCTGGTCTTTTGGCGGGCTGCTCTCACCTTTTGACGGATGGACTCACGCATACTCGCCGTTTTCATACAACTTCAGCACGCGCCCCGCGCGACCCTTTTCGCGAATGACCGCCGACGCTTCGATATGAAAAAACAAATCTCGTACATTGCCCCAGGGCAAACTGCCAAGGCGCTGATCTTCGTGTACCTGACCTTCAGCGTGCCGATCGTCCTACTCGGTATGCTAGTAGCATTCGTGCGCTACGGCGCTGTTGAGCTATCAACGTTGTTCAGCGCGTTGATACTCAACGCCGTGCTTGGCTTCGTCCTGCTATGGATCGCATGTCACGCATACAACTGGGTAGCATCGCGCTGCGGCGGCATCGAGATCGTGCTCTCCGATGCACCGGAGGAGGCATGACGTCACCATTGGCCACGCTCACCATCGAGCGACAATGCGCCCGTTTCGAGTGGCGCGTCGTGCGCGTGACCGGAGAAGCCCTGCACCGTCTCACGGGTCTGCAAGCGCCACCTGACAATTCGTCGATCTGACGGGTCCGCTTCCACTACGCTCGCTACCACAGCCGCACCGGCCTATTTACTGCCCTCGTCTGGCGTCGCTTGCGCTTGCCCTTCATCGCCCAGCAGCTCGGCAGCCTGCTCGCCAGGTAGCGCCTCGACGTCGCGCAACTTCCTATGCATCTGCCGTGTCCGGGTCTCAGCCAGTTCGATAGACCGCGCAACGGTCGCAAGCTGGTTCTTCGTTTTCGCCAGGACGTCGCCGAACTTGCCGAACTCCGTTTTCACCGCGCCGAGCACCTGCCAGACTTCGCTCGAGCGCTTTTCGATCGCCAGCGTACGGAAACCCATCTGCAAGCTGTTCAGCAACGCGGTCAGCGTGGTGGGTCCGGCAATCGTGACCCGATAGTCGCGCTGCAATGCGTCGGTCAACCCAGGCCGGCGCAGAATTTCCGCATAGAGCCCCTCGGTCGGCAGAAACAGAAGGGCAAAGTCCGTCGTATGCGGCGGCGACACATACTTGTCTGCAATCGCCTTGGCCTCCAGCCTGATACGCGTTTCCAGCGCGCGGGCCGCCTCCTCGACGCCAACGGGGTCAGCCCGATCCTGTGCGTCGATTAACCGCTCGTAGTCCTCACGAGGGAATTTCGCATCAATCGGCAGCCATACCGGCTGCGCATTACGTTGCTCACTTTCGCCCCGGCCCGGTAGCCGGATCGCGAATTCGACGCGCTCGCTGCTGCGCGGCACCGTCGCCACGTTCTTCGCATATTGATCGAGCGTGAGCATCTGTTCGAGCAGCGCCTCGAGCTGAACCTCGCCCCAGGTACCGCGCGTCTTGACATTGGTCAACACCTTCTTTAGGTCCCCGACGCCCGCAGCGAGCATCTGCATCTCGCCCAAGCCACGATGAACCTGCTCGAGCCGGTCTGACACTAGCTTGAACGATTCGCCCAAGCGCTGCTCCAGCGTGGCATGAAGCTTTTCATCGACAATACGCCGCATCTCATCGAGCTTGGCCGCATTGTTTGCCTCAATATCCTTGAGTTTTTGCTCGAGCGTCGCCCGCACTTCGGCAAGACGCCGCTCGTTGCTCTCCGACAGCACGGCCAATTGCTGGTTTAGCGTATCGCCGAATCGCTTCAATGCAGCAGCCTGCTCCTCGCGCGCATGTTGCGCCTGCTGTTGGCCGGACAAACGAAACGCATCAAGCTGCTGCGCATTGCTCTGCGTAAGTTTGGCCAATTGCTGCGCGAAGCCATCAATCTGGTTGTTTTGCACCGTAGCGATACTCGTGAGTTGCGCCGCAAGCGCCTGTTGTAATTGCGTGACGCCGGCGCCGGCATCGGCGCGCGACACGCGGGCGCTGTCGATCAGCTCCGCGCGCAACTCGCGCTCTAGCCTTTCCTGGGAGCGCGCGTGCGTATCGCCCAATTCGCACACCCGCTGCGCGAGCGCTTGCAGCGATGCGTCGGTCACGTTGCCGGCATCGCGTTGCCGCATCGTGGCCGCGACAACGAGCAGCGCGGCGGCCAATACGGCTACTGCGACTGCTAGGATGATCGTCAGCATGCGCGCATTACCCCCAGCTCGTCCTGGGTCCATAAGCCGCATTCAACTGGGCTTCGATTTGCGGCGCGACACGCGCTCAATGCGCCATCCTTATCCGCCACGCGCGCGGTCAGTTCGTCGTGCGTGAGCAGAGGGTCGTCGCAATTCACATCGACATCGAAATATTGCTCAAGCGTTTCGCGTACATCCGGGAAGTTCATCCGCGCCACCCAAGCCTTTTGCTTCATCACCGTTCCAGTCCAAGTTTGCGCCCAGCGCTCAATGCCAAAAAAAGAGCCATGTCGTCATGACGAATACCGGTAGCAGTACGCAGGCCGACCATCCAATGAAGCCAAAAAAACTCGGCATGCGCACGCCACGCGACTCGGCAATGGCCTTGACCATGAAGTTCGGCGCGTTGCCAATGTACGTATTCGCTCCCATGAATACCGCGCCGGCAGAAATCGCCGCGAGTGTTGACGCACCGGACGTCATCAACGTCTGCGCGTCGCCACCCGCGATGTTGAAGAACACTAGGTAAGTCGGCGCATTGTCCAGGAACGATGACAACAACCCTGTCACCCAGAAGTATAGGGGTACGGTGGCTTGCTCGTCCTGCAGCGTCCACTGCACCGCGTCGGCGAACGCACCCCGCTGTCCGGCATGCAGCATCGCGATTACCGGTGCAATCGTCACGAAGATGCCGGCGAAGAGCTTGGCGACCTCATCGATTGGTGCCCAGCTAAAACCATTGCCCTCGCGCGCGGAGGATGGCGTCACGCGCAGCGACACGAACAGCACGACCAGCAGTCCGGCGTCACGGAGCATGTTTTGCAACTGGACTGGCACGCCGAAAACGTCGAATTGCACGCGAGGTTGCCAGACGCCGCTTATCAGTACCAGGACGATGATGCACGCCAACAGTGCGAAATTCACTTTGCCGTCGATCGCAACGCCGCGCAAGTCCGGTGTCAGGGCCACCCGCGCCGGCCCGGGGTTGCCGTCACGCTTGAAATAATAGCTATCCAGCACATAGAACACCGACAGCACCGTGGCGGTGACGAACAGGGCCGGCAACGCCAAATGCACGGTCGTCCAGAAGAAATCGACACCGTTCAGGAAGCCAAGAAACAATGGTGGATCGCCGAGCGGTGACAGCGCACCGCCCGCATTTGCGACCAGGAAAATAAAGAACACCACCACATGCGCAGCATGTCGGCGGTTGTCATTAGCCCGCAGCAACGGCCGGATCAGCAGCATCGCCGCGCCCGTCGTTCCCATGATGCTTGCTAGCAGCGTGCCAAGCGCGATTAGGCCGGTATTGAGAGCGGGCGATCCATGTAAATTGCCGCGCACGCAGATGCCGCCAGCCACCGTATACAGCGCGGCCAGCAACACGATGAACGGCACATACTCGGCAATTACGGCATGGGCGAGCGACGCGAGCGCTGCGCCGGCACCGAACGACGCGGCGAACGGCACCAGAAATGCCAGCGCACAAACCGCTGCGACTTTGCCGAAATGGCGGTGCCAAAACGTCGGAGCCAGCAGCGGCAGCAACGCGATCGACAGCAGCATGCCCGCAAATGGCAGTGCCCAATGCAGGCCCAGTTGCGAGCCATCGACGTCGGCCGCGTACACGGCAAGCGGGACACAGGCGAGTACTACACCCGCCGGCAGAACAGCAAAAAACCTCGTCATGTGTCGTATCAGAAAAACAGGAATTATGCGTCACGCACAACGACTGCATGAACGCAATAAGGATCATGCGCACCTAGCACAATGGTTTGTTTGATGTCACCGCACGCATCAACGCAAACGCGTCCTCAAAGCCGCCGACGACGCGCGACGCTGGTCGCCATCTTGCGCGATTGCACGGCAAACAGCTCAACGAGATCGCCCCGCAGATTGGGACGCGGGCCGGCCGGGCGCCACACCCGATAGTCGGTAAGCACCTCGTGCTCGGCCGCCGCAGGCTGCGCCGGCCGGCGCTGCGCCGCGCGGATGCGCGCGATGATATTGCGGCGAGCCGCCGAAGTGTCCATGTAGCGATTCTTTGTTAGCGCGTCGGCGACGCCTTCGCGCAGATTATACCGACGGGCGCGGCGCAGCCATTGGCCGGATGACCATCGGCGATTTTGATGGTCGTGGTGGCACCCAGCCTGCAGCGGGACGCCACTGCGCCATGCAGTGCGATGCGACCACGGGGCGCCGCGTACGCGCCGCCCCGCGTGCCGGCCTCACCTGGTTCAGTGGCCCGCCTCCAACAGCATGTCAATCTCGAACACCTGCCGCAAATACGCGATGTACGCGGGATCGTCGCACATGTTCTTGCCCGGCGAGTCGGACAATTTCGCAACGGGCTGGCCATTGCAGCGGACCATTTTCATCACGATCTGCAGCGGCGCATAGCCCAGGTCGTTGGTTAAGTTGGTGCCCACGCCAAATGCCAGTTTGCAGCGGCCGCGAAAACGCTCGTACAGCTGCAGCACCTTCGGAATATCAAGTGCATCGGAAAAGACTAGGATTTTAGTGCGAGGATCGCAGCGATTGAACTCGTAGTGTTTCAATAGCTGCTCGCCCCATTCGAACGGGTCCCCCGAATCGTGCCGTGCGCCGTCGAAAAGCTTGCAGAAATACATATCGAAGTCGCGCAGGAACGCCTTCATGCCGTAGACGTCGGACAACGCAATGCCGAGATCGCCGCGGTATTCCTTGGCCCACATCTCAAAACCGAAGATCTGCGAATCGCGCAGCCGCGGCCCCAGCGCCTGACACGCCTGCAGGTACTCGTGCGCCATCGTGCCCAGTGGCGTCAATCCGTGCTTCATCGCGTAGTAAACATTGCTGGTGCCGGCAAACTGCTCGCCGAGCCCCGCCATCAGCGTCAGGATGACCTCCTCGTGCCACTGCTTCGAAAAACGTCGCCGCGTACCGTAGTCGGCAATCTTGCAATCGGCGTAGTCGGGTCTGGCGCCGAGCATCGCCATCTTGCCAGTCAGCCGCTCGCGTCCCTCGTGGTACGCCGGCGAGCGCTGCGTATTACGGAAATAGACCTCGTTGACGATCGCCAGCACCGGGATCTCGAACAGGATCGTATGCAGCCACGGCCCGCGCACGACGATCTCGATCTCACCGTTGGCCTTCGGCGACGGCCAGACGCGAATGTACTTCTCGTTGAGCTGGAATAGCGCGAGGAAGTCGACGAAGTCGCTCTTGATAAAGCGCAACTGGCGCAAGTAGTCGAGCTCGTCGTCGGTGAAACGCAACTGGCACAAGTGGCCGATCTGCTCCCGGATCTCGCCCACGTAGGGCACCAGGTCGATGCCGCGCGTGCGGCAACGGAACCGGTACTCGACGCTGGCGGCAGGAAAATGATGCAGCACGACCTGCATCATCGTGAATTTGTAGAGATCGGTATCGAGTAACGAAGTGATGATCATGGTCGCACAGCCAGGCACAGGCTGGAAGCTCGGACAGGCCGCGGCCGTTTGGCGCGGCACCTGACGCTGAGGTTAGCGCAAGCGATGCCACGGCACGTACGCAGCACCGTTGCCTCATATAAAGACATCACCAAAGTGTATAACAGCATCAGACGGGAGAGCGACGACGCGGCGACGCGGTGCGCTACAATAGTTATTTTGCAAAATGGTGGCGTCCGTGGCTACATCGTGTGTCCACATCGCTATACACAGAGTGCAGGAGCTTCAATGACTCACGTTGTGACCGAAAGCTGCATCAAGTGTCGCTATACCGACTGTGTCGACGTATGCCCGGTGGACTGCTTTCGCGAAGGTCCGAACTTCCTCGCGATCGACCCGGATGAGTGCATCGATTGCGCGGTTTGCGTGGCGGAATGCCCGGTCAATGCGATCTATGCGGAAGAAGACGTCCCCGGTGATCAGCAACAATTTATCCAACTGAACGCGGAACTGGCGAAGGACTGGCCCAGCATCACGAGGACCAAACCTGCTCTGCCGGACGCGGAGGAATGGAAAGACGTGAAGGATAAACTGAAGCTGCTCGAGCGATGAGCGCGCCGGGTGCGTCGATGATCGACGACATCACGCCTTGATGCGCCACCTGTTGACAAGACGATAAGACACCGATAGAATTTCATTTCTCTGCTGTTCCCCGATAGCTCAGTCGGTAGAGCGCCGGACTGTTAATCCGTAGGTCCCTGGTTCGAGCCCAGGTCGGGGAGCCAAGAAATCAAGGGGTTGCGTGAAGGCGCAACCCCTTTTTTCAGTTAGCCTTTTATATTAGTAACAGCTAATATTCCTCATAGGAAAACTTCGCCCAATCCTTCTCCTTCGATCTCGCTTAGCAATTGCACCCAACCCGTCTGCTGCTAACTTCCGGCGGATTCGAACTGGCGCTCATTGAACGCTGATTCGTGAGCGGCTACTGGCCCATGTAGATCGGTAACCGAGTGCATGGTGTGCTATGCGTTCTAGCTGAACTAATTCGTCGCCCTTACCCGGTACACCGTCGATTATGTGCCGTCACGGCTTGACCTGATGCCCTAATTGCCAACGCGTCATCCGCCGAAAATCTAGCGATCTTGGCTTCTGGCTGTGTTCCTCTGTTCGCTTTCGGGTACCTTACGGCGCATCATCATTTCGCACTGCATGTTCCTAATTTCTTGCTGAGGTTGCCAATGGACTGTGACTTGCATGCAGCGTTGAACAATCACCAGCCAGCCTATATCTGCGCACAGGCAGTCTGCCCGCAACCGACGACGTTAACGCTTTCACCCGGCGGCGCGTTGGCGAACCCGCTGGCCAAGCACCCCACCACCTACCAAGATCTGCCGCACGAAGTGATCGCACGGATCGGCCACTACGTGCCCGTGCAAGACGTGATGTCATTCTCCGCCGTCGATCGGCGCACGTATCATGCGATGAGGATGAGGCGCCTCGTCTATCGCTATTGGCAACGGGCAAACCAGGCCGTAAGCCTTGAGTCAATCAAACAACTGTTGGACGAGATGGGCGACACGCTTGCTGATCCAGCGCAGCACGCCGAACCCCTGGACGCACTGCGCCGGCGTTTGCGAGCGTTGCCTAAAGCCGGGCGTGTCGACGTATTTAAGCGTTTGTACGCGGCCGCGCAGCGTATCCCGCAGGACGGTGTACAGATACAAAAGGCGATGTTGCTCACGCATTACGATTACGATGAGCACGAATGGATTGAACTATTTGACTTTGCGCACGCGCTGGCCGAGCAGCGTGGGCCCAGGCAAGATAACGTGTGGCTGGAACTGACGCTTGGATTGTGGTCTTTCTCTGTCGATACCCCTGAAACGCCTCAGTTTGCTCAGCGGTATCACGCGCTCCTAGCACGGCTACCGTCATTGCACGTTGCAGAACAAGCGCAGATGATTCCACTATTATCTCGTTTTTTAAAACATTTTAATAAGGCGAACCCGCGCATCCCTGAACTGTATTCGATCTTATGTGAACGGGCCCGGCGACTGCCGACTTTGTATCAAGGCGCGTCCGTCGGTGTGTTGGCGGACAGCGTTTGGCTATTGCCGAAAGTGGAGCAACCTGTACGATACGCGCAGATGCGCAATTGGGCGCTATCACTGCCCAATGAGTCGTTGGGCATCACCCTGCGATATTTGTTTGAAGGACTTTACAAGTTGCCATCTGAGCAACAGGCACAGGAGTTTGCATTGCTTAAACGCCGTTTGGCGCACATGCCAGCGGGGCAGCGCACGCATGCGGCAATCGGGCTGCTCAAACGCGTCAGTATTATAAACGACACGCAAGCAAAACGAGTCTGGCGGCAAGGATTGAATTTACTGAATGGGGCGGGCGAAGCCGCCTTATGGGACGTACTTAGTGAGCTTCGGGACGATGGCGTGCTATTTGATTTAGAGGATCCCCAATGGGAAATAGCGATGGACGAGATTACGCACTTTATGGAAGCCAACCAGTTCTCCGAGCCAGCCCGGGCGCGAATCCAAAATAGTGCTCTCTGGCTCAGAACTATGTACGATTAGTCACAGTTTTTAGCGCAGCAGTGAATTTGTAGGCCGTGACGTCAATGCGTCCGACATCAGTATTCGATAGACGCTTGGTTTCGCCGCCCATCCAGTTCAGTCTGAGGCGGCGGCGCGCCGATCGTCTCATTTGCCGCACTTTAGATTGCAAGCATCACCGGACGGATCGCCGCGATCGGCCCGCCGCCGTCGCTCGTCCGGTGGACCATGTTGGAACTTCGGATCGGGCGCAGAAGCGGCAAACTGCATCTGCGGGTGCTCGTTGAAGCGAAACGAGTCGCTCAGGATACCGCCCGGTACGCCAGGCTTGTTCTGCGCCCACGCTATGGCCGGCAGGCTCAACGCGAGGGCCGCGACGCCCGCACAGGCGAGCAAGGTGACACTCGAGTGCGCACGGCGCGGCGCGCCACCGCGAGAGGGCTGACGCGGCCCACGCCGGTACGGAGGCGGGGCGTTGACGGAACAAAGCGACAATCGGTTAAACACACGCATGGTGGCAAAAGAAAAATGGCGGTTTCGATCAGCGCCGCACGCATGGCATGATGCCGCATACTTATTGCGGCCCGCATGCGCAGCGAACTGAAGCGATAGCGTAACGGAAGAATGGCGTCGCTGCTCCATTAGCCCAAACGCCGTCCCCGATTTCACGTTACGCAGGGTTACCCGCGTCATCGGCGCCGATCGTTGCGACATTGAGGGTAAATTGAAAAAGGTACCGGTGCACCGCCCCGGGCCGCCGACTGTTGATCTTCAAGACATTGCACGCCGTGCGCGTGCTCGACCGCAAACGCAATGCGCTGGTCTATTTGACCTATAGCGATCGCGTCGTACCAGGCAGTGCGAAGAACAGCCCATCGAAGCCCGTGCGGCAATCGCCGAGCCGATGCCAGGCCACTCTAGGTAGGTCGGCGCAGCAGGCTGCGGGTCGGCGCGCGCCGGCGACGGCGGCGCCACCCGCACAACACCGATTAGTTTTGCACGCCCTTGTCGGCCGCTGCCGCGCCGCCCGTTTGCTCATTGAGCGTTTGGGCCGCGTCCCGCTTGGCCGCCTTACGTTGTTCCTTGGCCGCCTTCAACTGGCTGTGGTACTCCTGCTTGAGCGCCTTTTTGTTGGCACGGTACTCCGCGTTGGCCGCCGCGTCCGTATCGCGCTTCTGCACGAGCGGATCGACGGGACCCGGCGCGACGATACGCTGGCTGGTGCCCGTGCCACCGCTGCCCGCCGTGGAATCCGTGCCGCTGTACGCGCCCACGCCAACGGCTGCGCCAGCGGTTTCGCTGCCGCCTTGAGCCGGCGTTTGTGCAAAAGCGGCAACCGTGGCAGCCGCCAGCGCGGCGCCCAACACGATACGACGGATTTGACGAATTGCAGTCATTAGATGCCTCCCTATGAAGTCGATCAATGAAACGGCGCAAAGCCGCATGGGCAACCACTCCCACGCACCTGTCGGCCTGCCCGTGCGCGACAGCCTAGCACAGCATGCACGCGTCGGGCCCTTGAACTGACCCGCGCGGGAGCGAGAGGTTTGCCACGGTTTTGATTGTTACCTACCGTTT
The DNA here is from genome assembly GCF_037477895.1 of Mycetohabitans endofungorum. Classification (NCBI taxonomy): domain Bacteria; kingdom Pseudomonadati; phylum Pseudomonadota; class Betaproteobacteria; order Burkholderiales; family Burkholderiaceae; genus Mycetohabitans; species Mycetohabitans endofungorum. The sequence goes on from NZ_CP132744.1 coordinate 2,024,286, forward strand.
TGCTTACCAGCGTTTGCTTACAACCGGTGATCGACCCCGTCATTTCGTATTGCGGACACACCCAACTGGGGCTCTTCTCAGTAAACTGTGCTGTTAAGATGAACCATTACCTTTCGATCCGTTTTTAATGACAAATCTCGGTACTGCTCAGGGCACGCCAGTACACCATCACGGCAAGTCTACGCTCGCTCATCATGCGACTGAGACAGCACGCCTGGCAGCGCCGCTCGCCATCGCGCAACTGTCACAAATGGCGATGGGCGTCACCGACACAATACTGCTCGGCTCGCTGGGTTCCGACGCGCTGGCGGCCGGCGGACTCGGCGCCACGCTATTTTTCACCATCATGACCCTGCTGCAAGGCGTGCTCCAGTCGGTCAGCGTGACGGTCGCACAAGCGCGCGGCGCTCAGGCAGCGCATCGCGTGCCGTCGATTTACTGGACGGGTCTTGCGCTATCGCTGGTGCTGGCGGTGCCGGCGTTCGTGCTGATGAGCTTTGCGACACCTCTGCTGGTGGCAGCAGGTCAGCCGTCGGCGTTGGCTGAACAAGTGGGCCAATACGCGCGCATGTTGCGCTGGGCGGCACTGGGCAGCCTGATCGGCATCGGCATGATGCGCGCGTTCCTGCCGGCGATCGGCGCAGCGCGACGGCTGTTGTGGGTATCGATAGGGGGCGTCATGTTGAACGGCTTCCTAAACTACGGGTTAATCCATGGCGCGTGGGGCTTGCCGCGTATGGGGTTTCTCGGCTCCGCGGCGGCCACGACGATCACGATCTGGCTGACCGCGCTCGTGCTGCTCGCGCTGTTGCACCTACCCGAACGATTCCGGCATTTCGTCGCCGGCTCGCGTCGCCCGCGCTGGTCCGTGATGTCCGAGTTGCTCGCAGTCGGCTGGCCGGTCGCCGTAACGTACGGTGCCGAGACGATGCTATTCCTCGCGACGAGCCTGGCGGTGGGCACACTCGGTGCAGCCGCCCTCGCGGCGCACCAGATTGCGCTGAATGTCGCATCGGTCACTTTCATGGTGCCGCTCGCCATTGCGCAGGCCGCCAATGTCCGGGTCGGGTACTGGGCAGGCGCACGCCATCCCGTTGAGGCACGTCGCGCCGGGGTCGTCGCGCTGGCGCTAGGAGGTGGCTTTATGGCAGCGTGCGGCACCGTGATGACATGGATACCGCATGGCATCATCGCGCTTTATCTGAACCCGCACGAACCGTCTAATGCGGCGACCATCTCGCTGGCTGCGTCGCTGCTGACGGTGGCGGCCGTGTTTCAGGTCGTGGACGGACTGCAAACCGTCGGAGCCGGCTGCCTGCGTGGACTGCGCGACACGCGCGTGCCGATGCTGCTGGCCGCCACCGGCTACTGGGGTATCGGCTATCCGACCGGCTATTGGCTCGCCTTTTATGCGGGCCTGGGCGCGAAGGGATTATGGTGGGGTCTGGCCGCGGGTCTGGCCACGGTTGCATGCCTGATGGTCGCCCGGTTTTACTGGAAAAGCCGGGCGCTCGGACGTGACACCGCGGCATAAAGGCGTGGCAGATCGCAACGGCGGGCGGCGCCCGCGTGAGCGCGCACACCGGCCAGCAGGCCAGATCGGAGCAAACGTAAGCGCAAGCGAGTGCCAAACCACGGGCCTTTTGGCTCGCACCTGGTTCCCCCGGAGGCGCCAACCGGCCGCAGCGGCAAGCATGGCCGTGGCCGGCGCAGCGGCACGGCGGCGGACGATGCTGTCGGCCATGCTGTTGCTCGCGATGTCATCGATCCTGTGTGCAGGCGGCCTCGTTGGCCCATGGCGGCCTGGACGGATTCCGCTTGCTCGCCGACGGCACCGACGCACTGCAGATGCGCGTCGCACTCGCGCACGCGGCCACGCGCACATTGGATCGCACGTAATGTGCTCACCGGCTTGCTTTTCTTCTTGCCGCTACGTGATCAACTGTGAACGGCCACCGCAGCAACCTTGTCCGATCACCATGGACCTCGTGTCCGCACTTCTGGAGCATAAAATGACAGAAAACGTCAGGATGGAACGCGACACGTTTGGCGCCATCGCCGTGCCTGTGGACCGACTGTGGGGAGCGCAAACCCAACGATCGCTGCAACATTTCAAGATCTCCACAGAGAAGCAGCCATCGGAATTGATTCACGCACTGGCGATCGTCAAGCGCGCCGCAGCGGAAGTCAACCAAGCGCTTGGCGTGCTGCCCGCCGATAAGGCACGCGCGATCATTGCCGCGGCAGACGAGATCCTCGCCGGCGAGCACGCGGCGCAATTCCCGCTGACGGTCTGGCAAACGGGCTCGGGTACGCAAACCAACATGAACTTGAACGAGGTAATCGCCAACCGCGCGAGCGAGTATCTGGGCGGTGAACACGGCGAGGCGCGCCTGGTGCATCCGAACGACGACGTAAATCGCGGCCAATCGTCCAACGACGTGTTCCCGACCGCAATGCATATCGCCGCCGCACAAGGCATCGCAACGCGGCTCAAACCAGCGCTAATCAAGCTGCGCGACACGCTCGCGCACAAGTGCGCCGCTTTCGCCGACATCGTGAAGATTGGCCGCACGCACCTGCAGGATGCCACGCCGCTGACGCTGGGCCAGGAATTTTCAGGCTACGTCGCCCAGCTCGATCAGGGGATGCGCCATCTGGACGCGACGCTGCCCCATCTGTACGAACTCGCGCTTGGCGGCACCGCAGTCGGCACCGGATTGAACGCCCATCCGCAATTCGCGCAAAAGGTCGCCGCGGCAATCGGCCGGCTCACCGGACTGCCGTTCACCACCGCGCCGAACAAGTTCGAGGTGATGGCCGCCGCCGACGCGCTGGTGGCCGCGCACGGCGCGCTGAAAACGATCGCCGCAAGTCTGATGAAGATCGCCAATGACATCCGCTGGCTCGCGTCGGGACCCCGCTGCGGGTTGGGTGAGCTCACGATCCCCGAAAACGAGCCGGGCAGCTCGATCATGCCGGGCAAGGTCAATCCAACACAGGCAGAGGCGCTAACGATGCTGTGCTGCCAAGTCTTCGGCAACGACGTCGCCGTTAATTTCGGCGGCGCGAGCGGCAATTTCGAACTCAACGTTTTCCGGCCAATGATCGCGCACAATGTGCTGCAATCGATCCGGCTGCTGACGGACGGCATGCTGAGCTTCAACGATCACTGCGCAATCGGCATCGAGCCCAATCGGGCACGAATCGACGCGCTGCTCAACGAGTCGCTGATGCTGGTCACCGCGCTAAACCCCCACATCGGCTATGACAAGGCAGCACAAATTGCCAAGAAGGCACACCACGAAGGCACCACGCTGAAGGCCGCCGCGCTGGCGCTCGGCTATCTGACCGCTGAGCAGTTTGACGAGTGGGTCCGACCGCGGGACATGGTCGGCGCGCGTGGCTAGCCGGCCGCACCGCCGGTGCTCACGCGGTAGCCCTAAGCTTGCGTGCCGCCATCGGTCAATTCCTCGGGCTTAAGCTCGACAATCGCATCGAGCGCCTGCCTGACGTCCATGGCGGTCACGTAGAATAGTGCATTCGCCGTTTCCAGTCACTTTTCCCTGGCCGGGTCCACAACCCGGCGCCAGACCATGGATGCACCGTACCTGTCTATTCTCAAGGATCTGCTCGAACGCGGCACGCTCAAGAGCGACCGCACCGGCACGGGCACGCGCTCACTGTTCGGCGTGTCATACCGGCATGACTTATCCACTGGCTTCCCGCTGCTGACCACCAAGAAACTGCACGTGCGCTCGATCCTGCACGAGTTGCTATGGTTCCTGCGCGGGGACACGAACATTCGCTACCTGCATGAGAACGGTGTGACGATCTGGGACGAATGGGCCACGTCCGACGGCGAACTCGGCCCCGTGTACGGTGCGCAGTGGCGGTCCTGGCCCAATCCCGATGGCACCCGAACCGACCAGGTGCAGGCGCTGCTCGACTCGCTGCGCACGAAGCCGGACAGCCGCCGGCACATCCTCAACGCATGGAATGTGTCGTTCCTACCCGACGAGTCGAAGTCCCCGGTGCAAAACGCGCTCGCGGGCCGCATGGCACTGCCGCCGTGCCACATCCTGTACCAGTTCTACATTGCCGACGGCAAGCTGAGCTGCATGTTGACCCAGCGCTCCGGCGACTGGTTTCTCGGCATTCCATACAATTGCGCATCGGTGGCGTTTCTGACCCATATGATCGCGCAGCAACTCGGCTTGCAGCCCGGCGAAATCGTCCACTCGATCGGCGACGCCCACTTATACCTGAACCACGTCGAACAGGCCCAGCTGCAGCTCACCCGCACGCCGCGGCCGCTGCCTCGGCTGATCATCAAGCGACAGCCGGACACCCTGTTCGCCTACCGCTTCGAAGACTTCGAGATCGCCGGCTACGATCCGCACCCCCATATTGCCGCCCCGATCGCTGTGTAGACAGACAGCGCCGGGACCTGAGCGGCCCCGGCCCGGGCCGGCCGGCGGCGTCAACCGCGATTGCCGTGCTCATACCCGCCGCCACTCGCCGCATGCGGATTCGCGCGGCGTGGTGGCACGGGCTGCGGCCGCTTGAATCGAAGGATCAACTGAACCGAGCAGTCGGCTACAATCGGGCATGCGCGGCCCGCCCTCGCGCACCCTGCTTGTTTAACTGACGGTGGATCGATGACGACGCTTTGCCTGATCGTCGCGCGCGCACGCAACGGCGTGATCGGACGCGACAACGCGCTGCCCTGGCAGCTGCCCGAGGATCTTGCGCACTTCAAGCGCACCACGATGGGTGCACCGCTGATCATGGGACGCAAGACCCACGAGTCGATTGGACGCGCGCTGCCAGGCCGCCGGAACATCGTCGTGACGCGCGATGCGGCGCGACGCTTCGATGGCTGCGACACCGTCACGAGCCTGGACGCGGCGCTTGCGCTGTGCGAAACGCTGCATGCGCCACTTGCGTACCTGATCGGCGGCGCCCAGTTGTATCGCGAAGGGATCGGGCGCGCCGGGCGACTGATTGTCACCGAGATCGATCACGCGTTCGAAGGCGACGCGACGTTTTCCGCGCCGTCACCGCAGCACTGGCGGGAGGTGTCGCGCGAAACGCATCGCGCGAGCCCACCGAACGACTTCAACTACGCGTTCGTCGAATACGAAAGAATCCGCTGACCCGCCGCGCGACTCACTGGCCGGCAATCGTCATCTGCTCGATTAGCACCGAGCCGGTTTCCTTCGTGCCACGCACGATCTTATCGGCGCCGATCGCGACGATTTGCGCAAACATCTGTTGCAGCGTGCTGGCGACCGTGATCTCTTCGACCGGATACTGAATCTCGCCATTCTCGACCCAGAATCCGGACGCGCCACGCGAGTAGTCGCCCGTGACATAGTTCACCCCCTGCCCCATCAACTCGGTCAACAGCAGACCGGTGCCGAGCTTGCGCAACATCGCGCGGAAATCGTCGTCGTCGCGCGTGAGCGTGCTGGTCAATGACAGATTGTGCGAACCGCCGGCATTACCGGTGGTCTTCATGCCCAGCTTGCGCGCCGAATACGTCGACAGGAAGTACCCCTGTACGATGCCGTCGCGCACGACGTCACGCCGCGTGGTGCGCACGCCCTCTTCGTCAAACGGTGCACTGCCTAGCGCGCGGGGCACATGCGGATCCTCACACACCTGCACGTGCGGCGCGAATACGGGCTTGCCGAGCGAATCGGTCAGGAAGCTCGTCTTGCGATACAACGCCCCGCCGCTGGTCGCCTGCACGAACGCACCGAGCAGGCCAACGGCGAGCGGCGCTTCGAACAATACCGGGCATTTGCGGGTATCGAGCCGGCGTGCGCCGATACGCGCCAGCGCACGCTCGGCAGCATAGCGGCCCACAGCCTCGGGCGTGGACATTTCCGCTGCGCAGCGGCGCGTCGTGTACCAGTCGTCACGCTGCATCTGCTGGCCACTGCCGGCAATCGGCGCGCAGGCGATATAGTGCCGAGAGTACGGATAGCCGCCGACAAAGCCGTGCGAGGTGGCCAGTACGAACTGCGAATGCTGCGCGGATACGCTCGCGCCTTCGCTATTGCGGATCCGCGGGTCGGTGTCGAAGGCTGCCTGTTCGGCGCGGCGCGCGATCTCGACTGCGTCGTCGGCATGCAGCTCCCACGGGTGGAACAAATCCAAATCCAGCGGATGCCTCTCGAGCAGCTCCGCTTCGGCGAGCCCGGCGCAGTTGTCCTCCGCGGTGAACCGCGCGATGTTGTACGCGGCTGATACCGTATCGCGCAGCGCCGCCGGTGAAAAATCGGACGTGCTCGCATTGCCGCGCTTGCTGCCGATGAATACGGTCACCCCCATCGTCTTGTCGCAGTTGTGCTCGATTGTCTCGACCTCGCCTCGCCGTACCGACACCGATAAGCCGTCGCCCTCCGAGATCTCAGTCGCGGCATCGGTTGCGCCGAGCGCCTTTGCGTGTCGCAGGATATCCGCCGCGATGTCCTTCAGTTGCGCCTGGGTGTGCGGAAACACGCGCTGGTGTGCTGCCATGTCAGTTCGATCCTCGGTTTTCATGATGCGATCATAACAAGCCGTTTGCCCAACCGCGAGGACGGCACGCGACACGCGCTAAAATACGCGCATGACGCGCAAGACACGAACCACGGCGGCGACCCAGCCGCAACCGCTCGCCGACCATCAGGGCGGCCGCGATGACACACGGCCGAGCAAATCGCAACTCAAACGGGAAATGACGGCGCTGCAGGCGCTGGGCGCCGAGATAGTTGAGCTGCCCAAGGATGCGTTCAAGCGCATGCCGTTACCCGAGGACCTAGCTGACGCGGTACGCGAAGCACGCCGCATCACGGACCATGAGGGTAAGCGACGGCAATTGCAATATGTGGGGCGGCTGATGCGCGGGCTGCCGGACACCGACGTGGCAGCGCTGCGCACCGCGCTGGACACCTACAACGGCACGAACAAAGCCGAGACGGCACGATTGCACTGGATTGAGCGCACCCGCGCGCAATTGCTCGCGAGCGACGAGGCACTCACCGAGTTTCTGCGCGCCCATCCGGGCGCCGACGTCCAGCAAGGCCGCACGCTGATCCGCAATGCGCGGCGCGAGGCGGTCCAAAGCAAGCCGCCGCGCTATTTCAGAGAACTGTTCCAGTGGATCAAAGAGGTAGCCGGTGATCCGGACCCGCGCGCAGAACACGCCGGGGCCCCCGCTTCTTCCAACGACGAGCAAGACGATGACGACACCGCATGACCGTGCCGACAAACTAATCGTCGGCCTGGTTTCGATCAGCGACCGCGCCAGTGCCGGGGTCTACGAGGACCAGGGCATCCCCGCGCTACAGACATGGCTGAGCGACACGCTCACGAGTCCGTGGCAAGCGCACGCGCGGCTGATCGCCGACGATGCAACCACCATCTCACGCACGCTGATCGAACTCGTGGATGAGGCCCACTGCAACCTCGTGCTCACCACCGGCGGCACCGGCCCCGCCCGGCGCGACGTCACGCCGGAGGCGACGCTGGCGGTGGGCACCCGGACGATGCCCGGTTTTGGCGAGCAAATGCGCCAGATCAGTCTGCATTTCGTGCCGACGGCGATTCTGTCGCGCCAAGTGGCGGTCATTCGCGAAACGGCCAATCACGCGGCGCTGATCGTGAACCTGCCCGGCCAGCCAAAGTCGATCCGTGAGACGCTCGAGGGAGTGCGTGACGCGCAAGGGAACGTGATCGTCAATGGCATCTTCGCCGCCGTGCCGTACTGCATCGACTTGATCGGCGGCCCGTATATCGAAACCGACCCGGCGCATGTGGCCACATTCCGGCCCAAGAGCGCGATCCGGCAAAAGCCGCCGGCCGCAACCTGAGCGCGGGCCGCGCGGTACCGACCGGCTCGGCCCGCGCAGCCGACTCAACCGACTTCAACCTGCGAAGCCGGCGCGTCAGCCCACCTGCGGCATCGCGGCGGCGTCGGACGCGCGCAGGAAATGCTCACGATAGTACTTCAACTCGTCGATCGACTCATGAATGTCGGCCAGCGCGGTATGCAATGCGCGCTTCTGGAATCCCTTGTAGACCGTTGGCTGCCAGCGGCGGCACAACTCCTTCAGCGTGCTCACGTCGAGATTACGATAGTGAAAGAATGCCTCCAATTCTGGCATCCAGCGCGCCATGAAACGACGGTCCTGGCAAATCGAGTTGCCACACATCGGCGACTTGCCAGCCGGCACGTATTGCGACAGAAACGCGAGCAATTGCGCGGCCGCGTCGGCTTCGGTGACCGACGATGCGCGAACCCGTTCGATCAGGCCCGAGCGGCCATGCGTACTCTTGTTCCATTGGTCCATCGCATCCAGCGTCGAATTTGACTGATGGATCGCTAGTACCGGACCTTCGACGACCACCGCCAAGTTCGAATCGGTGACCACCACCGCGACTTCGAGGATCCGGTCGGTGTTCGGCAGCAAGCCGGTCATCTCCATATCCAGCCAGATCAGGTTGAATTCGCTCTTGGCCAACATGGGCTGGCCGCCGGGTTGCTGCAGGTCGGGACTCATTCAAACGCCTTAAAATGAATTTCTCGCTATTTTGCCCGAAGCGACGCAGCGGCGACACCCGCAGCGAACGTGCGAGAATAGGCGCATTACAGCGTTCCCACGGATAACGGATGTTTACAATCCTCTTTGTCGTCGCTCTCGTCGCGATGATTGCCACCCGGCTGTGGCTCGCGAGCCGACAGATCCGGCACGTCGCCAGCCATCGTCATGCGGTCCCCGACGGGTTCCGCGACACGATCTCGCTGCAGGCCCACCAGCGCGCAGCCGACTACACGGTGTCGCTGACACGGCTCGCCATGCTGGAACTCGGCGTGAGTGGCGCATTGCTGGTCGCGTTGACGTTATTGGGCGGCCTGCAATGGTTGGATACCCTGCTCAGTGGATGGCTGGGTCGCGGATATGCGGGTCAGATTGCACTGGTGGCCACGGTCGCCGCCATCATGGGACTCGTCGATTTGCCGTTCGATTATGCGCGGCACTTTGTCATCGAGGCACGGTTCGGCTTCAACAGGATGTCGCGCAAGCTTTTTTTTGCCGACCTGGTGAAGGGAACATTGCTCGGCGCGCTGTTTGGCCTGCCGCTGTTGTTCGTCGTGCTGTGGCTGATGCAGCAGGCCGGCGCGATGTGGTGGATTTGGGCGTGGCTCGTCTGGGTCGCGTTCAGCGCCGGCGTGCTGGTCCTGTATCCGAGCGTGATTGCGCCACTGTTCAACAAGTTCGAGCCGCTGACCGACGTATCGCTGCGTGAGCGCATCGAATCGTTGATGCACCGTTGCGGCTTCGCCGCCAAAGGGCTGTTTGTGATGGACGGCAGCCGGCGCTCCGCGCATGGCAATGCCTACTTTACCGGCTTTGGCGCAGCCAAGCGGATTGTGTTCTTCGACACGCTGCTCAGCCGACTCGATGGCAGCGAGATCGAGGCGGTGCTAGCGCACGAACTCGGTCATTTCAAGCACCGGCACGTGCTTAAGCGCATGATCATCACGTTTGCATTGTCATTCGCGCTGCTCGCGTTGCTCGGCTGGCTCGCCCAACGTCCGTGGTTCTACACGGGCCTGGGCGTTACGCCGTCGATGACCGGCTCAAACAACGCGCTTGCATTGATCCTATTTTTTCTCGTGATGCCGGTCTTCCTGTTTTTTGTGACGCCGCTCACCAGCCTATCGTCGCGCAAGCATGAGTTTGAGGCCGACGCCTTCGCTGCGACGCAGGCACGCGCACAGGATTTGATCAGCGCGCTGGTCAAGCTCTATCAGGACAATGCATCGACGCTGACGCCCGACCCGGTCTACTGCGCGTTCTATTATTCCCATCCGCCCGCGGCGCAGCGCATTGAGCGGCTGCTGGCACGCGCACGCACATGAGCGGCCGCTCAGTACGCGGCGCACCGCGTCGCACGGGCCCGGCAGCAACACAACGCGGCGGCGATCACGACCGAATAGCGGGCCCCGGCAAAGGCCGGGTCATCGCCGCACATGGCCGGCATTATGTGGTTCAGCCCGACAGGGGTGGTTCGCTACTGCAGTGCTTTCCACGCGGTAAAAAGAGCGAAGTCGCCGTTGGCGACCGCGTCAGCTTCGAGGCGACATCCGCGGACCAGGGGGTCATCGTCGCGACCGATGCGCGACGCAATCTGCTGTTTCGCTCGGACCAGTTCAAATCAAAGCGCTTTGCGGCCAACCTCGATCAGTTACTGATCGTACTGGCCACCGAACCGCATTTCAGCGAGGATTTGCTCGGCCGCGCACTGGTGGCCGCCGAAGCCCATCAACTTGAGCCGGTGGTGGTACTAAACAAAGCCGACTTACTTGCCGCGCTGCCGCTTGCCCGCAAACGCGTCGCATTCTACGCGGCACTCGGCTACCGGGTCGTCGAGGTGTCCGCGACCGGTGCCGCCGATGCCACGCACGCCACACTCGCACCGCTACTCGCGCATCGCGCTACCCTGCTGCTCGGCCAGTCCGGTATGGGCAAGTCAACGCTGGTGAATCTGCTGGTGCCGCACGCAAACGCCACGACGCGCGACATTTCATCGGCGCTGAACAGCGGCCGCCATACCACTACGTTCACTCGCTGGTATACGTTACCGAACGGCGGGGCATTGATCGACTCGCCAGGTTTCCAGGAGTTCGGACTGTATCATTTGACCGAGGGACAACTCGAACGCGCCTTTCCCGAATTCCGCCCGCTGCTCGGCGGTTGTCGTTTTTACAATTGCCATCATGTGCACGAACCGGGCTGTGCGATACTGGACGCGGTGGCACAAGGCTGCATCGCGCCGACGCGCCATGCGTTGTATGCGCAACTGCTGCACGAAGCAAGCCAGGTGGTGCGATAGCGCGCACTGCCTACGCTGTGGCGAGAAGCTCGAAGCGCAATTCACGCTGTGCTGGCCGTGCGGCACCCCTCGCGATCCACTCGACGGTTGGTTGATGCAGCCGGTGCGTCACGAGCCGCTCGCCTAGCCGACCCACACCGCCACAGTCAGCATTAGCAATAGCAGCATCCACAGGATGACGGCGCGCCAGACGAGGCCCACCGCCGATTGCAATGTCCGCGGCGTGCAATCCTCGCCCACCGGTACCGGGCCAACATCGGTGGAGAACAGCGCGTCGACGCTGGACGGCTCGGCCAGCGGACCCGCCAGCCGCGCCCCCAGTGCGCCGCCGCCGGCGGACAGCAACACATCCTCGTTCGGATCCGGCCACTGCTGCGTGGTATTGCGCCAAGCGTAAATCGCGTCCTCAAAGTTGCCTACGATCGCGAAACCCATGGCGGTCAGCCGAGCCGGTAGCCAGTCGATGACAAAAAACGCCTGCCGCGCAAAGGCGGCAAAGGCTGGCGTGCGGTCCGATACCGTATCGTTCCAGGTCCGCGCCAAATGCTCAGCCACCCGATAGAGGATGGCGCCGGCAGGTCCGATCGGCACGACAAACCAGAAGAACACGCCAAAAACATGCCGGTGCGACGCGATCACCGCGCGAATCAGCGTATGGCGCACGATCTCGCTGACTGGCATGTCGACCGTGTCCAGGCCGGTCCACTGCGCGAGGACTTCACGCGCGCGCGGCACGTCATCGTTGTTCAGTGCGAGATGGATATCGGTGAAATAATGGCTGAACTGCCGGAAGCCAAGTGTCAAATAGACGATCACCACATTCCAAAGGAACGCCAGTACGAAACTGATCCGATACAACAGGTAGTAGATCAGCGCGACCGCCAGCGTCCATGGAACAACGACGGAAAGCCACGCAAGCAGTCCGTGCTTGCGCTTGCCGGCATCGAACGCTTGCGCCGCACTGGTCGCGTGATAGTGAAGCAGCATCGACACGGGATTGTGCGGCGACAGCGCCCGCAACTGTTCAATAATCAGAGCCAGCAATACGGAAAAAAAGGTCATGCGCAGCGCCGTAATACGGTTTGGTACAAGAGTACCGATGAAGATGGCGTAAAGATAGCACAGTGCCTCGGCTCAACGGTCATTGATCTGGAACTTGTTACGTAGACGCGATAGACAGCAGTTGGACAACGCTGGTCACGGCAAGACACAGCCGTGCGCACACGGCGGGACGCCGGCTGCTATGCGGCCAGAAACCGATACAGGTTGCGCAGCATGCCTGCAGTGGCGCCCCAGATGAAATAGTCACCGCGGCCGTCCAGTCGTGGATACGGCATCGCAAAAAAACGGCGCTCCGCATTTTCCGAACGAAAAACGCGTATTTGATGATGGGACGGATCCATCAGGAAGGCGAGCGGCACCTCGAAAATCTCTGCCACTTCATAGCCGTCGGCCACCGTCGAAAAGGGCGGATGGACCAAGCCGACGACCGGTGTGACGCGAAATCCCGTGCCGGTCAGGTACTCGGGCAACGTCCCCAACACCTCGACGCGATCCCCCGGCAGGCCGACTTCTTCCCGTGCCTCACGCAAGGCCGTCGCGGTCGCGTCTGCGTCATCGGGCTCGCGTCGCCCGCCCGGAAAACTGACTTGCCCGGCATGGTCAGTCAGCATGTCTCCGCGCTGCGTCAACAATACCGTGACAGCGTCGCGAATCACCAACGGCACCAGCACCGCGGCCTGCCGCGGGTCGCCGCGCGTCCACCGCACCTCATGCGGCTCCGCAGTCCAGCGCAGTTCCTGCTGGAACCGCTCGCGCAAGCCGCGCGGCGTCAACCGGCCCGGGGCAACCGGCGCCAAGGGCGTATCGCTCAACTCAACGGGCAGCAGCTCAGGATTGAAGATCGGCCGGCTCATGGTGCAATAGGATCACCAACGAAAAAAGCACCCCGGCGGGGGGTGCTTTTTCCAGTGCTGCGCTTAACCGTGGGACGCTGGGCGTTCCTTATAAGACAGCTTTTCCTTGATCCGAGCAGACTTGCCCGAACGCTCACGCAGGTAGTACAGCTTCGCACGGCGCACGTCGCCACGGCGCTTCACGACAATGCCGGCGATCAGTGGCGAGTACGTTTGAAACGTCCGCTCGACGCCTTCGCCCGATGAAATCTTACGGACGATGAACGACGAGTTCAGGCCACGATTGCGTTTCGCGATCACCACGCCTTCATACGCTTGTACACGCTTGCGATTGCCTTCGACCACGTTCACGTTGACTACGACCGTGTCACCCGGTGCAAAGGCCGGGATGGTCTTGCCCGCGAGCACGCGCTCGATTTCTTCCTGCTCGAGTTTTGCAATCAGATTCATGACTGACTCCTGTAACCATCTTGCCGGCGTTTTCTTACCCCGATCACGATCAAGGTCCCGGTAGAGGATGGGTTGACTTCCGGCAGCCGGCTTCGGCCACCGCCTTGCCCCTCGCACACCAGCCATCAATGTTCCGATGTCACGAGAGTTGCGAGCCATGCCTCATCGGCACGGCTCAACATCTTGTTACGCCGGGCGCGCTCGATCAGGTCGGGGCGCTTGGCCAGCGTATTGCGCAGCGCCTCACGACGCCGCCACTGTTCAATCTGCGCATGATGCCCGCCGAGCAGCACGTCCGGCACCCGCACACCCTCATATTCCTCCGGGCGCGTGTAATGCGGGCAGTCAAGCAGCCCATCGACGAAGCTGTCCTGCACAGCCGACTGCGCATCGTTCAATACGCCAGGCAACTGCCGAATCACCGCGTCCATCAGGGCCATCGCAGGCAACTCACCGCCCGACAGCACGAAATCGCCGAGACTCACTTCATCGTCCACCTCGCGATCGATCAGCCGCTGGTCGATCGCCTCGTATCGGCCGCACAACACGATCAACCCGGGCAACGCCGCATACTCGATCACCTTGGCGTGGTCTAGCGGTCGGCCTTGCGGCGACATCAGCACGACGCGCGCGCGATGCGGCGGTGACCCAGCCCCACCCGCGCATTGTGCCCCTCGGGCAGCGGCGATCGCATCGGCGAGCGGCCGGGCCAGCATCACCATGCCTGGACCACCGCCGTACGGACGATCATCGATCGTCCGGTAGTTGTCCGTCGTGAAGTCGCGGGGATTCCACGTGCGCAACGTATAACGCTGTTGCTTAGCGGCCCGGCTGGTAATCCCCCAGTCGGTCAAAGCGCGAAACATTTCCGGGAACAGCGTGATGACATCAAATTGCATCGCGCGCTCCATCAATAATCGGCTCCCCAGTCGACCACGATGCGGCGGTCCGACGGATCGACCGTTTTCACGTAAGCGTCGACAAACGGAATCAGCCGCTCCGCCTTCGTGGCGCGCCCGTCCTGCCCGACCTCGTCGTACTCCACGCGCAGGATGGAGTGCGCGCCGTTATCCATCAGGTCCACGACCTGGCCCAGCGCGTCACCGGACTCGTTGACGACCGCCAAGCCGATCAAATCAACCCAGTAGTACTCGTCACGCCCGAGCGCCGGAAAATCCGCGCGGCGCACGTGCACCGTAGCACCGCGCAGCGCGAGGGCCTGATCGCGATCCGCGCACCCGGCAAGTTGCACAACCACGGTAGCGCTATGCGCCTTGCTCGACACAACCTGTGCCGCACGACACACGCCACCCTTGACGAGCCACCACGATCTTGCACGCAGCAGCGCACCGCCACTCGAACCGACGCCGGCATGCGGCGTGATCTTTAACCCCCCCTTGACGCCGTAGGCATCGACGACCGCACCGACTTCAATCGCGTCGTCCGGCAACGACGCCACGCTCTCAATGCCGGACTCGGACGAACCCGCACGGCCGCCACCCTTAACCGGACGACGCACAAAATGGCCGAATGACACAGGCCGGGGCAACGACACACGGGTTGACATCTGCTTACATTCCAGCGTTTGACCGTTCGCGCACCACACTCCGACAGATGCCGCGATACCGCCCTGGGCAAATGCCGACGGCCTGCATTCAGCGGGTTACGCGGACGGTTGTGCAGCTTGCGCCTGCTTGACCAGGCGGGCCACGGTCGGCGACAGCTGCGCGCCGACGCCTCGCCAGTACGTCAGGCGGTCTTGCGCGATGCGCAGCGATTCGCCCTTTGTCGCGACCGGATTATAGAAACCGACGCGCTCGATGAAACGGCCATCGCGGCGATTGCGCGAATCGGTTGCAACGATATTGTAGAACGGGCGCTTCTTCGAGCCGCCACGAGCCAAGCGGATGATGACCATGCTGTGTCCTTACCTAAATAGCCTGGGTATTGACCAGCAACACCCGGGTTTTCGATCTGCCGAAACGCGCGATTATAACCTGAAAATAGCGCTCTAACAAATACTTACCGTGTCGGTGATGGTGCTGGTGGCCGGCGTACTTGCGTACCATCCCGCCACGGCGCGGCCCGTAGACGCGATCCGGATACCGCCGGTCAGCCGTTGCCTGACACGATGGCGTGCGGTATCTCGGCGGTGTCGCGGATCGTGCGCCTGGACAGCACCAAGGTCGGCTACTGCGTCGCGCGGGTAACCTCGACGATGCCAGCGCCATCTATCGCGTCACCTACGCGAGGCGCTAACGGCGCGACGTACAATATCGACTCTGTCATCGTATTCCTGTCCGCCATGTCCCTCTCTTCCCGCATGCGGTCCGACGGCCGCGTGCCGCCGGCCCCGCCACCCCAGTTCAAGTCCAAGACCCGCGCCGCCCTTGCCGCGTTCCTGCTCGGTTCGCTTGGCGCACATCGGTTCTACCTGTATGGTCCGCGCGACGCGCTGGCGTACTTGCATATTGCCGCGACGGCGCTCGGCGTCGTCGGCGTGCAATGGCTCGTCGCGACGCAGCGAACATCGGTCGCCGGGTGGGGGCTATCGGTGCCCGGTGCTGTCTCGCTCCTGACCGCGTTCCTCGCCGCGATCGTCTATGGCCTGCAGCCGGACGATAAGTGGGACGCCCGCTTCAACCCACACGGCAACCGCCGGAACCGTTCCGGCTGGGGTGTCGTGTTCGTTGTGATCCTGTCGCTGTTCATCGGCGCGATGTTGCTGATGGGCGCGCTGGCGTTAGCGTTCCAGACCTACTTCGAAGCCACGGTCCAGCCGCTGAGCCGTGTCGGCCTCGGCGCGCTAACTTGATCGCATGTTCGCTTGATCGCGGCGCCGCTCATGACAGCGCCGCGCATCAGTCAAACAGGCTCATCTGGGCATCGCCGCGAGAATCGGCCGCGGATCTAGCGACGTGACGGCGGGCAGTGCGCGCCGCGGGCGGCGCGAACGCGGACATGTCCAACGTCCCGTGCCGACGCCCGGTGAACCCCAGCTTGCGCGCCGCCCGTTCAAAACGCTGCTTGAGCAGCTCGGCCCACGCTCCCTGGCCCTTCATTCGTGTGCCGAACGACGCGTCATAATCGTTGCCGCCGCGCATCTCGCGGATCCGGTTCATCACACGCTCGGCTCGGCCAGGGAAATGCGCATCAAGCCATTGCTTAAACAGCGGCGCGACTTCCCAAGGCAGTCTCAATACGATATAGGACGCGCTGCTCGCACCCGCCTGTGCGCAAGCGTCGAGCACCCGCTCCAGATCCGGTTCGGTGATGAACGGAATAACCGGCGCAATGCTGACCCCTACCGGAATACCTGCATCGGCCAGCGTCCGGACCGTGCGCAGCCGGCGCGACGGCGTCGCGGCCCGCGGCTCGAGGGTGCGCGCAACGTCGGCATCCAACGTGGTGACCGTTATCGCGACCAACGCCTGCCCACGGTGCGCCATCGGTGCGAGCAGATCGATGTCCCGTTCGATCAGCGAGGACTTCGTGATCGCTGCCACCGCATGCCGATGCCTGTTCAAGACATCGAGCACGCGCCGGGTGATCCGCAGATCCCGTTCGACCGGCTGATAGGCGTCGGTGTTGACCCCCAGCGCGATCGGCTCGGGCACATAGGACGGCTTGGCCAGTTCGGCGTGCAACAACTCGGGCGCATTGACTTTCGCATAGATACGGCTCTCGAAATCCAGGCCAGGCGACAACCCGAGGTAGCTGTGCGTGGGCCGCGCGAAGCAATAAATGCAGCCGTGCTCGCAGCCACGGTACGGATTCAGCGATACGCTGAATGGAATATCGGGCGATGCATTGCGCGTCAGAATGCGCTTTGCCCGCTCGTTGAACACGCGTGTCTTCAGTGGTGCGATGACATCGCCGTCGCAATCGGCGGCCACGTGCAGCCAGCCGTCGTCCACCGGTTGCCTCTCGTCCACCTCGTAGCGGCCCGCAATGTTCGTGATGGCACCGCGGCCTTTATGTGGCCGCAGTGGCACCACTGGCAACGCATCATCAGCAGGCGATTTGATTAGTTCGCGCGACTCAATACTGTATAAAAATACAGTATCACTCACCCGCCGCAATCGTCAACGTCTCCTTGATTTCCTCCATCACGACATAGCTTTTGGACTGCACCGCCCCGGGCAATTGGAGCAGGATGTCCCCAGTAACTTCCGATAGTCGGACATCTCGCCAATGCGCGCCTTGATCAAATAGTCGAACTCGCCGGAGATCAGGTGGCACTCCAATACCTGCGCAATGCGCTCGACCTCACGCCGGAACTGGCCGAACATGTTGCCGCTTTTGTGATCCAGCGTGATCTCGACGAAGACGAGCAGACCGGCGCCAAGCTTGGCCGGATTCACCCGAGCATAGTAGCCGGTGATCACACCGTCGCGCTCCATACGCCTGACGCGCTCGATACACGGCGTAATCGACAAACCGATACGCTCAGCAAGGTCCTTCATCGCCATGCGCCCGTCGGCCTGCAACAGGTTCAATATCTTGCGGTCGAGCTTATCGAGCGCTCGCACGGGCTGCCTCTGCGTTCTCATGATTAGTTACTAAAAAAACATAAAAATAAAATAACAACAACTGGATGACTCGCAATAGGATAGGCAAATTTACTACCCATTTGCCGACTTGCAGTACTGAGTCGGGATTCAAGCGAATCGGAGCATCGCATGCGTGTCATCGTCCTGGGCAGCGGCGTGGTCGGCGTGGCAAGCGCCTATTACCTGGCGCGGGCAGGCCATAAAGTCACCGTGGTCGACCGCGAGTCGGGCCCCGCGCTGGAGACCAGCTTCGCCAACGCCGGCCAGATCTCGCCGGGCTATGCCGCGCCGTGGGCAGCGCCGGGGGTGCCGCTGAAGGCGCTCAAATGGATGTTCCAGCAGCACGCGCCACTGGCCATTCGACTCGATGGCAGCGCATTCCAGCTCAAATGGATGTGGCACATGCTGCAGAACTGTACCGCCAGCCGGTACGCAACCAACAAGAGCCGGATGGTGCGGCTAGCCGAGTACAGCCGCGACTGCCTACAAACGCTGCGCGCACAGACCGGCATCGCGTATGAGGGGCGCCAAGGCGGCACACTGCAGGTGTTCCGCACGCAGGCGCAGTTGGACGGCGCCGCGAAGGACATCGCGGTACTCGAGGAGGCAGGCGTTCCGTATGAACTGTTGTCGAGCGCCGAGTTGGGCAAAGCCGAACCGGCGCTGCAGCGCGTCGCTCCCAAGTTAACCGGCGGATTGCGGCTGCCCAACGACGAAACCGGTGATTGTCAGCTTTTCACGATGCGACTGGCACAATTGGCCATGTCGCTGGGCGTGCAATTCCGGTTCAACACGCCAATTGACTCGCTCGCCATCGCCGGCGGCCGGATCGCCGGCGTGCAATGCGGCTCCGAATGGCTGCGCGCCGACGCCTACGTGGTCGCGCTGGGCGCATATTCGACCCGCCTGCTGGCCGGCATCGTCAAGGTCCCGGTTTATCCGCTCAAAGGCTATTCGATCACTGCACCGATCGTCGACGCTGCCCGTGCGCCGGTATCGACCGTGCTGGACGAGACGTACAAGATTGCTATCACCCGGTTCGACGACCGGATCCGCGTCGGCGGCATGGCCGAAATCGTCGGTTTCGATACGTCGCTGCGCGATGCGCGCCGCCGCACGCTCGAAATGTGCGTCAACGACCTGTTCCCGGGCGGCGGCGACACGGTGCAGGCAAGCTTTTGGACCGGCTTGCGGCCGATGACCCCCGACGGCACACCGATTGTCGGCCGCACGCCGATGCCCAATTTGTTTCTCAATACCGGTCACGGCACGCTTGGCTGGACCATGTCGTGCGGATCGGGGCAACTGCTCGCCGATCTGATGTCCGGCAAACGACCCGCGATCCAGGCCGACGACCTATCCATGCATCGCTATCTCACCGACGGGGCCAACTCGCGCCGCCCCGCTTACGCCAGCGCGTGAGCGCGCAGGTCCGCAGCCGCCGATCGATCATGAGCATCCTGTCATTGACGGGCGGAACATAACGCATCGCTGCCCGCCCGGTTAAAGTGTAGTGTCGTCATATGGCAGCGCAGAAACGACAAAGGGCGCACGATGCGCCCTTCTGCCAAGCTCTGTCGCGCGTGCATCACGCGACGTGCCAGCCGCTCATAGCGCGTTAACCAGTTCTGGCACCAACGTGAACAGATCGCCTACCAGGCCATAGTCGGCAACGCTGAAAATCGGTGCCTCCGGATCTTTGTTGATCGCCACGATGACCTTGCTGTCCTTCATGCCGGCCAAGTGCTGGATCGCACCGGAAATCCCTACCGCGATGTACAGTTGCGGCGCAACAATCTTGCCGGTCTGCCCCACCTGGTAGTCGTTCGGTACGTACCCCGCGTCAACTGCCGCACGCGAAGCGCCCAGCGCGGCGCCGAGCTTGTCGGCCAGCGGCTCAAGCACTTGCGTATAGTGCTCGCCGCTGCCCAGCCCCCGTCCGCCTGACACGATGATCTGCGCGCTGGTCAATTCCGGGCGCTCCAGCTTGGTCAACTCGCGGCTCACGAAGCTCACGCCGGGCGCTGCCGGCGCCGCGTCGATCGCCTGCACCGGCGCGCTGCCGCCGTCGGCGGCGACCGGATCGAACGCCGTGCCTCGTACCGTGATGACCTTGATCGGATCCGCTGATTGCACCGTTGCGATAGCATTGCCAGCATAGATCGGTCGCTCGAAAGTGTCCACGCTCACCACGGCCGTGATGTCGCTCAGTTGCGCAACGTCCAACTTAGCGGCAAGACGAGGCGCCACGTTCTTGCCGTATGCGGTCGCCGGCAGCACGATGTGTGTGTATTCGCGCGCGATCGGCAGCACCGTTGCCTCGACGTTCTCCGCCAATCCTTCGCCGAGCTGCGGCGCATCGGCCAGCAGCACCTTCGCGACCCCGGCCACGT
The DNA here is from genome assembly GCF_037477895.1 of Mycetohabitans endofungorum. NCBI lineage: Bacteria > Pseudomonadati > Pseudomonadota > Betaproteobacteria > Burkholderiales > Burkholderiaceae > Mycetohabitans > Mycetohabitans endofungorum. The sequence goes on from NZ_CP132744.1 coordinate 2,044,491, forward strand.
TGGCCGCCGCGTCGGCCGCGCCGCGCGCGTTGTGCCCCGCCACTAGCACGTGGATTTCGCCGCCCAGTTTCTGCGCGGCCGCTACTGTGTTCAGCGTCGCTGCCTTGAGCGCCGCGTTGTCGTGTTCTGCAATGACCAGTATCGTCATGTCTGCCTCTTTGCGCGTTGTGCGTTACAGTACTTTTGCTTCGCTCTTGAGCTTGTCGACCAGCGTGGCGACATCCGGCACCTTCACGCCTGCGCTGCGCTTGGGCGGCTCGGCCACCTTCAGCGTTTTAAGCCGCGGCGCCACGTTCACGCCCAAGGTCTGCGGCGTCACGGTCTCCAGCGGCTTTTTCTTCGCCTTCATGATATTGGGTAACGTCACATAACGCGGCTCGTTCAGCCGTAGGTCAGTGGTCACCACCGCCGGCAGCGTCAATGACAGCGTCTCGGCGCCGCCGTCCACTTCTCGCGCCACCGTGGCGCGGCCACCTTCGACCGTCACCTGTGAGGCAAACGTGGCCTGCGGCCAGCCAGCCAGCGCGGCCAGCATTTGCCCGGTCTGATTCGAGTCGTCATCGATCGCCTGCTTACCCAGAATCACGAGTTGCGGCTGTTCCCGCGCGACCAGCGCGTTGAGCAACTTAGCAACCGCCAGCGGCTGCAACTCCTCTTGGGCTTCGATCAGGATCGCTCGGTCCGCGCCGATCGCCAGCGCGGTGCGCAGCGTCTCTTGGCACGCCGGCACCCCTGCCGATACGGCAATCACTTCCGTGGCCACGCCCGCTTCCTTTAACCGCACTGCCTCTTCCACCGCGATCTCGTCGAACGGGTTCATCGACATCTTTACATTCGCCACGTCCACGCCCGTGCCGTCCGATTTCACGCGGACCTTCACGTTGTAGTCGACCACTCTCTTGACCGGCACAAGAACTTTCATTCCACGCTCCAAAGTTACGAATACGGCAACTCATCAACGGCCATTATAACGACGAACGGTCGTTCTATTTTAATGACAAAAAAGACCGGCGAGAAACCGTCAACCTGACTCAACCCTCTAGTCCAGACGCCCGATCATGTCAGCCACGACAGGCCCAATACGGATTCATCGTGGCACCTGCGGCAACCGCAGCCCCGACCCAACCATAGCCCCGGCAGCCACAGCGACAGCCTCGACTCAGCCACGGCCATAGTCGCCGTTGCCATAAGCGTGGGCCGACGACGGGCGTTCCCCCATGGTCACCACCCGGCCGCTACGGCACCGCCGTATCGGCTATCAATGTACTGCTTGACTTCCGGCGAATGGTACGCAGCGACCAGCTTCGCGACCCATGGCTTGTCGCGATCAGCCTGGCGCACCGCAAGGATATTCACGTACGGACCATTCGTGTCTTCGATCGCGATCGCATCCCGCCTGGGCTGCAGGCCTGCCTCCATCACGAAATTCATATTGATCGCGCCCGCATCGACATCAGCTAGCGAGCGCGGGAGCTGCGCCGCGTCCAATTCGACAAGCTTGATCTTTTTCGGGTTCTCGACGATGTCCAGCGGCGTGGCTTTCAGCCCCGCGTCCGCGCGCAGCTTCAACATGCCGAGCTTTTGCAACAACAGCAGCGCGCGCCCGCCATTGGTCGGGTCATTCGGCACCGTGATCCTCGCGCCACTGGGCAGGTCCTTTAGCGACTTGACCTTTTTCGAGTAGATGCCCATCGGAAACATCACGGTATCGGCGACCTTGACAATCTTGTAGCGGCGATCCTTGACCTGCGCGTCGAGATAGGGCTGATGCTGGTAGCTGTTCGCGTCGAGATCACCGGCAGCGAGTGCGGCATTCGGCTGCACGTAGTCGGAAAATTCAACGATCTGGAGGTTCAGCCCGTTCCTGGCTGCAACCTTCTTCACAACCTCGAGGATCTGCGCGTGCGGGCCGCCGGTCACGCCCACCTTGATCCGGTCTTGCGCACGCGCGGCACCCATGAAGAACGCTGCGATCCCCAGTGCCGCAACTAGCTTGATCATGAAACGGCGTTGCATCGATTTTCCCTTTTTTCTGAGTCAGAATGGGACTTCTCACCCGGTGGCAGCACTTGCCGGCCAAGCCACGGCGCATCTGCGCCGTGCCGCTATTTGTGGCTAAGCCGGCGCACCAGGTAATCGCCGAAGGACTGCACCAACTGCACGAAGACGATCAGCACGAGCACCACAGCGAGCATGACTTCGGGCAGGAAGCGCTGATAGCCATAGCGGATACCCAGGTCGCCCAAGCCTCCGCCGCCGATCGCCCCCGCCATCGCCGAATAGCCAACCAGCGATACGAACGTCAACGTCAAGCCCGCAACGATACCGGGCCAGGCCTCAGGCAACAAGACCTTGAACACGACCTGCGACGTGGTCGCCCCCATCGCCTGCGCGGCTTCTATCAGGCCACGATCTACCTCGCGCAGCGCGGTCTCGACCAGACGCGCAACAAACGGCGCGGCGGCGATCGTCAGCGGCACAACGGCGGCGGCGGTGCCAATCGACGAGCCGACCACCAAGCGGGTGAACGGAATAACCGCCACCAGCAGGATAATGAAGGGCGTGGAGCGCACCGCGTTGATCAGCATGCCGAGCACACGATTGAGGATTACGTTCTGCAGCACGCCGCCACGCTCGCTCAAGTGCAGCAGCACGCCCAGCGGCAAGCCGATCACGCCGCCGATCGCCCCGGAAATGCCGACCATGATCAGCGTCTCCCAAAACGACTGCACGAACATGTCGAACATCTCAGTCCACATAGTTCAACTCCTCCACGATGACGCCTTGCTCGCGCAGAAAAGCCATTGCCTTTCCGACATTGCCGGGTTCGCCGCTGGCAAGCACGGCAAGCGAGCCGAATGCCTGACCTTGGATCTCGTCGATCTGGCCATGCAGAATGCTGAAATCGAGCGCATATCGCCGAATCGTCTCAGATAATACCGGCTGTTCGACGCCTTGGCCCGAGAACGCGAGCCGTAGCAAATGGTCGCGCCCCGCCTCCAGCCGCTGCTGGACCCTGGCCTTGAGCGCAGGCGGCAATTCCTGCGCGATCACGTCGCCGATCAGCGCGCGCGTGACCTCGTGGTGCGGTTTCAGAAAGACGTCGATCACGTTGCCCTGCTCGACCAAGCGCCCCGCGTCGAGTACCGCGACGCGATCGGCCACTTGCTTGACCACATCCATTTGGTGCGTGATCAAAACGACCGTCAACCCCAATTCTCGATTGATCTGGCGCAGCAGTTCCAGTATCGAGCGCGTGGTTTCCGGGTCCAGCGCCGACGTCGCCTCGTCCGACAGCAATACCTTTGGCCGGCTCGCCAACGCCCGCGCAATACCGACACGTTGCTTCTGTCCACCGCTGATCTGCGCCGGATACCGGTCCCGCTGCGCGGACAATCCGACCAGCTCTAGCAACGGCAACACGACCTTGTCGATCTCCATGCGCCGCTTCCCCGCCAACTCCAGCGGCAACGCGACGTTGTCGTAGACCGTGCGCGAGGACAGTAGGTTGAAATGCTGGAAGATCATGCCGATTTCGCGCCGCGCCGCGCGCAGTCCATCGGCTGACAACGCGGTCAAGTCGCGACCGTCGACAATCACGCGGCCCTCGCTGGGTCGCGTCAACAGGTTGATGGTACGCACCAGCGTACTCTTGCCCGCGCCACTGCGTCCGATGATGCCGAACACTTGGCGCGGCGGCACCGTGAGCGTAACGTTGTGCAGCGCTTCCACCCACCCGCGGGGTCCGGGGAAGCGCTGCGAGATGTTGTGCAGTTCGATCATGGAAAATGAAAAAACGGCGGACGACCGTCTCGTTGCCACAGTCCGCCGCCGCAGTGACCCGTTTTTTCGACCGGCCATTTTATCAAACTGCCACATAGCTGGAAATAATTGTTTCTAGCCAATTTATAACTTACAGAAATTAGATTCGCGCACCGATAGCCGTCACGCTACGACCGGGAGTGCGAGCATTAACGCGGCACTGCTCGTGCGCGGCGACGCGATCGTCACTGTCAATCGTGCCCGACCCGCGGATGACAGGCGCTACAGATGGGCCAGCGCTTTCAGGTGCGCGACGGCACTGCGGCCGAGCGCCGATAGGCTGTAGCCGCCCTCCAAGCAGCTGACAATGCGCCCGTTCGCGTAACGCACAGCGACATCACGCACTTGCCGCGTGATCCATGCGTAGTCATCCTCGACCAACCCCATGTTGCCGAGTTCGTCCTCGCGGTGCGCGTCGAAGCCGGCCGATACGAATATCATCTGCGGTCGGAACGCACCAAGCCGTGGCAGCCAGATCAAGTCGATTGCCTCGCGCACCGCCATGCCCCGGGTGCGGGCCGGCATGGGCAAATTCACCATGTTCGGCGCCTGATTGTTAAAGCCACTGAACGGGTAGAAAGGATGCTGAAAGAAGCTGCACATCAACACCCGCTCGTCGCCAGCGAATGCCGCTTCGGTTCCGTTGCCATGATGGACGTCAAAGTCGATGATCGCCACGCGCGCCAGCCCATGCACGTCCAACGCATGACGCGCCGCGATCGCGACATTGTTGAAGAAGCAAAAACCCATTGCCCGAGCCGGTTCGGCATGGTGGCCGGGCGGGCGCACGCTGCAAAAAGCATTGTCGTAGCGGCCCGCAATGACCGCATCCGTGGCCGCCACCGACGCGCCGGCGGCGCGCAGCGCCGCCCGCCAGCTATGAGGATTCATCTGCGTATCGGCATCGATTTCCGCGTAGCCCTGCTCAGGTGCGGTGTCACGCACGAAATCGATGTGCGCGCGCGTATGGACCCGCGCAAGCGACGCTGCGTCCGCCAATGGAGCCAACTCGTGATGGATCAGCGGATCGATGCCATTGGCAATCAGCTGATCCTCGATCGCGGACAAGCGCGCCGGGCATTCCGGATGCCCCTGCCCCATTTCGTGCAGCCGGCACTCCGGGTGGGTGAAGAAACCTGTTGCCATCGCAATATGGTCGGTTGGGTAACAAACGCGCCCGTGACGCGCCACCTCTTTATGGGTCCCGGCCACCGCATGCGGCGACCCTTTGATTAAATTACCACACCACCCTCGGTTATACTGCGTTGACCCTATCCACCCGGCGTGCCGCCCTTTGCGCATCGGCGCATTGTCTGGGCAACACCAACGCACTGCCGTATTCGTTCGCCGCTTTACTTGTCACGCCTTGCCATGACCGTCTTGTTCGACCTACTGTCGTGCCACCGTTGTCCCCGTTTTCAATCGAGACCTAACCGCGTAATGACCCGCGGGACACAGGCGGTGCTGTTCATGCTCGCCACCGCGCATGGCGCGGCGCTCGCCGCGCCGATCAGCACGGCGCCGAGCGGCTCCCGCCCGATGATCGTCGCCCAGGCGCAACCGGAGACGCCGGTGCCGCCAGGCCAGACGTTCGAGGAGGAAATCGTGCCGCAGCGCTATGCGGCCAATCCGAATGTCGATGCGTTCATCAACGACATGGTCGCCCGGTACGATTTCGATTCGAAGGCGCTGCACGCGCTGTTCAACCAAGCCGTGTATTCGAAAACCGCGGTCAAGCTGGTACTTCCCGCTCCAACGCCAACACTCAAGAATTGGCAGGCATACCAGGCACGCTTCATTGAACCGGTGCGCATCAACGCGGGTGTGGAGTTCTGGCAACAGAATAAGGCGGTGCTGCAACAAGCTAGCGAACAATTCGGCGTGCCGCCGGAAGTGATCGTCGGCATCATTGGCGTCGAAACATTGTATGGCCGGTACATGGGCAACTTCCGCGTGCTCGACGCGCTGACCACCCTCGCGTTCGATTATCCAGACACGTCCAATCGCACGCAACGCATGGCGCTGTTCCGCAAGAACCTAGAGGACTTCCTGGTCTGGACCCGCAGTGCCGGCATCGAGCCGACCACGGTGCTGGGCTCCTACACGGGCGCAATCGGCATCCCGCAGTTCCTGCCGAGCAGCATCATCGAATACGCGCTCGATTACGAGGGCAATCACCGTATCGACTTGCGCAACAGCCCGGCCGATGCAATCGGCAGCGTCGCCAACTATCTGAAGCAGCACGGCTGGGAAAGCGGCCGGCCGGTCGTATGGCACATTCGCGCGGATGCCGGCAGCATTGGCATTGCGCAGGCCGCCGCGCACGGGCAGGCCGAACCTCGCTGGGCGCTGCAACAACTGTTGCGCGCCGGCATGCTACTCGATGAACGCGGCGTCGATACGGCAAGCGAAGCCGGAACACCTGTGACCGTGGTCGAACTGCCCACCCCCGGACAACCCCCGCAGTACATGCTCGGGTTAAGAAATTTCTACGTGTTGACCCGTTACAATCGCAGCTTCTTTTATGCACTGGCGGTGTATCAACTGGGCGAACGGGTCAAGGCGCAGATGCAAGCCCTTTCCGCGACACCGCCTCGGCCGGCAGCACCCGCCGCGCCGTCCGCGCTGCAGTAGCGGTTACGCGGAGAACACGCCTGTCGACAGGTACCGGTCGCCACGGTCGCAAACGATGAACACGATAGTAGCGTTCTGCGTTTGCCGCGCGATGCGCAACGCAACCTCGCAGGCCCCACCGGACGAAATGCCGCAGAAAATGCCTTCGACGGCGGCCAACCGGCGCGCCATCGCCTCCGATGCCGGCTGGCTCACGTGCTCGATGCGGTCCACGCGCGCGCGGTCGAAGATCTTCGGTAGATACGCGTCCGGCCACTTGCGAATGCCCGGGATACGGGAACCCTCGTCCGGTTGTGCGCCGATGATTTCGATGCGCGTGTTCTGCTCCTTTAGGTATTGCGACACGCCCATGATCGTGCCGGTGGTGCCCATAGACGAAACGAAATGCGTGACACGCCCATCAGTATCACGCCAGATCTCTGGCCCGGTACCCTCGTAGTGTGCAGCCGGGTTATCCGGGTTGGCGAATTGGTCGAGTATCACGCCCTTGCCGTCGCGCTGCATTTGCTCGGCCAGGTCGCGTGCATACTCCATGCCGCCTTTGACCGGCGTCAGCACGATCTGCGCGCCATACGCGGCCATGCTCTGCTGGCGCTCGACCGACAGATCCTCTGGCATCAACAGCACCATCTTGTAGCCTCGGATCGCTGCCGCCATCGCCAGCGCAATGCCCGTATTGCCGCTGGTCGCCTCGATCAGCGTATCTCCTGGTTTGATGCGACCGCGTTGCTCAGCCTTGCTGATCATTGACAGCGCGGGACGGTCCTTCACTGATCCGGCCGGATTGTTTCCCTCGAGCTTAGCCAGAATCACATTGCCCCGGCTGTGGATGTCATCTTCAGGCAGCCTGACCAGTTGAACTAGCGGCGTGTTGCCGATTGTGTCTTGAATTGTTTTATAAGCCATGGCTGCCCTTGCCCGGGAAAGGTCGCAACTTTTTATTGTAAAGCGGAACCGCGCACGCGCGCTCGCGCACCGTTGCCGCAATGCGGGTTACCGCACGCTCGCGGCTGCGGGCGCGCAGTGCTGTTCCGGCGACGCAGCATCGAAAACCAGGCCCTGTGCCTGCCACTTCGCCACCGACTTCGCACCCACGCGCTTGACGCGTCGCACGAGATCGTTCGCGCTACTGAACGGGCCCTGCGCGTCCCGAGCTTCGATGATTGCCTGCGCAGTGGATGGACCGATCCCGCGGATCGTCTGCAGCATCGCATCATCCGCAGCGTTGATCTGCACGCGTGGCGACGCCGCGGCCAAGCCCGCGGTCAGCCACAGCACCACCGCCATGCGCGGCGCGTTCAGCGTATTGAGCAGCGTACCCATCGAATCTCCCAACGAACTCGCACCGGCGGCCATCGCCGACACAGGATGCTAGTCTACGAAGGACGAGGGTGCCGCCGCAGTCAGCCGTTCAGCCAACGCACGTAGCGCGCCACGCCTTCCTGCACGGTCAGGAACGGAGCCTCATAGCCGGCGGCGCGCAGCTTGGTGAGATCGGCCTGTGTGAAGCACTGGTACTTGCCGCGCAGCGCGTCCGGAAATGCGATGTACTCGAGCGTGCCGTTCATGACCAGTTCAGAAAGCGGCAACGCCGGCTTGCCATCGAGTTCGCGTAACGTGTTCACGACAGTCATCGCGATATCGTTGAACGGTTGTGCACGGCCCGTACCAAGATTGAAAATGCCCGACTTGTCCGGGTGATCGAAGAAAAACAGGTTCACCTTGACCACATCTTCGACGGACACGAAATCCCGCGTCTGCTCGCCAGCCGCATAGCCGTTGTATTCGCCAAATAGCTTGACGTGGCGTTGCGCACGGAACTCGTTGAAGTTGTGGAATGCCACCGACGCCATACGCCCCTTGTGCGTCTCGCGAGGACCATAGACGTTAAAATAGCGAAAGCCCACGATCTGGCTTGCTGCGTCGGGCAGCATGCGCCGCACGACCTGGTCGAACAGAAACTTCGAGTAGCCGTAGACGTTCAACGGACTTTCCGAACCCCGCTCCTCGACAAACGTCGTCGAGCCGCCGTAGATCGCCGCGGACGACGCGTACAGGAACTGGGCACGCTGCGCGACGCAGGCTTCCAGCACCGCGCGGCTGTACGTGAAATTGTTGTCCATCATGTAGCGCCCGTCCGTTTCCATCGTGTCGGAGCAGGCACCTTCGTGAAATACTGCACGCACCTTGCCGAAGTTATGACGGCGCAAGCGCTCGACAAACTCGCGCTTGTCGATGTAGTCGTCGATCTCGCAATCGACGAGGTTGCGGAACTTGTCCGAGCGTGTCAGGTTGTCGACAGCGATGATCCGGCGTTCGCCGCGCTCGTTCAATCCCTTGACGATGTTACTGCCAATGAAGCCGGCCGCGCCGGTAACGATGATGGTCATAAATTGCGCATCCGTGGAATAAGTTCAGGCACGTGCCGCACATCAGGCCGATGCCGGCGGGTCGGGGAACAGTTCGTCGTAGCTCACGATCGCGGTACCGAGCTTGCCGACCACGACGCCGGCGGCGCGATTCGCCTGACGAACCGCCTCAGCAAGCGGCACGCCGGCACCGAGCATGGTCGCCAGCGTCGCGATGACCGTATCGCCTGCGCCCGACACATCATACACTTCGCGTGCAAGCGCCGACTCGTGCAACATGCCGGCATCGGTGAATAGCGTCATGCCTTCCTCCGAACGGGTCAGCAGCAATGCGCAGAACTGCAGCGAGGCGCGCAATGCCTCCACGCGCGCATGCAGGTCCGCCTCGGACTTCCAGTGGCCGACGACCTCAATCAACTCCGCCCGGTTCGGCGTGATCAGCGTCGCACCGCGGTAGCGCTCCCAGTCATCCCCCTTCGGGTCAACCAGCACGGGCTTGCCAGCCGCCTGCGCGGCCTCGATCATCCGCCTCACGTGCGTCAGGCCACCTTTCGCGTAGTCGGACAACAACACAACATCATGGTCGGGCAGCAGCGTCTCGAACTTCGCCAGCCCGGCCAGCAATACCTCGTGCGCCGGCGTCTTTTCGAAATCGATCCGCAGCAATTGTTGCTGGCGCGACAAGATGCGCAGCTTGATCGTCGTCGGCAATGCAGGATCGCGCTCCAGGTGCGCGTTCACGCTGCTCTGGCCGAGCAGCTCGACGATACGCTCGCCCGGCTCATCATGTCCCACCACGCACAGCAGTCCCGCCTGGGCGCCCAGCGCCGATACGTTGCGCGCGACGTTGGCGGCGCCGCCCAGACGATCCTCAGTGCGCTGCACGTGGACAACGGGCACCGGCGCCTCCGGCGAGATCCGCGTGACATCGCCGAACCAATAGCGATCCAGCATCACGTCGCCGACGACCAGCACGCGCGAAGTAGCAAGCTGTGGCCGCTGCACGGTCGGCACCTGTTGCAACGCGCTCGCCGCGTCGGCGGTGGCCGCTTCGCTCGCGGCATGCAGCGCCAAACGCGAAATCGGCCTGTCAGACACGCTGCACCTCACTGAGCATCGCATTGGCCGGCGCCGTACCGCGGCCAATCGCGTAGTATTCGATGCCAAACTCGGCCATCGCATTGGGCTCGTACAAGTTGCGCCCGTCGAACACCAGCGGCGCCTTCAGCGCACGCTTGAGCGCGTTGAAATCCGGACTCTTGAACGCCTTCCACTCGGTCATGATTGCCAGTGCGTCCGCGCCGTGCACCGCCTCGGCCTGCGTGGGAACGAACGACAGCCGCGCCTGCGCTTGCGGCTCATCGCGCAGATCCAACGCCAACACCCGCCGCGCCTCCTGCATCGCCACCGGATCGTACGCACGCACCGTCGCCCCGCGCCTGAGCAGTGCCATGATCAACGTGCGGCTCGGCGCCTCGCGCATGTCATCCGTATTCGGCTTGAACGCCAGCCCCCACACCGCCACCGTGCGCCCGCTCAAGTCCTGTCCCAGCCGCGCCGTGATCTTGTCCACCAGCACGCTCTTTTGCGCGTCGTTCACCGCCTCCACCGCCTCCAGGATCCGTAGCGTGCGCCCATACTCGTGCGCCGTACGCATCAGCGCCTGCACGTCCTTTGGAAAGCAAGAGCCGCCGTAGCCCGCCCCCGCGTACAAAAAGCTGTAGCCGATGCGTGGGTCCGAGCCGATCCCCCGGCGCACCGCCTCGATGTCCGCCCCCACCCGGTCCGCCAAGTTCGCCAACTCGTTCATGAACGAGATCCGCGTGGCCAGCATCGCGTTGGCCGCATACTTGGTGAACTCCGCTGAGCGAACGTCCATGTACATCGTGCGCTCGTGGTTCCGGTTGAACGGCTTGTACAGCCGCTTCATCTGCTCGCGCGCGTACTTGCCGGCCTCGTCGTCGTCGCTGCCGATCACGATCCGGTCAGGACGCATGAAATCGTCCACCGCCGCGCCTTCCTTCAAAAACTCCGGATTCGACACCACCGAGAAACCATGCCCCGCCCCGCGCCGCGCCAACTCCTCGGCCACGGCCGCGCCCACTCGCTCGGCCGTGCCCACTGGCACCGTCGACTTGTCCACGATCACCTTGAAGCCCTGCATGTGCCGGCCAATATTGCGTGCCGCCGCCAGCACGTACTGTAGGTCCGCCGAGCCATCCTCGTCCGGCGGCGTGCCCACCGCGATGAACTGCACATCCCCGTGCGCCACGCTCGCTTCCACCTGCGTGGAGAACTGCAACCGCCCCGCCGCGCGGTTGCGATCGATCAGCTCCTTGAGCCCCGGCTCGTGGATCGGCACGCCCCCGCCATTCAAAGTCTCAATCTTGCGCGGATCCACGTCCAGGCAGAACACGTCGTTACCCAACTCCGCCAGGCATGCGCCAGTGACCAGGCCAACATAGCCTGTGCCGATAATGGTGATTTTCATGCTTATTTAAATCCGATGAGGTTCACGGTCCTTTTCCAGGACCGCGCGCAGCACGCCGATCACAATCGGCGTGTCGTGCACCGTCAGTTCGCCGCCGCGATCGGCTCGACCCGCCGAGGCGCGTAGGTTTCCCAGCCGCTGCAGCCGGGGCACTGCCAGTAGAATAACCGCGCCCGAAAACCGCAGTTCTGGCACGTATATCGCGGCAGATTTTTCGTGCGCTGCCGGATCAACGTGCGCATCAGTTCCAGTTCGCCCTTGCGAGGCTCTTCGGCCACCGCAATCTGCGCTTCGAGCAGCCGCGTCATGCCCGCCAGGTTGGGTGACTTCTGCATCTGCGTACGCGCCAGCGCATGCGCGGCATCCGCGCCACGCAACTCGGCGATGTGCTTGTAGGCGGCGTCAAGCAGATCGTTCGACGGATACGCCTCGACATAGTGCGTCAACAGCGCGGCGCCCTGCGCCGACCAGCCGGTCGCCGCATACGCTTGCATCAGCTTGTTGGCAACCAGCGGCAAGTAGGCGGGATTCTGCTGCTCGACCTGTCGCCAATACTCGAGCGCCCGCGTCGGTTCGTGACACGCCATCTCAACATCGCCGCTCAGGATCGTTGCTCGCACATTCTGTGGGTTGCACCGCAGCGCCTGTTGTAGTGCGTTGCGTGCATCGTCTATCCGCTTGTACTGCAACGCTTCCTGCGCAAGCTCGCAGTGGAATTGCGAAATCTCCTTGCCCAGCGGCGGCGCGCCCATCGCCTCGATTCGTTGCGCCGCCTCGATCGCCTTGTGCCAGTCCTTCTCGATTTCGAAGATGGTCAACAGCGCCCGCAACGCACCGAGTGCGTAGCCGCCACTGTGCAACCGCTGGAAGGTCTCTTCCGCCCGATCGAGCAGTCCAGCTTTTAAAAAGTCCTGGCCAAGCTCGTACAACGCATGGTCGCGCTCGTTGGCCGGCAAGTCCTCACGCGACAGCAGGTTCTGATGAACCCGGATCGCGCGTTCCGTCTCGCCGCGCCGACGAAACAAACTGCCCAAGGCAAAGTGAAGCTCGGTTGTCTCCGGATCTAGCTTCACCACTTCGATGAACGCGTCGATGGCTTGATCCGGTTGCTCATTGAGCAGGAAATTCAAACCCCGGAAGTAAGAGCGCGGCAAGTTCGCGCTCTCGGACAGCAGGTGTTTCAGGTCATAGCGGGCCGCGACCCAGCCCAGCCCGAAGGCCACCGGGATGATGAGCAACCACCAGAAATCAAGATCCATGAATGTGATTCGTTGAGCATACGCGTGCCGGACGCGTCAGATGATCGGCGGCATCGGCGGTTCGTCCGTCGTCACTGGTGTCTGCCGGGCCGTCTTCAGCTCGCGCTTGAGTCGGCCGTTTTCGAGCCGCAACCGGAAGACCGCCGGCAGCACCGACACCAGCCCGGCAAGCAGGCCGACCACGAAAAATGCGAGCCCGATCACGATCAATGGCGCATTCCACGTATAGCCGGCTAGGAAGTTCAGTGTCACGCCTTGCGTGTTGGCAAGCGCCAGCACCAGCAGCAACACGAATACGATGACACGGATCAGCCAGACAATGAGCTTCATGGGCAATCTCGATGACGGCGACCGGACAGCGGATCGCCAGCGAATTGGACAAACGACCCGCACCCGCGCATCGGGTAGCCGGGCCGTGGCAGGGAACCGAACCGTGGCCGGGGGCCGGAAAAAGTGCCCGTATTGTAATGGAAGCGCTCGCACTCACCTACTGGCACGCCCAACGGCGTGCGTGTTTGGCCACAACCGGCCACCGGAGCCGCCGGCACCGTGCGATGCCAGTCAAAGAAAAAGCGCCAAATGGCGCTTTTTCGATGGTTGCCGAAACAGCAGGCCTCCCGATATTGCCGTCATGCGTCGTCCGACGCCTCGGCGCTGTCGGCCTTCATCGGTTGGCCGGCCTTGCCGTCAACCCGCTCGCGCAACTCCTTGCCCGGCTTGAAGTGCGGCACCCATTTCTCCGGGACCTGGACTCGCTCGCCAGACTTGGGGTTGCGTCCGATCCGGGCCGGACGACGATTCAGTGCAAAGCTGCCAAAGCCGCGTATCTCGATGCGATGACCATTGGCAAGCGCGTCGGACATCGCATCGAGCATCGCCTTGACTGCAAAATCCGCATCCTTTAGGACAAGTTGCGGAAATCGCAGCGCCAGTTGAGCGACCAACTCGGATTTGGTCATGCTGCCTTACTGGTTCTGTTGACCGTCCAGCTTTGCCTTGAGCAACGCACCGAGGTTAGTCGTGCCGCTGGCGGCCGCGCTGCTGTCGGTTTGCAGGCCGCGCATCGCTTGCTGCTGCTCCGCGGAATCCTTCGCCTTGATCGACAGCTGGATACCGCGCGATTTGCGGTCAATGTTGATGACCATCGCGTTGACCTTGTCACCTTCCTTCAGCACATTGCGCGCGTCCTCGACACGGTCCTGCGCGATTTCCGACGCCCGCAGATAGCCTTCGACCTCAGCGCTCAACTGGATCACGGCGCCCTTCGGATCGACAGCCTTGACCGTACCATCGACGGTTGAGCCCTTGTCGTTCATCGCCACGAAGTTGTTGAACGGGTCGCCTTCCAACTGCTTGATACCCAGCGAGATGCGCTCCTTCTCGACATCGATGCCGAGCACCATGGCCTCAACCTCGTCGCCCTTCTTGTACTTGCGAACCGCTTCTTCACCGGATTCGCTCCACGACAGGTCCGACAAGTGCACCAGGCCATCAATCCCGCCCGGCAGGCCGATGAACACGCCGAAATCGGTAATCGACTTGATTGCGCCGGTGATTTTATCGCCCTTCTTGAAGTTGCGGCTGAAGTCATCCCACGGGTTCGGCTTGCATTGCTTCATGCCGAGGCTGATACGGCGGCGATCCTCGTCGATCTCGAGCACCATGACTTCCACTTCGTCACCGAGCTGCACCACCTTGCTCGGCGCGACGTTCTTGTTGGTCCAGTCCATCTCGGACACGTGCACGAGGCCTTCGATGCCCGACTCGACCTCGACAAACGCGCCGTAGTCGGTGATGTTCGTGACCTTGCCGAACAGCCGCGTGCCCGATGGGTAGCGACGCGAAATGCCTTCCCACGGATCGTCGCCGAGCTGCTTGATGCCAAGCGACACACGGTTCTTTTCCTGATCGAACTTCAGGATCTTCGCGGTCACTTCCTGGCCCACAGACAGCACTTCACTTGGGTGACGCACGCGACGCCACGCGATGTCGGTGATGTGCAGCAAGCCGTCGATGCCGCCGAGGTCAACGAACGCACCGTAGTCGGTGATGTTCTTCACGACGCCATTGACGATCGCGCCTTCCTTCAGCGTCTCGAGCAGCTTCGCGCGCTCTTCGCCTTGCGTGGCTTCGATCACCGCGCGGCGCGACAGCACGACGTTGTTACGCTTGCGGTCCAGTTTGATCACGCGGAACTCGAGCGTCTTGCCCTCGTACGGCGTCGTGTCCTTGACCGGACGGGTGTCAACCAGCGAGCCGGGCAGGAACGCACGGATGCCGTTGACCATCACGGTCATGCCGCCCTTGACCTTGCCGGTGATCGTGCCGGTCACAAGCTCGTTGTTGTCCAGCGCCTTTTCAAGCGCAAGCCACGAAGCAAGACGCTTGGCCTTATCGCGCGACAGGATCGTATCGCCATAGCCGTTCTCGAGGGCGTCGATCGCGACCGATACGAAATCGCCCGCCTGCACCTCAACCTCGCCCTGATCATTCAGGAACTCTTCGATCGGAATGTAGGCTTCAGACTTCAGACCCGCGTTGACGACCACGAAATTGTGGTCAACGCGCACGACTTCGGCAGAGATCACTTCGCCTGCGCGCATGTCCTGGCGGGTCAGCGACTCTTCGAACAGAGCCGCAAAAGATTCAGTATTCGGGTTAGAGGTTTGCAGGTCGGACATAAAAATGAAATGGTGCATGGCGGGACTCGGCTTCATGATCGCCGGCGACCGCATGCGGGGTTAAGGGTTGAAAACACATCCCACGTCACTGTGGAATACCTACGGTACTGCTATTCATCACAACTGCATCGGACACTACGAAGCCTCACCACCGATGCATTACTGCCCGGTCCGTCACGGTATAGCCGCAACGCTCACGCCTGCGGGCCTTGCCGGCCATGACCCGCCTTCGCCGCACCGGTAGCTGGGTCGATTTGCTGGTACCAGGCCACGACCCGATCAACCGCTTCACCGATCGACAACGTGGACGTGTCGAGCAGGCGCGCGTCCGCCGCTGGCTTCAGCGGCGCGCTGGCGCGATTTGCATCGCGCGCATCACGCTCGCGCAAATCCCGCAGAAGGTCATCTATATTAGCAGAAAACCCTTTTTGTATCAATTGCTTATAACGCCTCTGCGCGCGGGCCTCCGCACTTGCCGTCAAAAACACCTTTAATATCGCGTCGGTAAAAATCACCGTGCCCATGTCGCGACCGTCCGCGACCAGGCCGGGCGGCTTGCGGAACGCGCGCTGCCGGGCCACCAGCGCGCCGCGCACCGGCGCGTGTACCGCGATCGCCGAAGCCAACTTGCCGACGGCCTCATGCCGAATCTCGGTCGAGACGTCCACACCATCCAATTGCGCACAGCCTTCGCGAAAGGTGATATGGAGGTCATCGATGAGCGCCACCAGCGCGGCGACGTCGTCCTTGCCCACTCCATAGCGCTGCGCCGCCAGCGCCGCCAGCCGATACAGCGCGCCGCTGTCCAGCAAATGAAAGCCCAGGTGCGCCGCCACCAGTTGCGCGACCGTGCCCTTGCCGGATGCCGTCGGCCCGTCAATCGTGATGACTGGCACGGGTTCATAAAATGGACGATTGGACTTCATTACTCTATTGGAAACTAAAACACTTCAAACGGCCGACCCTACGCACGCGGACCGGCCGGCCGCCGGCACGGGGTCAAGCGCGCGCAATCGCGGCAAATCTGTCGAAATAATCAGGAAATGTCTTACCGACGCAACTGGGATCGTGAATCCTCACCGGAACATTGCCCAGGCTGGCCAGCGAAAAGCACATTGCCATCCGATGGTCATCATACGTGTCGATCGCGGCATTGGGCGTCAGCGCGGCGGGCGGCGCCACACGCAGGTAGTCCGCGCCTTCCTCGACGTGCGCCCCGAGTTTGCGCAGTTCGGTGGCCATGGCGGCGATCCGGTCCGTTTCCTTAACCCGCCAGCTGCCGATGTTGCGCAGCGTGGTCATACCGCTAGCGAACAATGCGGCAACTGCGATCGTCATCGCGGCATCTGGAATCAGATTGAAATCCATGTCCAACGGCTGCAGCTTGCCATCATCTGATTCGACCCCGCGCACTTCGATCCAGTCGTCGCCGATCATCACGTTCGCCCCCATACGGACCAACGCGTCGGCAAACTGCACGTCGCCTTGGATGCTGGCCCGCCCGACGCCTTCGACACGCACCGGCCCATGGGCGAGCGCGCCGGCCGCGAGGAAATAGGACGCCGACGACGCGTCGCCTTCAACGACGATCCGCCCCGGCGAGCGATAGCGCACGCGGCCGGCGGCCGGCACGATGAAGCGCCGCCAGCCATCACGCTGCACATGCACGCCGAAGCGCTCCATCAAGCGGATCGTGATCTCAATATAGGGTTTGGAGATGAGTTCGCCGTCTACTTCGACTACCGCCTCGCCGCCGGCCGTCTCCACCAGCGGCAGCGTGATCAGCAGCGCAGTCAGGAACTGGCTCGATACGTCGCCCCGCACGCGAATCGGCGCATTCGCGCAAATCGACGCTGGATGCACGAGCAACGGCGGATAGCCCGGATTGCCTTCATAGTCGATTCGCGCCCCGAGCTGCCGCAGGCCATCGACCAGGTCACCGATTGGGCGCTCGTGCATTCTCGGTACGCCATGCAGTCGGTACTCGCCGCCCATGACTGCCAACGCCGCAGTGAGCGGCCGCACGGCGGTTCCCGCGTTGCCGAGAAACAACGCCGCCCGTTTGACTGGAAACACGCGCCCGGCGCCTGTCACGGTGCAACGCCGCTGCACGGCGTCATGCTGCAACACGACGCCCAGTTGTTCGAGCGCGGCCAGCATAACGCGGGTATCGTCCGAATCGAGCAAGTTGTCGATCGTCGTGACGCCCTCAGCCAATGCCGCCAGCAGCAGCACACGATTCGAGATACTCTTGGAGCCAGGCAGGCGCACCGTGCCAGTCGCGCGCGTGTAGGGTCCGAGATCGAGGTATTCCATGATAGAAGTTCCTTTCAGCACCGCTTGAGCTCGGACGCCGCGTCACGCTCGTGGCCCCATTGCGCCCGCGCGCTGCGCGAACGCGCAAACAGCGCTTCGAGCGTCGCACCATCGCCCGCAGCGATCGCCGCGCGTACTGTCCCGAGCACGGCCGAGTAAGCGTCAATCCCGTCTAGCAGCGCATCACGGTTGGCCACGCAGATGTCACGCCACATTTCCGGATTCGACGCCGCGATCCGCGTGAAGTCGCGAAAGCCCCCGCCGGCGAACGAGAGCTTCAACGCTGCGTCCGGCGCGCGCAGAATCGTCTCGACGAGCGAGAACGACAGCACATGCGGCAAGTGGCTGACGGCGGCGAAAACCGCATCGTGCTGCTGCGCAGTCATCTCATGCAGCGAGGCGCCGCTCGCCTCCCACAGGGCAGCTACCCGATCCACTAACACGCGCGGGTTCTCCGCGAGCGGGCACAACACCACCTTGCGTCCCACATACAGGTCGGCGAGCGCCGCCTCGACCCCGCTGGATTCGCGTCCGGCGATCGGATGCCCAGGCACGAACTGCGCGAGCCGCGCGCCTAGCGCGGCGCGGGCGGCGGCAATGACGTCTTGCTTCGTGCTGCCCGCGTCGGTGACGATCGTGGATCGCTCCAAGTGCGGCGCGATGGCACCGAGCAGCGCACGGGTTTGTGCGACGGGCGCCGCCAGCACGACCCAATCCGCGCCGCGCAACGCGCCGGCCAGCGCGGCGTCATCGTCGATCATGATCGCCTCATCGATGATGCGCCGCTCAAGTGCCGTGCGCAACGAGCCGGCGCCACGGCCGACACCGACGATCGTGCCGGTGCGGCCGTGACGCTCGCGCAGCGCCAACGCCAATGAGCCGCCGATCAGCCCGACGCCGACGACGACAAGTTTATTAAACGAGAACACGGCCACGATACGATAATGTAATAAAGTGTACGGTATGCACCTGCTGGATCAGGACGGTGCCAACGCCTTTTGCAGTGTGGCGAGGAACACTTCATTGGGAGCAAGCGCACGCACGTGGGACCGACCGTATTGCATGGCTGACATGATGTTTCAGGCTCCAAACAAATAACGACGAGGTTGGCCAACAGTTGTGGCAAGCGATGGCGATCACACGTCAGCCGCCAGCGAATGGCCCGCCGGCGCGGGTCCTACCGAGCCCGCGGATAGGAGCCGAGTATCTTTACATAGGCTGCGGCATGCTCCAGCTCCACGAGCGCGGCCGCGACCGCCGCGTCGTGCCGATGGCCTTCAAGATCGATATAGAAAAAATACTCCCACGCACTGCTGCGCGCCGGGCGCGACTCGAAACGGCTCATCGATACACCATACTGTGCCAGCGGCTCGAGCATTCGGAACACGGCACCCGGCTCGTTCTTCACCGACAAGATCACCGATGTCTTGTCGCAGCCCGTCGCACCCGGCGGATCGCCGCCGAGGATCAGGAAACGCGTGCGATTGCACGGATCGTCCTGGATCAACGCGAACGCAGTCTGCAAGCCGTACTGCTTCCCGGCGCGTTCGCTGGCAATCGCCGCGACGGTGGGTTCCACCGCCGCCACCCGGGCAGCCTCGGCATTGCTTGACACCGCCTGGCGCTCGAGCAGCGGCGCGTTGGCAAAAAGCCAGTTCTGGCACTGCGCGAGTGCTTGCGCATGCGCGCATACCCGAGTGACCCCTTGCAACGTGCCGCTTTGCGTAAGCAGATGATGCTGAATCGGCAGCGATAGCTCACCGCTGATCTGCAGCGACGTCTCCAGCAACAAGTCCAGCGTGCGCGACACCGCACCTTCGGTCGAATTCTCGACGGGCACGACACCAAAATCGGCTGCGCCCGCCTCGACCGAGCGGAACACCTCGTCGATCGACACGCACGGCAGGCCGGTCATCGATTGGCCGAAATAGCCGAGCATCGCCTGCTCGCTATAGGTGCCCTCCGGGCCCAGGTACGCAGCCCGCTGCGCTTTCTCAAGTTGGCGGCTCGCCGCCATGATCTCGCGCCAAATCAACGCGATATGCTCGCCACCCAGCGGCCCGGCAGATAACGCCTGCAGACGCGCGATCACCTGCTGCTCGCGCTCCGGCTGGAACACTGGCGCGTTATACGCCTTCTTGACCTCGCCGACCTCGAGGGCCACCTGTGCACGCTGGTTCAGCAGCGTGATCAATTGCCAATCGATCTCGTCGATGTGCTCGCGCAATGGCTTGAGCTTCAAATCCAATTCTTCGTCCATCGCAACATCGGCCCGTGAAAAAAACCGGTCCTGGGTCCACGCGACCTCAGGCGCGGCGTTGCTCGAATTCCTTCATGTATTCGACGAGCGCCTTTACGCCGTCCAACGGCACCGCGTTGTAGATCGATGCCCTCATGCCGCCAACGGACCTGTGGCCCTTCAGTTGCAATAGCCCTCGCGCGTTCGCGCCGGCCAGGAAATCGTCGTTGCGCGATTCGTCAGCAAGAAAGAACGGCACGTTCATTCTCGAGCGCGACCCGCGTTCGACCTGGTTTGAGTAAAAATCGCTGCCGTCGATGAAGTCATACAGCAGCGTGGCCTTCTCGATATTGCGCGCCTCGATCGCGGCAAGACCACCCTGGCGCTTTAGCCATTGAAACACCAGCCCGGCGACATAGATCGCATACGTGGGGGGTGTGTTGTACATCGAGTTGTTCGCGGCAATCGTCTTCCACTCGAACGCCGATGGGCAAATCGCGAGGGAGCGATCCAGCAGATCCTCGCGCACGATCACGATCGTCAAGCCGGCAATGCCAATGTTTTTCTGCGCGCCGGCAAACAACGCACCGCACTTGGCCACGTCCATCGGGCGCGACAGAATGTGTGACGACGCATCGACCACCAGCGGCACATTGCCCAGGTCGGGAAACTCGAACATTTCGACGCCGTCAATCGTTTCGTTCGAGCACACGTGCACGTACGCAGGATCATCGCAGAGCCGCCATTCCGACACTGCCGGCATCCGCGTGAAACCCACATCGGTTTTGCCCGAGGCGGCAATATGCGCGTTGCAATACTTCTTTGCCTCGTGATAGGACTTCTGCGTCCAGGCGCCGGTCAACACGAAATCCGCACTCGAGCGCGAGCCTAGCAGGTTCATCGGCACAATCGCGTTCGCGCCGAGCCCGCCGCCTTGTAGAAATAGGATCTGGTGGCTGGCCGGCACTGCCAGCAGTTCACGCAGGTCGAGCAATGCCCGCTCGTGGATCGACGAGAATTCACGGCCGCGGTGGCTCATTTCCATCACGCCCATGCCGCAACCGTGCCAATCGAGCATCTCGTCGGCAGCCTGTTGCAATACCTCTTCAGGCAGCGCCGCGGGGCCCGCCGAAAAATTGAACGCTCGCATCTGGGACTCTAGCTGAAACGAACGCAAACAACGCGCCTGCGTCGAAAAAAAGCAATGGCCGCTTGCAGTATCGCAAACGACCATTATGACATCGCCATCGCAGCACCGCCAAGTGACTGACGGCGCCCAGCCCGCCGCTCACGCGCCGCCGCGTCACCCGCGTGGCGGCGCGCATCCGCGGCCAACGTTACTTCGCCTTGACCGCGGCCACTTCCTTGTCGGCCTGGTCGCGCGTTGCCTTGATCGATGCCGGCATGTACTTTTGCATCAGGCCGCTGACCACGTCGCGGCCTACCTGATCCTGCACCTCGATGAACTTGCGGCCAGTCGGGCTCTTGTAGAACGCCGTCAGGTCTTTGATTTCCGATGCCGAATAGTACTTCGCATACGCTTCATACTGCGCCTGCATCGCATCCTGGCGGAATGGTTCGCTGTTGAATACCGTGCCGGCGGATTCCACGAGCTTGGGCACGGCATTTTTTTGCAGCGTCGGCACGGCGGCCTGCTTCTGCTTGTCGTTGAGCGCCTTGTTCTCGGTCAGCGCATCAGACAGGATCGCCGGCACCAGTTGCTTGGCTTGCATTTGTGCGCTGGTGGCAATGGCGCCGACCAGCTTCGGCGCGTCGATCGCATCGAGCAGGTCCTTGATGGCGGCCTGTTTGGCCGGATCGATCGGCGCTGCACTGGGGGTCGAAGCCGCGCCGCCCTGGGTAGGCAGCGCCTGTGCCATCGCCAACGTCGGCACGAAAAGGGCCAGCAACATCCACTGCTTGAATTGTTTTTGCATCACGACTCCCATGAAAAAGTTGTTCTGTCGACCCAGCGCTCGCTCCGCAGCCCCACCCGACTGACATGCATTCAGCTGGCCGTCATTCGTCAGCGCCACCCGTCTCCGTGTCGGACTCGGCGTCGGCTTCCGCGTCGGTCTCAGCGATCTGCTGCAAGCCAGACAGCTTGGTGCCCTCGTCAAGGCTAATTAGTGTAACACCTTGCGTTGCGCGGCCCATCTCACGGATCTCAGAAACGCGCGTACGGATCAGCACACCAGCGGTCGTAATCAGCATAATCTCGCTATCCGTTTCAACCAGCGTCGCGGCGACCACCCGGCCATTGCGCTCCGAGGTCTGGATCGCGATCATACCCTTTGTGCCACGCCCATGCCGCGTGTATTCGGCAATCGGCGTGCGCTTGCCGTAGCCATTCTCGGTCGCAGTCAGCACCGATTGTGACTCGCCGCCGGCCACTAGCAACGCGATCACCTGCTGGCCGTCCTCGAGCTGCATGCCACGCACGCCGCGTGCCTCCCGCCCCATCGGCCGCACGTCGTTCTCGTCGAAGCGCACCGCCTTGCCGGCGTCGGAGAACAGCATCACGTCATGCTGTCCGTCGGTGATCTGCGCGCCGATCAGGAAATCGCCATCATCGAGCCCCACCGCGATGATGCCCTTCCTCAGCGGCCGCGAGAACGCCTCCAGCGGCGTCTTCTTCACGGTGCCAAGCGACGTGGCGAGGAATACGAACTTGTCAGCCGAAAATTCCTTGACCGGCAGCACCACGTTGATTTTCTCGCCTTCCTGCAGCGGGAACATATTCACGATCGGCCGGCCGCGCGAGTTACGCGAGCCCTGCGGCACCTCGTAGACCTTAAGCCAATACACGCGCCCGCGATTCGAGAAGCACAGGATGTGATCATGTGTGTTCGCGATGAACAACGTCTCGATCCAATCGTCGTCCTTCATCACGATCGCCTGCTTGCCGCGGCCACCGCGCTTTTGCGCACGATACTCGGACAGCGGCTGCGACTTGATGTAGCCGGCGTGCGACATCGTGACGACCATGTCCTGCGGCGTAATCAGGTCCTCGGTGCCAAGCTCGGTGGCATTCAATTCGATCTGCGAGCGCCTCGGGTCACCGAATTCCGCCTTGATCGCGACCAGCTCGTCGGCAATGATCGTGCGGATCCGCTCCGGCTTGGCCAGGATATCCAGCAGATCGGCGATCTGCGCCATCACCTCGCGATACTCGGCGGTGATCTTGTCTTGCTCCAGGCCGGTCAAGCGTTGCAAGCGCATCTGCAGGATTTCCTGCGCCTGCGTGTCCGACAGCTTATACAACCCGTCGGCTTGCATGCCGAAGATGGGCGCCAGCCCATCGGGGCGGAACGCATCGCGCCCGCCCGGGGTTTCGCCTTGCGCGCGCGATAGCATGTCGCGCACTAGCGCCGAGTCCCACGCGCGCGTCATCAACTCCTGCTTTGCGATCGGCGGCGTCGGCGCCGCCTTGATGATCGCAATGAACTCGTCGATGTTCGCCAGCGCCACCGCCAGGCCTTCCAGCACGTGGCCGCGCTCACGCGCGCGGCGTAACTCATAGAGGGTGCGGCGCGTGACGACTTCGCGCCGATGCGACAGGAAGCACTCCAGCAGCTCGCGCAGGTTCAGCAGCTTCGGCTGGCCGTCAATCAGCGCGACCATGTTCATGCCAAACGTATCCTGCAGCTGCGTATTCTTGTACAGATTGTTGAGCACAACCTCCGGCACTTCGCCGCGCTTAAGCTCGATCACCACGCGCATGCCGCTCTTGTCGGACTCGTCACGGATATCAGAGATACCCTCAATCTTCTTCTCGTTGACCAACTCGGCGATGCGCTCAAGCAGCGAGCGCTTGTTCACCTGGTATGGCAACTCATCGACGATGATCGCCATGCGCTGGCCGCGGTCAATCTCCTCGAAATGGGTCTTGGCGCGCATGACAACGCGGCCACGGCCGGTACGATAGCCGTCGCGCACACCTTGCACGCCGTAGATGATCCCCGCCGTCGGGAAATCGGGCGCTGGGACGAGCTCGATTAGCTCGTCGATCGACGCTTGTGGATGATTTAACAGATGCTGGCACGCGTCGACGACTTCGTTCAAGTTATGCGGCGGGATGTTCGTCGCCATGCCGACCGCGATACCGGACGAGCCGTTGATCAACAGGTTCGGGATCCGCGCCGGCAGCACCTGCGGCTGGGTCTCGCTGCCGTCGTAGTTCGGCTCAAAGTCCACGGTCTCCTTGTCGATATCGGCCAGCAGCTCATGGCCAATCTTCGCGAGCCGGATCTCGGTGTAGCGCATCGCCGCGGCGTTGTCGCCGTCGACCGAGCCGAAGTTGCCCTGCCCGTCCACCAGCATGTAGCGCAGTGAGAAATCCTGCGCCATGCGCACGATCGTCTCGTAGACTGCGCTGTCGCCGTGCGGGTGGTATTTACCGATCACGTCCCCGACGATACGCGCGGACTTCTTGTACGCGCGATTCCAGTCGTTGTTCAGCTCATGCATCGCATAGAGCACGCGCCGATGCACCGGCTTAAGTCCATCACGCGCATCGGGCAGCGCGCGGCCCACGATCACGCTCATCGCGTAGTCGAG
The DNA here is from genome assembly GCF_037477895.1 of Mycetohabitans endofungorum. Classification (NCBI taxonomy): domain Bacteria; kingdom Pseudomonadati; phylum Pseudomonadota; class Betaproteobacteria; order Burkholderiales; family Burkholderiaceae; genus Mycetohabitans; species Mycetohabitans endofungorum. Next base: position 2,068,862 of record NZ_CP132744.1, read on the forward strand.
GTAGGAGCGGCGCATTTCCTCTTCGAGAGAAATGGGCAGGGTCTCTTTGGCGAATTGATCCATTTATTGGTGTCTTTGACGAACTCTGGCGGTGCCGGGCCCGGGCCGGGGGCGTGGCGTAGGCACATGTGCCGGCGTGGCGGTAGCGGACAACGCGTATCGCACAATTCTAGCATGCGAGCCCCGGCGGCCTCGGCGCGCAGTACCGCGCGCGCGGGCACACAGCCTCACCGGCGCGCTCATCCCGAACCTGAAGCGCCGTGCAGCGCCAGGGGGCACATCGGCCGCGACGGCTCGCGCGTGAATGTCGCGGGTCGCCACCCAATTCATCCCCTTTCTCGACGGCGTCCGAACGCCTATCTACAATGCTGCACAGCCAAGCCCGACAGTGTTCTTCGGCGACTGTTGCGAGCAAACCACAATTGCCGGATCAAGGCCTAGCGAGAAGGATAAATTTATCGTTGGATAGGACCGGTATGGCAAAATGTGGCGCAGAAGTCAGTCACTGTTCGAAGTGTATACACATCGGTTTTTCGCATTGCCATAATGTTATACTTCGCGCAATGTCTGACTTGTCTTCGTCAACAGGCTCGCAGTAAAGCTGCGGTAATCTCAATTTCGAGAGGAGAAATATGAATAAACTTTCAAAGCTCGCGTTCATTGCAGCTACCGCGGTCATGGCTGCATCCGCATCGGCACAGTCGGTGCCAGCTTCGCGACAAGCTGCCAACGACAACTGGGCAAACGGCACCGGCGAATACGTGTGGATGAACGGCACGAGCGAGCTTTGCTGGCGCGATGCTTTCTGGACCCCGGCCACCGCGAACGCGAAGTGCGACGGCGCGCTGGTAGTTCAGGCTCCGACGCCGCCGGCACCCCCGCCGGTCGTACCAGCACCCATCATCACGAGCCAGAAGGTCACTTATCAGGCGGACACGCTGTTCGACTTCGACAAGGCGGTGCTGAAGCCAGCCGGCGAAGAAAAGCTCGATGATTTGGCATCGAAAATCCAGGGTTTGAATCTCGAAGTGGTCGTCGCCACGGGTTACACCGACAAGATCGGCTCGGACAAGTACAACGACCGTCTGTCGCTGCGCCGCGCGCAAGCGGTGAAGACATATCTAGTCAGCAAGGGCATCCCGGACAACCGCATCTACACGGAAGGCAAGGGCAAGCGTAACCCGGTCGTGACGGACTGCAACCAGAAGAACCGCAAGGCGTTGATCGCGTGCCTGGCACCGAACCGCCGCGTGGAAGTGGAAGTCGTCGGTACGACGAGCCAAACCATCGATCCGTCGAGCCAGCCCGCCGGTACGACGAACCAACCCATCGATACGTCGAACCAGCCTGTCGGTACGCCGAGCCAGCCGCAGCAATAAATCGGCTCGCTTGCAACCGAGGTTTCTAGCCCTGCATCGGCAGGGCTTTTTTTTGCCCTTATCCGA